>NZ_JARFVE010000049.1:0-1591 GCF_029194105.1 Rhizobium mulingense | reverse complement strand
ACAGCAGTTCATCGTGTCCGCTACCGATAGCCGACCGCTAAGCTGCTTCGCCAGATGGGGTCTGCTTGTCGCTTACACTACACCCCCTGTTGCCAACACTAATCGAAGCGATGGAACGTCATGGACACGGCGATATGAATAGCGAGACGCGCCGGCGACTCTTGACGATGAGCCCAGCGACGATTGATCGGGTCCTCAAGGAGATTAAAGCGAGCGCCACGGGTCCGCGGCGCCGGAAAGGATCAACAGCGATTCGGCGTAGTGTTCCCGTTCGAACCTTCTCGGATTGGGATGACCCCGCACTTGGCTTTGTCGAAGCTGACCTCGTTTCTCATTCCGGCCCGTACGCTGGGGTGCCTTCTCGCAAACGCTGGTGTTGACAGATATAGCCACGGGCTGGACGGAATGCGCGCCGCTGCTGGTTCGCGAGCAAACGGTACTGATCACTGCGTTGGCCGAACTGCGCAAGTTGCTGCCGTTCCCGCTGCTGGGCTTCGACACCGATAACGACAGTGTGTTCATGAACGAGAGTGTTCATGAATATTGCTTGCGCGATAATATCGAACTTACCCGTTGCCGCCCTTACCGAAAGAATGATCAGGCATTTGTCGAGCAGAAGAATGGCGCAATCGTGCGCAAGATCGTTGGATACCGAGGCTTCGAGGGGCTGCGAGCCACTCGGGAGCTGGCCAAGCTTTATTCGTCAATGCGGTTGTTCGTGAATTTCTTTCAGCCATCATTCAAGCTGAAAGAAAAGCACCGTGACGGAGCCAAGGTGATCAAGCGCTATCATCGTCCTGCCACACTCTTCCAGCGGCTGCTTGACGACCCACGCACGCCGGAGGATACATGCCTTTGGCTCAAGGCGATGTACCTGACGCTCGAAGACTTTCTTTCTGGCTTACGGATTGCTTGGCGTGGTGGTGAAGTGAAACCGACTGCCCGCTCCAAGCCAGCGGCCAAGCGAGAGCGGCGGAGACCCGATCCTCTACTCGCCGTCACTGCCGAACTCGAGGAATGGTTCGAGGCGGAGCCTTGGCGAACTTCGCGAGAGTTGCTTGAACGCTTGCAGGTCAAATGCCCCGGCGTGTATCCCGACGGCCTCATTCGGACCGTGCAGCGCCGAATGAAAATCTGGCGCAGTACACAGGCCAATGCGCTGGTGTTCGGGCCATTCGCCGATGCCGCGCGGCAGACGGAAAGTATAGAGGTCGGGCAGTGAGATCATTACCGAACAATACAGGATCGTCATCCGCGCTCTTACCGCCAGGTTGGCCTTCGACAACCGACCCCACCGGAAAACATGATGACCGCCCGCGAAGCCGCCCGCTCGCTACAGCGCTATTGAGAGGCGCGCTCGCGAGCGGCTTCGCTACCTCCGTCACCTGCACCAGGTGCGGGGATACGATCGGAACAACCCGTGAGGCATTCGAAAACATCGAGTGAGGCAACGACATTATTCTCCGGGAACACTCTTGGGTGAGGCAATACGGCGTCTCATCCTGATCGCCGCCCCATAGGTCGCATAACTATCAAGCGCGCAACGGGTTCTGTCAGCAGCTACACCGCATATGGTTCCGTTGCCTGAGGC
>NZ_JARFVE010000048.1:0-1833 GCF_029194105.1 Rhizobium mulingense | reverse complement strand
CCGCAGTCGCTGGCGCCGGAGAGGGGTTCGGGGCAGCAAGACGTCGATGCCGCAACGGAGACTCACGTGGTCTCAACTAAGGTTCGAAAGCGTGGTCGCCCCGCCGACCGGGACATGCATCCCGATGACGAGTCCCGCATCAACCAGTTCGCGGAAGCAGTTCGAAACTACGAAATTCTACCCGACGGTAGCATCGGCCGAGGGGACGGAAGGGTTCCCGAGGCTACCGTCGAGAACAATTTAGGGATTCTTAGGAGGTTCGCTCGTTGGCTCCGAGCAGAAAACAGAGATTCGATGGCTTCTCGGTTTTTAAACGATCCAGATTCACTAGCCGTTGATATCGCGGATTATTGGGCAAGCGGTGAGGACGATCAGAACCGCCTTAACTCAGCGCTGTCTCATTTCAGGAGGCTCGCGCCTGAGGGGCAAGAACTCCAAGCCGTTGGACCTGGGCCGCGCCTGATGGGTCGCCGAATTCATGATCCCTATCCCGATGACGCCCGCGTCATTGATGCCTTGGCCAAGGAAGAGCGGAGTAAGCTCGGACCGGTCTCGATTTCTCAGAAAAATGCCAGTAGTCAACGAAAGTTTAGCGATTGGCTCAAAAGGGAGGGTAGGGGGAGCATAGTCAGCCGACTCACGGGTACTGATCAGCAGCAACAGTCGTTGCAGGAGGATTTTAGGAAATTTACCGAGGCCGAGGGAAAAGTGGTCGTGAGTTTAGATCGGCTGCGGCAGTATCTAGGCGCCGAGTCCCAGTTGAAACAGCATAATCCTTATCCCGACGACGCCCTCATGATTGATGGCTTGGCCAACGAAGAGCTGAGCAAGCTCGGACCGGACTCGACTTCCAAGAGGAAAGTTGTCCAGAATATGGCGATAAATCAACGGAGGTTTAGTAATTGGCTCCAAAAGAATGGTCGGGGGAGCATAAGCAGTCGCCTGACTGGCAGTGATGAGCAGCAACGGTCGTTAAAGGACGATTTTAGGGAATTTACTACTAACGTTGAAGTAAAAATAAGCGTGGGTTTCAATCGGCTGCGGCAGTATCTAGGCGCCGAGTCGCAGTTGAAACAGCATCATCCTTATCCCGACGACACCCGCATGATTGATAGCTTCACCAAGGAAGAGCTGAGCAAGCTCGGACCGGAGTCGACTTCCAAGAGGAAAGGCGTCTTGAATCTGGCCAGCAATCAACGGAGGTTTGGTAATTGGCTCCGAAAGAATGGTCGGGGGAGCATAAGCAGTCGCCTGACTGGCAGTGATGAGCAGCAACGGTCGTTGAAGGACGATTTTAGGGAATTTACTATTAACGTTGAAGTAAAAATAAACGTGAGTCTCGATCGGCTGCGGCAGTATCTAGGCGCTGAGTCGCAGTTGAAACAGCATCATCCTTATCCCGACGACGCCCTCATGATTGATGCCTTGGCCAACGAAGAGCTGAGCAAGCTCGGATCGGACTCGACTTCGCAGAGGAGAGTCGTCTGGAGACTGGCCAGCAATCAACGAAAGTTTAGTAATTGGCTGCAAACCAAGGGTAGGGAGAGCATAGCGAGCCGGCTCAACGGCAGTGATCAGCAGCAATGGTCGTTGAAAAAAGATTACCAAGACTTCACCGAAGACATGGGAAAACACACTATCTCTTTCAAGCGGCTTCGGCAGTACCAGCAAGTCGTTGAGGCGAACGCAGCGTCGGGGTTGTCCCCTGAGCAGGCAAGTGGCCGGGAACCGGCCGGTCTGGACGGCCGTTCGGATCCACGTGCCGAGTTCAGATCAACTTCGCCGCTGCAGCAGGTTGATCCATCGATCGAAGGCCGCAGCGGATTGTCGCTC
>NZ_JARFVE010000047.1:0-2421 GCF_029194105.1 Rhizobium mulingense | reverse complement strand
GTGTCGCATTGCTGACACCGAGACGCTTCCAATGTTTACAGATACTTAAAGAGGGAGTGCACAATGACTCAGGTCCGCCAAGCGGACGCATGGCTCGTTCAGCGATGTTGTTGTCGATTTCGACACGGCCATCGTCGATGTAGACGCTCAAGGCTGCCCATCGCGACAGGGCATATCGCATCGCCTCGGCCAGCCTCTGCTTCTGAGGCAAAGTCGAGAGTGTCGCCTCGATCCAGGCCTTGAGTTCGTCCAGAACAGGCCGGGCATGGTGTTGGCGCAGGGTGCGCCGCTCGTCAGCCGACATGCCTCGGATACGGTTCTCGATATCGTAGAGAGCGCCGATGCGTGACAGCGCTTCCTCAGCGATCGGAGACGGCTTGAGCTTTATCACATCATGGAACTTGCGGCGCACATGCGCCATGCAGGCGGCTTCAATGATCTGGTTGCCATAGAGCTTCTTGTAACCCCCGTAGCCGTCGGCATGCATGACGCCGCTGAAGCTTGCCAGGTGTCAGCCGGATGTGCGCCCCTGCGGTCGGGGCTGTAGTAATAGGCAATGGCTGCGGGAGTGGCGGATTGATAGCCACTGCCGTCAAAGATGTAGACCCAGACCCTGCCGGTTTTTGTCTTGCCCCGCCCGGGGTCGAGAACATCGACCGGGGTATCGTCCGTATGTATTCGGTCGAGTGCGGCGATATGGGCCCTGATTAACAGGACAAGTGGTGTCAGCAATGCAGATACCCGGCCGACCCAGTCGGCCATTACGGATCGGGAGATGTCTATCCCCAACCGGTCGTACATCTCTGACAGGCGGTAGAGGGGAATGTGATCGTCGAATTTGGCGATCATGATGTGGGCGAGCAGCCCCGGCCCGGGTTTGCCGCGCTCGATCGGCAAGGTCGGCATCTCGCCAGCCACTGTCGTATCGCATTCCCTGCAGATCATGCGCTTCTCGACATGCCGGACAATCTTGACCGACGCCGGCACGTGCTCCAGCACCTGGACCACTCTGTCGGCCGCCTTCAGGAACGAAGTGCCACCGCAGGTCGGGCAATTGCAGGGAGCTGCATAGACCAGTTCTTCGGTGGTGAGATCATCGGGTAGAGGCTTGCGCTTCGGCTTCTCGGATGCGTCGTCCAACTCCGGCAGAGGCGGTTTCCCGGAGCGCTGTTCAGCCTCGGCCCGGGAGGCCTCGATCTCCTCCAACATCAGCTCGAATTGCTCGATCTTCCTGTCGATCTTTTCCGAAGACGCGCCATGTTGCCGATGTCGGAGAAGCTCCAGTTGCGCGCGAAGAAGCCCGATTATGGAGTCTCGCTTGATGACCTCGGCTTCCTGGCTCTCAAGTTTTGCCGCCTGTTCCGCGACGAGTGCGCGCAAAGTATTGAGCTCGTCCTGACTGTCCAGCGGCGCTGTTTCCATATCCGCGAAACTAGCCGATTTGCCTCTGACGCACCAGCGTTAAGCTTCCCATGCCCCTGCAAAATATAGCTTTTATCCCGTTCGGCCGGGAGCGGAAGTCCACGCCGGGCGTCGCCAATCGATCCCCTCAACGAGCATCGAAAGCTGCGCCTGCGTCAGGTGCGCTACACCCTCTTTCGCCGTCGGCCAGGGAAAGTATCCGCGCTCCAAAATCTTGTAGAACAGACAGAACCCCTGGCCATCCCACCAAAGAAGCTTGATCCGGTCCGCGCGTTTTCCGCGAAAGCCGAAGATTGCGCCCGAGCCCGGTGCCTCCCTCACGACCGTCTCGACCAGCGCGGACAGACCATCAATGCCACGCCGCATATCGGTCACTCCGCAGGCCAGATAGACCCTCACATTCCCCGATGGGCCGATCATACCGCCTCCACGCAAGCGACGAGCGGGCCAAGCAGCTTCAACTCAACGTCAACCGCAACCTTCAAGCTCCGACCGTTTCGAAGCAAGATCTCAACGATCGTCGGCCTTGTTGCTGCGGTAGACGGCTGGCTTACGCCAACCTCCTCCGTGATTTCCACCGGGAGGAACACCGTCGGCCGATCGGCATAGTTGAATGATTGCCGCCACAAGCGGATCTGGCCCGGATGAATGTCGTGCCGGCGCGCCACATCGCCAATGCGAGCACCGGGCTCATCAGCTTCCGCAAGTATCCTCAGCTTCGCCTCGTCCGACCAACGCCGTCTGCGCTCGGTACCGGACATGATCTCTATGCGAGCCATGAAACCTCTTCGTTCTGGTATTAATGTCAGCACTAATGCTGGTTCTAATGCCAGAACATCGCCTGATTTGGCCGATCAGCAAAAACAGCTCACCGTACGCTCACGACGAAAGTGTGCTGCAGAGGCACGGAAGGAGTTCAGTGTGAGCTAACCCCGTAACGTGAAGCTGCGTGAATGATGGAGGATGGCCCTCCGGGATCGGCTTTCAGGAGCGGGTCTC
>NZ_JARFVE010000046.1:0-2427 GCF_029194105.1 Rhizobium mulingense | reverse complement strand
GTAAGCGACAAGCAGACCCCATCTGGCGAAGCAGCTTAGCGGTCGGCTATCGGTAGCGGACACGATGAACTGCTGTGAGCTTCTATGTCTGCGCCTAGCTCTGGAACTAGAACTTTTCATATGATCGAGGCTGTTGCGGACCGATTTGAGGGCGCGCCTCGGCAGCTTCGGCGGCGCTGGTCGGACGATTTTAAAGCGCGTGCAGTTGCAGAGGCACTCGAGCCTGGCTCGAGCGTGTCAGCGATCGCACGTCGGCTTGATATCCATCCGTCACAACTGTTTGGCTGGCGTCGCGCCGCCCTGGGCTCTCACAAGGAGAACATAGCGCCGATCGGTCATAAGGCAGTCACGCCATCTGCCGACGGCGCGATAATCGAAGTTCTGATTGGCGATGTCGTCGTGCGCGCTCCCGCCGATGTGGACGAAGCTCATCTGCAGCGTGTCATCCGGGCAGTTCGGTCAGCATGATCCCCGCAGGTGTAAAGGTCTTCCTCGCCAGTCACCCCATCGACTTTCGCAAAGGGCCGGACAGTTTGCTGTCGCTGGTGCGCGACGCCGGCAGTGATCCGTTCAATGGCTCGCTTTATGTCTTCCGGGCGAAGCGGGCGGACCGGGTCAAGATCGTCTGGTGGGATGGATCAGGGGTCTGCCTCTATTCCAAGCGGTTGGAGAAGGCGCAGTTCTGCTGGCCGCGGATCGGCCACAACCGGGTGCAGCTCAATCACGCTCAGCTCATGGCGCTCGTTGACGGCATGGACTGGAAACGGGTGCGCTCAGTGGCGGTGAAGCCGCCGGAGATTGTTGGGTAAAGGGCTGCGGCGAAGTGAATCAACCGCCTGAAAAGGCAGGAAAACCGGAGCAAATTGTGCTCTGGTAGGCCTCATGACGCCGCCCGATCTACAGCTCCCGGATGATGTAGAGACCCTGAAAGCCATGGTCCTTGCCATGGCCGAGAAGGCAGCGCGCACCGATGCTCTCGAGAGCGAGGTCGCAGACCTGAAAGCCAGAAACGCCGATGCCGACGAACGCATCGAGCGACTGACCCAGATCCTGAAAGCCTTCGATCGCGCCCGCTTCGGCCGGCAATCGGAAAAGCTCGGCTCTCCGGGCATCGATGATGAGCAGCAGGCTTTTGTCTTCGAGGAAATCGAGACCGGTATCTCGGCAATCCGAGCCAAGGTAAACAAGGGTGCCGCTGATCCCGATGCGAAACGTGCACCCCGGCCGCGCAAGGGCTTTGCACCTCATCTGGAACGAGTCGAAGTGGTGATCGAGCCGGATGAACTGCACGAACACATCGGCAAACAGAAGGTGCTGATCGGAGAAGACGTCTCGGAGCGACTGGACGTCGTGCCGGCGAAGTTCCGCGTCATCGTCACCCGGCGGCCGAAGTATGCCTTCAAGAACGAAGACGGCGTCATCCAGGCAGCCGCGCCCGCGCACATCATCGAGGGTGGCATTCCAACGGAAGCGCTTCTCGCCCAGATCGCTGTCTCGAAGTATGCAGATGGCCTTCCGCTCTATCGACAGGAGGCAATCTATGCACGCGACAAGGTTGAGCTTGACCGGAAGCTGATGGCCCAATGGATGGGCAAGCTCGGCTACGAGCTCGATATCCTGGCCGACTACATCCTCGCTGAGATCAAGAAGGCTGAGCGCATCTTTGCGGACGAGACGACATTGCCAACGCTCGCGCCCGGATCCGGATCGGCAAAGACAGCCTGGCTATGGGCTTATGCGAGGGATGATAGACCCTTTGGCGGTAGTGGCCCGCCGATGGTCGCCTATCGCTTCGAAGATAGCCGCGCTGGCGATCGCGTCGCCCGGCATCTGAATGGCTATCGCGGTATCCTTCAGGTGGACGGGCATGGTGCCTACAACAAGCTTGCCCGATCTGACGGCGGCAATGACGGCGTGATGCTGGCCGGCTGCTGGTCCCATAGCAGGCGCAAGTTCTACGAACTCCACGCCTCGGACAGCTCCAAGATAGCCAGCGAGACGGTGGAATTGATGGCAAAGCTCTGGGAGGTGGAAGCGGCGGCCCGGGGGCAGAGCCCTGACGCGCGTGTCGCGGCACGTCAGGCGACATCTGCTGCAGTTGTCACTGAGCTCTTCGCCCTGTGGCAAAAGACCCTGCCGCGGATCTCCGGCAAGTCGAAGCTCGCAGAAGCGATCCGCTATGCCACCTCGCGTCGCTCCATCTTCGAACGCTTCCTTACCGACGGCCGCATCGAGCTCGACAGCAACATCGTTGAGCGTGCCATTAGGCCCCAGACGATCACGAGAAAGAACAGTCTCTTCGCCGGCAGCGATGGCGGTGGAAGGACCTGGGCGACTATCGCCACGCTCCTTCAGACGGCGAAGATGAACAACGTGGACCCGCAGGCTTGGCTCACCCAAACACTTGAGCGGATCGCCAACGGCTGG
>NZ_JARFVE010000045.1:0-2486 GCF_029194105.1 Rhizobium mulingense | reverse complement strand
CTGTCAATCGGCGTCCAAAGTTCACCCCTTATCGGCGTCCAATTTTGACCCCCCATATGCTGTAGATCAGCGCTTGGCCTGCCCGGCGCTGGCCGGGGTTGCAGAGGGTAGGCCAAGTGCGCGTGATGATCGTCTTCGGCTTTAGCTTTGAGAGCGGTTCTTGAAGCGCCAGGATTCGTTTCCGGTTTCGACGATCTCGCAGTGGTGGGTGAGACGGTCCAGAAGCGCGGTCGTCATCTTGGCGTCACCGAACACCGTCGGCCATTCTCCAAAGGCCAGGTTCGTGGTGACGATGATCGAAGTCCGCTCGTAGAGCCTGCTGATCAGATGGAACAGGAGTTGGCCGCCGGCCTGGGCGAACGGCAGGTAGCCGAGTTCGTCAAGGATGATGAAGTCGAGACGGTTGAGGTAGTCGGCCGTCCGCCCCTGCTTGCCGCTGCGCGTTTCCGTTTCCAAGCGATTGACCAGATCGACGACATTGAAGAAGCGCCCGCGTGTTCCGTTGCGGATCAGTGCGCGGGCAATCGCGATGGCCAGATGGCTCTTCCCGGTTCCCGTGCCGCCGACGAGGACAACATTGCGCTGATCGGCGACGAAGGTGCCGGTCGACAGCTCCCGCACCAGGGGTTCATTGACGGGCGTATCGGCGAAGTCGAAGTCGTCGATGTCCTTGGCGAGCGGCAGCTTGGCAATGCTGAGCTGGTAGCGAATGGAGCGGGCCTGCTTCTCGGCGATCTCCGACTGCAAGAGATCGCCGACGATGCGCGGCGGTTCGTGCTGCCGCTTGATGCCGTTGCCCATGACCTCGTCGTAAGCGCCGCGCATTCCATAGAGCTTCAGCGTGCTCATCAGTTCGAGAACCTGTGTGCGTTCCATCAGCTTGCCCTCCTGAGGCTGTCATACCGTGCGCAGTCGGCGACCGGTTCATGGGTAAGCCGCAGCGCATCCGGGGTTTGCAGGGTTGCGGCCGGGGCCGGATCACGGCTCCGGGCCAGAATGTTGATGATCACCGAGGCCGAGCAGACGCCGTGATCCAAAGCCTCCTGGCAGGCAGCATCGACGGCCGCCAGACCGTCGGCGGGAACGCATCCGAGAATGGTGACCATTTGCCGATCACCATCATGGACACTCTTCAGCCGCCGGCGCACTTTCTCCATCGCTGTGGGTAGGACCCATTCACGGAACGGCGCACCATTGCGCAAAGCACCGGGTTTGCGTGCCAGAACAGGGACATAATGCCAGGGATCGTAGATCGTCTCGCCACGGCCAAAGCAACGAGGATGCTCACCGACGTTCACACCGTCCTGCCTGATGACGATCTTCTCGGCATAGGCGTGAACCTCGACCGGCCGGCCGACCGCAGTTGAGAGGACGGAGTATTTGTTGTTGTCGAAGCGGACCGTGCAGGTCTTCGACACCGAGGTCGGGACGCAGTGGAATCCGTCGAACGGCCCGACGTAATGGACGAGGCTGCCGCGCTCCTCCTCGAACATTTGCCAGATCATCCGCTCGGTCTGCTCGGGATGGCGGTGCGCCTTGGCGTAGGCGATGCACTTGTCGAGCAGCCATACGTTCAGCTCTTCCAGGCTTTTGACGCGAAGGCGTGGAGTGAAGAAGCGTTCGCGCACGAGGCCAACCTGGTTCTCGACCTGCCCCTTCTCCCAGCCTGATGCGGGCGTGCAGGCCACGGGATGAACGAGATAATGGCTGCACATCTGCAGGAAACGGCGATTGTATTGCCGCTCCTTGCCGACGAATACGGCCTCGACCGCCGTCTTCATGTTGTCGTAGATGCCGCGCGTGCAGGTGCCACGGAAGAAGGCGAAGGCCTTGTCGTGCGCATCGAACACCATCTCCTGGCTTTCGCGCATATAGGCCCTGACGAACATCATCCGGCTGTGGCAGAGCCGGACGTGAGCAACCTTGACGGTCGTCGTCACGCCGTTGATCAGAATGATCTCGTGGCTCCAGTCGAACTGGTAGGCCTCACCCGGCGCGTAATAGAGCGGCACGTAGGCTTCCGCCGTCATGGCTCCCCGGTTCTTCGCCCAGGTCTTGGCGTATCGCCGGATCGCGTCATAACTGCCGTCGTAGCCGAGTGCCCGAACCTCCTCGTAAATCCGGATCAGCGTCAACCGTTCGCGCGATGGCTTGCCCTCGTTGGTCGTCAGGAACCGCTCGATCTCGGCCTTCCACGCTCCGATCCTCGGCAGCGGTTGTCGCTCTCGTTCATAGGTAAAATCGGTCTCGTCGGAACGCAAAATCTTGCGGACCGTGTTGCGCGAAACATGCAGTTCCCGGACGATCTTCTTCACCGACCAGCCCTGCACATGGAAGGCCCGTCGAACACGCGCAATAGTATCCACTCGCTTCAACTCCCACTCCATCCGCCGCCAAAAGCCGGATGGTCAGATGAAATCTGAGGGGGGTCAAAATTGGACGCCGATTACCCCGCCAAGGGGGTCAAATTTGCACGCCGAAACACA
>NZ_JARFVE010000044.1:0-2581 GCF_029194105.1 Rhizobium mulingense | reverse complement strand
CGGACCTGAGTCATTGTGCACTCCCTCTTTAAGTATCTGTAAACATTGGAAGCGTCTCGGTGTCAGCAATGCGACACGGGCGGCCCTTTCGGGCTATCGCGGCTTGGACGGTCGCCGAAGTCAGGTCGCTGGCCCGGATTTGATACGGCGCGCCGGGAACCACCTGCTCGGCAGACAACACGTTCGTCTTGATCAGGTGGCGTATTCGGTGGTTGGTCACGCCCAAAACCGCCGCCGCCTCTGTCATGGTCAGCCATTCGCCCTCTTTATCGGCTGATTTGTACGCGTGAATGGCCCGGACCCGCCTTACGGAAGCGACCCGGTGTGCAGTCCAGGTTTTTCCTTGCCCCGTGGGCATTCCCATTCGATTGAGCGACGCGGCGATATGTTCATCGGACCAGCGTCCTGCCATGCTCCGCATCACTGCCAAAGCATCTTCCGTTGTGGCGCACCCGTGTTCACCCGTCTGGGGCTTGCGAACCTTGAGCTCCGAATGCTGACCGCCTTTCCAATGGATGGTCAGCACCACGTCGCGCACCTCATCATCGACATCGACAACAATGTCGGCGATCAATGTACGTAGCAGTTGCTGGCGCACGCGCATGGTGACATCCGGCGACTCCCAGGCCGCCTGCAGATTGTCGGCGAGGTTTGCGAAAGTGCCTGGGTCAACTTCGATGGTTGAAGGACTTTCGGTAGGCCTGCGCACTTCCAGATCACGGACGCGGCGTAGCGCCGTTTCCCAATTCTTCTCAAGCTGTGCAGCTATCAGGCGGTTGTCGGGATCGCATGCCGCATAGCGGCGCTCGGCGAGGCTAGCCTCGTAGCGGGCCTGTTGTAGCTCCAGATCGTGAATGTGGCGCTGGTCTTCCTGTCGCTCCCGGTGCATCCGCTCTGCTTCAAAAGTCGCCTCGATCGCTAATGGTTCTACCGCGCGCAACAACTCGCGCGCAACCGCCGCATCGACCTTCGAGCCGCCGAACGTCATGCAACGGGGCAAGCCCATCATCAGGTTCTGTTTATAGCAGCGATAGACAGGATTTTGTGGATTTCCCGTATAGGCAACACTCAGTCGCCGTCCACACCGTCCGCAGGTCAGGAGACCTGATAATAATGCTTTGCCGCCGCGGCCCGATTTAGTCCCACCCGAGCGGCCATAATTATTGAGGGCCAGTTGCTGTTGGTTACGCTCGTATTCGCCCCAACTAATGTAACCTTCGTGATGGTCCCGGATCATCACCTCCCAGCTACCGACGGGCTTGCCGTGCCCGTAACTGCGCCGAGCCCGTCCATCGACGATGGCAGTCCGCTTCTCGCTCTTCCCATAGACGTAAACGCCGGCGTAGAAGGGGTTTTTGAGGATGCCGATCACATTGCGATAACGTACTGGCATCCATACGAAGTTGGTCATGCGCCCTTCATCCGACGGCCGAGGGAAGTGAATCTGATCTTTCGTCATCGACAGCAGCACCTGACGCGCGCTTCCAAGGTCGTGGAAGCGGGCGAAGATGGATCGAATTACCTCTTGCAGACGCAGATCAGGATCGAGCCCAAGCCCGGCCTCCCGATGCCAAATGTAGCCGAACGGAACGGAAAGTCGCAGTTCGCCACGGCGCGCCTTCGACCTGGCGGCATCGAGCATCCGGGCTCTCAGCACGCCCAGTTCGAACTCGCTGATACTGCCCTTCATTCCCAGCAGCAGCCGATCGTTGGGTCGACATGGATTGTAGACGCCGTCATGGTCAATGACGCGGGCTTCGACCAGGCCGCACAGTTCGAGCAGGTGATGCCAGTCCCGACCGTTGCGCGCAAGCCGTGAAGCATCGAAGCAGAAAACGGCACCAACTTTGCCGGCGCACAGTAGGGCGACGAGACGATCGAAGCCCGGACGGGCGACGGTTCCGCTGGCAGAGCGCCCGAGGTCGTCGTCGATCACCTCGACGTCGCTGAAGCCGTGGTGTCGCGCAATGTCAACAAGATCATACTGCCGTCGCTGGCTTTCCAGATTGGTTATAACCTGCGACTGCGTGGATTGCCGCACATAAACGACGGCCTTGCGCGCGAGCAGCGCTGTCGGAATCAAATCAGTGCTGGTCATCGTTGACCTCCTCGACGACGAGGCCTGCGGCCTGCATCAGCAGGCAAGCCAGCGTTGAAATCGCCTTCTTGCGTTCCTTGTCGCTCAGTCCGTCGAGCATCCGAGTTTTGAATATCAGGTCGAGCTGCCGGCCCGACGCCGGCACCAGCGTATTGCGGGATCTCATCATGGTCCTCCTGAGTGATTCTACGTCCACTTCGGAAGGGTGCCGCTTTGCTGCCGCCAGAGACCAGCCTGTTCAATTCGATTAGCGTCGCAAGATCGACGCGTGGCGTTCCCATGGTCATGCCGCGGCAGACCACGGGATCGATCATCCACCCTGAGATCGCGATGACGACACCTGTCGGCCCCAGAACCTTCAAAAACCGGCCTGTCGCTCGTTCTTCGACGCGACGAATGGAAACCTTCTGGCCAAAATGTGGATGCCAGCGATAGTGAACCTCGACTTCATCGCCGACATGGGCAGAATGAACGGGGCATTGC
>NZ_JARFVE010000043.1:0-2715 GCF_029194105.1 Rhizobium mulingense | reverse complement strand
CATGAGGTCTTTCCTCATTGTACAACACGACGACAGAACACCCACGGGACCGAGGTTCGCGAGCTTCTGTATCCGTGGCATCCCTGGTCCGGACGGCTTGTTCACGTGCATGAGGCGGTGTCTAAAGGGACGCATATTTTCCGCTGCAGCCTTTCTGGTTCTTCTTCTGGTCGACTTCTTGAGGTCCCGTCGTGGATGTTCGACCGATCAGTGAGTGGTTGTTGGCGCAGCCTGGCGGTCCCGCACGTCGATCTCGCAAGCCTGCATTCTTTGGCAAGATTGCTGAAGGACGCTGATGCCTCATCGCAATCTTCGGTAATGGGCGCAGCATTGGTCTCTCACGAAACGAGTCGGAGAGATGTTCATGCCTCGCCAGCCCATGACATGCCAGTTCGATCTGTTCTCGGCCCCGCAGCGGGGGAAGACGGCAGGGACGCCGCAATGGCCGGAGTTGCCGGAGGAGACCCGCCAAGCGTTGACGGTGCTCATCGTGCGGCTGTTCGTCGATCACGCAAAGTGCGGACATGCCTGCCAACAGAAGGAGGCCGGTCATGATGCATGAGAAGATCGCGCCGCATCATCTGGAGCGGAAGGCCATCCTCTATGTTCGGCAGTCCTCGGCTCACCAGGTTCTGCACAATCGAGAGAGCAGCGCCCTCCAGTACGCCATGCGCGACCGTCTGGCAGCGCTTGGATGGTCACATATAGAGACGGTGGATGACGACCTTGGTCGTTCGGCCGCCGGCGGCGTGACCCGCGCTGGATTTGATCGGATGGTGGCGGAAGTCTGCCTTGGCAAGGTAGGCGCCGTGGCCGCGCGTGAGGTATCGCGCTTCGCCCGGAACAGCCGCGATTGGCAGCAACTCATCGAGATGTGCCGCGTTGTCGATACCGTCCTGGTCGACCAGGAAGCAGTTTATGCGCCCCGCCAGGGCAACGACCGCCTGCTCTTGGGTTTGAAGGGCAGCCTCAACGAGTATGAACTCGATCTCTTGCGTCAGCGTTCCCTTTCCGCCCGCTATGAGAAGGCTCGCCGCGGTGAACTCGTCGTCACTGTTCCGGCCGGCTTCGTAAAGGCCGGTGACAGGATCGAGAAGGATCCCAATCGGCGCATCCAGGAAGCCATCGCACTCGTCTTCGACAAGGTCACCGAACTCGGGAGTGCCCGGCAGGCCTTGCTATGGTTCCTTGAGCAGGGATTGGACCTGCCCGTCAGGTGCGCCAACGGTGACGTCATCTGGCGCAGGCCAAATTATGCCACCATCCACCGGATGATTGCGAACCCGATCTACGGCGGCGCTTATGCTTATGGTAAGAGTCGTTCCGTACCAGGATACGATGGCCGATCTGGAATTCGCCGCAAGGCGCGTGATGAATGGCTGGCGCTGATCCCGGATGCGCACGAAGGTTACATCAGTTGGGAACGGGCGGAGGAGATCCGCAAGATGGTCAGCGACAATGTACCGGCCAGTCGCCATCATGGAGCGCCGAAGCATGGCGACGCTCTGCTTGCCGGCCTGTTCCGCTGCAAAAGGTGCGGCCGGAAGCTGACGGTTCGTTACACAGGAGCCAACCATAACATCCCGCGCTATTCCTGTTGGCGAGGGTTGCTCGACAACGGCGAACCACGTTGCATCGCCTTCGGCGGTCTGCGGGTCGATGACGCGATCGAAGAGGCACTTCTCGGCGTGGTCGAGCCAGGAGCCATTGCCGCCGCCGTCGAGGCGGAACGCAATATGGCCAACCAACGCGATCAGGTTCAGGATGCCCTGATGCGCGACCTCGAGGCAGCACGCTATGTAGCCGACCGGGCATTCCGGCAATATGACGCGGCCGATCCAGAGAATAGGCTGGTGACGTCGGAGCTGGAAGCACGCTGGAACAAGGCGCTGACTGGCGTCGGTGAGATCGAGGCCAAGATTGCCAAACATCGGACAGTTACGCCGCATCCGTTCCCCATGTCCGCATCACAGGTAACCGCACTTGCGGGAAACCTTCGCGCCGTCTGGACGGCGCCGACAACCGATGCAAGGCTGAAGAAGCGCATCGTGCGCACGCTCATCAATGAAGTGGTCGCCGATCTCGATGATGGAACCTCTGAGATCGTCCTCGTCATTCATTGGGTTGGAGGCGTCCACACCGAACTGCGCCTGCCGAAGCGACACCGTAGCCAAAGAAATGCGACCCCTGACGACATTGTCGACGCTGTGAAACAGCTCGTCTTGATCGCCAATGATGATGTGATTGCCGGTGTCCTCAATCGCAACGGACTGACGACCGGCAATGGCAATCGCTGGACACGGGAGCGGGTCACCGCGCTGAGGTCATATCGCAAGATTCCGGTCTTCCGTCCGCAGATCGACGGGGTTGAGCCATGGCTTAATCTGGGCGGTGCGGCAAAGTTACTCGGGATATCGCCAAAGACGCTGCGTCTGGCGGCCGAGGCTGGCGATATTAAGGGGGCTCATCCGCTACCCGATGGCCCATGGATCTTCAGCCGTTCCAAACTCGCGACCCCGCAAGCACGTCAGATTCTCGATCGTGTACGGAAGAACCCTCGCCACCCCGCGGGATCGCCTCCAGATCAGGAAAATCTATTTCTTTCAATGACATAGAAAGATGGGTGTTATGAAACAGGATTGTAGTATCTACGCCAATCCTCCATCTTTTCGCGGGCATCCGCAAGGGTCAGGAACCAATGCTGGTTCAGGCATT
>NZ_JARFVE010000042.1:0-3062 GCF_029194105.1 Rhizobium mulingense | reverse complement strand
ACCATCGAGCCCAGCGAATGCAGCAACTACTTCGCCAATGCCGGATATGCTTCCGTGAAAACCTGAAACGCTCTAGGCTGTAGTGACAATTTAATCATTTGAGCCAGAGCATGATGGCGGCGATTTTGATGAATCCCATGAAGTTGGCGGCGATTTTGTCGTAGCGCGTTGCGATTCGCCGCCATTGCTTGAGCTTTGCAAAGAAGCTCTCGATCCCCCAGCGGGCCTTGTAGGCGATGCGGTCGTAGGCTGCTGATACTTTCGATGACGGCGTGGTGGAATGACCGGTTCGCCACCTTGTTCGAGAGTAATGTCATGCAGGCTGTCGGCGTCATAGGCGCGGTCGGCGAGCACCTGCTTGGCCGGCAGCCCCCGGACGAGATCGCAGGCAGGCGCCATATCATTCTGCTGGCCGGGTCCCAGGTGAAGGCGCACCGGCAAGCCGAGCGCATCGACTACTGCATGGATCTTGCTGCCAAATCCCCCGCGGGAACGGCCGAGAGCCTGGGCTTGCGGTCCCCCCTTTTTCGGCGTCCGCCTGCCGCTTGCGCTTGTGCCCGGATCACCGTGGCGTCGATGGACAACCACTCCATATCCGGATCGATCGCGACGGCTTCGAAAATCTTGTCGAAGATGCCCTGTTCGATCCAGCGATAGTAGCGCCGTTTGATCGTCTGATAGGGGCCGAAGCGGTCTTCCGGCAGATCACGCCAGCGCGCACCCGACCGGGCGAGCCACAATACCGCATCGAAGAACCGGCGTCCGTCACTACGCGGACCGCGCCGGCCTTTGCGACCGCCGGGCACTAACGGCTTCAGCCGCTCCCATTGATCGTCTCGAAGAACCTCACCATCCATCGCCAACCTCCAAAAGTCAGCGTTGAATCTGATTTGCTCCCAAAACGGAATCCCAAATCATTAATTTGTCACTACAGCCTAGCGCGGCGGCGGCTTCTGTGGTCGAGCGGTTTGCCAGACGTGTCGGGATGCGGGAATAAAGAACGGCACCGGCCACGCCCACGACCGCATAGAGCACGAACATCAGCTTGATGGCAATCTGTCGACCAAGCCCGACGAACGCCCTCGCATCAGGCAGGGCGTCGGCTAAGGCGCCGACGAGGCTGTGGCGCGCGAACGTCCTCGTCCCATCGGAATCGCCGACGTGCGAGCTTGCTATGCCAATGATGCGGGTCGAGCGCGCGGTGCCGTTTCCATTCACCGAAGGCGCCCAATAGCTACCCTTCACAACAATGATCCAGCAAGCCTTTGGACGCGCTAGACGCTAGGAGAGGATGCGCCCCCGCCTTGCCTCGTCGCGTGCTGCGCTTACATCGCGATCCAGTGAACACCTCTCCTCAATCGAGGGCGCCGAGAATTTGTTCAGCGGAGTGCCGGTTCATCAAGCCGGCTCATGCTCGGACGATTCATCAGTCAAGATCAAGCGAGTCGGATCTTTCAAGTCGAACTCAATAACACGTGGCACGAAGAGACGGGCATAGCGCGTGAAGGCGCTGGTCGGCGGAAAGCGAATTACCGTATCGCATCGGGCGAGAAGGTACATCTCTGTAAGAGCAGAGATACCGCCGTCCACTCCGAGCGATGCACTGTGTAATGGCCGGCCTGGCCCTCCTGGAAGCATTTCGGGATAGTGATTGATCGGGAAACACACCGAGTAAATGGTCCCGTACCTGCGCGCTGTCCGTACACAAGAAAACCATCACAGGGCGTCGATGCGGTAGCGCTTTGGCCTTCTCGATGGCAGTGCACACCTGGCGTAAGGCCAACTCCGGATCGGCCCAGTAGGGCGCATGGTCCATTATATCTTCGCCATTGCCGTGCCGTACGTGCACACCGATGATACTGCGCCCCTTGAAGTGCTCCTGATCGATGGCGTGAATACGAGCCGGAATTTCCGGTCTAAGGTTGAGGCTCTGAAATATCTGGCGTTCGGCAGCTTGGTCGCACCGCCACATAGGCATCACAAACTACCGTGTTGGCATCAGTATCGTCCTGGGCTTAAAGAAGCTCGGTTCACGTTCCCGGAAAATTTGTTCATCGGGGCGGTAAACGCTCTCGATTGAGGGCTTGTTCCACCATGATGGGAAGAACGGTCCCGGAAATGAGAACTGGTGATCTGGTCATCGCAAATAACCCGTACGCCAGCAATATCTTGAATCGGCTCGAAGAACACCGTAAAAGCGTTGGTGAAGGGTTGATTGAGATAGCAGGAGCCACGCCAATCGATGGCCAGCGTCCGCCCCGTTCGCTGTGCATAGCGCCAAGCTGCCGCCAGCGAACAGAGACAATCACCGAAACCAGTCCGCCGTCGAGAAACAACATACCGATCCCTCTTCAGGTCGCCAGCGAGCATGTTCGTTGCCTTGTTCTGGAAAAGCGCATCGGCTTAAATTCTGCTGAAATTCTGCATATCAATTCCCGGACCTGCATCAGCGATCGTGATTCTCGCCAATTTTTATGCATGACCCTTCGTCTCACAGATTTACGATTTTCCGCCAGACTGGAAGTTGCGGCGCCATACGCCTTTTCAGTCCGGGCGGTGAAGTCGCCGCATATCGCTCCGTCATCGTTCAGTCGTTTATCTCGCACCCGATCCAACCCATCGGCATCGCACTTGGGTCGGAGCGAGAGGCCGGAGCTTCCGCGCAAATTGGCTGTGACGTATGTTGCGGTACGGCTCATGTTGGCGCGCTTCGCCGATTCATCGAGGATGGCGCCGATCTAGGCTGCAAACTCATAAACGGGGTTTTCTAACCGGATGGGTGATGATTCAATGAGGCTTTGATTTGGAGGCCTTGCGTGACTCGCCGTCGTTTCGACCTGACTGATTTCGAGTGGGCGATTATTCAGCCCTTGTTGCCCAACAAGGTTCGCGGCGTGCCGCGGGTCGATGACCGGCGAGTGATCAACGGCATTTTGTGGCGGTTCCGCACAGGCTCGCCTTGGGCAGACGTGCCGGAACGATATGGGCCTTATACCACCTGCTACAACCGTTTTGTGCGATGGAGAAAAGCGGGTGTTTGGGATCATGTCTTGCGCGAGATC
>NZ_JARFVE010000041.1:0-3205 GCF_029194105.1 Rhizobium mulingense | reverse complement strand
AGAATCACTGAAGCTTTGACAACCTCAGCTTTCTCGACCAGGGCCGAATGGACAACCTCCTGAAAGCTCACAACTAGAGCGGTTCATCGCTTATCGGAATCGGCAGGGATTGAACGAAGCCGCTTTCGCGGCATTTGGAGGATCTGATTGCATGAAGCGCTCCTGATTGAAGGAATGGGCTGTTTTGCCCAACCTTCAATCAGGAGATGACGATGACGGAGATGAGCCCTCTACGCCGGCGCATGATCGATGACATGACGATCCGCAACCTTTCGCCAGCAACGCAACGATCGTATTTACATGCGGTGACGAAGTTCTCGCGCTATTTCGGGCGATCGCCAGACCGTCTTGGACTGGAAGACGTGCGCGCGTTTCAGGTGCATCTGGTTTCATCGGGCCTATCATGGCCAGCCTTGAACCAGACAGTTTGTGCCCTGCGGTTCTTCTTTGGCGTCACGCTTGGTCATGGCGAGATACCGGAGCGCATTGCCTATGCCCGGACACCCGCCAAGCTGCCGACGATCCTCAACGGCGACGAGATCGTCCGGTTTCTGGAAGCGGTTCCGAGCCTGAGGACCCGTTCCGCACTGACGACAGCGTATGCGGCGGGGCTGCGCGCCTCGGAAGCTGTCCATCTCAAGGTCCGTGACATTGAAGGCGGACGCGGCATCATCCGCGTCGAGCATGGCAAGGGCGGAAAGGATCGCAACGTCATGCTATCAGCGCAGTTGCTCGCGATCCTGCGGGTCTATTGGCGGCTGGCGAGACCCGAGGTCTGGCTGTTTCCGGGCCGGGACGAGACCAAGCCCATCGACGTCCAGGTTCTGTATTCTGCCTGCCGTTCGGCGTGCGCCGCGGCTGGGATCCACAAGAGGGTGACGGTGCATACGCTGCGCCACAGCTTTGCCACCCATCTTCTGGAAAGCGGAACCGACATCCGCATCATCCAAGTTTTGCTCGGCCACAACAATCTATCCACCACGGCACGCTACACGAAGGTTTCCAACACCCTGATCCGCAGCACGACCAGCCCGCTCGACCGGCTGACGTTGGAGGTGGTGCCGCCAAGCTGAGTAAGCTCCGCCATGGCGGCGGGTCTGGAGGTGGCGGAGATTTTTCACCGCCACGGGGAAAGATATCGCCAAGCACACGACGCTCATCTCGGGCGTGTCGAACGCCGGGTCATGAGTGCGGTCGAGATGTGCAGGACCGCTCGGCTGGGCGGACATGTCCAGCAATGCCAGGACTGCGCGGCGTTCCGCGTCGCTATAATTCCTGCCGCAACCGGCATTACCCAAAGTGTCAGGGACAGGCGAGTCGTGACTGGCTTGCCGCACGGCAGGCCGACCTTCTGCCGGTCGGCTACTTTCATGTGGTATTCACCCTACCGCAGCAGATCGCCGCAATCGCCTTCCAGAACAAGACCGCCGTTTACAACATCCTGTTCAAGGCTGTGGCTGAGACGCTACGCAAGCTTGCTGCCGATCCCAGGCATCTGGGTGCCGAGATCGATTTCATCGCGGTGCTGCACTCCTGGGGCCAGAACCTCCACTGCCACCCACATATCCATTGTATCGTGCCGGGCGGCGGATTGTCGTTCGACCAGTCGCGCTGGATTGCCTTCCGGCCAACCTTCTTCCTGCCTGTGCGGGTTCTGTCGCGGCTGTTCCGGCGGCTGTTTCTCGAACAGCTGAGGCAGGCCTACGATCTGGGTCAACTTCAATTCTGCGGCGATATCGCCGCTCTGGCCGATCCGGTCGCCTTCAATCGAACCCTTAGAGCAGCACGTCGCATCGAATGGGTGGTCTATGCAAAGCCGCCATTTGCCGGACCCGAACAGGTACTGGCCTATCTCGGCCGCTATACCCATCGCATTGCCATCTCCAATTCCCGCCTCGTCAGCATTGATGGCGATCGCGTCACATTCCGATGGAAGGATTATCGAACGGGCGGCAGGCAAAAGGTGATGACGCTCGATGCCTACGAGTTCATCCGCGCCTCCTGCTTCACACCGTTCCGGACGGCTTTCACCGCATTCGTCATTACGGCCTGCTTGCCAATGTCCATCGGCAACTGAAGCTGGACCTGTGCCGAAGCCTGCTCGGCGTCCCGCCGCCGGAGCAGCCGGTCGAAGAACCGGACGCAAAGCCACCACCTTTGGCGCACCGCTGCCCCTGTTGCGGCGGAACGATGACGATAATCGGCGCGTGGACCCCGATCCAGCCGGTCTGCCGACCAGCATGGGAAGACAGTTCATGATCATACCACGCGTGCCACCAGTCCAACGATCAGCGTCGGCATGCCGAGCAGCCGCGAGGCAAGTGCTTTGGCCCATCGTGCCTGAGCAACGTAAAGCGCAACAGCACCAAGGGTTCCGTCGATGCAAACCAGCCGACAGGGGCGTCAAAGACACCGCAAATACCGGCAAGTATCTCCTTCCAGACCTGTCAACGTGCTCCGCCAAGGCTCGAACCTGCAAAACGCCATCCACCGCTTCGGCTAAATCCCCATAGCGACAAACAACCCGCGCCTTCGCTCAATCCGGCTTCAATGAGGTCCGATCAGTGAATGCCGCACGCACGGCGCGCGGACCTCACAGAACCCTCCAGATTCTCAAATCAGCAGAATTGTGATTCAAGATGGGTGCTGGAGTAGGAGGCCAGCCTCCATGACGCGACCTTATTCGAATGATCTTCGTGAACGTGTAGTGGCTTCAGTTGCGGCCGGTCAGAGCTGCCGGGTTGTGGCGGATCGGTTCGACATTGCCGTGTCGTCTGTTGTGAAGTGGTCTCAGCGGCATCGGGCAACCGGCAGTGTGACCCCCGGCAAGATGGCGGTCGACGTCGACGGGTGCTTGAGCCGCATCGCGCCTTCAAAGGGTTTTGGGTGTGCCGACGGTCAGTGATCGGATCGCGCAGATGGTGGTCAAGCAGATGATTGAGCCGGATTTAGAGCCGCTCTTCTTTCCAGACTCCTATGGCTACAGGCCGATGAAGTCGGCTTTGGATGCCGTTGGGGTAACGCGTCAGCGGTGCTGGAAATACGATTGGGTTCTGGAATTCGACATCAAAGGGCTGTTCGACAATCTTCCGCATGATCTCTTGCTGAAGGCGGTCAGAAAAGACGTCAAATGCAACTGGGCTCTGCTCTACATCGAAAGATGGTTGACCGCGCCTATGGAAAAGAACGGAGAAGTCATTGAGCG
>NZ_JARFVE010000040.1:0-4348 GCF_029194105.1 Rhizobium mulingense | reverse complement strand
GCCATCACGCGATCCGCATCTGGCTGTCTGGATCGAAGAACACGGCCTTGTCGAGATTGAAGGCAAGGCGGGTATTTTGTCCCGGCGCGATGCCGGCATCGGCGCGCAGGCGGGCGACGACGGATTTGCCGCCGAGCTTGGTGACGGCGAAGGTGTCGGAGCCGGCCGGTTCGACGACTTCGATCAGGCAATCGTCCTCGGTCAGTGAGCGCGCCTTGCGGTCGGCGCCATCCGGATCGGTCAAGGCCTCCGGGCGGATACCGAAGATCACCTGCTTGCCGGCATAGGCCGCGAGGCCGTGATTGCCGGCAACAACAGGCAATCGCAGCGGCGCGCCGTTCGGCCGCTCGAGTGCAACGGCAAGCCCGGACGCGCCGGCCTCGACGGTGGCGTTGAGCAGGTTCATCGCCGGCGATCCCATGAAGTCGGCGACGAAGAGATTGGCCGGGCTGTTATAGATCTCGGCCGGCGTGCCGAACTGCTGCAGCACGCCGTCCTTCAGCACGGCGATCTTGGTCGCCAGCGTCATCGCCTCGATCTGGTCGTGGGTGACATAGACGAAGGTGGTGCCCATGCGCTGGTGCAGCCGCTTGATCTCGGTGCGCATGTCGACGCGCAGCTTGGCGTCGAGATTGGAGAGCGGCTCGTCGAACAGGAAGACCTGCGGATTGCGCACCAGCGCCCGGCCCATGGCGACGCGCTGGCGCTGGCCGCCGGACAGCTGCGACGGCTTGCGGTCGAGCAGATGGCCGATCTGCAGCATGTCGGAGACCTGTTTGATCGCCTTGGCCCGCTCCTCCTTCGGCACGCCGCGGATCTCCATGCCGAAGGCGATGTTGCCGGCCACCGTCATGTTCGGATAGAGCGCATAGGACTGGAACACCATGGCGATGTCGCGCTTGGAGGGATGCAGGCCGTTGATGGCGCGCCCGTCGATCCGGATATCGCCCGACGTGATCGTCTCCAGCCCGGCAATGGTGTTGAGCAGGGTCGACTTGCCGCAGCCGGACGGGCCGACCAGCACCAGGAAGCCGCCCTTTTCGAGTTCGAGGTCGATGCCCTTGAGGATGTCGACGGCGCCGAAGCGCTTTCTGAGACCGGAGATTTCCAGGAAGGCCATGACTTACCCTTTGACTGCGCCCGCCATCAGACCGCGCACGAAGTAGCGGCCGGCGAGGATATAGACGATGAGCGTCGGAACGGCCGCGATCATCGCCGCCGCCATGTTGACATTGTATTCGACCACCCCGGTCGAGGTGTTGACGACATTGTTGAGCGCCACCGTCATCGGCATGGAATCACCGGTGCCGGCATAGGCCGAGGCAAACAGGAAGTCGTTCCAGATATTGGTGAACTGGTAGATGACGGTGACGACGATGATCGGCAGCGAGTTCGGCAGCATGATGCGGCGGAAGATCTGGAAGAAGCTGGCGCCGTCGACCTGGGCGGCCCGCACCAGCTCGGTCGGGAAAGCCTCGTAGAAATTGCGGAAGAACAGCGTGGTGAAGCCCAAGCCGTAGACGACATGGACGAAGACCAGGTTGACCGTCGAATTGCCGAAGCCGAAGGAAAGGCCGGTGGCGTTCTGCAGGGTGACGCCGAAGCGGCCGAGCGAGCCGAGAATGGTGGCCATCGGCAAGAGCACCGACTG
This sequence comes from Rhizobium mulingense, assembly GCF_029194105.1. Taxonomy (NCBI): domain Bacteria; kingdom Pseudomonadati; phylum Pseudomonadota; class Alphaproteobacteria; order Hyphomicrobiales; family Rhizobiaceae; genus Rhizobium; species Rhizobium mulingense. Next base: position 2,697 of record NZ_JARFVE010000040.1, on the reverse strand, counting down.
GAACGGGATGAAGCAGGCAAACAGCATCAGCCCGAACACCAGCGTATGGCCGGGGAAACGCCATTTGGTCAGGATATAGCCGTTCAGTGCCCCCATGATGGTGGAGATCGCCACCGCCGGCACCACCATCTTGATCGAGTTCCAGAAGTAGCCCTTGATGCCGGCGCAGGTCAGCCCGACGCAGGCCTCGCCCCAGGCCTTCACCCAGGGATCGAAGGTCGGGGCCTCAGGCAGCGCCAGCATGTTGCCGCCCTGGATCTCGTCCATCGTCTTGAACGAGGTGGTGAGCATGACGAAGAGCGGCATCAGGTAGAGGATGGCGAAGACGACCAGCAGGCCGTAGATGACGATGCGGCCGATTAAGCGGGCGCTGTTGCCGCGCTCCACTCCTGCGGCTGGCGCAGCCGATGAGGAGGTGCCGATCGGAGAGGTCATGCTGCTCATCGCGCCTTCTCCTTCAGTTCGGAATAGAGATAGGGAACGATGATCGCCGAGATCGTCATCAGCATGATGATGGCGCTGGCCGAGCCGACGGCCATCTCGTTGCGCTTGAAGGTATATTCATACATGAAGTTGGACGGCAGCCAGGCCGAGCCGCCCGGCCCGCCCGAGGTCAGCGCCACCACCAGGTCGTAGGACTTGATCGCCATATGGGCGAGCACGATGAAGGCGGAGAGAAAGATCGGCCGCAACAGCGGAATGACGATGCGGCGATAGAGCTGGAAGGGCGAGGCGCCGTCGATCTCAGCCGCCTTCATGATCTCGCCGTCGATGCCGCGTAAGCCGGCCAGAAACATCGCCATGACGAAGCCCGAGGCCTGCCAGACACCGGCGATGACGACGGTGTAGATGACGAAGTCCTTGTTCTTGATCCAGTCGAAGTGGAAGCTCGTCCAGCCGAAGTGGTGCAGCGTCTGTTCGAGCCCGAGGCCGGGATCGAGGAACCACTTCCAGGCCACCCCGGTGACGATGAAGGAGAGCGCCATCGGATAGAGGAAGATCGGGCGCAACAGCCCCTCGCCGCGGATCTTCTGGTCGAGCAGGATGGCAAGCAGCAGGCCAAGTGCTAAACAGATGCCGACATAGAGGAAGCCGAAGATCGCCATGTTGGTGATCGAGGTATACCAGGAGGACGGCGGGTCGCTCTCGAAGGTCCAGCGCCACAGCCGCTGATAGGCGCGTGGCCCGGTCAGCGCATAAGACGGAAAGGTCTTGGAATTGGTGAACGACAGATAGGCCGTCCAGACGATGAAGCCGTAGACGAAGATGAGGGTGATGACGAAGCTCGGCGCCAGCACGATCTTCGGCAGCGCATCCTGCAGCCGGCCCCGCAGCGAGATCGGCGTCGATCGCCCGGGGGTCAGAACCGGATCGGTGGTGGCAACTGTGCTCATGGATATCATCTCCCTTCCCGCAGGCTCGGCTCGGCAATGATCGCTGCGGAGCCTGAAGCTTCCCCGGCCCAAGAGACGGGGAAGCATTTGTCATCGGCTGATCTCAGCGGGCGTCGTCGATCGCCTGGACGAGCTGCTTGACGGCTTCGTCGGAGCTCTTGATCTGGCCGTGGACGAACTTCGAGACGACATCCTTATAGGCATTGGCGATCGCCGGCGGGGCGCCGTAACCCTGGGCGAGCGAACCGAACAGCGTGCCGCCCTCATTGGCCGCCTTCAGGTCGGCGATGCCCTTCTTGCCGCAGGCGTCGAAGTCGGTGTCGGGAACGTCGGTACGAGCCGGCACCGAACCCTTGACGACGTTGAAGGCCGACTGGAAGCTCTTCGACAGCGTCGCCGTTGCCAGCGCCACCTGCGCCGCCTTGCGGTCGTCGGGAACGTTGAACATGCCGAACATGTCGGAGTTGTAGATGACACTGCCATCGGTGCCGGGGAAGCGGTAGCAGAGGAAGTCGGTGTCCGGCGTCTTCTTGGCGGCGACGAATTCGCCCTTGGCCCAGTCGCCCATCACCTGCACCAGCGCATCACCCTTGATGACCATGGCGGTCGCCAGATTCCAGTCGCGGCCGGAGAAGTTCGGATCGACGTATTTGACGATCTTCGCCAGGTTGTCGAAGGACTTCTTCATCGTCTCCGACTTCAGCGCCTCCTCGTCGAGGTCGTTGAAGGCCTTCTTGTAGAATTCCGGGCCGCCGGTCGACAGCACGATGGAATCGAACATCGTCGCTTCCTGCCAGTTCTGGCCGCCGAGCGCCAAAGGGATGACGCCGGCCGCCTTGGCCTTGTCGAGCAGGGCGATCAGGTCATCGAAGCTCTTCGGCTGGGTGCCGCCGATCTTGTCCATCACCGCCTTGTTGATCCACAGCCAGTTGACCGAGTGGACATTGACCGGGGCTGCGACCCATTTGCCGTCATAGACGGAGAACTTCTGCAGCGCCGCCGGCACCGACTTGTCCCAGCCCTCCTTCTTCGCCGTCTCGGTCAGGTCGCCCATGACGCCGGCCTCGGCATAATCGAGCACGGTATAACCGAGCATCTGCGAGGCGGTCGGATAGGTGCCGGCCGCAACCATCGCCTTCAGCGCCGTCATCGCCGCATCACCGCCGCCGCCGGCAACCGGCACGTCCTTCCAGGCAAAACCTTCCTTCGCCAGATCCTCCTTCAACACGTTCAACGCCGCCGCCTCGCCGCCTGACGTCCACCAGTGCAGCATCTGCACTTCCTTGACGTCGGCGGCGCGGGC
>NZ_JARFVE010000004.1:0-782165 GCF_029194105.1 Rhizobium mulingense | reverse complement strand
AAGTAGCCGGTGCCGTAAGCGTCGCAGACGCGAACATATTCAACCGGTTCCGGCTCGGCAGCAACGATAGCGTCAGCTGCAAGAACCGGCGTCGATGCAGCAAATGCTGCTGCTGATGCGAGCAAAACCATTCTGATGTTCATTTACCAATCCATTCCTTTGTCGATCGGGGCTGGCTTCCAATCGGGTAGTCGATTTGAAGCCGGCCCAGTTTGAACAGCCATCTCGGCGTGCGGATCGATCGAACCGCCAAACCGTCATCACATACAAGGCTCTCTCAGGCAATTCTCGATGCAGGCGAGAAGGGTCAGGTTCAGCAACTTTCCCCGCAAACGTGATTTTTATACAACAACTCCAGATATTTAGCCAAAAAAAACACAACAAGCGGTCCCGCGACGGAAACCTCCATCGCCGGCCGCAAACGCTACCTGCATCGTCAAATTCTTCACCGCCCGACCCCCTGTCGGACATATTGGTAAAGCCTAAAATCTACCGCCCGCTAATGAACATATACAAGGCAGCGGTGTAGAACATGGTGTCCTGAATTCGATACCAATGAGACAAAATGATGACATGACGCTCACTGATGTCACACACCATAACCTCGCAATCGTTACTAGGCTATATACTTTTCAGAGATTTTGGCGAAAACGGAGCCATTTTTCGCGTTTTTTCCGGCTTTTACTGCAGTTGCGACCGCTTTCTCGGGAAAGCCGCATTTCGCCCTGCACATTCATGCATGCAGTCGAATCGCCTGAGCGGCCAGACTCAGGCGTGACATACGCGACCGCGCCTATCGTCCCGATACAACCTGCCGGACACATTCGCGCAATCGCAAATCACACCGGCGTCAATCCTCGTTGGACTTGGCGTTCTCGAGAATCATGTAGTCCAGCGGCAACTGCGTCGAATACTTGATCTGCTCCATCGCGAAGGCGGAGGAGACGTCGCGAATCTCGATCTTTGCGATCATCCGCTTATAAAAGGCGTCATAGGCTGCGATATCGGGCACGACGACTCGCAAGAGATAATCGACATCACCGCTCATCCGGTAGAATTCGACAACTTCGGGGAATTCCGCGACCACCTCGGAAAAACGGCGCAGCCACTCGATCGAGTGGGTAGCCGTGCGAATCGACACGAAAACCGTGACCTTGGTGTTGACCTTCTCGGGATCGAGGATGGCAACCCGACGCTTTATGACGCCGTCTTCCTCCATTTTCTGGATGCGGCGCCAGCATGGCGTCGTTGACAGCCCCACTTTCTTGGCGAGGTCGGCAACGGCAAGGGTCGAATCTTCCTGCAAAAGACGCAGTATTTTTCGGTCGAGGCGGTCCATGCGCACGTCAGTCCTTTCGAATTATTTTCTTTGTATACCTCGATTCCGCGCGACGAAAAGAATTTTGTTTCAGGAAAGCAGCATTTTCGCCCGTGCCCGCAAGACAGGAAGCAATTCTTCCTCGAACCAGGAATTGCGTTTCAGCCAGCCGCTGTTGCGCCAGCTCGGATGCGGCAACGGCAGCACCGCCGGCGATCGGCCGGACATAAGGCTGTCGCGCCACCTCCGTACCGTCTCGGTCATACCGGCCTGCCTTCCGCCGGCCATATGCCAGGCCTGTGCATATTGACCGATGACCAGCACCAGTTCGATCTGCGGCATCGCCGAAATGACTCTTTGCCGCCAGAACGGCGCACATTCGCGACGCGGCGGCAGATCTGCCCTCTTGCCGTCGTAGCCGGGAAAGCAGAAGCCCATCGGCACGATGGCGAACCGGTCGCGGTCGAAGAATGTTGCCCTGTCAACATCGAGCCACGATCGCAGCCGGTCGCCCGAAGCATCGTCGAATGGCAGGCCGCTCTCATGCACGCGAAGTCCGGGCGCCTGCCCGGCGATCAGGATGCGGGCGTTCGAAGAAATCACGACCACCGGCCGCGGCTCGTGCGGCAACCGCCGCGCGGCGCCCTTTGCCGGCGCGTCGCGACAGATGCGGCAGGCGGCGATTTCACGTCGCAAAGTTTCCAGCTCGGCTTCGTCGGTCATCGCTTTACTCCCATCCGACGATCCGCCCGATGAGGCGCAGCGCCGCGTCGAAACCGGAATTCTGGCGGGCATGGTCGCGCACATCGCGCGGCCGCTCGAAACTTCCGGCCCACATCCCCGCTTTGGCAACCCTCGCTTCGGCCTCCTCCTTGCCGTACCCGCCATAGGAGATGGCCATGCCCCGCCGGACCATGGCGGCATTGATGTCTCCGCCTGCTCCATCGCGGCAGACGACGAGCAGCCTCTCGTAACGGTCGCGCCGGCTGCCCTGGCAAAGCGTTCCCGATACCAGCACCATCTCCTGCAGCGCCTGGCGCGCAGCGCGCCCGCAAGCCCAGACCGCTCCCGCCCGCTCGCAGCTCTGATTAAGCTCCGGTGCATCGATGCCTTCGAGACGGAAGCGTTCCCGCCCCAAAGAAAGACTGTCGCCATCGGCGGCATGAAAGGCGCCCACATGCTTTGTGGCCGCAGTATCGTTGACCTTGGCGGCGATCAGCGCCAGGAGCGCCAGGAGGGCAAAAGCGGTTACGCCGTCGCGAATCAGGCGCAGGCCCCGTGTCACGCTTTCGCCTCCTTAAAAAACAAATCCTTGGCAAAGATGGCAAACATCTTCTTAAGAATTGCCGGTTAAGCTCTTATCCACCCTGGGATGAAGTTTCAACGTGCACATGAGTACCGGCGTAAGCACATCGACCGACAAGATTATCGTCGACAGGTCGCGCAGCCACCGCAACAAGGCCGTTTCCAAGGCCGTGCGGCAGACGCGCGAACGTCTTCAGTCCGGCCATGCGTCCAATTCCTCCTTCGACCGTGATGTACTTAAGATGTACATCGCGTCGATGCTGCAGGGCGCGACGATCATGCCGCTCTTTGTCGTCATCATTACCGCCCTCGGCGTTTATTTCACCCAAGATACTCGATTGCTCTTCTGGGCGCTGCTGACGCTCACCTGCCACACTGGCAATATTCTGTTGGCGCGGCGCGCGCGCCGCCAGGAAATCACCTCCGAGAGCGCCCGCAAATGGCGCCGCCTGCTGCTCTCCGGCCAGTTCCTGGTCGGCTGCTGCTGGGCCGTCTTCGCGCTGCAGAGCTGCGACACCTGCGAGCCGTCGAGCTTCATTCTCTATAAGGGCGCAACATTGCTGATTGCGCTCTCCGTCACGGCGATGTCGAATTTCATGCTGACGCCTGCCGTGCTGGTCGCCTTCGCACCGGCGGTCCTGGCGCTTGGCGCCAAGAGTGGCCTGTCGCGCGACCTCCTCGAAATCAGCCTGACCGGGTTGTTCACGACCACCTTGGTCTTCTTCAACTACATCAGCGACCGGCTCTTCAAATCGAACCTCAGGATCCTCTCCTATCAGTCGGAGAAAGACGACCTGATCGCCGAGCTGGAAGTGGCGAAATCGATGTCTGACGAGGCGCGTCGTCGCGCCGAGGAGGCAAACCTCGCCAAGTCCCGCTTCCTTGCCTCGATGTCGCACGAACTCAGGACCCCGCTCAACGCCATTCTCGGCTTTTCCGAGGTGATGTCGGCCGAAGTCATGGGGCCGCTCGCCAATCCGACCTACAAGGAATATGCCGGCGATATTCATCGCTCCGGCCAGCATCTGCTTGATCTCATCAACGAAATCCTCGACCTGTCGCGCATCGAGGCCGGCAAATACGAACTGAGCGAAGAGGCGATCTCGCTTCTCGATATCACCGAAGATTGCATCGGCATGGTCCAGCTGCGTGCGCGCGCCAAGAATATCGCCATTTCGGATCAGTTCGAGCGGCAGTTGCCGGCCATCTGGGCGGACGAGAAGTCGATGCGCCAGGTGGTGCTCAACCTTCTCTCCAATGCCGTCAAATTCACGCCGCAGGGCGGCGAAATCCACGTCAAGGTCGGCTGGACGGCCGGCGGCGGCCAGTACATCTCGATCAAGGATAACGGACCCGGCATTCCGGAAGAAGAGATTCCCGTTGTGCTCTCGGCCTTCGGCCAAGGCTCGATCGCCATCAAGAGCGCCGAGCAGGGCACCGGCCTCGGCCTGCCGATCGTCCAGGCGATCCTTGCCAAGCATGACGGACAGTTCCTGCTGAAATCGAAGCTGCGCGAGGGCACAGAGGTCATCGCCATCCTGCCCGCCAAGCGCGTGCTCCAGAGCCTGCCGGCTGTCGAAGAGGCTCAGGCCGTCGCGCGCAAGCGCAAGAGCTTTGCCTGATTCAACCAAAAAACAGGTGTTTGCCGAGAACGAATCCGAGATAGAGACAGCAGGCGGCGATCATGCAGGTCACCGCGAAGGAGCCGAGATCCTTGGCATGTTTGCCGACGATCGAAATCTCCGGCGAAATCCGGTCGATCACTTCCTCGACGGCTGTATTCATCGCCTCCATCGAAAACAGCCCGAGAAATAGCAGAACCGCGACGACGATCTCGCCGGCGCTTGCCCCGACCAGCGCCAGCGCCACGAGCGACACGAAGAAAAATCCGAGCTCCTGGCGGAAGGCCGCCTCTTTCAGCACACGCAGAAAGCCCGCCCAGGAATAGCTGGCAGCGGCGATGAAATGCCGAAATCCGGTCTCTTTCGTCACCGCAGGCTTGGTCAAGACGCCCTCTCCTCTTCCCGTTGCGCCCCAGACCCGGGAAAGTCTTCGCCATCTCCCCCTTTGGTGAGCCAATAGGCAAATAGCGAATCCGACTGAACGGCGCAAGCGAACCGGAGCCCGCATCGCCGGTGCCGGCCGCAGCCTCAATGTTTGCCGCTAACACCCGCCTGCGCAAAGGTTGCCATGCCGGAATGGCAGGCGGCCGCCGCCTTGACGATGCCGGCGGCCAGTGCCGCACCGGTGCCTTCGCCGAGCCGCATCCCGAGCGCCAGAAGCGGCGTCTTGCCAAGCATCTCGATCGAGCGCAGATGCCCGGGTTCGGCCGAGACGTGGCCGATCAGGCAATGATCGAGCGCGGTAGGATTTGCGGCTTTGAGAATCGCAGCCGCGGCAGTCGCGACATAACCGTCAATCAGCACCGGAATGCGCTCCATGCGGGCGGCAAGAATAGCGCCGGCCATCGCTGCAATCTCGCGCCCGCCGAGCCGCCGCATGATCTCGAGCGGATCATCGAGATGGTCGCTATGCAGCGCCACTGCCTTTTCCACCGCCGCGATCTTGCGCTCCAGCATGTCGCCTTCAGAGCCGGTGCCGGGCCCCACCCAGTCGCGCGCCGAACCGCCATAGAGGGCATAATTGATCGCAGCCGCAATCGTCGTATTGCCGATGCCCATCTCGCCGATGCAGAGCAGATCGGTGCCGCCGGCGATTGCTTCCATGCCGAAGGCCATGGTCGCGGCGCAGTCACGCTCGGACAGAGCCGCCTCCTCGGTAATGTCGCCTGTGGGATAATCGAGTGCCAGGTCGAAGACTTTCAGGCCGAGATCATAAGCGACGCAAATCTGGTTGATCGCCGCGCCGCCGGCTGCAAAATTCTCGACCATCTGCTGCGTCACCGCCGGAGGAAAAGGGGTAATGCCGTGCCTGGTGACGCCGTGATTGCCGGCGAAGATTGCCACCAGCGGCCGGTTGACGGCCGGTGGGCGACCGGTCCAGGCGGCGAGCCAGAAGGCGATTTCTTCGAGCCGTCCGAGCGCACCCGGCGGCTTGGTCAGCTGCGCATCGCGTTCGCGTGCGGCCACCAGCGCGCGGGCATCCGGCCCCGGCAGGTCGCGGAGCAGGGTACGGAAATCGTCGAACGGCAGGCCTGAAACGCTCATCTGTGCGGTATTCCTATGAATCGGCTATTCTTGTTTTCACGCAAACCACTTGTTTGCGTCGAGCAAATCAGCTTCTTTGCGGTGGCTCTCTCTCTTAAAGCCGGCGAACGAAGCGAACAACACCAAAAGCGCCGCCGGGGCCTCCGGCAGAACGAAACAGAATGAAGATCAAGGATTATGCGGTCGATACCGCCCGCGCCGTCGCCTTCCTCAGCCGCCTTCCCATGCCGCCAGCGCTGTTCCACGGCTATGACGGCAGGCTCGGCCGCCTGGTGCGCGCCTTTCCCTTCGCCGGCCTTCTCATCGGCTTTGTCCCAGCCCTCGCTCTCCTCCTTCTTCTAGGCCTGCAAGCCGATCCACTGGTGGCCGGATTGGTCGCACTTGCAGTCCAGGCTCTTGCCACCGGCGCGCTGCACGAAGATGGCTTAGCCGATACGGCCGACGGCATCGGCGGCGGCAAGAGCCGCGAGCAGAGCCTCATCATCATGAAAGACAGCCGGATCGGCACCTATGGCGCCATCGCGCTCATTCTCTCCTTAGCGATCCGCGCAGCAGCGCTTGCCGCCATTGTCCGCCATTCCTCGCCGCTCGCAGCAGTCCTTGCCATTCCCGCCGTCGCGGCGCTGAGCCGCGGCGCGATCGTCTGGCATTGGCAGCGGCTGCCGCCGGCAAAGGCCGATGGCGTGGCCGCCTCCAACGGTCAGCCGGATGAGGCGGCGATGCATTTTGCGCTCGTTTCGGCCGGTCTCCTCGCAGCGCTTTTGATCTGGCCGGCCTTCGGCCTGCAGCCGCTCGTCGCCAGCCTGCTCGCCACCGGCATCGCAGGATTTGCCTGCACCGTCTTCATCCGCCGCCGGCTTGCCGGGCACACGGGCGACACGCTGGGGGCAACGCAGCAGATTTGCGAAATCGCCACTTTTTGCGCCCTTGCCACGGCTCTTTGAAACTCCGATATATCCTCCATGCAAACACCCTGCATTCACGTCTGTTCCATGGTTTCAGCCACCGGTTTTTGCGCCGGATGCGGCCGCACTCTTGAGGAAATTGGCGGCTGGATGACCTATACCGATGCCGAACGCGGCGGGATCATGGCGGTGCTGCCGGCGAGGCTCGCGGCTGCCACAAGGACCCACATGAAATCAAACCTCGCCGAACAGCCGGAGCGGCTCTGATGATCCGTTTGACTGTTTTTCTCGTCGTGATCGGCATCGGCCTTGCCGTGCTGATCCTCAACAATGACGGCAGCCGCATCCTCGGCCTGCAAAGCGACGATTTCGGCCGCGTCGTTTACCTGCTGCCGATCGCGCTGATGCTGTCGGCCGGCATCTGGGGAAGCCGGCGCCGCGTCGGTGAAACCATGCGCCAAATGATGATCTGGCTGGTGATCATCCTGACGCTGGTCACCGTCTATCTTTATCGCCAGGAAGCACTCGGAGTCGGCAACCGCGTGCTCGCCGGCCTCGTTCCCGGCCACGCCGTCGTCGTCACGACGAGCGAGGGCGGCAAGGAAATCATCCTGCACAAGCTGTTGAGCGGCCATTTCGAAGCCGACGTCAATGTCAATGGCCGAACGGTCGAGATGCTTGTCGACACCGGCTCCAGCATGGTGGCGCTCTCGCACGAGGATGCCGAACGCATCGGCATCGATCTCACCGGGCTCACCTACTCGATGAGGGTCATGACCGCCAACGGCCGCAGCCGCGCAGCCCCGATCACCCTCGACGAGGTGGCGATCGGTCCGATCATCCGCAACAACGTCGCAGCCAGCGTCGCCGAGGACGGCCGACTCGACCAGAGCCTGCTCGGCATGAGCTTCCTGGAAACGCTAGGCTCCATGCAGATGCAGACCGACGAATTGCGCCTGCGGGATTGAACCGGCGGATTAATTTATCCCCGATCCGCTTTCTGCAGGCTCTTGATGAGGAGCGTCGATAAAAGCTGCGAAAAGCGCTGCCGACAAAGCAAGCGACGCCGATGTCAGTAACATCGCGAACAGCGTCGGAATCGCGCCGGCCTCCCGGAGAAAAAGTCCGGCGATCGAAGCGATCAGCGCTCCGCCGGCGATCGACATGGCGGCGGCAAGTCCGGCAGCGGTACCTGCGAGATTGGCGCGAACCGACATCACGCCCAGATTGGCGGCGGGAAAGGTCAAACCGTTGCCGATGCCGATGAACATGCAGGGTCCGAAAAACGCCAGGACATGCGTGACGCCTGAGATCGACAGGATCAGCCCCAGCAGCAGGCCCATGCACGTCGACAGGCGCGCAATGACAAGTGTGGTGCCGAGCGATTTCCCCGCCAATCGGGCAGCGAGATAACTGCCGAGAATGAACCCTGCGGGAACCATTCCCATGAAGAAGCCCAGTTTTGCGCTCGATCCGCCGAACGAACCAACGGCCAGGGATGCGCCGCCGAGGAAGATATAGAGAGTGCCGGTGGAGCAGGCCATGCACAGCGTATACGTCCAGAACCGTGATGAGCTGAGAAGCTGCCGATAGGAAGCAAAGTAATTGCCTCTCGATCTTGAGGCGTGTCCGGCCGTTTCCTTCAGCTCGCGCATGGAGATGGCGAGGATGGCTGCGCCAAGCAGCGCCAGAGCGACGAAGATCGCCCGCCACCCAAACGCTTCATCCAGAACGCCGCCGAAGCTCGGACCGAGCATCGGCGCGATGGCCCATCCCATGGCGGCGTGGCCGATCCTGTTGGCGGCCTGGCGGTCACCCGCCGTCTCCTTGATGACGACGAGGGCAACGCAGAAGCAGGCGGCGATCGACGCCTGCATCACGCGAAACAACAGGAAAACACCGATATTGGGAGCTAACGCGCAGCCGATCGACGCAACGATGAAAATGGAAACGGCGATCAGCGCAACCGGGCGGCGGCCGTAGCGATCCGACATCGCGCCCGCGATAATTTCCGTCACGGCGTTGATGATCGCATAACCCGCAATCGAAAGATTGACGAGCGCGAAATCGGCCTGAAACGTGATTGCGATGTTTGGCAGCGCCGGCAGATATATGTTGACCGGCAAGACCGAGAGCGCCGTCAGCAGGAGAAGGATCGTGCGTCGGGGCGCCGCTGTCGGTGTCATGACCGTTTTCTCGGTCAGGCGGTTGCCGGGAGTCTGAACGGAATTGTCGCGTGTCATGGTCTTACCCGTCTTGTCAGCGAGATTTGTGGGAGAGTCTGACGAGGCGAGGCGCAAATTCAGGGCACAAAAAAAGCCCCGTCAGGAGCTTGATTTACCGCGCATGGGGCCGATCGCCGGATGGTTACACCATCCTGCCCATGCGCGTTATCACCACGACAAGAACCATAGCGATCTTCATGACCGCTATGGCTAGACCAATATTTCCACCTCGTCAACGTGAGGTTTCACCGTCTGTTGGAAATGCAATCCGGCGAACCCGTGCGGCCAATGGCGTAATGCGCACTTTACGGTAACGGCCGGATCTGTCACCTTCGCTCGCAAAACAACAAGACCACAAAGAGCAAGAAGAAACTCCTAGTCTGGTGGCACCCCGCATGTTCGATCGGCCTTGGCCTGAGGCGAAGGCTTGACCTATGAGTGCGACAGGAGTTTCGCGATGAATTCACTCTGGCCGATCGTCATCGGCGGCATTCTGCCCGCCATTTTCTGGGGCATTACCGCCATCTTCCAGAAGCAGAGCGCCATGTCCGCCACAGGCTCCGCCGTCTATCTGATCGCCTTCGGCGCCGCCTGTGCTCTCGCCGGCTTGGTCGCCGCGCTGATCTGGCGCCCCGCTCCCTGGAGCATCGAGGGCCTCGGTTTTGCCGCAACCGCCGGCGCCTGCTTCGCCCTCGGTACCGGCCTGATCAGCTTCGCGCTCTTCGCTTACGGCGTTCCCGTCTCGAAACTCGCGCCGATCTGGAGCTGTAACGTGCTGGTGACGCTGGCAATCGGCGCCCTTTACCTCGGCGAAGCCTCAGAGATCAACACACTCAAGCTCGCCGCCGGCACCCTCCTCATTCTCTCAGGCGCTCTCCTCGTCAACAGCGCCTGAGGGGAAATGCGCAAGATAAGACAATCAATAGGAGACAAGGGCTTCGCCGAAAATAGGTCGCCGCCTTACAACAAGCGGAACCGCAATACCGAAGTCAGACTCGCCTAAAGATGTCGGCCGTAACTCGCCGGCTTGAAAAATCGATGCGCGATCGCGAACCCCTGAAGGAACGGGGATCAGACCAGCAATAGATGCGCAGCTCACCCCCTTCAAGTCCGAATACATCGTAATCGCGAGATGGACGGCGGGATCGGCATGGTCGACAAGCTCGCAAGCAACATCCGGGGGGCATGATACCTCAGCAGAGATCGGCTCGTTTTGCCCCATGACCACGGCATAAGTAACTTTGACGGGTGCTGCGGCGTCGTGCGACCTGCTTTCTTGTGGATTTAAGCAGAGGAGCGTGGCGATCGCGAAGAATTCAAACACGCTGCTGATGATCATCCCTTGCCCCCGCGATCGATGACAGCAACGCTGGAAATTTTCCGTGTTAAAATTGCGGCGCGTCCTCATTGCCGCTCGGTCCTCTTTGTTTGTATTCTGCGCCTGCGCAATGCCGGAACCAGACATGACCCCACGACAACTGAAGACATTCCTTGCGGTCATCCGCCACGGAAACCTCACGCGCGCCGCTTCCGAGGTCAACCTCGCCCAGTCGAGCCTCAGCGACCAGATACAGGCGTTGGAAGAGGAATTGGGCGCCGAGCTCTTTGTTCGATCCCGGCAAGGTGTCGTCCCCACGCCGGCAGGGGCAGCTTTGAAGGCCTATGCGGAAGAGATCTTGGCGCTGAATGGCGAGGCGAAGGACGCGGTCCGCTCGGCCGCCGGCAACGCCGAACAATCGGTCATATTGGGCACGCTCGAAACCATCGCCGCTGAAAGGCTGGCGCCCTGGCTCTCCAGATTCCGTCGGCAGAACCCTGGCCTTGCTCTCAAACTCAAGGTTGGCGGCAGTGGCGAGTTGCACGCGCATTTGCAGCACGGCTCGATCGACGTCGCCTTCACTTTCGATCGCGGCCATGAGGACGAGCGGTTCGCGACGCGCCATATCTGCAGCGAACCGCTGGTGTTGATCGCGGGCCACAACTCGCAGCTATCCTCATTTGATAGCCTGGCGGCGCTGAGTACCGCACCCTTTGTTGCGACTGAGGCAGGCTGCGTCTATCGCCATCTGTTCGATACGGCCTTTGCAGAAGCGGGCGTGACGCCGCCGCCCATTGCGACGGAAGCAGACAGTATTGCGACGATCATTCGCCTCGTTGCCTCCGGCACCGGCTATGGGCTTGTCCCGCGCCTCGCGATCGGGTTGTCTCCGGCGCGTGGCGAAATCGTCGAATTGTCGTGGCCGGGCAAACCGCCAGCCGCTTCGCTGGTGATGACGTGGCGGCGCCGGCGCGTTCAGCCGCCTGCGCTCGCCCTTATCCTGCAGTCGGCAAGCGAAAATCTCTCGCAGGTCAAACCAGCCGATGTCCACCTTCGACGTGCAGGATCGTGCCTGTAGTGAAGCCGTTGCCGATGAGAAAACGGATTGCGTCGGCAATATCCTCCGGCTGCCCGACCCGACCTACCGGCAGGCGCTCCGCCATCGTGTTCAGCGTCGCATGCTTGGCGTCGCCGGCGACAAAGCGCCAGATCGGCGTATCGACCCATCCGGGTGATACGGCGTTGATACGGATGGGCGCCAACTCGACGGCAAGCGCTCTCACCAGGCCTTCGAGCGCCGCGTTGACGGCTGCGACCACCGCGCCACGCGCCGCCGGTCGATAGGCGGCGACCCCTGAGGTGTAGGTGATGGATCCCCCTGGCGGCAGGCCGATGGCGCCATGCTTCGCCAGAAGCAGCGGCCCGTAAAGCTTGCTTTCGACCACCCGCTGCGCCGCCGCAAGCTCGATCGACGGCAGAAACTGATAGGCGCCTTCGATATCGGCCGCCGTGCTGACGATATGATCCAGTGGTTCGCCGTCCTGAAACAGCGCGGCGACCTCCTGCTCGCGGGTTATATCGACGGCACGCGTCGCAAGGTTCGGATGATCGCCGAGGTGGCGGCGGGCTGCCGCGAGCTTCTCCCTGCTGCGCCCCACGATCGTCACCGACGCTCCCTCGGCAAGCAGGCGCATGGCAAGCGCCAGTCCCATGCCGGAACTGCCGCCGACGATCAACACCTTCACACCTTCAATCCTGATAGCAGTCATCTCGCATCTCCATTCGAATGAGACAGTAGATGCCCGAGACCGCAGCGGAAGAAAAACGGAAGAAATCGATAGCGTCATCGGAGTTTCCGATGAGCACGGTCAGTGTCAGTTGCGCAGCCGGTAACCGGTCTTGAAGATCCAGCCGAGCGTGCCGAGGCAGATCGCCAGGAACACCGTGATCATCGCCAGGCTGGTCGCCGGATTGACATCGGCGATCCCGTAGAAGCTCCAGCGGAATCCGCTGACGAGATAGAGGACTGGATTGAAGTGACTGACTGCCTGCCAGAAGGGCGGTAGCATGTTGATGGAGTAGAAGCTGCCGCCGAGGAAGGTCAGGGGCGGCACCACCAGCATCGGAATAAGATTCAGCTGCTCGAAATTACCGGCCCAGATGCCGATCATAAAGCCGAACAAGCTGAAGGTGACGGCCGTCAGCAGGAAGAACAGGATCATCATGAAAGGATGCTCGATCCTGACGTCGACAAAAAGATTGGCAGTCAGCAGGATAATGAAACCGATGATCATCCCCTTGGTCGCCGCCGCCCCGACATAACCGAGCAGGATTTCCGTCATCGCCACCGGCGCCGACAGCACCTCGTAGATCGTGCCGGTGAATTTCGGGAAATAGATGCCGAAGGAGCCGTTGCTGATGCACTGGCCGAGCAGCGTCAGCATGATCAGGCCGGGTGTGATGAAGGCGCCGTAGGATACCCCCTCCACTTCCTGTATGCGGGAGCCGATCGCCGCGCCGAAGACGATGAAATAGAGCGATGTCGAAATTACCGGCGAGATCACGCTCTGCAGCAGGGTGCGGCGCGTGCGCGCCATCTCGAAGAAATAGATCGATTTGATTGCTTCGACGTTCATTTTGCCGCTCCCACCAGCGCCACGAAGATGTCTTCGAGCGAACTCTGCCGCGTCGAGAGATCCTTGAAATGGATATTGTTCTCGCTCAGCCGGGTTAGCAGGGTCGCGATGCTCTCCTGCTCATTATCGGTATCGAAATCATAAGTCAGCCGGCAGCCATCAGCTTCCAGCGTCAATCCGTTGCCGGCAAAGCAGTCCGGCAGCCGCTCGAGCGGTTCGATGAGATCGAGAATGAGTTGCTTGCGGCCAAGCTTGGCCATCAGCGCCGCCTTGTCCTCGACGAGCAGCAATTGCCCGCCGTTGATGACGCCGACCCGGTCGGCGATCTCCTCGGCCTCTTCGATGTAATGTGTTGTCAGGATGATGGTGACACCGGAAGCCCGCAGCTGCTCGACGACATTCCACATATCCTTGCGCAGCGTCACGTCGACGCCGGCGGTCGGCTCGTCGAGGAAAAGGATCTCCGGCTCGTGGGAGAGCGCCTTGGCGATCAGCACACGCCGCTTCATGCCGCCGGAGAGCTGGCGCAGCATGTTGTCCTTCTTGTCCCAGAGCGAGAGCGCCCGCAGCACCTTCTCGATATGGGCGGGGTTGGCCTTCTTGCCATGCAGCCCACGGGAAAAGCTCACCGTATTGAACACTGTCTCGAACTGATCGGTCATCAGTTCCTGCGGCACAAGCCCGATCATGGAACGCGTGGCGCGGAAATCCTTGACGACGTCGTGACCGGCGACCAGCACCTGCCCCCCGCTCGGATTGGCGATGCCACAGATGATCGAGATCAGCGTCGTCTTGCCGGCGCCGTTCGGTCCGAGCAGCGCCAGAATCTCGCCCTTCTCCACGTCGAGGTTGATGCCTTTCAGGGCCTCGAACCCATTGGCATAGGTCTTGGTCAGGTTCTGAACGGAAATAATGGGCGCCATGCGGAACTCTTAAGGATTCTCGAAGTATTCGGCCCGCTATATAGTTCGTCTGTGACGATTTGACATCCTTCGGGAACGTGAACACTGCATTCACGCAGCGCCAACACCGTTACTGGCGACGACGGAGTCACCCGCTGGAGATATGGCCAAGATGCCAGCTTTTCGACTATCATCGCAATGACCAACCCGGGGAAAAGAAAGGTAACAGCCGGTTCGGAATGTCATCATATGGTGATCTTGATGCCCGATAAGAGAGCCGAGGCAAGCACCGGCATCCGCCCCGCCGCCCATCCCTTTGCGGAGCCGTTCTTCGGCGTTCTTGTTGCGCCCTTTACCGCTGCCTCGGCTTGTAGTGAAAGTTATTGTTCAGTCACGAAGTGTTTGGAGCCGGCGAGTATCACCTGTCCAGCCGCGTTCGTCTCAGCCGGCCGCTGCGCCGGCTTTCTTTTTATCGGTTCCCCGTAGCCGAGCCACCCTCACAACTCCTCGTAATTAAACCAATCAAAATCCGCGACCTTTCCCCGCCCCGACGTGTCGAAGGCAAACAGGCCGGCGAAAGCGCCGGTGAAGGAGCCGTGTTCGCCGCGTCCACCCTCGTCGGAGATCATCCCGGCGTCCAGCACCGGGCCGATCGGCTGCCAGGCGCCCTTGCCTTCGGTCTGCCAGAAGAACTGCAGGTCGTTCTCGCGAATCTCCATGGCGAGCTGAACGCGGCCCTCGGCGGCGATCGCCACCCCGCTTTCAGCCGGAAAGCTCAGGCGTCCGTTCGGATAGTCGCCATTGCAGGAAAGGATGGTGACGCAGCGGCCGAGTGTTTCATGCAGCGTGACGGCGAGCGCGTGGAACTTGTGGCGGTTATAATAATGTGTCAGCCCCGCGACCTGCTGATAGGTGTCGGGCGAAAACTCGATCACCGTCTCGGCGCGGAAGCTGTGATGCTCCTGCCGGCGGGCTACCAATGCCTGTTCGAACCAGGAACCGATGCTTTCGCGCCCGATCAACCGGAGATGGCCCGGACGGTCCGTCTGGTTGAAGATACGTTGCGGCTCGGGCGTGCGCAGCCACTGGAAATCAGTCGGCAGCGCCGTACCATCGAAACTGTATTCACTGCGCATCGGCTTTTCCACCGGCGCAGCACCAAAAAGACTCGGCACATCGACATCAGGCACGCGAGTTCCATTTTCGAGATAGAGCCAGTCATCGTCGCGCCAGACGCATTTCTGCAGGCTCGTCTCGCGCCCCAGCGTGCAGCGCCGCTTCGGCGGCAGCGGCCGGCCGCAGAGATGGGTGTGATAGGCCTGACCATCCGGCGTCTCGACGTATTGGCCGTGGCCGGCCCGCTGCAGCACCGCACCGGGGTGATCCTTGGAGGTGATGAGATGCATGTTGGGATGCATCTCATAAGGCCCTTCGATGCGGCGCGAGCGTGCCATGGTGACGGCGTGGTCGTAGCCGGTACCGCCTTCGGCAGTCGTCAGGTAATACCAGCCGTTCTTTTTGAAGAGATGCGGGCCTTCGACGAGGCCAAGCGGACTGCCGGCAAAGATGTTCTTGATCGGCCCCTTCAGCGCCTTCGCTACCGGGTCCCATTCCTGCAGCAGGATCCCATCGAAGGCGGGCGATTTCGGTGAGCCGCCGAAGCTTTCGGTGCGGTGGTTCCACTGCATGTTGACGAACCACTTGCGGCCGTCATCGTCGTGGAAGAGCGAGGGATCGAAGCCGGAGGAATTGACATAGACCGGATCGGACCATTCGGCCTCGATCGAAGGCGCGGTGACGATGTAGTTCGGCGCATCCTTGAAATTGCCGTCGAAGCGCTTGACGTCGGTATAAACAAGCCAGAACTGCCCGTCGGCATAGGAAAGGCACGGCGCCCAGATGCCGCAACTGTCAGGGTTCCCCCGCATGTCGAGTTGCGACCGCCGCTCGAGTGGCCGGCGCACCAGCGTCCAGTTTACCAGATCGCGTGAATGGTGGATCTGCACGCCGGGATACCACTCGAAGGTGGAGGTGGCGATATAATAATCCGCGCCGACGCGGCAGATCGACGGATCGGGGTTGAACCCGGGCAGGATGGGATTGCGGATCATAGTTGCGGCCTCCTCCTAGAGTATTTTGTGGTACGTACGTCATATACGGGGCTCACTTCTCGCCCTCATTCCTGTGCTGGTCACAGGAATCCAGCCGCCGCGCGTCTGCGCGGCGAAGGAGTCCCTTCAGCCCAAGGACTTAGGATGGGTGGATCTCTGTGACATCCCTCGGGCATGCCTGAGTTCACAGAGATGAAGGAGGGTGTGGCAACCAACTGCCCGAACTCCGGATCTTAAATTGCCCGACCTTCCCTATTCCCGCTCCGCCGACTTCGCCCAGAGATTGATGTCCGCCTCGCGTGCGTAGACGTCTATCTCGGCCAGTTCCTCGGTCTTGAATTCAAGATTATCCAGCGCCTTGACGCAATCGATGATCTGTGACGAGCGGCTGGCGCCGATCAGAGCCGAGGTCACGCGGCCGCCGCGCAACACCCAGGCGATCGCCATCTGCGCCAGCGTCTGACCGCGCCTTTCGGCAATCGCGTTGAGCTTGCCGATATTGTCGATGATCGATGGACGGATGAAGTCGCGCTTCAGGAAATGGTTCTGGGCTGCGCGGCTGTCGGCTGGGATACCGCCGAGATACTTCGTGGTCAGCATGCCCTGGGCCAGCGGCGAGAACACGATCGAACCCATGCCGACTTCGTCAAGCGTATCGAGCAGCCTGTCGTCTTCGACCCAGCGGTTGAGCATCGAATAGCTCGGCTGGTGGATCAGGCAGGGCGTGCCGAGATCCTTGAGAATCGCGGCCGCTTCGCGGGTGCGCTGCGAATTGTAGGAGGAGATGCCGACAAAGAGCGCCCGGCCGGAGCGGACGATATGGTCGAGCGCGCCGCAGGTTTCCTCGAGCGGCGTGTCTGGGTCGAAACGATGCGAATAGAAGATATCGACATAGTCGAGGCCCATGCGCTTCAGGCTCTGGTCGCAGGAGGCGATCAGGTACTTGCGGCTGCCCCATTCGCCATAAGGACCCGGCCACATGTCGTAGCCGGCTTTCGAGGAGATGATCAGCTCGTCGCGAAGCCCGGAAAACTCGGACCGCAGGATCTCGCCGAAAGCGGTCTCGGCGCTGCCGGGAGGCGGGCCGTAATTATTGGCGAGGTCGAAATGGGTGATGCCGAGATCGAAGGCCGTGCGGCACATGTCGATCTTGCGATCATGCGGCGTGTCGCCGCCAAAATTGTGCCAGAGACCGAGGGAAACGGCGGGAATCTTCAGGCCGGAACGGCCCGTGCGGTTATATTTCATCTTCGAATAGCGGTCTTCGGCCGGCTGCCAGCTCATCTGAAGGTCTCCTGAACCTGTCTTAAATCGCTTCCCCTTCGTATCCGCCCTAAGTGGCGGCCGAAAGCTAAAAACGTGTCCACGGTCCGACGCCGTCATCCTCGGGCTTGTCCCGAGGATCTACTGAAAGCGCGGCAAATCCTCGGGACAAGCCCGAGGATGACGAGACTATTGGAACAACCGCGCCGATACGGCAAGCGCACGGCGCGGGCCTCAATCACTTCAACAGCGCCTGCGCCTCTTCGATGCCAAGTGCCGCCGGCTGGGTGCAGGTCGTGGTGAGATCGATGAAACGGCCCTCCTCGCCCGATTTCAGGATCGAGGTCATGACGTCGACGCCGTGCAGCGTGCGGTCGAGCGAGCAGCGTGCGTCACGTCCCTCGATCAGCGACATCGCCATATCGGCAAGGCCGGCTGTGCGGTAGTTGGCTCGCGAACCGTTTGGGCTTTCCTGGTTGATCTTGCCGAAGGGATGGTCCCAGTATTCCAGCGGCTTGATATCCTTGTCGCGGCCGCTTGCCTCGACGGTGCCGCCGAAGAAGTTCGGGTCCGGCACGTAGAGCGAGCCGTCGGTGCCGTAGAGTTCCATGTTGGCATGGCGATGCGACCATACGTCCCAGCTTGCCGACAGCGTCACCGTGGCTCCGTTGACGAATTCGAGCAGCGCCTGGATCGTCGTCGGCGTCTTGACCGGGATGATCTCTCCATGGCGCGGTTGGCTGGTAATCGTGCGGGTCTCCGATGCCATCGAGGTCATGGCGCCGACGCGCTTCACCGGCCCGATCAGGTTGATCAGGTTGGCGATGTAATAGGGGCCGAGATCGAGGATCGGGCCGCCGCCTGGCAGGAAGAAGAAGTCCGGGTTCGGATGCCACATCTCCATGCCGGGGCTCATCACATAGCAGGCCCCCGAGGTGACCCGGCCGATGCCGCCGTCGTCGATGAACTTGCGGGCAAGCTGATGGGCGCCGCCGAGGAAGGTGTCCGGCGCGCAGCCGACGGCGAGATTCTTCGCCTTGGCGATGCGGCGAAGCTCCTCACCCTGCTCCAGCGAAAGCACCAGCGGCTTTTCCGAATAGACATGTTTTCCGGCTTCGAGGATCGCTTTCGACACCGGAAAATGCGCATCCGGGATCGTCAGGTTGACGACGACGTCGATCTCGTCATTGGCGAGAAGCGCCTCGATCGTCTGTGCCTTCACGCCATATTCCTTGGCGCGGGCCTCAGCGGCCTGCACGTTGATATCGGCGCAGGCCAGCACCTTCAGCCCTTTGAAGAGCGGTGCGAGCGAGAAATAGGTAGTGGAGATGTTGCCGCATCCGATGATGCCGACGCCAAGTTCCCTGGTCATGATGTGCCTCAATAAGTCTGGAAGGATGCGATCGAGCGGCTGATGTTGCGGTCGATGTCATTAGGATTGTCATGTTCGACGACGAAATGCTTGGCCCTGGTGCCGCGAAGCGCTGCAATCAACTTGGCCCACTCGACCTTGCCATGGCCGACGTCAGCCCAGCCGTCCTCGTCCTTCGCTTCGCCTGCCGGCGCAATGTCCTTGACGTGAACTGCGGTGATGCGCGGTCCGAGTTTCTCGATCCAGGCGAAGGGATCGGCGTCGCCGCGGATGACCCAGGCGATATCGGCTTCCCAGGAAATGTCAGGCGCGCCTTCGAAAATGCGCTCGATCGGCAGCGAGCCGTCGGCGAGCTTGACGAACTCGAAATCATGATTGTGCCAGCCGAACTCGTAGCCGGCGTCCTTGTAAGGCTTGCTCATCTCCTGCAGGCGCCTGCCGAAAGCAGTCCAGCCGGCGGCGTCGGCGGGACGCTGGTCGGCCGCCAGATGCGGCGCATAGATCGAATCCACGCCGAGAATCTTGGCGATGTTGAGCGATTTCTGAACGTCCTTTTCCAGGAAATCAGGGCTGAAATGGCCGCTCGCCATGACGAGGCCGTTCTTGTCGAGCTCGGCGCGAAGGCTCTTCAAGCCGGCATCGTCGAGGTCGGCATAGATGCCTCCGAAGCCCTCGACTTCCGCATAGCCCGCCTTGCCGAGCTTCTCGAAAATTGCCGAATAGGGCTGGAAATTACGCGCGCTGTAGAGCTGGTAGCTGAGTTTCGTCATCATATTCTCCTTGGGCCTCGTGCCCTCGCTTGGGAAGGATCAATCCGCCGATTGGCAGGAATGCAGGTCGTAGAACCGGAAATCCGGCAGCTTGCCGCGTTCAAGCGGCTCTGCCGGGGTGAAGGTGATGCGGCGGCTTTCTCCGGCCGCAAGATCGAAGGCATTGTCGGAATATTTGCCGTCCGTCTCGCTCTCGATCATCACGAAGAGCGCAAGTCCCTTAGCGGTGACGTTGATGTCGATCGCGCCGCTCGTCTCGACATATTCATGCGTGACGACAAGCCCTGACGGCTCCAGCTCCAGCGCCTTGTAGGTGCCGTTGACGTGGTGCCCCTCGCCGCCCATGCCGTTCGAGGCAGTGAAACGCCAGGCAAGCAGCGTTCCCTCGCCGATTTCTGCAACGTCGATGGTCGCGGCCGTCACCGCCGCATCCGGAGAGCAGACCGCCTGCACATCTTTCAGGTGCTTCCGCTCGCCTTTCATCGTCAGAACCGAGATCGAAAGATCGACGCTGACATCGGCGAGCGTGTCGTTGACCAGCGAGAAGCGGATCGTCTTGCCGTCCTCGGAAGGAATGGCCGCGACCGCCACCGGCTGGAAGAAGCGCTTGACGAGATAATGCATCGCCTTCCAGCGTCCGCCATAATCGAGGCTCGACCAGGAGGCGACCGGCCAGGTGTCGTTGAGCTGCCAGTAGATCGTGCCCATGCAATGGGGTTTCAGCGAACGCCAATATTCCACCGCCGTCTTGATCGCCAGGCCCTGCTGGATTTGGGAGAGATAGACGAAATTCGGAAAATCCTTGGGGAAGCGGAAATAGCGGAACATCGTGCCGGCGATGCGCTCGTTGCCCCCGGCATTCTTCTGATGCAGTTCCATGACGGGAGAAGCGATATTCATATCCTTCTCCTCGGCATAGGTCCTGATGACAGGCAGCGAGGTATAGGACTGGAAGCCGAATTCCGAGCAGAAGCGCGGCCGCACCGATCGGTAATTGTCGAATGACTTGTTCTCGTGCCAGACCGACCAGTAATGCATGTCGCCCGAGCCATCGGCATGCCAGGCATCGCCGAAATCGAGATAGCCGGAAGCCGGGCTCGACGGCCACCAGAGCGCGCCGGGCAGCGCCTTCTTCACCGCCTGCTCGATCGTCCGGTTGAGCCGATCATAGGAGACGAGATAGCGATCGCGATCCTTCCTCGATTCCTCGAACCAGGTCAGCGCCCCGACCAGCTCGTTGTCGCCGCACCAAAGCGCGATCGAAGGGTGCGAGGAAAGCCGGCGCACCTGGTAATTCACCTCGATCGCCACGTTCTCGAGGAAGTCTTCGGTCGAGGGATAGAGGTTGCAGGCGAACATGAAGTCCTGCCAAACCATCAGGCCCAGCCGGTCGCAGAGATCGTAAAAATGATCCTGCTCGTAGAAGCCGCCGCCCCAGACGCGGATCATATTCATGTTGGCGGCTTTCGCCGATTGCAGCAGGTCTTCTGTCTTCTCCGGCGAGGAGAGTGAATAGAGCGCGTCCGCGGGGATCCAGTTGGCGCCGCGGCAGAAGATCTCGCGGCCGTTGACCTTGAAGGCGAAACGGGCGCCTGACGCATCCGGGGTGGTGATCAGCTCGATGGTGCGAAGGCCGATCTGCCTCGTCACCGCCTCGTCGGACAGCTCGACGGAAAGCATATAGAGCGCCTGCTCGCCGCTGCCGGAAGGCCACCAGAGGCGCGGCTTGTCGATGTGGAAGAGATGGTTGACATGGGTCTCGCCATGGACGCCGACATCGAGGCGCACCCGCTCGCCATCGAGATCGAAATAGACCTGGGCAATGCTTGGCCCCTTCGAATACAGCGTTGCCGTGACCGTCAGATCGACCGAACCGTCGAGATTATGCGTCTGGCGGGTGACGACATGTTCGATGCGTGCGCTCTCAAGCCTTTTCAGGGCGATCGTGCCGTAAAGGCCGAGCGGCGCAATGGCGATATTCCAGTCCCAGCCGAAATGGCATTGCGGCTTGCGCAGCATGTTGCCGTCCGGGATCGGCGAATTGCCCGTGCTGTAAGGAACATAGAAGGGCTGCTGCTTCTGCCGCTCGGCGCCGACGGCGGGGTTGGAGGCAAACACGATGCGGATGACGTTGTCGCCGGATCTCAGCATGCTCGACACGTCGGGCCGATAGCGGCGGAAGCTGTTGTCGGCTTCGAGTGCCAGGAAGCCGTTGACATAAACGGAGGCGACTGTGTCGAGATAGTCGATATCGAGATACCAGTCGCCCTCGGCCTCTTGCAGCGTGAAGCTGCGCTCGACTGCCCATTCGCGCTCGGCGACCCACTGCACTTTCTCCTCGTTGCGGCCGAAATAGGGATCGGGGATCAGGGCCGCGCGATAAAGCGCCGTATGCACGTCGCCCGGCAGCGTGATGACGCTTTTGATCTCGCCATCGACGGAGGTCAGCTGCCACGAACCGGAAAGGTCAATGTTGAAGGGGGGCGGTTGTTGCGTCACAATTTCATTTCCGATTCACGTTTTTAAGATGGACGGCGCAGAGCCGCCGTCGGCAATTGTCGTTCGCTGCGCCCCCTTCGCCTCCGTTATGCTCGGGCTTAACCCGAGCATCTACTCGGCATCCGACGACCGCCGCGAGCATGGATCCTCGGGTCAAGCCCGAGGATGACGGAGAGCGGAGTTGGCCTCTTGCCAAGCTCGCGCCAGCTTGGGTGGAGCGTCGGTCGAATTCATTCAAACAGCCCTACGGCAAGCAGGCGGCGGCGCCATCCCCGGCCCCCGTCCGCAGAACCCTCTAAAGCCGCAACTCGCTCTCGGCATCGAACAGCGAGGCAACCGTCATGTCGAAGCTGAGCTTCACCTTGGCGCCGACGTTAAAGCGGCGGGCGCCGTTGACGCGGACCGACATCGTGTGACCGGCATGTTTCAGCCACAGAAGATTGTCCGCGCCCATCGGCTCCTCGATGTCGACGGTCGCGTCATGTTCCTCGCCGCCGGCGTTCTCGTTAACCTTGATGTGCTCGGGACGAACGCCGAGCACCACCTTGCGGCCGGGCTGCAGTGCCTCGTTGGCGTCATAGGCAGCCAGCGAGAAGTTGACGCCGTTGGCCGTAAAGGCGATCCCCTCGGCCGTCTTGACCAGCTCGCCACGCAGGAAATTCATCGACGGCGAGCCGATGAACCCGGCGACGAAGAGGTTGCGCGGCCGGTTGTAGATCGTCGTCGGATCGTCGAGCTGCTGGATGATGCCGCTCTTCATGATGGCGATACGGTCGGCGAGCGTCAGCGCCTCGATCTGGTCGTGGGTGACGTAGATCATCGTATTCTGCAGCGACTGGTGCAGGCGCTTGATTTCGACGCGCAGCTCCGAGCGCAGCTTGGCGTCGAGGTTGGACAGCGGCTCGTCGAACAGGAACACGTCGACATCGCGCACCAGCGCCCGGCCAATGGCGACGCGCTGCCGCTGACCGCCGGAAAGTTCGGCCGGCTTGCGCTTCAGGAGCGGCTGGATCTGCAGGATCTCGGCCGCGCGCGCCACGCGCTTGTCGATCTCGGCCTGCGGCACCTTGGCAACGCGAAGACCGAAGGAGAGATTCTTTTCGACCGTCATCTGCGGATAGAGCGCGTAGGACTGGAAGACCATCCCGATGCCGCGGTCCTTCGGCTCCTCCCAAGTGACGTTCTTGCCCTTGATGAAGATCTGGCCTTCGGAAGCATCGAGCAAGCCGGCAATGCAGTTCAGCAAGGTCGACTTGCCGCAGCCGGATGAGCCGAGCAGCACAAGGAATTCGCCGTCGTTGATGTCGAGATTGAGATCCTTCAGCACGCTGACCGATCCGAAGTTCAGCGACAGATCCCTGATCGAGACGCTCGAATTGGAGACAGTAGAATTCATGTTCATGTGATCACCCCTTCACTGCGCCGGCGGCGATGCCGCGAACGAAAAGCCGTCCGGAGACGAAATAGACGATCAGCGGCACCAAGCCGGTCAGGATCGTCGCCGCCATGTTGACGTTGTATTCCTTCACGCCCTGGACGGAATTGACGATGTTGTTGAGCTGCACAGTCATCGGATAGGTATCCGGCCGGGTGAAGACCACGCCGAACAGGAAGTCGTTCCAGATGCCGGTCACCTGCAGGATCATCGCCACGACGAAGATCGGCAGCGACATCGGCAGCATGATCTTCAGGAAGATCTGCCAGAAACC
The DNA here is from genome assembly GCF_029194105.1 of Rhizobium mulingense. Taxonomy (NCBI): domain Bacteria; kingdom Pseudomonadati; phylum Pseudomonadota; class Alphaproteobacteria; order Hyphomicrobiales; family Rhizobiaceae; genus Rhizobium; species Rhizobium mulingense. Next base: position 758,665 of record NZ_JARFVE010000004.1, on the reverse strand, counting down.
CGCGCCGTCGACGCGCGCCGCCTTGAACAGTTCTTCCGGCAGCGACACGAAATAGTTGCGGAACAGCAGCGTCAGGATCGGCATGCCGAAGATCGAATGCACGATGACGAGGCCGGTCAGCGTACCGTAAATGCCGATTTCGCGCAGGATGATGACGATCGGATAGATCATCACCTGATAGGGAATGAACGCCCCGATGATGAGGATCGAGAAGAAAAGCTCGGATCCCTTGAAGCGCCAGTTTGCCAGCGCATAGCCGTTTACCGAGGCGATGGCGATCGAGATGATGACCGACGGCACGGTGATGCGCACCGAATTCCAGAAGCCGCGCGACAGGCCATCGCAGTTCAAGCCCGTGCAGGCCTCCGCCCAGGCTTTCACCCAGGGCTCGAAGGTGATTTCCATCGGCGGCGAGAAGATGTTGCCGAGGCGGATTTCCGGCATGCCCTTCAACGACGTCACCACCATCACATAGAGCGGCAGCAGATAGTAGAGCGCCGCGATGGTCAGCGTGCCGTAGAGCATGATGTTGCGTGGCGACAGCGCCGGGCGCGGCTTTGGGCCGGTTGGTCCGTCGCCGAGCCTCCCCGAAACGGCATCGATACCGGCCGCCGTGGTGTTGAGAGTTGCAATATTAGCCACGCTTGCGCCCTCCTCCGAATTCCAGATAGGCCCACGGAACGATGATGATGGCGACTGTGACCAGCATCATCGTCGAGGCGGCAAAGCCCTGCCCCAGGTTCTGCGCCTGGAACATGTAATCATAGACGTATTTCGCCGGCACTTCCGAGGAGATGCCGGGGCCGCCCGACGTCTGTGCCACCACGAGGTCGTAGACCTTGACGATACCGGAAGCGATGATGACGATCGTCGTGATGAACACAGGCCGCATCATCGGAATGACGATGAGCAGATAGGTCTTCCACATCGGGATGCCGTCAACGCGCGCGGCCTTCCAGATATCCTCGTCGATGCCGCGCAGGCCGGCGAGCATCAGGCACATGACCAATCCGGTCCCCTGCCACAGCGCCGCGATCAGAATACCGTAAATGACGATTTCAGGCGTATAGAGCGGATTGAAGGTGAAGCTCGTCCAGCCGAGCGAACGCACCACCGACTGCACGCCAAAGTCCGGGTTCAGAACCCATTGCCACACGAGCCCCGTCACGATGAAAGACAGCGCGAAGGGATAGAGGAAAATAGTGCGGAAGGTGTTTTCGAAACGGATCTTCTGATCCATCAGCGCGGCGAGCACAAAGCCGATGACAAGGCTGAAGATCAGCGAGAGCACGCCATAGAGCGCCAGATTCTCGATCGCCGTCACCCAGCGAGGTGCCGCCCAAAGGCGCTCATACTGATCGATGCCGACGAAGCTCAACCGCGGGAGGAGCTTGGAATTGGTAAAGGAATAAAAGACCGTCCAGAATGTGCCGCCGACAAAGATCACCAACGCCGTCAGGATCATCGGGATGGATGCAATCTTGGCATTCAGATTGCGCAGTAACTTGATTGGCCGGCCGGCTTGCGCTTGACCCGTCATGAACACTTCTCCTCAAATCGCAACTGCGACCGCGGCAGAGCGGATTTGCCGTCTGCCATCCCCGCCCCGGTTTTCCGGGATGCCGGAGACACGCCACCGGCCGAACATTTATCCGGGAACGATCCGGCCCTTGCGGAGCCGGATCGCGAAGGCAGCGACTCTATCGATCAGTCAGCCGAAGCGATGATCTCAGCGAAACGCTTCTGCGCGTCTTCCGGCGTCATCGACGGATTGGCGAAGAATTCGGAGAAGAGGTCCTCCTTCTGCTTCTGGCTGTCGGCCGAAAGCAGCTGGTCGGTACCCTGGATCACGTTGCCTTTGGACAAAATATCGAGACCCTTCTTCATGCAGTCATTTGCGGCGGCGAGATCGACATCACCGCGCACCGGCAGCGAACCCTTCTTCAGATTGAAGGCAACCTGGGTCTTGGGGTCAAGCAGCGTCTTGGCAAGCACAGCCTGCGCCTTGGATTTCTCCTCATCCTTCAGCAGCGGGAAGTAGAAGGCATCGCCGCCGGTCGAAATGATCTCGTTGACGCCGAGGCCCGGCAGGCAGGTATAGTCGGTGCCGGCCTTCTGACCGGCGAGCGCGAATTCGCCCTGCGCCCAGTCGCCCATGATCTGACCGCCGGCCTTGCCCGTGATGACGAGGTTGGTCGCCTGGTTCCAATCCTGGACATTGGTGCCCTTGGACATACGGCGTGCATCGTCGGCGGCCTTGAAGACCTTGGCGATTTCAGGGCCGGCCGCAGCTTCCGCATCCTTGTCCTTGAAGACCTTGTTGAACGTGTCCTTGCCGGCAATCGCCACCATCAGTACGTCGAAGGCGCCTGCAGCCTGCCATGGCTGACCGCCGACGGCGAGCGGAAGGATACCGGCCTTTTCGAGAGCCGGGGCGGCGGCGACGAATTCGTCCCAGTTCTTCGGAACCTCGACGCCGGCCTTCTTGAAGGCGGCATTCGAAAGCCACAGCCACTGCCAGGAGTGGATGTTGACAGGTGCGCAGTAGATCTTGCCGTCGATGGTGCAGGAATCGAGCAGGCTCGACGGACGAATGATGTCCTTCCACTTCTCGGCGGTCGCGACATCGGTCAGGTCGCGCATCAGACCGGCCTGGACAAGTTCCTCTGCCTGACGGCCATGGTTGAACTGGGTGGCGCCCATCGGATCGCCGCCAGTGATGCGGCTGATCATGATCGGACGAGCAGTGCCGCCGGAGCCGGCGATCGCGCCGTCAACCCAGTGGTTGCCGGTGGCGTCGAATGCCTTCGCCAGCTCGGCGACGGCGGCGGATTCGCCGCCGGACGTCCACCAGTGCGTGACCTCGAGATCGGTGGCATTGGCGGCGCCGAACGGAAGCGCGACCGAGGCGGCAAGCAAGGCCGCCATCATACGGATTTTCATGAGTTCTCCTCCCTCACTGAAACGTTGCCGGAAAAACTTAGATCAATCGATTTCGCCACGCAACCGTCCGCCCGCAAATTTTTCGACGAAGGCCGGCATTGCTGTTTCTAGCTGTTCTGGGCTGCATCATTACTCCTCCTCACACCGCCGTTTCATTAAGCGATGCCGCATATGCACAATCACCTTATCACATTGTGAAAACATGATTATTACAGAGTTCTCGATCTACGGCTCGCTTTGCCCTTTTCGCTACCGCGGAAAAACGGGGCGTAAATGGCGGATTCAACCTGCGGGGACATTGCCGCAATGCACACAAGAAAAAGCGCTCGACATTTCTACTGTATCGTTACAGATTGCACTCTTTAGGGAGGCGCGATTTTGGCAGGCGGCGCACTTACGGCGCTTGAAAAAGCCTTTATAAGCGACACCAATTCGCGCGAGACAGGCCCACAGGGATGGAAAACAAAAGAAATTTCGGACAAGCAACATCGGCGCCGGCGGCGCGCGAGCGCCCGACATTGAAGACGATCGCCTTCATGACCGGCCTTGGCGTAACGACGGTGTCACGTGCGCTGAAAGACGCGCCTGACATCGGGGCCGAAACCAAGGAGCGAGTGCGCATGGTCGCCCGCCAGCTCGGCTACCAGCCGAACAGGGCGGGCGTGCGCCTGCGCACCGGCAAGACCAACGTCATCGCCCTTGTCCTCAGCATCGACGAGGAGATCATGGGGTTCTCAAGCCAGATGGTCTTCGGCATCTCCGAAGTCCTGTCCGGCACGCCCTATCATATCGTCGTCACGCCGCACTCCCACAGCAAGGACCCAATGCTGCCGGTGCGCTATATCCTCGAGACCGGCTCGGCCGACGGGGTCATCATCTCGCGCATCGAGCCGGACGATCCGCGCGTGCGGTTGCTGACCGAGCGCGGCATGCCCTTCGCCACGCATGGGCGCACCGACGCCGGCCTGACGCACCCCTTCCACGATTTCGACAACGAGGCCTTCGCCCATCAGGCGGTGGAGCGGCTGGTCAAACGCGGCCGCCGGCGCATTGCCCTGCTGCAGCCGCCGAGCAAGCTCACCTATTACGCCCATATTCGGATCGGCTTTCAGACCGGCCTGCACGATTACGGCGCCGAGGAAGTGCCGCTGCGCATCAACACCGACGCGCCGCTTGCCGATATCCGCGACGTCGTCGAGGTGATGATGCGCTCGGCGAACGCCCCTGACGGCATCGTCTGTTCGGCCGGCAGCGCGGCGATCGCCGTCAATGCCGGCATCGAGGCCGCCGGCAAGGCGCTGGGGCGCGATCTTGATATGGTGTCCAAGCAGTCGGTGCCGATTCTGAACTGGATCCGTCCCGAGATCATCACCGCCCAGGAAGATGTGCGCCAGGCCGGCCGCGAAATGGCCAAGGCCGTCATCGCCCGCATCGACGGCGTCGAGCCGGAACTGCTGCAAAGCATCAGCCAGCCGATCTGGCCGGAGAACGGCCGATAGGCGGGAGAATGAACCCTGCCCAGGATTCGCAAGCAGGCATCGGCTCGAAAAAGCCAAGATTGCCCGTCATCTCACAGCGAGTCACGGGGATATCGACAGAATGCAGCAAAGCGGCGTGCCCTATTTCAGCCAATGGGAAACACCCGGCATGACGCTGCCGGTACTTGCCGAGGGCTCGCAAGCCCTGCTCAGCGATCCGCTCTGGCGTCATTCGGGAGCCGGCACCATTGAGGAATATGCGCGCTGGGCCGTCAATGTCTGCGGCATGGCCTGTCTGAAGATGATCCTTGCCGCCCGTGGCGAAATCCGTCCGACCCTCGAACTTGCCCGTGTCTGCACCGCCTACGGCGGTTATGTCGTCAACGAGATCGACGCTTCGATCAAGGGGCTGATCTACGCGCCCTTTGTGCGCTTCGCAACCGAGCGTTTCGGGCTCGACGCCGAGACGATAACCGGCGTGGAAACCTCGGCCATTCCTGATCTTCTGTCGAAGCGCCGGTTCTTCATCGCCTCGGTGCATTCGGCCATTCGCTGGCCGGAGCGCGAACCGCCATCGAAGGGCGGCCATCTGGTGCTGGTGACGGCAGCCTTGCAGGAAACGGTCCGCTTCCACAATCCATCCGGCCACGACGAGGCGAGCCAGGCAGATGTAACGCTGCCGCTTGCCGTCTTCGACCGCTTCTTCGCCAATCGCGGCATATCTGTCGACGCCTGACCCTTTCAAAACCTGATCCTTCCGGAGGCTTGCATGACCCCTTCCCCCAACAGGCCGCGCATCGCCGTGCTTTTCGGCGGCCGCTCGGCCGAGCACGACGTGTCCGTGCTCTCGGCAACCAACGTCATGGGCGCGCTCAAGCCCGAAAAGTATGACGCCTTTCCGATTTTCATCACCCGCGAGGGTCGGTGGCTCACGAGCAGCTTCGTGGACGGCGCCTTGGCGACACCTTCATCGGGCACGGAAATCTGCCTCGTGCCGGGCGGCTGCGGCCGGGTGATGGCGATCCCCGCCAATGGTGCACCGCATGAGTTGGCGGCGATCGACATGCTGTTTCCCGTGCTGCACGGCCTCCATGGCGAAGACGGATCGGTACAGGGTGTGGCGCAGGTGGCGCGTGTGCCGCTTGCAGGCTGCGGCATCCTCGGTTCGGCCGCAGCGCTCGATAAAGAAATCGCCAAGCGGCTGCTCAGGGCGGCAGGCCTGCCGGTCGCCCGCGCCGTAACGATCCATGATGGGACGACCCCGTCGCTCGCAACGCTCGAGGCCGAACTCGGCCTGCCGCTGTTCATCAAGCCGGCGCGCCAGGGATCGTCGGTCGGCGTCGCCAAGGTCCATGCCAACCAGGAATTCGCAGGCGCTCTTGCCGAGGCCTTCCGCCACGATCGCACCCTACTCGCCGAGGAATTCATCGCCGGCCGCGAGATCGAATTCAGCGTGCTGGAGGATGCGGCTGGAAAGCTTTTCGTTTCACGCCCCGGCGAGATCGTCCCGGCGGAAAGCCACGGCTTCTACAGTTACGACGCGAAATACATCGACGAGTCCGGCGCGGCGCTGAAGGTGCCGGCCGAGCTGCCGCCCGAGGTTGAGGCCGCCATGCGCGACGCAGCGGCAGAAGCCTTCCGGGCCGTGGGCTGCGACGGGATGGCGCGCGTCGATTTCTTCCTGACCCCGGACATGCGCTTCGTCATCAATGAGCTCAACACCATCCCCGGCTTCACAGATATCAGCATGTATTCCAAGGCGATGGCGGCAAGCGGCGTCAGCTATGCCGAAGTCATCGACCGTCTTGTGGAGCATGGCATGGCGCGCGCCGGCCGGACTGTCTGAGGCAATGTCGGACAGCAGATGTCGGCGAGGTAAACCTCACCGTCTGCGAAAGATACACCACTGAAAGGACTGCCGGCCGCCGCCAGGTGTCGTGTGCTCCTCGCGCCAGTCGCGTTCGAGCGCGAAGGCGGAGGAAAATTCGGTCGCAAGCGCTGCCGCGTCGTAACGCTGGACCGGCAGGCCGCTGCACCGTTCCGGCCCGTCCGGCGCGAAGGTCGCGATGATCATGATGCCTCCCGGCGCCGTACCGGTTTCGAGCGCATGGCGATAGGCCAGCCGCTGCCCGGGATCGGTCAGGAAGTGAAAAACGGCACGGTCGTGCCATACATTGTATTGGCGGTCAGGTTTCCATGCGGTGACGTCGGCAACCAACCAGGTGATTCGAAGGGCGTCGTCCCCGAGCCGCGCCTTGGCGACGTCGAGCGCCGGCGCCGCGATATCGAGCACGGTGAGATCGGACCAGCCGCGCTCAACCAGACGGTCGACAAGGCTCGATGCCCCCCCTCCCACATCGATCAGCGAAGCCGTAGCCGTCAGCTGCAGCTCATCGAGCGCATGTAAGGAAGGACCCGGCGTCGGCTGATACCAGCTGACGCTGTCGGCAGCTTTCGTGCGATAGACCTCGTCCCAATGTTCCCGTTTCGCGTTCGTCATCCGGCACCCCATCTCTTGCGGATCCCGATCCTGACCCATTAAGATGTAAGGATTGAGATGTCCGCGAACCGCCCTACGCCGCGAATGTGACCTGAAGCCCGCGCCGCGATAGACGTCGGGACTGCCGATCAGCGCGCATCCGCTGGCGCCCATCTCCTCCAGCAGTCCGAGCCCCTTTGCGATCAGCGCCTTGCCGATACCCGGCCGCCGTCTCTCCGGCCTGACCGATATCGGACCCAGCCCAAACCAGCCCGTCACGCACGCCGCTGATCGTCACCGGCGAAAACGCCACATGCCCCAGCATCGCGCCTTCCTCATCGGCGACCAGCGATATCGTCAGGTCGCCGCTTGCGCGAAGTCTCCGGATGATCCCTGCCTCCGTGCCGTCGCGATAGGGCATGGGCGTGAAGGCAATCGACGTCAGATCACGGATCGGGTCGATATCCTCCGGCGTCTCGTATGGATGAGCATCTCAGCCCATTCCTCGGGGTGCACCAGATTAAATCCTACACTTTTCCCTGCTTGCGCGCTGGTATTGCACGCGCGCGGCACGCATAACCACGGAAAAGCCCGACGCAACGGCCGGGCTCTTCCTCGATCTCTTCTCGGCAAACCTCAGAAGGTCGCCGCACCGCTGCCCCAGGGGCCGTGGTGGAAATCCTTCCCGTCCAGGCGGTCGAAGCCGTGGGCGCCGAAGAAATCGCGCTGGGCCTGGATGAGGTTGGCTGTTCCCCTGCCCTGGCGGTAGGCGTCGAAATAAGTGAGTGCCGAGGTCAGCGCCGGCACCGGCAGGCCGGCGGAGATGGCGGCGGCAACGACGCGGCGCAGCGCCGGGATCGATTCCTTGACCATCTCGGAGAAGGCGGGCGTGACGATGAGGTTCGCAGCGTCCGGCGCCTTGGTAAAGGCCGAGGTGATCTCGTCGAGGAACTGCGAACGGATGATGCAGCCGGCGCGCCAGATCCGGGCAATGGTCGGCATCGGCAGCGACCAGTTGAACTCGCGCGAGGCTTCCGCCATCACCGCGAAGCCCTGGGCATAGGCGCCGATCTTGGCGGCAAAGAGCGCCAGCTCCAGATCCTTGTTCAGCTCAGGACCGTAAGCGATCGGGAAAGAAACGGCCTGCGTGCCGAAGATCTTTTCCGCCGCTTCGCGCTGCGACTTCATCGAGGAGAGGCTGCGGGCGGCAACTGCGGCTTCAATTGCCGTTGCCGGAATGCCCATGTTCTGCGCTTCGATCGCCGACCATTTGCCGGTACCCTTCTGGCCGGCCTTGTCGAGGATCATGTCGACCATCGGGCCGCCGGAAACCGGATCGGTCGCCGCAAGCACCTTCTCGGAAATCTCGATCAGGTAGGAGTTCAGCCGGCCCTTGTTCCATTCCCCGAAGATGCCGGAGATGTCGGAGGCACTCTTGCCGAGGCCGTCGCGCAGGATGCCGTAGATTTCGGCGATCATCTGCATATCGGCATATTCGATGCCGTTATGAATGGTTTTGACGAAATGGCCGGCGCCATCATTGCCGAGCCAGGCGACGCAGGGCTCGTCATTGTAGCGGGCGGCAATCGAGGTCAGCACCTTCTCGACGCGCTTCCAGGACTCTTCGGTGCCGCCGACCATGATCGACGGACCATGACGCGCACCTTCCTCGCCGCCGGAAACACCCATGCCGATGAAGGTGAGATCGGTATCCTTCAGGCGGTCGAAGCGGGCGACGGTGTCGCGGAAATTGGCGTTGCCGGCATCGATCATGATGTCGCCCTTGGAGAGGTGCGGGCGCAGCGCCTCCATCTGCTGGTCGACGGCATCACCTGCCTTGATCATAATGATGATCGGTCGCGGCGGCCGGATCGCGTCGACGAACTCTTCGATGGTCTTGCAGGGAATGATCTGCTTTTTCAGATCGCCGGCGCTTTCGTAGAATTCGTCGGTTTTCTCAGGCGTGCGGTTGAACACCGCAATTTTATTGCCTTTCTCCGCGATGTTGAGCGCCAGGTTGGAGCCCATGACCGCAAGGCCGATCAGTCCGATTTCTGCCTTTTCCACGACAAACCTCCGATGTGTCATTTGGACCGGTGTTGTGGCACTGTCTCGCTCAAACGGCAAGTCTGCCAAGGGTCTAATCGGTTCGCAAAAGCCAATGAAATGAAGCTTGCCGCGCCCGCTTGTCCGACAACCTGCCATCTGATCGGCAAGCAGCGATGTGGCGTGACCTGCCCGTAGCGCATCCGCAATGCCTATCTCATGCTATCATGGGTCTTTCGGGAGATAGTGCGTGGCAATTCTCCTGGCGGCCCGCGCCGGCCGCTATCGCGAATATGCGCCACCGCCGGCGTTGCGGCGCCATTTCAGTCGGCTCTGGTCGAATTCGCTTCACGACGGTCCACCGGCAACGGTGGCGATCGTGCCGGACGGCTATTGCGATCTGCTATGGATCGACGGCCGACTGGTCGTTGCCGGGCCTGACAGAACGGCGGCTTTTCCCCTTATCCGACCGGGCACAACCGTCATTGGTGCGCGGTTTGCACCCGGCGCCGCCGCACCCTGGCTGAAGACGCCGCTCTCGGCGCTGGTCGGCTGCTCGGTGCGGCTCAGCGACATCGGCCGGAAGGGCACGGCGGAGTTTGAGGCGCGGCTGGAAGATTGTCGCGACGCTGCGGACGCGATGGCGTTGTTCGCCCGACTGCTCGAAGAAGCCGCGCGCGTAGAGGAGGAGCCCGCCCCCGACGCCGCGGTGATTTTTGCCGCCGCCGAAAGCGGCTGCTCCCCGTCCAGCCTGCCCTACCGGCTCGACATCAGCGAAAGACAGCTGCGCCGCCGCTGCCACCAGCATTTCGGCTACGGCGCCAAGACGCTGGAACGCATCCGCCGGTTTCAGCGTTTCCTCGATCTCTGCCGCAGATCGCACGCGATGCCGCTGGCCCATCTTGCGCTCGAAGCGGGTTTTGCCGATCAGGCTCACATGACGCGCGAAGTCGGCGAACTCTCATGCCTGACGCCCGCCGTCATTTGCGATCAGCTCAACGCGCGGGAACTGCCGGATGACCGTTTTCGGGTCGGGCTGTTACTCTCGCTCGACCACTATCAAGGACCTGCAAGCCATGTCGACGATGCCCGCAAAAATCATCCACCAATCGATCGAGCGTGACTGGCGCGACGTCTACGACTTCGCCGGCAAGCCGGAGAATATGCCGCTCTGGGCCTCCGGCCTTGCGACCGGTCTCGAGCCCAATGGCGCCGACTGGGTCGCCCATGGACCTCTCGGCACCATCAAGGTGAGCTTCGTGCCCGCCAATGAATTCGGCGTGATCGACCATACGGTGACGATAGAATCCGGTCTCAGGGTCTATAATGCGTTGCGCATCGTGCCGAACGGCGATGGTTGCGAGATCATGTTCACGCTGCTGCGTCTGCCCGGCATGACCGACGCGCAGTTTTCCGCCGATGCCGCCCATGTCGAGAAGGACCTCGCCATGCTGAAAGCCCTGATGGAGAGATAGATGGCCGATAAGTCAGAAAACCACGATCGCCGCATCGATTATGTCGAGTTCAACGTCGCCGACATCGCCGCCGCCAAAGCCTTTTACGGCTCGGCCTTCGGTTGGCGTTTCACCGATTACGGGCCAAACTATTGTGAATTCGACGATGGCCGTCTGAAGGGCGGCTTCACCGATTTCGGGCCCGTGCGCCCGGGCGGCCCGCTTGTTGTCGTCTATGCCAATGACTTGGAGGAGGTGCTGACCTCAGTGGAAAGGGCCGGCGGCACGATCTGCCGGCCGATCACCGACTTTCCCGGCGGCCGCCGCTTCCATTTCCTTGATCGAGACGGTTATGAGCTCGCCGTTTGGGCGACTGCATAAGTTGAATCACCGATCCATCACGATCAGAGCGCCGATCACCGTGCCGCCCGCTTCGCGCAGCGGCGACATGCGACAGCGCACCTGCCGCGATGCGCCGCCGGTCGCCCGCTCATAAGTGTAGTCGATCTGCTCGCCGGCAAAGCAGGCATCCAGCTTACGTTTAGCGCATCCGGCAAAGCGTTCTTCGCCGATGAATTCGGAAATATGGCGGCCGATGAGGTCCATCGGCTTCCTGTTGAGATGGGCGCTGTTGGCCGCATTGGAATAGAGATAGCGATAGTCCCTGGTCAGCACCGCTACCCGATCCGGCAGGCTTTCGAGGATCGCCGCATTGAGAAACTGGCCGTTGTCGGTGTCGGGCACATAGGCTGCCGGCGGCTCGATGCGGACATCCTGCGGTGACGGCACCCGCCAGTCCGGCGCATGCGTGCCGAAATAGCCATCAAGCAGGTAGGAAAGCACCGCCGTATATTCCCGGACGCTTGCGCTGTCGTCGGCGTCCCGGGCGATAAGATGGCTGACGAACTGCAGCTGCATGTAGACATCCAGTAGATTGGCTGCCCGGCATGCGAGGATCGCCTCGACCAGCGGCTCGACATGCCGGTCGAGCGACATGACGCGCTGGTCGTCGCCCAGGCGTATGGCTTCTTCTATTTGCGTGCAACGCAAGGAAAAGGCTCGAAACAGCTCCAGCAAGACGCCTCTCACTCCCATTGTCCCAAGCGGTGTGTCCATAAACCGATATGGCTGCATGCGCCTTACGGTAGATTTTTCTCGCGCCCTGGTGGTGACGGGTAACATGAAGTGTACTCGGTTTCAATCCGAGAGCACCTGCCGCTTTTCACCGCTGATAAATTGGGGGGTGGACCTTCTTACGCGAGCGTCTTCTTGATCTGCCAGCGGTCGTGATACCAGAGCCACTGTTCCGGATATTCCCGCACCCAGCTTTCCACCTTGTCGTTGAGCAGCTGGGCCGCCGCCGGCAGGTCGAGATTGCCTTTTTCGTCGCGCGGCATATCGAGTCGTGGTTCGATTTCCAGGCGGTAGCGGTTTCCCGGCAGGCGAATGCAGCGCGCCGGATAGACCTCGCAATCGAACTGGCGCACCAGTTTCGGCAGCAGCGGATTGGTCTTCACCTCGCGCCCGAAGAAGGTGCCCTTCAGCCCCTTGCTGAATTTCTGGTCGACGAGCACGCCCACGCCCTGGCCCGCCTCCAGCTGACGCGCGAGCGCGAAGGAGGAACCGGCATGAGACGGCACCAGCTTGCCCATGCGGGCGCTGCGGAAATCGAACACTTTCTTGGCGACGTAAGGGTTGTTCGGCGGCCGGAACAGCACGGTCACCGTCAGCCCGAAGGCAGCACCCGCCACCGGCAGCAGCTCGAAATTTGCGGTATGGCCGGTGAACACGATGAAGGGGCGCGGATTGTCGCGCAGGTCAAGGAAGATCGGAATGCCCGAGACCTCTACCCTGCCCGGCTCCGACTTCTCGGGATCGTAATCGAAAAGTTGGTCGAGGAAGACGTATTCGGCCGCAAGCCTTCCCATATTGCCCCAGCTGGCCAGCGCGATCTCCTGGATCTCGGCCTCGCTCTTCTCGGGAAAGGCGTTGCGCAGATTGGTGAGCATCAGCCTGTGGCGGCGGGTGCGCCGGCCGAGGCGGCGCATCACCCTCTCGGCAAAGCGGATCGCGCCGTCGGCCGGAAACAGCTTCAGCAGGTTCAGGAAGCCGAACATCGCCTGCGCCACCAGCCATTGCTGGGAATTCCTGAGCGCCAAGACGATCCGGGTGATGATCAGCTTCACGAGCACTCAATCCATCTTCAGGATGATCTTGCCGAAGATCTGGCGCGATTCCATCCGCTCCAGCGCCCGATCGATATCGTCGAAGCCGACTTCGGTATCGATGACGGGATGGACGAGCCCACGGCCCATCTTCTGCATCGCATCCGCCATGTTTTCGATGCGGCAGCCGAAGGAGCCGAGGAGCTTCAATTGCTGCTGGAACAGCATCATCAGGTTCATTTCAGTCGAAACGCCGGAGGTCGAGCCGCAGGTGACGAGACGCCCGCCGCGCTTCATGCAGAGCATCGAACCGGCCCAGGTATCCTTGCCCACGTGTTCGAAAACGACGTCGACGCCCTTCTTCTTGGTGAGCTTGCGCACGACGCCTTCGAAGCGGTCGGTGCGGTAGTTGATGACGTGATCGGCGCCGAGCGCCTTCGCCTTCTCGATCTTGTCGTCGGAGCCAACAGTGGTGATGACGGTGCAGCCGATCTTCTTGGCAAGCTGGATCGCCGCCGTGCCGATGCCGGAGCCGCCGGCATGGACGAGGATCGTTTCGCCGGGCTCGAGCTTGGCATTATCGAACAGCATGTGCTCGACCGTGCCGAAGGTGACGGGCGCAAGCGCAGCCCCAATGGCATCGACGCCGGGAGGAGCCGGAACGAGCAGGCGCGCCGGCAGATTGACCTTCTCCTGCGCGAAACCGTCGAGATGGAAACCGTGCACGCCGGAAACGTGTTCGCAGAGATTGTCACGGCCTTCGCGGCACGGGCGGCAGAGCCCGCAGGTACGCGCGCCGTAGATCGAGACCAGCTGACCCGGCAGCACGTTGGCGACGCCAGGGCCGATGGCTTCGACGACGCCGGAGGCCTCCGCGCCGATGACGAGCGGCATCTTGCGCTTGGCGAATGCCATGCCGCGCCAACCCCAGACATCGATATGGTTGAGCGCCACCGCCTTGACGCGCAGCGTCACCTCGCCGGCGGCAGGCGCCTCCGGTTCCGGCAGGTCGGTGATCTCAAGCTTGCGGTCATCGATCAGTTGCAGCGCGCGCATGATGTATAATTCTTTCTTCTACGTGGATCGTCGTCATGCTCGGGCTTGTCCCGAGCATCTGCCAGCGGTCATTGAGTGACGAAAGTAGATCCTCGGGAAAAGTCCGAGGTTGAGTCAAAAACCGCTTCGTCCAAAAATCAAGGAGGGTCTCTAAGCCGGTTCGAGCGCCATGACAAGGCTGGCATTCTGCCCGCCGAAGCCGAAGGAGTTGGAAAGTACGGCCGAAACCTGGGCTTCCCTCTTCTTGTTCGGCACGACATCGAGCACGATCGACGGATCGGGATTGTTGTAGTTGATCGTCGGCGGCAGCGTGCCCGTCAGCATCGTCTGCAGCGAGAACACCGCCTCGACCGCTCCTGCCGCCGTCAGCGTATGGCCGATCATTGACTTGTTGGACGACACCGGAATGCCGACCAGCTTCTCGCCGAAGACGGCGGACATCGAGCCATATTCCATCTTGTCGTTCTCAGGCGTCGAGGTGCCGTGCGCGTTGATGTAGCCGATGCCGCTTTCGTCGATACCCGCATCGGCAAGCGCCGCGCGGATCGTCGCGATCGCGGGGCCGCCGTCGGGCGAAGACCGGGTGCGATGGAAGCTGTCGGCCTTGTCGCCGGCGCCCTTCATGATGCCGAGCACCTTGGCGCCGCGGGCGACCGCCGATTCCAGCGATTCCAGCACCAGCGTGGCAGCGCCTTCAGCGATGACGAAGCCGTCGCGATCCTTGCTGAACGGCTTGGAGGCCTTGGTCGGCGGATCGTTCTGCGTCGAAAGGGCCGACAGCAGCGAGAAGCGGATCAGTGCTTCGGCGCTTAGCGATCCATCCGTCGCAACGGTCAGTGCGCGGTCGGTACGGCCCTGGCGGATTGCCTCGATGCCGAGCTGGATCGCCGTCACGCCGGAAGCACAGGCCGTCGACAAGGTCACGGGAAGGCCGCGCGTGCCGAACCGGTCGGCGAGGCGCTCGGAAATCGCGCCGAACAGGGCCGCCTCGTGAAAGGCAGGATCCGGCCGCTGACGCAGCGCCGTCAGGAAGCGCTCATAAGCATCGCCGGGATGGTCGGCAGCCGGCGAACGGTCTGCAAGTTCGAAACGGGCGCTCCATTCCGGCTCGATCGGCGGCGCGGCAAGGAACAGCGGGCCGTTGAAATCGCCTGATAGACCGGCATCGGCCAGCGCCTCGATGGTCGTCTCGCGCGCAAAGGCATAGGAGCGCTCGACGGCGTTCGGCACGGGAATCTCGATGAAATCGACGGTGCCGGCGATCCGGGTCGACAGGCCTTCGGTCGGAAAGCGGTTGATCGCGTGGATCCCCGAGGTGCCGGAAGAAAGGGCTGCCCAATTGTCCTTCAAGCCCTGGCCCAGCGACGTGATGATGCCCATACCGGTCACTGCGACGATCGGCCGGCCGAGATGATCCTTGTAAGCGGAAGCTGTCATATCTCTATCCTCACGCCTCTGCGGAAAGAACGGCGACGCCCTCGCCGCGCTGGTGTCCGACCGTCGTTACGACGGCGGCCCTCGTGCCCGCCTTCATCGGCGCTTCATGAGCAGCGTCGAAGGGCGGAACCTTGGCCTTGGCATCGATGGCAAGGGCTGCGAGCGCCAGCCCCAGCGGGAAATGCGCCTCGATCGTGTGACCGGACACGCCGCCGAAGCCGCGGATTGCAGCACCGGGAAGCTGATGTTTCAGCACTGCCTTTTCGCGGGCGGCGATTTCATGCATGCCGGTCGAGCCCGAGAAGATTGCCGTGCTGTCCGGCGGCAGGTCGGCGGCAGGCTTCAGCAGCCGCTCCATGCGCACTTCGAAATTGCCGGCGCTACGGCTGCCGCGGTCGCCCTCGACGGCGCTGATCGTCGCATAGATATGCGCGCCGCGCTCTTCCGCATGCTTGCGCGATTCCAGCACCAGGAAGGCGCCGGCCGAACCGGTGATCATGCCGCCGCCTTCAAGGCCGGAGCGCGACCAGAGCGGTGCCCATTCGTCGCGCGTATGCGCGCCGATCGCTTCAGTGAGCAGGATCATGTCGGGACGTTCGGCAGCAAAGGCGCCGCCGACGAGCGCATGGGTGGATTCACCGGAACGGATGCGCCAGAACGCCGTCTCGACGGCGGAAACGCCTGAGGCTTCCTCGCCCATGAAGGTGCGCGAGGAGCCGGTGACCTTGTGAACGATGGAAATGTTGCCGGCCAGCAGGTTGGAAAGCTGCGCCAGGAAAAGCGTCGGCCTCAGCTCCGTCGTCAGCTTCTCATTGAGCAGCAACTCCCGGTCGTTGCGCTTCAGGCCCTCGTCGACGATCAGCGTATCGACGTTGATGTCGCGCTCGCCGCCGCCAGCCGCCACGATCATGTCCATCGTGCCGCATGCCTCGATATTGTCCTTGAAGCCGGCATCGTCCAGCGCGAGCCCTGCGGCGAAGACGCCGATGCGCTGCCAGTTTTCCATTTGACGCTGGTCGCCGCGCTTGGCGATCTGCTGCGACCAGTCGATCTCAGGCAGCGGATGCACCGGATAGGGTTTGAATTTCTCGGTCTCGACGATCACCTTCGGCGCACTTTCGGCCGAAAGCAGCGCGATATGTGCCTCCTTGCCGACGCCCTGACAGGTAACGATGCCGACGCCCGAAATGACGACGTCGTTTGCAGCCTTGCTCATCCAATCACTCCCTGCGCTGCGATCGCGTCGAGAAGCCTGACTTCGCCGGCGCGTTTTTTCACGATGTCGCCGAGCGGCACCTCGCTGAAGGGCATGGTGCGCAGTTTCAGTTGCGCATCGCAGACCTTCTTGCCGCCGCTGGTGATCTTGGCCTTGGTGACCGCGAAACCCGAACCGTCATGCTCCAGCACAGCTTCGATATCAAGCACGGCTTCCGGCTCGACAAAGGTGCGCATCTTGGCGCCGTCGACCGACATCAGGAAGGGCATGGCGGCGAAATTGGTGGCGGCAAGCACGAGCATGCCCGAAGCCTGCGCCATGGTCTCGATCAGGAGCACGCCGGGAACCAGCGGCATGCCGGGAAAATGGCCTTCGAAGACGGGGCTCTTGGCCGGCACGACGGATCGCGCCGCAAGCGTCCCCTTCTTCAGGTCCACCGCTTCGACGCGGTCAATCATCTGGAAATATTCCAGCAGCATTCGGATCCTCCGGCCCGACGGGCAAAATCTGCCCGCCGGTGACGCCTACTTAGGAACGAAACCGCCCGGCCGCCATATTCAGGGCGGCAGGGCGTTCGAAAAAAGACTGATATGTCGCTCAGGCCTTGGCCGCTTTGAGCTCGTCGATCTTGGCGCACAGGTTCTTCAGCACGAAATACTCTTCAGTGGAAACCTTGCCCTCATTGACTTCCTGCGTCCACTTTTCGAGCGGAATCTTGATGCCGAATTCCTTGTCGATCGCAAAGACGATGTCGAGGAAATCGAGGCTGTCGATACCGAGGTCGTCGATCGTATGGCTCTCCGGCGTGATCGTGGCACGATCGATCTCGCTGGTTTCTGCAATAATGTCGGCAACTTTATCGAATGTAGCGGTCACGCGCTGTACCTCATGAAATGACGATTTAGACCTCCTCATAGGCAAATCCACTTCAAAAGCCAATGCTTTCGTCCGGGCGTTGCGGCAATTTGGCAATGAGGTGTTGCCTAAACAGCAATGGAGTGCCGGACGTTGCGGAGTGTTGCACGCCCACGAAATGCGATGCAAGGCCGTCTCGGCGCGAGAGGGGCGGCTGTCCGAATCGAATAGATGACTTCCTTGGCCGAGGCGGCCACCGTCGCCGAAATTTGTGTTTTCCCCCGCACCCTGCTCGACCGCATGACAGCGGAGACGCCGGAGCTGCAGCGCAGCCTTCACGATCAGGCGCTCAACGAACTGGATGTTGCGCGCGAATGGATGTTGGCGCTCGGCCGGCGCACAGAGGAGGAAGAGGTCGCAAGCCTGCTCCACGTCATCGCCACCCATGCGAGCCGCAGACCGCCATCAGCACCATCCTTGACCCGCCGCTGTCGCGCACCGAAATTGCTGATTTTCGTGGGCTGACGATCGAAACCGTGAGCCGGCAGATGACCAGACTGCGCAAGCGGGGTGTCATCCCGAACGAGAACTCTAGACATATCGTCGTTCCCGATATGGATGAACTGCAGAAGGTCAGCGGATAACGGTCTCAACCGCGGGATTCAGAGCCAGATCAGCGCGTGATGACCACCCGGGTATTGGCGAGACCTGCCTCCCGCGCCAGTGAAAAGAACTCCGCCGCATTATCGGGATGCAGGCGAACGCAGCCATGCGAGGCCGGCCGGCCGAGACGCTCCAGATCGAAGGTAGCGTGAACCGCGTAACCGCCGTTGAAAAATACCGCGTAAGGCATCGGCGCGTTGTCGTATTTGCGGGAGCGGTGATCGCGCGACAGCCATTTGGCGCTCCACGAGCCGGTCGGCGTGACATAACCATTGCGCGCGGTCGAAACCTTCCAGCGATACTTGACGAAGCCGTTCTCGGTGACGGTCATCGTCTGCTTACCGATGCTGACATTGGCAACGAGCGTTGCTGCCTCAGCCGCCACCGGAGAAAACTGCAGCAATAAACTTGTGGCCGCGGCCGCAAAAATCGCCTTCATGATAACCCCTCTTCGCACCCGCGCAGTTTGATTGCGCCCTCACGACAGAGAGACTACGACGATACTTATTATATAGCTTTAACCCGAATGGTAATCACAATTCTAACGAGCGAAAGCGTAACCGAGACGCCGCAAGAGGGCGGCGCTTGTTCACTGAAGCTTACGCGCCGCCGACGGCCGCTTGAGCTGCTGGTAAGCCTTGTTCATCTTCTCGCGGATCGAGGCCATCGTCCCGAGATTATGGCCGCACGCCGCGCAGGTGATGATGTCGGCCTCCCGGATCTCGGGGCGCTCGAATTTCATCTTGGTGCTCTTGCACTTCGGGCACGGCAATTCAACCTGGACTGTCATTGCTCTTTTCCGGTCTGATTAGAGATGGGAGGCGCTTCGCATAAACCTTTGCGGCGGGAGTGTCCACTGCGGTGCCTCACGGCACATTCTACAGGAAACATAAAAACAGTCCGAAGATCAGACCGGTAAGCACCATGCAGCTGGCATAGAACACCGACACACCGTCCTCGATATCGCCGGCGGTGGCAACGTCCCGGCCGGCGTTGTTGATCATCGGCTCAGTCACGATGACACCGCCGTAGATGCGCGGGCCGGCGAGCTGGACGTTGAGAGCACCGGCCATTGCCGCCTCCGGTCGGCCGGAATTCGGCGAGCGGTGCAGGCCGCCGTCGCGCATCGCCACCCGGATCGCCTCGCGGCAGGGGCTCATGCCGCGCCGGATCCAGGCGCCGGCGGCAATCAAAAGGACGGAGAGCCGCGCGGCCGGCCAGTTGGCGATATCGTCCAGCCGAGCCGCGGCCCAGCCGAAATCGATGTATTTTTCCGACCTGTGGCCGATCATCGAATCCGCCGTGTTCAGCATCTTGTAAGCGAGCAGGCCCGGCAGCCCGAGGACGGCATACCAGAGGGCCGGCGCCACGACGCCGTCGGAGAAATTCTCTGCAAGGCTTTCGATTGCCGCGCGGCAGACGGCCGGCTCGTCGAGAGTCTCGGGATCGCGGCCGACGATGCGGGAGACGGCGTTCCGGCCCCCGGCAAGCCCCTCGCCGCGCAGGGCCGTGGCGACGGCCGCGACATGATCGGCCAGGCTCTTTTGCGCCAAGAAGATTGCCACCAGCCCGGCCTCCAGCACGAGGCCGGCGAGGCCGAAGAGCGCGAAAAACCGGTCGAACACGAAGCCTGCAGCAATCGACAGGACAAGCAGCGCCAGGATCGCCGCCACGCCGTTCATCCGGCGCTGAGAGCCCGTGAGGCTTGAGGGATTGAGCTGCTGGTCGGCGTAAGAGATCGCCGCGCCGAAGATGACGACGGGATGTGGCACCCGTGACCACAGCCATTGCGGATCGCCGACGATCCGGTCGAGCAGCAGCGCCAGAAGCAGCACGAGGAGGTTTTCGTCGATCATCATCGCTCAAATCCTTGAAGGGCTGCGCCAAGCCGCCTGTCCGCCGCCGGATCGGCTGTCAACCCGAAACGCAGCCAATCCGGCGCATAATCGAACTTGCGGACGAGAATATGATGCCGGCAAAGATGCGTGTAAATGTCGCTCGCCCTGCTATCGGCGACAAGCGTGAACAATGCCGTTCCCCCCCTGATCCGCAACCCGGCCGCGCTCAGCGCCGCCTGCAGCGCGGCGCTGCGTTCATCGAGACAACGGCGAATCGCAGCCACATCCGAACCAAGCAGCGAGGCGGCAAGCGACAGCGCCGGGCCGGAGACCGCCCACGGGCCAAGCCAGTCCTCGAACCGCGCGAGAATATCGTCGCGCGCGATTACAAAACCGAGCCGCAGGCCGGCAAGCCCGAAGAACTTGCCGAACGAGCGGAAGATTATCAGATTGGAAAGGTCTTGCGCGCGGGCCGCGAGGCTTAGCACCGGATCAGTATCCCCGAAAGCCTCATCGACAACAAGCAGCCCGTTTGCCGATTTCATCCGGTCGTGTAGAGCTGCCAACGCTTCGGCCGGCCATATCCGCCCGTCGGGATTGTTCGGATTGACGACGACGGCAAGCCGATATTGACCGCCGATCGCAGCGATATCGTCGACCGAGTCGACGGCAAAACCGGCCGAGGCGAAGGCGCGCGCATATTCGCCATAAGTCGGCGACACCACGGCGACTTTGTCGTCCGTCACGGCAATCCTATTGTCCGTCACGGCGACTTTATCGTCCGTCACGGCGACCCTATCATCCGTCACGCCGAGCTGGCGTCCCTGTCGAAGCAGGCGCGGCAGAAGCTGAATCACTGATTGCGTGCCCGGCACCGGCAGCGGCAGCATCTCGCCGCTGTCATAATAATCCTGCGCCGCCCGCCTTGCCTCGTCGACCAGATAGCTGTCCGGCAGACGGTGCCAGGCCCTTGTCGGGATCTCCGGCAGGGCGAGCGGGCATGGATTGATGCCGGTGGAAAGGTCGAGCCAGTCCTGCGGCCTGCCGCCAAAAGCGGCGGCTGCGGCGGTGATGCCGCCGCCATGAGCGATCGGCGCGCTCATCCGGTCGCTTTCGCAAGGTCGATCAGATGCATGTAGGAGCCCGCCACCTGGCCGCGCCGGAGCCCGACAGCACCGAGATCAGTGCCGAGCGCATCCTGCGCAGTAAACAGCCGCTTCCCCTCCCCCTCGGAGACGACTGTTGAATAGTGGAATTCATGCGCCGTCATGGTCCGCGCGAAGAAGGCGCCGTCGAGCGGGGTCACGCGGCGATAGCCGAGATGGCGCCGGCGCTTGGCATAGCTGGTGACAACAGGCAGCAGGCCGAGCATTTCGTGGCGCCTGCCCTCCGCATCGATCAGCCCATCGCCCAGCACCATGTAGCCGCCGCACTCACCGTAGATCCGAATGCCGCGCGCCGCCGCATCGAGCATGCCGGCGCGGAAATTCTGCGCTTGGGAAAGCCGCCCGGCATGCAGCTCGGGATAACCGCCCGGCAGATAGATCGCATCGGCATCAGCGGCCGGCGCCTCGTCGGCAAGCGGCGAGAAGAAGGAGATATCCGCCCCGCGCCGCCGCCAGCCCAGCAGCATATGCTCATAGGAAAAGGCGAAGGCAACATCGCGCGCCACGGCAACCCGGGCGCCGATCGGCATCAGTCGGTCGATATTGGCCGCAGACGGCCGGTTGAGGCCCTGCCTCGCGATGCGCAGCAGGAATTCGAAATTGCATTCCTCGGAAACGGCGTCCGCCGCATGGTCGATGAAATTCTCGAGGGTGGCATGTTCGCCGGCCTGGACAAGGCCGAGATGGCGTTCCGGCAAGGCCAGCGCCTTGTCGCTGCCGATCACCGCGATAACAGGCATGCGGATCGCTTCGAGCGCCTGACGCAGCATCGCCTCGTGCCGCTCGCTGCCGACCTTGTTGAGGATGACGCCGGCAACGCGCACATCGGCGCGGAAGCCGGCAAAACCTGATACCAGCGGCGCCACCGACTGCGACATGCGCGAGGCATCGACGACCAGCACGACGGAAAGACCGAGCTGGGCGGCAAGATCGGCCGCCGTCCCCTTCCCGTCCGCCGCCCCGTCGAACAGCCCCATCATCGCTTCGACCACGAGAATGCGGTCACCGGAACGGTGGAGCGTGGCATTGGCCGAGATCAGCTCCGGTCGCATTGCCCAGGGGTCGAAATTCAGGCAGGCCGTTCCGTTTGCCGCCGCATGGAAGGCGGGATCGATGTAATCGGGCCCGGCCTTTCCCGGCGCGACCGCGATGCCGCGCCGGCGAAGCGCCCTCAGCAGCCCAAGCGTTACCGTCGTCTTGCCGGCGCCGGAGGAAGGGGCTGCGATCAGGAGTCCGCTCATGCCGTCACCTTGCCGGAGCGCCCAAAAGGATCAGGCTGCAGCCGCCTGCCTGCAAGGGCGCCGAGCCAGTCGAGCGAGGCCCGCAGCCGCACCACTTCACCGACCACGACGATCGCCGGCGGCTCGAGCCCGGAGGCTTCAGCTGCATCGGTCGCTGCGCCGAGCGTCGTCTCCAGCACCTGTTGCGCGCCGGTCGCCGCGTTGCAGACGAAAGCCACGGGCTCGGACGCCGAGCGGCCCGACGCCATTAGATTGGCGCTGATCTGGGCGATATGCTTCATCGCCATATACATGACGATGACGGGAGAACCCTTGCCGATCGCTTCCCAATTGATCGCATCGGGCACAATTCCGGAGGAATCATGGCCGGTGAGAAAGGTCACGGCATGATTGATCTCCCGATACGTGACCGGAATGCCGGCATAGGCAAGCCCGCCGATGCCGGCGGTAATGCCCGGCACGATGCGGAAGGGTATGTTGTGCTCGACCAGCGTCAGCGCCTCTTCCCCGCCCCGCCCGAAGACAAAGGGATCTCCGCCCTTCAGCCGCAGCACTCGCTTACCGGCGCGCGCCAGCTTCACCAGCCGGAGCGAAATATCCCGCTGCTTGGCAGACGGCTTGCCGCCACGTTTGCCGGCATATTCCAGTTCCGCGCCTGGCCGTGCAAGCTTCAGACAGTCCTCGTTGACCAGCGCGTCGTGTACGACCACATCCGCCTCTGCCAACCCCTTGGCGGCAAGCAGCGTCAACAGCCCGGGATCGCCGGGACCGGCCCCAACGAGCCAGACACTGCCCGGCTCCAGCGCCGGCAAATGTGAGAATGGGCTGTTCATCATTTTGTTGATCTAGGCCCACCAAGGATCAAGGTCAACGCCGCCCGCGCCACCTCACTTGAAGTTGCTGAGACGGCAATGACTCACTTTACGAGGAAACGGATTCGAGTTCTCGGAAAAGCCGGGCAAGGCTATGAATGTTATAATGAATAACGCTCACCTCCATCGCATCGTCATCCTCGGCCTTGTGCCGGTCTGCTGCCCTAACAAACGGAGGCAGATGCTCGGGACAAGCCCCAGCATGACGAAAGAGGCGTTGGCAGCCCTTGTCAGCGGTGTGTAACCGACCTTCTACCGTATCAAGCCCGAAGCAATGTATCACGGATCAGCTCGAGCACCTTTTGCGACTCGATTCCCGTAGCGACGATCTGGCTCGGCAGTCCATCCCAGTCGCCCGGAGGGAAACGGCGGCCATCCGGTTTGACCACCGTCTGGCCATCGGCGATGCCGCCGCAGACGACGCGCACCGCGCCGGTGATGGTGGTGAAAAGCTCGGGCGCCACGACGTAAACAGCGGCGCAGCTGTCATGCACCATCATGCCGTCATCCACCGCATGGGTGTAGAAATCGATGTAATGCTGCGACAGCCCGTCGAGCAGCTTCACCGCGCCGTCGCCCTTGGCCGCCATTGCGCCGAGATAGCTGCGGCTCATCGTGGTGATCGAGGTGACGTCGAGGCCGATGACGACCACTTTCCACGGCGCCGTCATGACGATGTCTGCCGCTTCGGGATCGCCGTGAATATTGGCTTCGGCGACCGGCGAGACATTGCCCGGCACGTAGAAATTGCCGCCCATGATGACAACATCCTTCACCAGGCCGGCAATCTCGGGGTCTTCCTTCAGCGCCATCGCCAGATTGGTCATCCGCCCGACGGCCACCAGCCTGACTTCGCCGGGATTGGCCCGCACCGTGTCGATGATGAAGCGGTGTGCCGGCCGGGAATCGAGCGGCAGGTCGATTGTGTGAGGTACCTCGATATTGCCGAGGCCGTTGTCCCCATGCACCATGGCCGGCCATTCCCGCTCGGCGCGCGCCGCATCGATGGTGACGCTCGCGCCCTTGGCGACCGGTGCCGGAATATCCCATTCGCGCTTGAGGAAAAGCGCATTGCGCGTCGTCGTCTCGACCGAGGCATTGCCGAAAACGGTGGTGATGCCGATCAGATCGATCTCGGGATGGCGGTGCAGGAAAAGAAGCGCCATGGCGTCATCGACGCCGGGATCCGTGTCATAAATGACCTTGTGCATGATTGTCCTCTAGATATGATCGCTGACTTGCCGGTCGGCGCCGCGAGTTGCCGCCAACATAACGACCGTCAGGCTTTCTGCAACCCGATGCGGGCAATCGCCGCTGTCGAATGCGTGGATTTGATCTTGCCAAGCACCAGTTCGGCATCTGCGCCGATAGCCGCAAGCGCTGCCGATTCCGCCACGCCATGGCAGCCGACGCGGGCAAAGACGACGGCGGAGGGATTTTTGAGCCGCGGCGTTTCCTGCTCCAGCCGCAGTGCATCGAAGAAAACGGCAGGCACGGCAAAATGCACCGCAACGGCAAGGATCGCCGCTTCTTGCCCGCGGCTGTCGACGGAAGCGACAGCAGCAAGCTCCGACCCGCCGATGCCAGCCACCTTCAACGCCTCGCCGGCAAGCGCCAGCATCTCCGCAGGCGGCGTTCCGCGCTCGCAGCCGAGCCCGAGCACATGTCGCCTTGTGCTATCGAAAGAAATATCACTCATGGAAACCGTCGAATGCGCCCTCGCTGTGTCCTCGCAGCCATTGCAGCTTGGAAGGGGAAATGCAACAAGACCGGCGGAACGCTCTCCTGGAATAGCCTTTTGCCTGACATCGCCCTCCATCTGCTTCTGCTGCTCTGCGCGGCTGCCTTCTTTGCCGGTTTCGTCGATGCCATTGCCGGCGGCGGCGGCCTGATCACCGTCCCCGCCATGCTGATTGCCGGCATTCCGCCGCTGCAGACGCTCGGCACCAACAAGGTGCAGTCGATCTTCGGCGCCGCCTCGGCAACACTCGCCTATGCCCGCAAGGGCCATGTGCAGCTGCACGAACAGCTGCCGATGGCGCTGATGGCCGTGATGGGCGGGGCGATCGGCGCCGCCCTTGCCACCATCGTGCCCGGACAGGTGCTGCAGGCGATCATGCCGGTGCTGCTCCTGGCGATCGCGATCTTCTTTGCCGTCAAGCCGAACCTCAACGATCTCGACAAACACCGGATCATCACGCCTTTCGTCTTCGGCCTGACCTTCGTGCCAGCCATCGGCTTTTACGACGGCATCTTCGGCCCCGGCACCGGTTCCTTCTTCATGCTCGCCTTCGTCACGCTGGCCGGCTTCGGCGTGCTGAAGGCGACCGCCCATACCAAGCTTCTCAATCTCGGCTCCAACCTCGGCGCGCTCATCGTCTTCGCGAGTTTCGGCGCGATCCTGTGGAAAATCGGTCTGTTGATGGGTATCTGCCAGTTCCTCGGCGCGCAGCTAGGCTCACGGCTTGCCATGCGCATCGGCGCCAAGCTGATCAAACCGCTGCTCGTCATCGTCTGCCTGGCATTGGCGGTAAAGCTGCTCGCCGATCCCGCGAACCCGTTGCGCGTCTGGCTCGGCGCCTAACCGCCGACCCTCCAAGCGCCTCAGAACTCGACGCCTGCCTGGCCCTTGATCCCCGAGCGGAAGGGATGCTTGATAAGCTCCATCTCGGTCACGAGATCGGCAATCTCGATCAGCTCATCCTTGGCGTTGCGCCCCGTCATCACGACGTGCGTCGTGTGGGGCTTCTCTGTTTTCAGGAACGCCACCACCTCGCTGATATCGAGATAGTCGTAGCGCAGTGCGATGTTGATCTCGTCGAGCAACACCATCGAATTTCGCTCGTCGCGGATCAGTTCCTTGGCCTTTTCCCAGGCGGCCGAGGCGGCCGCAACGTCGCGGGCGCGGTCCTGCGTTTCCCAGGTAAAACCCTCGCCCATCGTGTGGAACTGGCAGAGATCGGAGAAATGCTTCTCGATCAGATCGCGTTCGCCGGTCCACATCGCCCCCTTGATGAACTGGACAACGGCTGATGGCTTGCCGTGGGCGATGTGGCGGAAGATCATGCCGAAGGCGGCCGACGACTTACCCTTGCCCTTGCCGGTATGGACAATGATCAGCCCCTTGCCGTCCGTCTTTGTCGCCATGATCTTGTCGCGTGCAGCCTTCTTCTTCGCCATCTTCTCGGCGTGGCGTGCATCATCCTTGGCCGCTTCGTTTTCCGGAGTTTCGTCGTTCATCGCTGCACCTCATTCAGTTGCGTGGCGACCAGGTCGAACCGGGCCGAATTGCTGCGCGGCGCCCAGAGCTCGCGGTCGATCGCCTCGCGCAGCCGCTCCTTCATCTCGTCGAATGCCGCAGGGTTCTTCTCGACCATGAAATCGCGCACGGCGGGATCGGCGACGAAAGCCTGATGGACCGCTTCGAAATGATGCGCGCCGACCGCCCCCGTCGTCGCCGCGAAGGCGAAGAGATAGTCGACCGTGGCGGCGATTTCGGCCGCTCCCTTGTAGCCGTGGCGCATGACGCCGGATATCCATTTCGGATTGACCACGCGCCCGCGCACCACGCGGCCGATCTCTTCCTCCAGCGAACGGATCACCGGCCGCTCGGGTCTCGAATGATCATTATGATAGATTGCGGGACGCGCGCCGCTCAGTGACTCGGCCGCAGCCGCCATACCACCCTCGAACTGGTAATAGTCGTCGCTGTCGAGCAGGTCATGCTCGCGGTTGTCCTGGTTCTGAACGACGGCTTGCACCGATCGTAGCCTCTCCTCGAACAAGCCGCGTTCGGCCTTGCCTTCCTCGCCGGCGCCATAGGCATAGCTGCCCCAGACGAGATAGGCCTCGGCGAGATCGGCGCGCCGCTCCCAGCCCTTTTCGTCGATCAGCGCCTGTAAACCGGCGCCGTAAGCGCCGGGTTTGGAGCCGAAGACCCGGTAACCCGCCCGCCGTTTCGCCGAGGCGGCGTCGAGGCCGGCGGCAGCAAGCCTTGCCGCTTCGCGGCGCATGCGCGCTGCGACCGGATTGTCGGCATCGTCCTCTTCGAGCGCGCCGACGGCGCGAACCGCCTTGTCGAACAAGGCGATCTGCTCGGGAAAAGCGTCGCGAAAGAAGCCGGAAATTCTGAGAGTCACGTCAACGCGAGGCCGCCCAAGCACCGCCTGCGGTATGATCTCATAACCGGTGACCCGCCGCGAGCTCATATCCCAGAGCGGCTTGACGCCGATCAGCGCCAGCGCCTGGGCGATATCGTCGCCGCCAGTGCGCATGTTCGACGTCCCCCAGGCCGTCAGGCCGAAGGTATCAGGCCATTCGCCGTGGTCCTGCACATAGCGGCGTACCAGCAGTTCTGCCGATTTCCTGCCAAGTTCGTAAGCCGCCGGCGTCGGCACCGCGCGGCTGTCGACCGAATAGAAATTGCGGCCTGTCGGCAGCACATCGGGCCGCCCGCGCGTCGGCGCACCGGAGGGACCGGGTGCGACGAAGCGGCCGTCGAGGCCGGCAAGCAGGCCGGATATCTCCGCCGGGCCGCAGGCAAGGATCGAGGGCTTGATACGGATCTCGATCTCGGAGAGCACCGCCTGCGTCGCCGTCCATTCCGCGGGGCAGACAATCTCGCCGCAGACGAGCCTGGCCGCCAGCAGTTCGATCCGCTCGACGGTGTCTCCGTTGGTCCGCCAGGGGGTGTCCAGGAGGTCGGCCAGGATTGATGGACGTGGGCCGGCCCAGGCAGCGGCCATGTCGCAGTCGAGAGGGTCAAAAGAAGGCCCCTCCCCAACCCCTCGCCACAGGTGGGAGGGGCTTGCTGGGCGCGCTATCTCGTCATCGACTTTGATCTCAGAGGTAACCGCGCGCTCAACGGTAAGTCCCTCCCCCTTGTGGGGAGGGGTTGGGGATGGGTTTTCCAACACATCCCCAGCAATCGCCCGCTGCAGGCTCGCGTCCCCGCCCTCACCCAGCCCGCGCGGCACCCGTGCCAGCGCCACGGTCAGATCCGTCAGCAGCCGCCCCTCGGGCGACACCCCGAACACATGCAGCCCGTCGCGGATCTGCATTTCCTTGAGGTCGCAGAGATAGGCGTCGAGCTTCTTCAGCGCCTCGCCTTCGCTTTCGCCGCTGCCGATGCCGGCATCCCGGTCGAGGCCGATGTCGGTGACAAGATCGAGAATCTGCCGGCTGAGCAGCCGGATGCGGCGCGGGTCGCCGCCGGAGGCCTCGTAATATTCGTCGACCAGCGCTTCCAGATCCTTGAGCGGTCCATAGCTCTCGGCCCGCGTCAAAGGCGGCGTCAGATGGTCGATGATGACGGCGGCAGCCCGCCGCTTGGCCTGTGTGCCCTCGCCCGGATCGTTGACGATAAAAGGATAAAGATGCGGCAGCGGTCCGAGGATCACCTCGGGATAACAGTTCTCCGACAGCGCCAGCGCCTTGCCCGGCAGCCATTCGAGATTGCCGTGTTTGCCCATGTGGATGACGGCGTCAGCGCCGAACTCGTGACGTAGGAAAGCGTAGAAGGCAAGATAACCGTGCGGCGGCACGAGATCCGGCGAATGGTAGCTTTCCTTCGGATCGATATTATAGCCGCGCGCCGGCTGAATGCCGACGAGAACGCCGCCGAAGCGGGCGAAAGGCAGGGCGAAGACGCCGTCGCGAAAATACGGATCGTTCTCGGGATCGCCCCAGCGAGCCCTCACCTCATCCTGAATCTGATTGGGAAGAGACGCCAGGAAACTGTTGTAACGACTCAGAGATAACGTCTCGCGGATCACCCGGCCGTCATGCCCTGAATTGGTCGGCCCCCGCATCAGATGTCGGATCAGCGCGTCGCCGTCGGCCGGAATATCGGCGGCCGGATAACCCGCTGCTTCCATCGCCCGCAGCACCTCGATGCTGCCGGCCGGCGTATCCAGGCCGACGCCATTGCCGAGCCGGCCGTCGCGATTCGGATAATTCGCCATGACAAGAGCAATGCGCCGGTCACGCGCCGGCGTGGCGCGCAGCCGCGCCCAATTGGCGGCGAGTTCCGCCGTATAGCGCACCCGGCCGGCGTCCGGTTCGCTGGCGACGATGCTCGTCTCGACCGCCGCGTCGTAACGCGCTGCCGTCTTGAAGGAGACCGCCCGCGCCAGCACCCGGCCGTCGACCTCTGGCAGCGCCACGTTCATGCCGAGATCGCGCGCCGACAGGCCTTGTGAGGAGGCGGCCCATGCCTCCCGCGACGAGGCCGACAGAATCGCCTGCAGCACTACCGCGCCGTTTGCCTCCAGCACCGTCGGCTGCCGGTCGGCTCCCGGTGCGGAAACCGCAAAACCGGTCGTATTGATCACGACATCGGGTTTCAGCGCCGAGAATACGCTCTCGAGAATGCCTGTGGAGACAGGATCCTTCAGGCTATAGGCAAATACCGGCAGCGGTCGTAGACCAAGTGCCTGCAAGGCGTCGATTATCGCTTCGATGGGGCGGGTTTCGCCGCTTTGGACGAGGGCGCGGTAGAAGCTGATGGCGACGATGGGGGATGTGGGTTCGAATTCCACCTTCTCCGACCCACGCTTGGCGGCCGAAGGTGGCGCAACATGCGAACCGGCAACCTGCCGCCACTCCTCCGCGCCGATTAGCCCCCGCTCCGGCCACCAAATTCCCGCCTTCATCAGCGGCACCGCCGGTGCCGGCTTCTCTCCTCCCGAAAGCATGGCCGAAGCATAATCGAGAAAGGCGCGTGCATTGGCATCGCCGCCCTCGATCAGATAGGCCCACAGGGCATTGAGATCACCGAGCCCGATGTTGGAAAACGGCGTCAGGCCCGCATCCGGTCTGGCATCGCCCGGCAGCACGGCAATCAGCGCGCCGACGCGGGACGCTGCCGCATGCAGGGCCTCCAGCGCATAATGGAAATAGCTGGCGCCGCCGAGTGCGCGCACGATAATGAGCTTTGCATGCCGTGCCGTCCGCTCGACATAGGTATCGACGGACATCGGGTGCTTGAGGCTCATCAGGCTGGCAAGCCTCAGCGACTGTGGCACACCACGCGCGCGATGGGCGGCCGCGATCGCCGCCAGCTCGTTGTCGGCCGCCGACAGGAACAGGATCTCGCCCGGCGTCTGCCCGAGGTCGATCGCCTCCTCGCCGTCGCTGATCGTTCCCTGCTGGGCCAGAAGCAGATGCATCGGTTAAGCCAGCGCCTCGATCGCCGATCTCACGGCGTCCTCATCCATCTCATGCAGGCCGATAACGACGAGGCGCGTAGCGCGCCTTTCACCAGTTGCCCAGGCACGATCGAAATAGTGATCGATGCGGCTGCCGACCGCCTGAAGCTGCAGGCGCATCGGCTTCCCGGAAACGTCGACAAATCCCTTGAGGCGCAAGACGTCGTGAGCAGCGATGATCGTCTTCAGCCGTCCGACGAAGCTGGCAACATCGACGATCGGGCCCAACTCGACGACGAAGCTGTCGAACTCGTCGTGATCGTGCGGCGTGCCGTCCTCATGCTCCAGTTCGTGGTGCGACTTGCGGTTGGCCAAATCATTTTCCGTGCCGATACCGAGGCCGAGCAGGATGCCGGCCGGAACCTCACCATTTCTCGCCTCGATCATCACGGGCTTGCGCTGTGTGCGGGAAGCGACCTCGTCGCGCACGCGGCCGAGACCGGCCACATCGATCAGATCGGTCTTGTTGAGCACGATCAGATCGGCGCAGGTGAGCTGATCCTCGAACAGCTCTTCGATCGGGCTTTCGTGATCGAGCGATTCATCCTCGCTGCGCGCTGCCTCGACGGCATCGTGGTCGTCGGCAAACCGCCCGGCGGCAACCGCCGCACTGTCGACCACAGTGATGACGCCGTCAACGGTCACCTGGGTGCGGATGTCAGGCCAGTTGAAGGCGGCGACCAGCGGCTGCGGCAAGGCGAGGCCCGAGGTTTCGATGACGATATGGTCGGGCCGCTGTTCACGTTCCAAGAGCTTTGTCATCGTCGGAATGAAATCGTCGGCAACTGTGCAGCAGATGCAGCCATTGGTGAGCTCGATGATATCGTCCTCGCTGCAATTTTCGGCGCCGCAGCCCTTCAGCACGTCGCCATCGACGCCGAGATCGCCGAACTCGTTGATGATGAGCGCGATTCTTTTGCCGCCGGCATTGGTGAGCAGGTTGCGGATCATCGTCGTCTTGCCGGCACCGAGAAAGCCGGTGATGACGGTTGCGGGAATCTTCTGGCTCATGAAATTTTAACCCTTCATTTTCAGCGGCAGGCCTGCCGCGATGAAATAAACTTCGGCGGCTTTCGCGGCGACCATCTGGTGCAATCGGCCTGCATGATCGCGAAAATCCCGCGCCATGCGATTTTCCGGCACGATGCCGAGCCCTACTTCGTTGGAAACGATGACAAGTTTCGCCTTTGTCTGCGGCAGCCACGCCGCGAGCGCGGCAGCTTGTAGCGCTATATCGCGCTCTTCCATCATCAGATTGGTGAGCCACAGCGTCAGGCAATCGACAAGGATCGCCCTGCCCGCCCCATCGATGGCCGCAAGCTTGCCGACAAGATCGAGCGGTTCCTCATGTGTCGTCCAGGACGGGCCGCGATCAGCCCTGTGCTGGTCGATACGCGTCTGCATCTCATCGTCCCATGCCCGGCCGGTCGCGATGTAATGGCACTCGAGGCCGCTCGATGTGACGAGGTTTTCGGCGAAGCGGGATTTCCCAGAGCGCGCGCCACCGAGGACGAGGGTGGAATTGGCGAGGAGATCGGTCATGCCTCGACCCTCCGGCCAGGGAGGGCGGTGCTTCGGTTTGCTCCGCTTATACTATAGCGGACCGACGAGGACGTAATACCCCCCTCTGTCCTGCCGGACATCTCCCCCACAGGTGGGGAGATCGGCAAGTCGGATGACCTTCGCCCAACATCGATTGTTTGGGGAAGCCGGTGCACCGATCCGATCTCCCCCCTTGTGGGAGAGATGTCCGGCAGGACAGAGGGGGGTGCCACATACTCGACGCAGGGGGCTGAAAGCCCTCCATCTGCCGCACGAGGCAGCGCCGAATTCAAACGTTCAGCCAAAACAACCTCCGTGCTGGCAGCGGGTCTCTTACCCAGGGTGAGCTTTTCGCCCGGCACGGAAGGCAGGTCTCCTGGCTCGCAGTTATCGGCCGCGATCAGGGCGGACCGGAAAACCGGTCGCCCCCGATCGTGCCAGCGGATCCGCCTCGCCTTCCCGGCTGCATCGGTGAAAAGGTGGACGATTCGTAGAAATAGAGGCGTCCGACCCCGGTTGATCACCATGCATTTCCAGTGGCTTTTCCGGCACGTCGCTCATCCCGCCCGCCTGCACGATTGCAGGTCGCCGGCCGGAAGGGCTTGATGCCGGATGGAAGACCCTGACCGCTCTACAGTCGCGGGGTCGGCTGTGATGAAGGCGCCCGGCTTGGGTCCGCCCCGTCACATTCCCTTTTCATCCGGAAGGACAACTGCCGATCCGGAACCATCCGTTATGTCAGGATGATCAGGCGACCATCCGTTGAGAGATGGTTAGGCAAGCCAGAGGATAGAGTCAACCGGCGTTGACGACCGACGCGCCGGCCGGGGACAGAAAGCTTCCAACAACACGACTTACTCTACCAAAACATCGTCTTTAATCAGAGACTTACCTCATAAGAATTTATCCCGCGCGCCGGCTTTTCGCCGCAATTGCATCGCAAGCGGACAGCACCGCCGCCCTTGACCGGGACTCTCCCCACCTAGTTGTCTAGCCATGCTTATGAAATTGGATCGGCGCCGTTTGCGCGCGCTGCGTGTTTTCTTCGACCCGGGACGGCTGCGCGCGCTGACCCGCCGCAGTGAAGTCGGCCTGTCGCTGGCGGGCGCCGTCGTCGGCATCGCCTCGGGGCTTGCCGTCACCGGCATGAGCTACGTTTCCAACCAGCTGCACCAGCTGGTCTTCGGCATTCCCGACACCGAAAGGCTGAGCGCGTCGGTCATCGAGGACAAGATGCTGCTGCTCACCGCGCCGGTCGTCGGCGGCGTTCTGCTCGGCATGCTGCTCCTGGTGCTCGCCAAACGGCGCAAGAAGCCGATGATCGACCCGATCGAGGCCAATGCGCTGCATGGCGGCCGTCTCTCCCTGACGGACAGCATCATCGTCGCGGTGCAGAACCTGATCTCCAACGGCTTCGGCGCTTCCGTCGGCCTGGAGGCCGGCTATACCCAGCTTGCCGCCGGCATTGCCTCCAAATTCGGCCTGAAGCTGCAGCTGCGCCGCTCAGACCTTCGCATTCTCGTCGGCTGCGGCGCGGCCGGCGCCATCGCCGCCGCCTTCAACGCGCCGCTGACGGGCGCCTTTTACGCCTTCGAGCTGATCATCGGCACCTATACGATCGTCTCACTGACCCCGGTCGTCGTCTCCGCCCTCGCTTCCACCCTCATCGCGAGATTGCTTGCCGAGGGCGATTTCACCATCGATATCGGCAGCTTCGGCTCGGTCGTGCCGGCCGATTATGTCCCGGCGCTGCTGCTCGGTGTCTTCTGCGCCGGTGTCGGCATTCTTCTCATGCAGGGCGTGGCCTTCGTCGAGGAGCTTGCGCGCAAAAGCTCGATCGCCCCGCCCTTTCGCCCGGCGCTCGGCGGCATCATCGTCGGACTTCTCGCGATGATCTCGCCGCAGGTGCTATCGGCCGGTCACGGCGCACTGCACCTCAACCTTTCCCGCGACGTGACGATCCCGGCCCTGATCAGCCTCTTTCTGCTGAAATCGCTGGCCTCGGCAATTTCGATCGGTTCCGGCTTCAGGGGCGGCCTGTTTTTCGCCTCGCTGTTCATGGGCGCCCTGCTCGGCAAGCTCTTTGCCTATTGCGGTCCCTATTTCGCCGACGCCACGCTGACGCCGGTCATCTATGCCGTGGTCGGGATGAGTTCGCTGGCCGTCGCGGTCATCGGCGGACCGCTGACGATGACCTTCCTGGCGCTCGAGATCACCGGCGATTTTCCGATCACGGCGCTGGTGCTTGCCGCCGTCATCACCTCCTCGCTCGTCGTGCGCTCGACCTTCGGCTACTCCTTCGCCACATGGCGCTTCCATCTGCGCGGCGAAAGCATCCGCAGCGCCCATGACGTCGGCTGGATTCGCAACCTGACCGTCAACAAGCTGATGCGCGCCGACGTCAAGACTGCAAAGGCGGGCATCTCTTTGGAGGAATTCAAGAAGGCCTTCCCGATCGGCTCGACCCAGCGTGTCATTCTCGTCGAGGAGAACGACAAATATGCCGGGCTCGTGCTGGTGCCCGAGATCTACGCCAACCCGACCGATGTCCAGGACGAGAGCCAGACGCTTGCCGATTTCGTCCGCTACCGCAATGACTTCCTGCAGCCGCAGATGAACGCCAGGCAGGCCGCCGCGATCTTCGACAAGAGCGAAAGCGAAGCGCTCGCCGTGGTCATCTGATCGAGCGCAAGGTGGTCGGCCAGCTCAGCGAAAGCCACACGCTGCGCCGCTACAGCGAAGAACTCGATCGCCGCCGCCGCGAGGTGTCGGGCGAGATCTGAGCCGCTATGAGGCGGCGCCGGCCAGCCTGAAGACGTCGGCCCTCTTCGAAACGCCGCGCAGCTCGAAAGACCCGAGATAGTCACAGGGCACGGAACAGGTCGCCGCGAAGCTCTCCGAGAGCAACAGGTGCTGCTCAAGCGTTCCGCAAAGCTTTTCCAGCCGCGAAGCCTCGTTGACGGCTCTGCCGATCACCGTGAAATCCAGCCTGCCGTGAGCGCCGACATTTCCGTAGAAAACCTCGCCGAGATGCAAAACGACATCGATGCCGATATCCGGCCCCCCGTTGCGCGTGCGCTCGCGATTGAGCTCTTCGTTTGCTTTCAGCAGACTTTCGGCCGAAGTCAGCGCCGCCTTGCAGGCCTTCTGCGGGTCATCGGCCTCTGTCGGAAAAATCGCCAGCACGCTGTCACCCATGAATTTCAGAATCTCGCCGGAATTTTCCTCGACATGCCGGTCGATCAGCTCGAAATGCTCGTTGAGAAACCCGACGATCTCCGCAGGCTGGTATACTTCGGTCAGCGCCGTGAAATTGCGCAGGTCGGCGAGCAGGATGGCGGCATCGATGGAGCCGCCCATTCCCCTGCGGGTTTCGCCTGCAAGGATACGCGCACTCGTTCTGGCGCCGGTATAAACCGCGAGGATTTCCGTCGCGGTTTTCGAAACCGCGACACGGTAAGCCGCCAACCCCAGAGCCGGCAACAGCCCCTGGATGATCCCCATCTGGTCGTCGGAAAATCCGCCGGGCGCATCGCTAGTGAGCGAAAAGCCCAGTCCGCGTAACGCGACCTCCTTCGGGAATTCGAAAATGCTGATGACGTGATCCGTGCCGCCGGCAAGCGCGAATTCGTGAAGCTCGGCATACTCGAGCCCCTCGCCTTTCGCCAGGTTCCATCGGCCGGTTTTTTCGCCGCGGCTTAAAAGGTGAAAGATCGGCGTCTTCTCGAAGCTGCGTTCCGTCTCGCTGCCATGCTCGGCATTCTCGAGAACGATTGCACCGCCCCGCTCGAAATTGGCGGCGACGCCGCGATACATGGGATGGAGGGAAGGCATTCTGATGCTTGCACGCCAGATCGAAACGCCGTCTGTGATCAGCCGGCCGCATAGACCGGCGACGAGATCGCCAATATTCTCACAGGTGATTCCTTGCTCGATAAGCCACTGAATATGATTGTTAATTTTTTCAATCTCCGAATGAGGGCGGCAACCCGAAGGAATCTTTCCGACCGTCGGGGCCGGCAGCCCGAGTGGCCGGGCAGGCGATGAAAGAGCGATATCGCGCGCTTCCGATTCATTAGCCTGCTTCCTGTCGCGATGCTACTCCCGGTCGAGTGAAAGCGATGCGCAATTCGGCCGCACCGCTGCGGCTAACCGAGCAGCCCCGCCAGCCAGTGCGGATCGAGGTGACGTTCCAATTCCCCGGCTATCTCATCGAGCGCCTGTTCGACGCTGTAACGGTAATTCCGCCGCTCAACGGATAGGCCGAAGCTCTGAAGCAGCCGGGCGCGGTAGGCGTCGCTGCCGAAAAGCCCATGCAGATAGGTGCCCATGATCCGCCCGTCGGCCGACACCGCTCCGTCAGGCGCACCGTCGACGATCGCCGATGGCCGAACGCAATCCGGGCCGCGGGTGACGCCGAGATGGATCTGGTAGCCGGCGAGCGATACGTCGTATTCGGTCGAACGGGCCTGGCTGTTGCGCACGGTCTTCTCAGGTGCCATTTCGGTCTCGATGTCGAGTAGCGCAAGCCCCGCCGCCTCGATTGTCCCGCCTTCGATGCCAAGCGGATCGCGTAACGTGCGACCGAGCATCTGGTAGCCGCCGCAAATGCCGATCACCCGGCCACCGCGCCGGACGTGCGCTGCAAGATCGCGGTCCCAGCCTTGAACCCTGAGAGCGGCGAGATCCGAAATCGTCGATTTCGACCCGGGAAGAATGACCAGGCTCGCATCGACAGGCAGCCGCTCGCCTGATCGCACGAAGACCAGTTCGACATCCGGCTCCGCTCTCAGCGGATCGAGATCGTCGAAATTGGCAATGCGCGGCAGCATCGGCACGGCGATTTTCAGTGCCCCCGTCCCACCCCTCACCAGCCGTTCGAGCACGACCGAATCTTCGGCCGGCAGGCGCGCGGCATCCGGCAGCCACGGCACGATGCCGAAGCAGGGCCAGCCGGTGAAGCCTTGGATGGCGCGGATGCCATCGTCAAACAGCGAAACATCACCGCGGAACTTGTTGACGATATAGCCCGCGATCATCGCCCGGTCGGCATCGTCGAGGATCGCATGGGTGCCAACCAGCGAGGCGATGACGCCACCGCGGTCGATATCGCCGACGAGCACGACGGACACGCCCGCCTTCGTCGCAAAGCCCATATTGGCGATATCACCGGCTCTGAGGTTGATTTCAGCCGGCGAGCCGGCACCCTCGACGACGACGAGGTCGGCGCCGGCAGCCACTGTTTCGAAGCTCTCGAGCACTGCGCCGAGCAGTCGCGGCTTCAGCCGTTGATAATCCCGCCCCTTCGCCTGTCCGAACACGCTGCCCTGCACGATGATCTGGCTGCCGTTTTCCGATTGCGGCTTGAGCAGCACCGGATTCATATGCACCGAGGACGGCGTCCGCGCGGCGAGCGACTGCAGCCATTGCGCCCGGCCGATCTCGCCGCCGTCGTCGGCAACCGCCGCATTGTTCGACATGTTCTGAGGCTTGAACGGACGGACTGCCAGCCCGCGATTGGCCGCCAGCCGACAGAGACCCGCGACCAGCACCGTCTTGCCGACATCCGAGCCGGTTCCCTGCAGCATGATCGCTCTTGCCATGGCCGTCGCCTTTCGTTGAGGCGAGGCCTACAATGGCCGCCGATCCCGGGTCAAGACTGGCCCCGATTAAGGCCTGGGGCCAATCAGACTTCAGCGAGGTCAAGACCTGGCATGTCCCCGCAAAAACGCGAAAACCGCGCATGGCCTTGGCTCTGCGCGGTTTGCCGAAAACTCAGGCGTCTTCGCCCCTACACGGCGAAGCTCGCTTCCTCCGGTACGCACTACCTGAACCGGAGAAGCAGCGGTTGTTCCAGCTGCGACCTCACTGATAGCGGCACATTCTTACCGGAGAGTTATTGAAGGCTTTCGCAAAGGTTAATTTTGACTTTTTTCAGCAGTCCCGGCGAATTTTCTTCCGAAAACCTTTCGGTGATCGCGAGTCCATCGGCGGCGCCAATTTCGGGCCATTGACATAAATTCTTCAAATTCAACTATTTAGGCTCGTAACCATGAGCAAAATGAGGTTGATTTCTGCGGGCGAACGCGTAGGCTTGATCAAAATGCACCATTGTTGAACATGACCTGCGATCCGCCGCCGAAGCCGCCAGGATGAACGGCGTCCGTGAACAGGACGGCTTGTTGTGGCATCGCCCGGCAGGCATCCTCCTCGGGCGCACCAAGCTTTGCAGATATTTTCTTCGGACCCAGCGGCGCGTCCGAGCAAAGAAAATTCGGGGAATGACAATGAAGACGCTTCTGATTTCGGCCGTCTTTGCCGCGGCCTTTTCCATTGCTGCGCCGGCTGCTGCCGACGATTGCGGCCAGGTGTCGATCGCCGAGATGAAATGGTCCTCGGCCGGCATCGCGGCAAACTTCGACAAGATCATTCTGGAAAAGGGCTATGGCTGCTCCGTCACCATCGTCGCCGGTGACACATTGCCGACTTTCGCCTCGATGAATGAGAAAGGCACGCCCGACATCGCTTCGGAATATTGGATCAATTCCGTCAGGGCCCTGCTCGATCAAGCCGTCAAAACCGGCCGGGTGGTGCAAGGCGCCGAGATCCTCGCCGACGGCGCCGTCGAGGGCTGGTTCATCCCGAAATTCATCGCCGACGCCAATCCCGACATCCGCTCTGTCGAGGACGCGCTAAGACATCCTGAGCTTTTTCCAGCCGAAGACGATACATCCAAGGGTGCAATCTACAATTGCCCGGCCGACTGGAGCTGCCACATATCGACGACCAACCTTTTTAGGGCGCTTGCCGCGGACAAGAAGGGCTTCGAGCTCGTCGAGACCGGCACTCCCGAACGGCTCGATGCGTCGATCGCCCGCGCCTTCGAGAACAAGGTCGGCTGGCTCGGCTACTATTGGGCGCCGACCGCCATCCTCGGCAAATACGACATGACGCGTCTGAGCTTCGGCGTCGGCCATAACAAAAGCGAATGGGACGGCTGCACCGCCGTTGCCGGCTGCACCAGGCCCCAGCTCAATTCGTACCCAGTCTCGCGCGCTTTCACGCTGATGACCAGATCCTTCGCCACCCGCTCCGGGCCCGTCACGGCCTATCTCAAGGCCCGCAAATGGGACAACGCGACGATCAACCAGGTGCTCGCCTGGCAGGACGAAAACCGCGAAAGCAACGAGGATGCCGCGATCCACTTCCTGCGCAATTACGAGAATCTTTGGACGAAATGGGTGCCGGCCGATATAGCCGAGAAGGTCAAGGCGAGCTTATAACCGCGGGACACGATCAACGACCGGACGATTCGAATGACCGCCAGCGTTCCCTTCCCCGACCGCGATACCGTCGCGGAAAAGCTCGCCGCGCTGTCGGAGCCAGACAAATCCTACCTGACGCTCGTCATGCAGAATGCCGTCCAGGACGACAATCTGCTCGACGGCCTGCGCCGCCACCTCGATTTTGCCGCGGGCTCGCCTTTCCTGAACTCGCTGAAACTCGAAAATCTTGGATTGTGGCTTGGGACCCAGGCGCCGGACCGCCTTCAAATCCGGCTGATGGAAACGGCGCGCTCCAGCCAGCATCCCGCATATCAGGCCTTCCGGACCGGGCTCAGCCGATCCGGCGGCCTAGAAAGGGCACATCCCCCGGCCACTCGTTAGAGTGGTCCGGACCCGGCCGTTCGATAGAATGGTCCGGCTTTAGGCGTCAGCCAGCCTGATAAGCCCGGCAAACCTGCCTACCGCTTACTTCTTCGCAGCGCGATCAACCGAGCGGCCGGCATCCTGCGTGGCATTCACCGTGTTTGCCGTGTCCTTACCTATGCCGCGGATCGTGTTGCCGCAGGAGGAAAGAGCAAGAAGAACCATAAAGGCTGCGGCAATTTTGGCCGTTGTCGTCATATCGAATATCCTTGTTTGAAATCAACCCCGAACGGCTGCTATGCCCGTTCGCGCCGATAACGCACAAGGGAACAAAAGGTTCAACCGCTGAAAGATATCCTTAGGCGGCAACAGCCTTCGCTCTTTCGGCAAAAGCGCTACGGATGCTGTCGGCCACCGTCTCGATCGGGCCTGACACCTGGGCGGCGGTCAGCAGCCGGATATCGAAGGAGCCGAGCTCCGGCAGCCCTTCCTGCAGTCCGAGGATCGCCATGTCCTCGCTTACATAAGAAAGCGGCAGCGGCGCGATGGCGAGATCAGAGAGCACAGCGGCGCGCTGCGCCATCGTGTGGCCGCTGAGATAGGCGACACGATAAGGACGCTTGTTGCGTTCGAGCTGGGAGAGCGCCTCCTGGCGCCAGATGCAGCCGTCCTCCCAGATCGAGATCGGCAGAGGATCGCGGCGATGCGCCGAACCGCAACGGGCGCCGGCCCAGACCAGCCGCTCGCGGAACACCACCTCGCCGCCGGTCGGGAACGGCCGCGTGGCGCAGTTGATCAGCGCCAGGTCGAGCCGCTGCTCCTCCATGCGCTTCTTGAGGCCAACGCTCATGTCGATCGTCACGTCAACCATGATGCCGGGATAGCTTTCGGCAAAGCTCTTCAGAATTCTCGGCAGCAGCCGCTCGCCGATATCCTCCGGGGCGCCGAGTCTCACGACACCGGTCAGCTCTGGCATGATGAAGCGCGATACCGCTTCGTTCGACAGCGCCAGTATGTTGCGGGCGTAAGAAAGCAGCATCTCGCCATGACGCGTCAGCGTCACCGAGCGGGCGTCGCGCAAAAACAGCGTCGCGCCGAGCTGTTCCTCGAGCTTCTTGATCTGCATCGAGACGGCCGACGGCGTGCGGAAGACGGCCTCGGCGGCCGTGGAAAAATTGCCCGTTTCGGCGATGGCGACGAAAGTGCGCAGCACATCGTTGTCAAGCAAAGGAATGGGACGGCGAAAGGGTAGGCTCATCGTCGCACCTTTCAATTTTTCTGATTTATAACCCCATATCATTTTGTTTGATTGAATGTCAATCGCTCCCCATAGTGTGTGTATCGGAAACGATGCAGCAAAGGAGGCTCAACATGGCGCAAACAAGCACCTGGAATATCCTACAGACCCTTTCCGCATTCAAGTCGCGCTGGCGCAGAGATGCAAACCACGAACATGCCCTCCGCGAATTGAAACGCTTCCCATCGCACCTGCTGGCCGATTGCCAGCATGAGGAGTTGCCTTTGCCGAGCGTAGCCGCTCGGCCGAGTCGCCACCTGAGGATCGTGGAATCGCGCGCCTAAATGTGCGCAGCCGAGGTTTTTTCGGATCTTGGCGCAAGGCCACAACGGCTGTCGGAAACACTCGCCCGTCAAAAGCTTTCCGCCCCCCCATTGATCCAGCCAGACCCTGCCGCCGAGACGTCGCGATCGGTATGATCCTTCCGTCGAACAGCGATCACATCCCGCCCATGAGCTTGAAGGCGATGATCCACATGGTCGCAGCGACCAGTGTTTCCAGCATCCGCCAGGCCGATGGCTTCGAGAAGAGCGGCCGCAGCCATGTCGCGCCATATCCGAGGGAGAAGAAGAACAGGAAGGAACCGGTCACGGCGCCTGCGGCAAAGGAAGCCTGCTGCCCCGGAAAACGCGTCGAGATTGTGCCGAGCAGCACCACCGTGTCGAGATAGACGTGCGGATTGAGCCAGGTGAGCGCAAGGCAGGTTGCGAGCGTCTGCCTGAAGCTTGCCGTTTTGGCCTCGGCCGCCGCGAGAGCGGCGTTCGACCGCAAGGCGGAATAGAGGCTTTTTGCTCCATACCAGGCGAGAAACGCGGCTCCTCCATAACGCATGACCGGGTCGAGCCAGGGCATGAACCTGGCGATCTGCTGCAGGCTGGTGACGCCGAGCACGATCAGTACCGCGTCGGACAGTGCGCATGCGAGGCAGACGGCAAACACATGCTCATTGCGCAGGCCCTGGCGGAGAACGAACGCATTCTGAGCGCCGATCGCGACAATCAGGCTGAGGCCCATCATCAGGCCGGTAAAATAGATTGAAAAATTCATCGCTTCGCCTTTCGCTTTCGACGAGACTTCGCTATCGCGGCGAGGCGAATTAGGGTAATTAATTTGCCTAACCTCAATTAAGCAGCGCTAATCCATGCTCGACTACCCCGCCCTCCGTACCGTCGCGACCGTTGTCCAGACAGGGAGCTTCGAACGCGCCGCGACCGTGTTGAACGTCACCCCTTCGGCCGTTTCGCAACGCGTCAAGCAGATCGAAGAACGTCTCGGCGTTGTGCTGGTTGTTAGAGGCACGCCGTGCACGGCGACCGAAAAGGGAGAATGGTTGTGCCGCCATATGGAAAATGTCGGTATGCTCGAAGCCGAACTCTTCGGCCACCTGCCCGCACTCGTTGATCCCGGCGAACCACGCCAGAGGGTGACGCTTCAGATCGCCACCAATGCCGACAGTCTCGGCACTTGGTTCGTGGAAGCGATGTCGACCTTCGCCAGAAACTCCTCTTATCTGTTGAATATCGCCGTCGACGATCAGGATCACACCGCCGAATGGTTGCAGCGCGGCCGTGTGATCGCGGCCGTCACCAGCCTGGAAAAGCCGATAAGGGGCTGCCGGCGTTTCGCGCTTGGCGTTCTGCGCTATCATGCGACGGCAACGCCCGACTTCGTCGCCCGTAACTTTCCCAACGGTGTGACCGCCGAGGCGATCCGCAACGCTCCGGCTCTGACCTTCAGCCAGAAGGACAGGCTGCAGAGCACCTGGGTCCGCCAGACCTTCGGACGCGATCTCGACTATCCGACCCATTGGCTCCCCTCGCCACAAAGCTTTGTCGAGGCAACCCTCTCAGGCATGGGATGGGGAATGAACCCGACTCAGTTGACCCGCGAGCATCTCGCGTCCGGACGACTGGTCGAACTGATTGCCGACACCCCCCTCGATGTTCCCCTATTCTGGCAGATAAACCGCTTTGCCGCCGATCGACTGGCGGAACTGACGCGCGAAGTCATCACCGTAGCAGGGCGCAATCTCGGAAAACACAGATCGAAAACCGATTCCCCGGGCCTCTGATCGCGCCTAGAAAACACCTGGAGCGATCAAACGTATGCCGCACGCGCTCCCTCTCGCCGGAGAATTCTCCAGGAACTGCGGCAGCCGACTTTGACGAGGCTGATGCCTGGCCCTTGCCGCTCTCGGTCGCTTCGATCTTGGCGATCTTCGCTTCCAGCGTCTCGATCGATTTCTCGATTGTCGCCTTCTCTTGCTCGTCCTTGTATCCGCGACAGAGCCGCCTACTTTTCGGCAAGCTGCGCTTCGAGAGAGGCAAGGTCATCCGACGAACTGGAAGACGAGGTTGAAGCGGCTGAACTCAAAATGGTGCCTTGACCATGAACATGACTTTCGATGATGAATGTCACCTTCTAGCCGCGGGTGGTAAAGGCCCATAAAAATAAAGTACCAGACAGTACTGATTAATCCGACGGTTTTGACCGCCTTCTACGCGATGGCGATGATCTCCAGCTCCTGGCCACCCGCCTCCACGGCATCGCCGGCAGCCTTGCCCATCAGAAGCCGCGCTACCGGCGAGACGTAGGAAATCAATCCGGCCTTGGGATCAGCCTCATCCTCTCCGACGATCCGATAAGTTTGCACGCGCCCATCGTTACGGCGGAAGGTCACCGTGCTGCCGAAGGCAACCACGTCTGTTGACGTAGGGTCAGGCATCAGCTGGGCGGTGCGAAGTCTTGCCGCTAAGTAGCGAAGATCACGCAATGGATTGGCAGTCTGCCGTCGCCTTTCATTCACATCTTCAATGATGCTCGCGGCATCATAGGCCTCACGCGCCTGCTGGAACTGCAGTTCGAGAGCCTTCAATCCCGCTTCCGTAACGAGATTCGGATGCGGCGAAACCGGACGGTCGGGCAATAGGGTTTCCGACGCGGTTTCGAAACTCTCTTCCTTGGTAAAGGCAACGGCCAATCAAAACTCCATGTCAGGCGCAGTGCGCGCCAATAACCGACGGGCAACATCGAGACCATACAATATACCGACTGCGAACGAACCGCCAATCTCCCCCATCGGCAGCGGCTTTCCCGGGCACGACCTCGGGAACGTCCCGCCGCGCACAGCGTTTATCGCCGCAGAGTGTCCTGGAGGATCGAATGTTCGGCCAACGGCGAAATGTCTGCGACAAGGATTGGAGCGAAATATGCCTTCGTTCCTGACAGATAGCATGCCGCTGACACCGAGCTG
The DNA here is from genome assembly GCF_029194105.1 of Rhizobium mulingense. Classification (NCBI taxonomy): domain Bacteria; kingdom Pseudomonadati; phylum Pseudomonadota; class Alphaproteobacteria; order Hyphomicrobiales; family Rhizobiaceae; genus Rhizobium; species Rhizobium mulingense. The sequence continues at coordinate 714,807 of NZ_JARFVE010000004.1, read as the reverse complement.
GTGGGATATCGCAGCGCGGATCGCACTGACGGTGCTCGCCGGTGGCCTCATCGGCCTCGATCGCGAGCGCGGCGGCCATGCGGCCGGCTTCAGGACGACAATCCTTGTGGCGCTTGCCGCCTGCCTGGCGATGGTCCAGGCCAATCTCCTTCTGTCCACTTACGGGAAAACCTTCAGCTACTTCACGCAAATGGACGTATTGCGCTTCCCCCTTGGCGTCCTGACAGGCGTTGGCTTCCTCGGCGGCGGAGCGATCCTCAGGCGCGGCGACATGATGACCGGCCTCACCACGGCGGCGACCCTGTGGTTCATGACGGTCGTCGGCCTCTGCTTCGGCGGTGGCCAGATTGTCACTGGAACAGTGGCGACGGCTGTCGCCTTCATCGTCCTGTCGCCAATGAAGCAGCTGGACGCCTGGCTGACCTGCGAACGCAAGGCGACGCTCGTCATCCACAGCTCTGAAGTCGATGTACCGGACTTATCGGCGGTGCTGAACCCCTTGGGATGCCGTGCCCTCTTTGTGGCATACGGGCCGACGAGCGATGGCCGAACAGGCGTGACGTTCGAGCTCCGATGGATGGCAAAGGACCGTGAGGCGTCATCCCGGGCGATTTTGAACGCACTTTCCGTCCATGATGTCGCGGGTTTCTCAATGCAATCGACGACGACCTGAGATCCCGGATGGCTTTCCTATTTGGAGGCGTGCTCGGGCTTTCCCTTTCTCTTGGTCGAGGCGAACTCCTCCAGCTGCTTTTCGCTCATGGACTCGACCATCTGTTTCGAAGCGCCCTTCAGTTCTTTCTTGGGCGTCTCGCCGCGCTTGGCCGAGAGTGCGGCGCCTGCCGCCTTCTGTTGGGCCTTGGACTTGGCTGGCATATTGAATCTCCTTCAGGTTTGGATCAACCGTCCCCAAGCTGGTACCCCAGCTCACCTCGTCGCCCTCCTTCACTTCCTTAGGTCATATGAAGTCCCTTGCGGCGAGCAGGCTGCGGCCGAAGCCGCAGCCGATTGCCCGTCAATTGATGGTGGCCCACTGGCTGCGGACGTCCCTGGCGTTCTTCGACAGGTGAACGTGAGCGTCGACATGATCGACCCAGTCGAGCGGAATCAGGTGATGCTTGCCGTCTTCAGAGTCGGTCTTCGTCAACTTGATGCGCGTAGGACCGTCGAGATGATCGACCGTGCCGACATGGGTACCATCGGCAGCCCGCACTTCCATATGTTCACGGATCTGATCTGCGGAAATCATTGTTTCCTCCTTTGCATCATTGTCAGTTACCAGACGGCAACGATGCGGCGCAGACTTGGTTCCAAAGCTTCTTGTCCCGCGTCGGAAACAGCGGCAGCGTGAGTGCCTTCGGGTCTCGGCGCAAGGGCTGCCCGATGCAGCGGCTACCGCTCATTAAGAGGTCGGCAGATAGCTGACATGCCGAGGACGGCCCTGATGGGTTTCCGCGATCTGCGTGAGTCTGCGATCACCGCATGTTTTCTCAGCTGATCTGGCCGCATATGGAAAGCCTGCCCGGGAGGCCACGGGCACATTCACCCGCTTCACTTCCGCGACGATAACGCGTCGGACATCCGTTGCAGGCCGCTCTGGAGGATACTTTTCGGACACCCGACATTGAGGCGAATGAAGCCCTCGCCACCCGGCCCATATACGCGGCCGTCATAAAGATTCACGCCGGCGTTTTCGACGAAGAACCTCTGGATCCCGTCCACCTTCCGGTCGAGCTCACGTGCATCGAGCCACACGAGAAATGATGTTTCGGGCAACATCGGCGTGATCCCCGGGAGATGCGCGAGGGCAAACTCCCGGACGAGCCGGACATTCTCGCCGATATAGATTGTCGCTTGATCGACCCATTGATCTCCAGTGCTGTAAGCGGTCTCAAGAGCAAGCCTGCCGAAATAATTGGCGTTCACCATGAACGACGTTTGCATGGCGAAAAGCAATGCCTCCCGGCGCGCCTTGTTGGCCACGGATAGGGTCGCCGACGGCACGCCAGCCAGATTGAAGGTCTTGGTAGGCGCAGTACAAATGAAAGACCGGTCCGCCGCATCTTCCGAAATCGAGGAAAACACGACATGAGGCAGGGTCGATAGTCTAATGTCGCAATGGATGTCGTCCGATATGACGAGCAGGCCATAGCGTGCGCAGATGTCGTTCAGTGCTTCGAGCTCCTCACGCGTCCAGGCTTTGCCGGCGGGGTTGTGCGGGTTGCACAGAAGGAAGACCTTGGCCCCGTTCGCAGCGAGCCTTTCGAAATCGTCGAGGTCCGGCTCGTATCGGTTGTCCCGGAGAAGCAATCGGTTGGTCAGCAAGGTTCTCTGGTTGCCGCGCACCACTTCGAAATATGGCGAATAGACGGGCGTCTGGACGATTACGCCGTCGCCGGGCTTGGTGAAGGTCCGCAGGATCACGGCGACAGCGGGCATGATGGCGGGTGCCGGCAGCAGGCTCTCCAACGCCGGAGCCCAACCGTGCCTTCGCTCGAACCAGGCTCGCACGATCTCATAGTGACGCGGATCCCGACGCGTATAGCCGTAGATTCCGTGATTGACAGCTTCGCGAAGCCGTTCGATCACGGTTTCTGGTGCGCGAAAGTCCATGTCCGCAGTCCAAAGCGAAAGCAGGTTCTCGCCTTCTACCCGTGGCGAGAATTCGTCCCATTGGTTTGCCCATTTCACGGATCCGAATTGCCTGCGGTCATAGATCCGATCAAAATCATACACTTTGGCAGCACCGTGACGAGACGCTGCCTTGGGTGAAGCCTTGCTGGCCATCGTTGTGTTTCCTCGTATTCTTCTTGTGGTGTCAGCGCGGGAATCTGCGGGCCGCGTGCTACTGACAATGTGCAAGGAGTCGCCCGCCCGCTCGGGCGAACCGCTCCGAATTCCTAGTGTTTGTGGCCGCGGGCCAATCGACGCTCCATGAACTGCGAGTAGCGCGACATGCCAAAACAGAAAATCCAGTAGACCAGTGCCGCAAAAAGGTAGCCCGTCGTCGAGATCGTTGGACCGGCCCAGCTCGGATCGACCCGAGCGGCCTCGACCGCCCTTAGAAAATCGGCGATCCCGACGACTGCCACCAATGTCGTATCCTTGAACAATCCGATGAAGGTGGAGACGATGCTCGGGATGACCACCTTGAGCCCTTGGGGGAGGATGATGAGCCGCATCGCATTGAAGTAGCCGATGCCAAGCGATTTCGCGGCTTCATGCTGGCCCTTCGGAATGGCTTGAAGGCCCGCGCGGACCACTTCTGCCATGTAGGCGGATGAAAACAGCGCAATGGCGATAAGGGGACGAAGCAGTCTGTCCGGCGTCAAATAGTCCGGCACGAAAAGCGGCATCATGAAATTCGCCATGAATAGCACGGTGATGAACGGCACCCCGCGCACGACTTCGATATAGATGACGCAAACCGCCCGCACGATTGGCAGCTTCGACATTCGGCCAAGCGCCAGTAAAACGCCGAGTGGTAGCGAAAAGACGATTCCGACGACCGACATCAGAAGGGTGATCAGGAGGCCGCCCCATAAAGTGGTGTCGATCACCGGCAGGCCCAGCATCGCCATGCCGCGCAGCAGCACAAGGGCCAGAATGGGATAGGCAATGAAGAACAGGAGCGCGGCCACGTCGCGACGGGGAGCTAGGTTCCAGAGGAGCCAGCCAATCAGAATGGCGCCGACAGCTTCCGTCAGATCGACGCGCCAACGTTGCTCTACAGGATATGCGCCGTAGCGCAGGTAATCGAATTTCTCGGCGATGAAGGGCCAGCAGGCACCGTCCGGATTTGCAAGGCATGCTTCCTTGCCACCCATCCAGGCCGCCTTGAATATCGCGAAGCTGAGAAAATCGTGAAGCAGCCACATCGCGATCACTGAAGAGGCGATCGTGAGCGTTCCCGAGAATGGGCTGGAGAACAGGTTCTTCCTCAGCCAACCACCCATGGCAAGACGGGCATCGACCGGTGGTTTCATCGATGGCAGGATGGAACTGTCATCATATGTCAGCGCGTGCTTGTCCATGGGTCACCTCTCTACGATCGCAAGCCGCTGGTTGAAGAGGTTCATTGCCATCGACGTGAGCAGGGAGATCGCGAGATAGACCGAGAGCGTGATGGCCATCACCTGGATCGCAGCGCCCGTCTGGTTCAGCACCGTGCCCGCAAAGACCTGCACCAGGTCCGGATATCCGATGAATACAGCGAGCGAGGAGTTCTTGATCAGATTGAGATACTGGCTCGTCAAGGGAGGAACGATGATACGCAGAGCCTGCGGAATAATGACGAGGCGGAGAGTCTTGCCGGGTGGCAGGGCGAGTGCATATGCGGCTTCGGTCTGTCCCCTGGGTATGGCCAGGATCCCTCCCCGGACGATTTCGGCGATATAGGATGCCGTGTAGACAGATAGGCCAATAAGGAGCGCTGCGAACTCCGGATACAGCTGATGTCCGCCCCTGAAGTTGAAGCCGACCAGTTTGGGCTCCAGGAACGACACCGGGTTTCCGATCGTAATAACAGCAAGTAGCGGCAAGCCAATCATGAGCCCGGCGCACGAAGCCAAGATCGGAAGCTGCCTGCCGGTTCGCTTTTGAACGCCCTGTGCATACATGTAGGATGCAGCCGACAAGACCACGGCGACCAGGATTGCGAGGCCGACCACACCGGCACCCGGATGAAGCTGGATTTCGGGAAAGATCAGTCCGCGGTTGTTGAGGTAGATGCCGCCCGGGATCGCGATGGACGCCTTTGGAGCCGGTAGCGGCTTCAGAACCGCGTTGTACCAGAAGAGAAGTTGCAGCAGGAGCGGAACGTTGCGGATAATCTCGACATATGATGCCGAGACCTGAGCGACGATCCAATTGTCGGAGAGTCGCGCCACGCCGAGGACGAAACCCAATATCGTGGCGAACAGAATGCCGAGACCGCCGGCGACGAGAGTGTTCACGACCCCCACCCAGAACGCGCGTCCATATGTCGATAGCGAGTCGTATGGGATGAGGGTTTGGTTGATGGCGAACCCGGCTGTTTCATTCCAGAAGTCGAGCGACAGCGGAATGCCGCGCGCGCTCATATTGGACACCGTCTGGATTCCGATGGCGGCGGTCAGCGCCAAGAGGCTGCCCGCGAGCAACGCCTGGTAGACAACACCTCTGACCCTTGGATCGTCAACGGACAGGTTCCGGCGCAGTTGGGAAGGGAGTGAAAGATCGGACATTTGTCATCCACCTGTCTTGAAGGAACTGGCGCGGCGATCCGCGCCAGCCTGTCAAAATTCCAACTAGCGGATGGGAGGGGCGTATTGCAGCCCGCCCTTGTTCCAGAGGTCGTTCGCGCCGCGGCTGATCTTCAGCGGCGAATCCTTGCCGATCGAACGGTCGAATATTTCTCCGTAATTGCCAACCTGCTTGATGACATCCGCCGTCCAAGTGTCCTTGAGGCCGAAATCCTTTCCGATGCTTCCCTCGACACCGAGAAGGCGGCCAATATTCGGATTGGCGGAGGATTTCATTTCGTCGACATTTTGCGACGTGACGCCGAATTCCTCTGCAGCGACCAGGATGTAGAGAGTCCACTTAGCGATATTGAACCACTGGTCGTCGCCCTGGCGTACGACCGGGCCAAGAGGCTCCTTCGAAATCAGGTCGGGCAGCACGACGCTGTCATCGGGCTTGGCCATGCGCATGCGGGACGCGTTCAAGGTCGAGCTGTCCGCCGACATGGCGTCGCACCGCCCTTCCTCGAAGGCCTTGACGACGGATTCTTCGTCCGCGAAGCCGACGCTCGTATAGGTGATATTCTGCCCTCGGAAATAGTCGGCGATGTTCAATTCCGTCGTCGTGCCCTGCGTCACGCAGATGGAGGCGCCGTTGAGGTCCTTGATCGCAGCGATGTTATCGGATTTGCGGACCATAAATCCTTGGCCATCATAGAAATAGGTGCCGGCGAACAGGATGCCGAGGGTCGAGTCACGCGACGATGTCCAGGTTGCGTTGTGCGCCAGGATGTCGATCTCCCCAGACTGCAGGGCCGTGAACCGGTCTTTCGGCGTGAGCGGAATGAACTTTACCTTCTGGGCATCCCCGAGCACGGCCGCCGCGACGGCCCGGCAATAGTCGACCACAAAGCCGGTCCATTTGCCGTCGTTGTCGGGAAGGCTGAATCCCGCAGTCGCCGCATTCGTGCCGCAGGTCAGCACCCCGTTTTTCTGCACTTTTTCGAGAGTCGTCGCCTGCGCGGCCGTGGCGCACAGCACGGTGGAAAGGCCGAGAAATGCTTTTATGATGGTTTTCATGGCAGGTCCCCTTTTGTTGATTACAGGGAGCGTCGCCGAAAGCCATTCATCAGTCAAATTCATATTCGTCATCACGAACATGAATAAGGTTCATTGTCTGGACATGATGGTCATCCCGTGCCGCTCACAGCACCTGGGCCTTCATGATTTCGACTTTTGTCTTTTGTGACCCGTCGTAGATTTGCGAGATGACTTGCGTGAGCCAAATCATGCCGGGATCTGTTGCCATGTGATGCTGAAGCAGCAATGACGTGCTTACGTTTTCGATCTTGAGCGGCGGCGCCACTACCTTCACCTCGCTCGCATCGTCGAGGATATGGAGAATTCCGTCCCCGCAGTGGGTAATGAATTCCGTTCCCCTGAGGACCCAGGGCAGTATGAGATAGTTCGATATCGTGGCGACGATATTCCGCTTCAATCCCGCCGCCTTGAGCGCAATATCTGCCAGGCCGGACGAGACGCCGTCGGCGGAAATCTGCAAATGGGACGCGGCAAGATAGGCATCCAGGGTCAAGCCATGCTTGGCGATGGCGCTGCCGCTCCAAACTGCGCAGAGCAGGCGGTCCTGGCCCAGTTCTATTCTCGCTACACGTGGATCGTCTCGGATCGAAGCACCGGTCAGGGCGCAATCTACCTGCCTGAGGTGGATGGCGTTGAGTATTTCGATGCCGTTGGCCGGTATGATGTTGAGCGTTGCGTGCGGGGCCTGCCGGGCAAATTCCCGCAACAATCCCGGGACAAAGACCATCGCATGGTAATCGGTGAGTCCCACACGGAAGTTGCGACGCGTCGATGCCGGATCAAATATTTGGTGCCTGTCGATCGAGGAACGTATCGTGCTCAGCGCGCCTGAAATCTCCGAGAGAAGCTCCACGGCGCGCGGTGTGGGACACATGACTGAGCCATCTCGCGTGAACAGGTCGTCGCGGAAGAGCATCCTCAGCCTTCCCAGTGAATGACTGATAGCAGACTGCGTTCTGCCCAGACGCTCCGCCGTGCGCGTGACGCTTCGTTCACGCATCATGATGTCGAAAACTCGGAGCAAATTCAGGTCCAAATCGTCGAATTGCATGGAGCCCCTCTGAAGTTGGTGCGTCGGCCCAGACCGATGTTCGTAGACGACTTTCTGCATGAAGGTAAGGCAAGCAACGGCACGGATCTTCGTTTCGCGGCTCTTTCGTGAGGTCCGGCATATTGCGGGCTCACTGGTGGGGCAGTCTTTCCTATCGGCGGAGGAGCTTCCGTCCCTGATGAACGACCATCAACAAGGCCGACCAACCGTTTGCGATCTAGGCCGGAAGCGGGGCTTTCCACCGCGCTAAGGAGATGCCAAGCTGGACCCCGTTTTGAGAGACTGCCAAGGTGCCTGATGAAACTGACTATTTACGACTGCGATGGCGTCCTTGTGAATAGCGAGGAGATTTATCTCGCTGCCGAACTTGAATTTCTAGCAAATGGGAAGCCTGCGCCGGACCTCTTTCTCCATGCAGCCACGGTAGAAAGCGGCCGGCATGCGTGTCATCGGCTTTACCGCTGGCAACCATTGCTCGGCAGATCCTGGTGAAAGCCTATTGCGATCCGGCGCGGATGATATTGTCGAAAACTACGACGACTTGGCAGCGGCGATTGAACGGTTCGCACGACCACATTGAGCGTCGCTTGCCGCTGGGTATTTTCTAGTCGCATCGTCCAGGAGGTACGCTGCCCGCCTGCTGGAGGTTCGAAGTGTCGATGAGTCCGAGAGCTGGCATCAAGGATATGCAGGCCAAGGAAGTGCCCCCGCGCGCCGAAGCAGTTGTCGTTTGGACGGAGAGCCGTACCCAGGCGGCCCACATGCGTCATCGCCCTCATTCGACATCGTGCAGCAGCTGGCGGACCGTTCGTTGCAGGTCAGCGTCCAAGGCTGCCGGCGGCAGTGATGATCTCCGCCGCGGTCGGGAAGATGCAGAGGCTGTTCGGCCCGTCGAGCGCTTCGATTTGTGCCCAGCCGATGGTGCCGTTCGCATCGACCAGGAAGTGCCCGACAAGCTGAGTAGCGTGCTTCTCGAATATTGCGTTATCGGCTTCATCAAGCTCGAAGCGGTCCTTGGCGTTGAGGATGGTGTTGGCTTCCATCGGCTGTACCGGTTCTGGCAGCTCGCCCGTTGGGTTGATGCGTGCCGCTTGGAATTGCGCCATCGTTGCGCCATATGGCCATTCGGGCTGTTCGCTGCTCGCATCGGGCAAGAACTCTGCATGCGGCACGCCGTAGGCGCGATGTGTGCGGCAGTCGGGGTCACACAGAAGCGTTACCGGCGTCGGCCGGTGGCGGAAATACAGGCGGGCGCGTTCCACCGGCGTGTTGATAACGGCCACGGTCTCCAGCCCGGCGGCGCGCAGGGTTGGCTGCACGCCGGCGAGCTGTTCTACCTGACGCCGGCAGAACGGGCAGTGCAGCCCGCGAAAGAAGCCGATCAAGAACGGGTGACCCCTCAAGTCGGCGAGCGAGACCGTTCCGTCGAAATTGGCCGTGGCCAGCGCAAACGCCGGCGCGGATTCTCCAGGCTGCAGCGGGCGCTTCTGGTCTGCCATGGGAATAATTCCTCTTTCTCCAGCTGAACGACCGAAATTCAACTGTATCACTTGTCGCAAGAAGGCCAAACGCTCGATGTTGAGTGACGAGGGCGGTTCGGGATGCCATTCGCAGCTCCGACCGGTGTCGAAGCCGCCCCCGGCCTCTTGCCAGCATCGGCCCATCAATCCGTGGCCACCCTGTCCTTCCCAGCGGTCCTGCTGCTGTCCGATCACCATGGATCATCCTTTTAGCGACAAAGCTGCCCCCGGGAGTGGGCACCGGATCATTCAAAATCGTTGATGTTATCCATAAACTCTATTCGTTTGAATGATGGGTTCGCGAAGGCCATATTAGCAGCATGGACATGGACGAACCTCCCATCGCCACCATGTCCCGGCTCAAGAAAGGAACCGAAAAATGACCACGCTCACCTATCGGGGTGGTGGCAAGACCCTCACCTCCAGCGAAGGCCGCTTCGATCTGGGCCATTATGCCCGCAAGCTCCTGCTCGCCTGGACGCGCTGGCAGACTGCCCGCGAAATCGAAGCCATGCCGTTCGACGTCCGCAAGGATATCGGCTGGCCGAGCACCGACGACAGCAAACACCGGACCATGTAATGAATGCGACATTCCTCCTGAGATGAGGGCGGCGTCTGCATCTTGCAACGCCGCCTTTTTCGTGTCCGCCATCTCGTTCCCCATTGGACTTCAGCCCCTGAATTTCAGTTGGCTGTGAGCTCTCTTCCACCCCGCCGGCGCCCTCGCCCGGGACTTGGCCGGTCAAATCGCGGTCAATGTCGCATATTTGCTCTTCCCGGCCGCATTTATCCATGCCAGTGTCGCTTTCAGGACATCGGCGCGACGCATTCCGCGCAACGAATAGTCATCGTCCCTCGAGCATGGATTTCGCTATGAACAGGATGCAGATCAAGAAGCGTTCACTGGTCTTCTTTATGGTACCGCAATTCACCATGCTGCCCTTCTCGGCCGCCGTGGACACCTTGCGCATCGCCAATCGCATGCTCGGCTATCCGGCCTATACCTGGCGGCTCGCCTCCCTCGACGGGGAAAAGGTCTATTCCTCCTGCGGCATCGGGGTCGAGGCGAATTCCTCGCTCGCCGAGGAACGCCGCCATCTCGGCGGCGAAAACCGGCCGGGCATGGTGCTCGTCTGTTCCGGCATCGATGTCGAGCAGTTCAACAACAAATCGGTCAATGCCTGGCTGCGCGAATGCTATAATCGCGGCGTTGCCGTCGGCAGCCTCTGTACGGGCGCACATGTGCTGGCCCAGGCCGGGCTCTTGAACGGCAAGCGCTGCGCCATCCACTGGGAAAACCTGCCGGGCTTCTCCGAAGCCTTCCCGCAGGCGGAGGTCTATGCCGATCTCTACGAGATCGACGGCAATCTCTATACCTGCGCCGGCGGCACTGCCTCGCTCGACATGATGCTGAACCTCGTCGGCGAGGATTTCGGCGAGAGCCTCGTCAACCGGATCTGCGAGCAACACCTGACCGATCGTGTGCGCAATCCGCACGACCGTCAGCGCCTGCCGTTGCGCGCCCGCCTCGGCGTGCAGAATGCCAAGGTGCTGTCGATAATCGAGCTGATGGAAGGCAATCTGGCCGAGCCGCTGTCGCTGATCGAGATCGCCGACGGCGCCGGCCTCTCCCGCCGCCAGATCGAACGGCTGTTCCGCCAGGAGATGGGCCGCTCGCCTGCCCGCTACTATCTCGAAATCCGCCTCGATCGCGCCCGCCACCTGCTGGTGCAATCCTCGATGCCCGTCGTCGAAGTCGCCGTCGCCTGCGGCTTCGTCTCGGCCTCGCATTTCTCGAAGTGTTATCGCGAACTCTACCATCGCTCGCCGCAGCAGGAGCGCGCCGAGCGCAAGATGACGATGGCGACGGCAAGGCAGGCGGTCGCCGCCTGAGGTGGCCGCAATACAAGAATCTGACCATTCCCTCTTCATGCTCGCCCTTGTGCCGAGCATCTAGCCACGGGTTGATAGGGCAGCAGATCCTCGGCACAAGGCCGAGGATGACGACCGGTGGCGACAGGTCACCCTACTGTGCTGCCTCCCCCGTCATCCTGGCGTCGGAATAGACCTGGTTGCGGCCCCGGTGTTTGGCCATGTAGAGGAACTGGTCGGCCGCGTTGAGGTAATTCTCGAAGGTTTCATAGCCGCCGATCTCGGCGATACCGATCGAAATCGTGACGCCGAGTTCCTCATCGTCGGCGGTGACCTTCAACCGCGATATATCCGAGCGGATCTCGTCGCAAAGCTTGGTCGCGGCAGCCGAATCCATCTGCGGGAAAAGGATGGCGAATTCCTCGCCGCCAAGCCGCGAGAGAAGATTGTCGCTGCCCTCGAAAATCGTAAACAGCCGGTTTGCGACCGCCTTCAGCACCTTGTCGCCAATTTCGTGACCGTAGGTATCGTTCAGACGCTTGAAATGATCGATATCGAGGATGGCGACGGAGCTCGGCACTTTCAGCCGCAGGCATTCGTTCACCAGCTTCGGGCCGTTGTCATAGAAGTAACGGCGATTGTAGAGGCCGGTCAGGTAGTCGCATGCCGCCGCCGCCCTCAGCTGCCGCATCTGCGCCAGCGTCTCGGCATTGTTGGCGATGCGGCATTGCAGCTCCTCGGCGACAAAGGGCCGGTAGAGGAAGTCGCTGGCGCCCGCCTTCAGGAAACTGGCTGACAGCATGCGGTCGTTGGACGAAGACACGCCGATCACGCGCAGCCGGTCCGAGCCGAAGCGATGGCGAATGCGCCGCGTCAACTCGTAACCGCTCATATCGGGCATATGGTGATCGGTAACGACGAGCTCGATATCGCTGTAGGCTTCGAGCGCGGCCAGCGCCTCCAGTCCCGAGCTTGCCTCGACGACGAGATATTGCTGCGCCTTCAAGAGGTCGACGAGCACCTGGCGTGCCGAGACGACATCGTCGACGACGAGCACCCGTGTCTTGCGGTTGGAGATCGCCCGGCGGACGGTAGCGACCAGATTGTCGAGCGCGAACTCATTGTCCTTCAGCACGTAATCGATGACATTGCGCTCCATGATCCTGTTGCGCGTGTTGAGATCGAACGTGGCGGTAAAGACGATCGCCGGGATATCGTGCTCGATCGTGCAGTCGAGCGCCTCGCCGTAAGGCGAATCCGGCAGGTTGAGGTCGACGACGGCCATGGTGTAGCCATGACCATCTTCAGCAAGTTCCCGGCGAAGCGCTTTCAGCGACGCGCAGGATTTGACGGCAAGCCCAAGTTCCGTCTGGAACCGGTGACAGAGCACGGCGGAAAACATCCGGGAATCCTCAACCAGAAGTATTTTGAGCCCGCCGGAGCGCAGCCCGATTCCATCCCGCTGAAAATCCGCTTGAAAGGCCACAGCCGCTATTCCCCCCTGCGCCGCACGGGCTCGACTCGGCCCTCCCCCCGGCGGGGCGGACGATAACCGAGAGGCCTGTGCGCGTGAAGGGGACAAATGGTGTTGTTACTTATAATTGCAAAAACTCGATGCCGGTCCCCGACCGGCATCTCCGCCTCACTGAAAATACTCAAGCTATGAGAGCCGTCAGGCAACCGCCCGCTCCTTGCGCATCGACTGGATTTGCAAAAGCGTATCGAGATTCTGGTTGACGCGGCAGTAGAACTCCTCGTCAATGAAGGGGCGCAGCATGAAATCATTGCCGCCGGCTTTCAGGAACCGCGCCGAAAGCAGCCGGTTCGATGAGGAGGAAACGCCGATGATGCGCAGCTCGTGCGAGCCGATATTCGCGCGGATGCGCCGTGTCAGTTCGAAGCCGTCAATATCGGGCATGTTATAGTCGGTGATCATCAGGCCGATATCGCGATTGGCCTTCAGGATCTCCAATGCCTTGCCGCCGCTTTCGGCAACGCTGACGCGGAAATTATAGCGTTTCAGCCGGCTCGACAACAACGCGCGCGCCGTCGCGCTGTCGTCGACGATCAGCACATGGTGGCGATGATTGGTCAGGAACCGGCAGATCGATTCCGCCAGCAGATCGACCGCGAAGATATTATCCTTGAGGATATAGTCGACGATGTCCTTGGCCATCAGCTTGTCGCGCATGCCGTCGTGGAAGGTCCCGGTGAAGACGATGGTGGGAATGGAAAGATCGACCAGATATTCGAGCGCTTCGCCGTTTTCGGCGCCGGGCAGATTGATGTTCGAAATCGCCAGCGTGATCGGATCGGAAGATCTGTCGTAGGCAAGCTGCAGATCCTCGAAGTTGCGGCAGATCTCGACGTCAATGTCGAACAACTCCTTGAGGCGTTTGCTGATCATCGAAGTGAACACGTTTGAATCTTCGGCGACAATAATTCGCGCGCCGGCAAACATCTCTCCGGAATATTGCATTCCCGAAATACCTAAAAACGCCATCGTAAACCTTTAATGTAAAATCCGTCCCCAGTTCCAACGGATACATCAATTGATTTGACTAATTATTAATCAGCACTGTGGATGCGAAAACGAAGAGACGACCCGATGACGCCGCTGCTGATTTTCTTGCAGATATGATTAAGAAATCAGGCGCGAAGCGCCGCGTTCTAGGCATTGAACGCTTTCGCCGACGACGATCAGATTTTCCTCTTGTCAATCGGGTTCCGACTGTCCGTCGCAGAGGCGGCGCGGCGGTCAACTCTCCACAACACCGATGGGGCGGTGGCTGATAAGGCTGAGACGCTGAAGCCCGCGCAGGCACTCGGCTGGCAGCGCGCGGGCGAAGCGATTATAAACGGGTAGTCGACCGACCCGCCGAGAGGTTTCCCATGACCCAATCCGACCCGGTGATCGAATGGCTTCTCGACTCCGACCCATCGATATCCGATGGCAGGTCATGCGTGACCTGCTTGACGCCCCGCAGCGGGAATGGATGGCCGAGCGGGCGAAAGTGGAGACCAAAGGTTGGGGCGCAAGGCTGCTTGCCTGCCAGGACGAGGACGGGCAATGGGCAGGTGGCGCCTTCCTGCCTGCCGGTTTTGACCCTTGCGAGTGGCGCGAGTACGGTCAGCCTTGGACGGCCACGACCTTTTCTCTTTCGCAACTGCGGGAATTTGGTCTCGATCCCACCTGTGAGCGGGTGAGGCGCACCGTCGAATTGATCGGCGCCAATGCCTATTGGGAAGAGGGCGGCCAGTCCTATTGGAAGGGCGAAGTCGAGGAGTGCATCAATGGCCGTACCGTCGCCGAGGGCGCCTATTTCGGTGTCGACGTCTCTTCCATTGTCGAGAGGCTGACCGGCGAGCGCCTCGAGGATGGCGGATGGAATTGTGAACGGTGCAACGGCTCCATTCGATCGTCCTTTGCCAGCACCATCAACGTGCTGGAAGGTCTGCTGGAGTTCGAGCGAGCGACCGGCGGTACGCCGCAATCCCGGGAGGCACGTAGAACGGGCGAGGAATTTCTGCTGAAGCGCAACCTCTTCCGCCGTCTCGGCACCGGCGAGCCGGCTGACGAACGCTTCCTGTACTTCCTGCACCCGAACCGTTGGCGCTACGACATCGCTCGCGCCCTCGACTATTTCCGCTCAAGCGCCCTCCTCACCGGCTCCACTCCCGATCCACGCCTCGGCGCGGCGATCGACCGTCTTCGCTGCCACCGCCTTCAGAACGGCAGATGGCCGCTCGACTGCACCCTGCCGGGGCGTGTCTGGTTCGAGATCGACGAGGGAGAAGGTCAGCCCTCGCGCTGGATCACGCTCCGGGCGATGCGGGTGCTCAGATGGTGGGATGCCCACGCCTCAGTCAATGCCTGATGCAAATCGAGCGCAGGACATGCAGACCGCTCCGCTGCTGCCCGATTCCCGCAGGTCTCTAGGCACAGCAGCCGCTCCCCGCCGCCGCCGGACCGCAGCAGGCTGCAGCCTTTCTGGTCTCCTCAGCGAGCCAGCGGTCGCGCGGTTTGCAGCTTGCCGGCCGCGGCGAAAGATCGACATGCACGGCCCCGCCACGCAAGATCGGCATTGCCGCGCAATAAAGCTGCATCGGCCGCACGCCGTCGCTCACTTCGAAGGTAAGCTTGGCCGAACCGTCGAGCTGCACATGCTCCGCCACCTTACGGACGATCGCACGGAATTTTCCGGCCGGCATATGCGTGCGATCCCCGTCGTCGATGTCCCAGAGCTGGATGAAGATCTCAGTCCAGGCCTCGGGATTGGCACCGCAATCAAGCGCCGAGAATTGGCCCGCCTTGACCTCGGTGATATGATAGCCCGGCTTCACCGGCTGGCCGTCGTAATGGAAAACCAGCGGCGCGTCCTTTTCACCGAAGAGCGCATCAAGCAGCAGGCCGAGGCTTATCTCCTCCGCCTGAATTTTATTGTTGTCGATGGCGTTCATCTGCGCTAATCCTCGTTTCAACTATTCAAGGATTATTGAAATATGGATCAACGTCAAGCCCTCGCCGCATTCGGCGCGCTTTCGCAGGAAACGCGTCTCCATATCATTCGCATGCTTGTCGTCTCGGGTCCTGACGGAATGGCGGCGGGCGCTATCGCCGAAAAGGCCGAGGTTTCGCCGTCCAACGTCTCCTTCCACCTAAAGGAGCTGGAACGATCCGGGCTGATCACCCAGCAGCGTGAATCGCGCTCGATCATCTACACCGCCAATTTCGAGGCGCTTGGCGGGCTGATCCGTTTTCTGATGGAGGATTGCTGCGGAGGGAACGCCGAAATCTGCGCGCCCGCCGCCGCCGTCGCCGCATGCTGTGCACCTGCAGCCAAGGAGGAACTGCAATGACCACAGACCGCGTCTACAATGTGCTCTTTCTCTGCACTGCCAATTCTTCACGCTCTATCCTGGCAGAGTCGATCCTCGAGACCGAGGGCAAGGGCCGGTTCAAGGCCTATTCCGGCGGCAGCCAGCCGAGGGGCGAAGTCAATCCATTGGCGCTGAAGGAACTGCAGGCGCTGGGTTATCCCGCAACCGGATTCCGCTCGAAGAGCTGGGACGAATTCGCCAAACCCCGCGCACCGGAGATGGATTTCATCTTCACCGTGTGCGACACCGCCCACGGCGAAGCTTGCCCTGTCTGGATCGGCCATCCGATGACCGCTCACTGGGGCGTCGAGGATCCGGCCGCCGTCGAGGGCAGCGAGGTCGAGAAGGGCCGCGCCTTTGCACAGGCCGCCCGTTTCCTGAAAAACAGGATCATGGCCTTCCTCAGCTTGCCCTTGGCCTCGATCGACAAGCTGGCGCTGGAGCAGCACCTACGCCAGATCGGCGCGATGGAAGGCACCACGGCGCAACCGACAGGAGCCGGCTGATGGCCTCATACGATCTATCGCGGCGACTGGTCGCGGAGGCGCTCGGCACCGCCATGCTGGTCTCAACCGTCGTTGGCTCCGGCATCATGGCGACATCGCTGACTGCGGATGTCGGCCTCGCTCTGCTCGGCAATACGCTCGCGACCGGCGCGATCCTGGCGGTGCTGATCACCGTGCTGGGGCCGATTTCCGGCGCCCATTTCAACCCGGCCGTCTCGTTGATCTTCGCCATGTCGGGCTCGCTGCAAAAACGCGACCTTGGCTTCTACGTGCTGGTGCAGTTTGCCGGCGGCGTGGCTGGCACGATCTGCGCCCATCTGATGTTCAACCTGCCGCTCCTGGAATTGTCGAGCAAGGTCCGCACCGGCGGCGCGCAATGGTTTTCCGAGGGGATTGCGACCTTCGGCCTCGTCGCGGTCATTCTCGCCGGCATCCGCTTCGAGCAGAAGGCAGTGCCATGGCTGGTCGGGCTTTACATCACCGCTGCCTACTGGTTCACCGCCTCGACCTCGTTTGCCAATCCGGCGGTGGCCTTCGCCCGCTCCCTGACCGACACTTTCTCCGGCATACGACCGATCGACCTTCCGGGGTTCTGGCTTACCGAAATCGCTGGTGCGGTCGCAGCCCTCCTCCTCTTCAACTGGCTGCTGCAGCCAGCCGAGACATCGTCAATCCTATCTTCCGAGGCAAAATTATGAAGGTCACCATCTATCACAACCCCGCTTGCGGCACCTCGCGCAACACGCTGGCGATGATCCGCAATGCCGGTATCGAGCCCGACATCATCGAATACGTCAACACGCCGCCGTCGCGCGCAGAGCTGGTCAAGATGATCGCCGATGCCGGTCTGACCGTGCGCCAGGCCTTGCGCGAGAAGGATACGCCCTACACCGAACTCGGCCTCGGCAATCCCGATCTGAGCGACGATCATCTGCTTGACGCCATGCTCGCCCAGCCGATCCTGATCAACCGGCCGTTCGTCGTCACCCCGCTCGGCACACGGCTGTCGCGGCCCTCCGAGTTGGTCCTGGAAATCCTGCCGGAGACGCACAAGGGCGCCTTCACCAAGGAAGACGGCGAGAAGGTGCTCGATGCCGAAGGCAAGCGCATTGTCTGACCTTCCAGCCACTTCGCCGGCCCATCTTCGCCAGCCGGATCCGGCGGCCTTGCGGCCGCGCTTCTCAACGCACAAGCCGCGCATCCTCATCCTTTACGGCTCGCTCAGGGCCGTGTCCTACAGCCGTCTGCTCGCGCATGAGACATCACACCTGCTGGAGCATTTCGGCTGCGAAGTGCGCATCTTCGATCCCGAAGGCCTTCCTCTTCCCGACGCAGCGCCGGTCGCCCATCCAAAGGTGCAGGAATTGCGCGAGCTCTCCGCCTGGTCGGAAGGACAGGTCTGGGTCAGCCCCGAGCGGCACGGCGCAATGAGCGGGATCATGAAGGCGCAGATCGACTGGATACCGCTATCGGTAGGTTCGGTGCGGCCGACGCAAGGCAAGACGCTCGCCGTCATGCAGGTATCCGGCGGGTCGCAGTCGTTCAATGCCGTGAATCAAATGCGCATCCTCGGCCGGTGGATGCGGATGATCACCACTCCCAACCAGTCGTCGGTGGCCAAGGCTTTCCAGGAGTTCAACAGCGACGGGCGCATGAAGCCCTCATCCTTTTACGACCGCGTGGTGGACGTCTGCGAGGAACTGGTGAAATTCACATGGCTGACGCGCGACGTCTCGGCCTACCTTACCGACCGCTACGGCGAGCGCAGGGAAGAAGCCGAAAAGCTTGAACGAGGCGTGGGCCTCAAATCCATATGACGCCCGTCGCTTCCGAACGGCCGCCCGTTGCCGCCATCCTCGCGCTCGGCCTGACGCAGGTCATCGGCTACGGCACCCTCTATTACAGCTTCAGCATCCTCGCGCCCGATATGGCGCGCGGGCTCGATTGGTCGGCGGAATGGATCTTCGGCGCGCTGTCGGCGGCACTGCTGGTCGGCGGCCTGGCGGCGCCCGCAATGGGCAGGTGGATCGACCGCTTCGGCGCTGGCCGGGTGATGACCATGGGCTCGGCCATTGCGGCGATCGCACTTGCCGGCTGCGCCTTTGCTCCCGGCAAGGCCGCTTTCGTCGTCGCCCTGATCGCTGTCGAGACAGCGTCGAACCTGGTGCAATATGGCGCGGCCTTCGCCCTGCTGGTTCAGATAAGGCCGCAGGTGGCCCAGCGCAGCATCACCTATCTCACGCTGATCGGCGGTTTCGCCTCGACCATCTTCTGGCCGATCACCACCGCGCTGCATGCCCACTTCTCCTGGCAGAGCGTCTATCTCATCTTCGCCGCGATCAATCTGCTCGTCTGCCTTCCCATCCATGCCTGGCTGGCGCGCAGTGCGGGCAATGGCAGCATCGGCGGGAAGAGCAGCGCGACGAGGCGCATCGAACCCAGCCTTCCCGCCGCCGCGCGCAGGCCGGCCTTCATCCTGATGGTGACCGGCTTCGCGCTGGAAAGCTTCGTCAACGCGGCACTTCTGGTCCATATGGTACCCGTCATGTCGGCGCTCGGCCTCGGCGCCATGGCCGTGATGGTCGGCACGCTCTTCGGTCCGTCGCAGGTGCTGAGCCGCTTCATCAACATGGTCTTCGGCGGCAGCCTGCCGCAGCTCATGCTCGCCGTCATCTCCGCCGTGCTCCTGCCGGCGGCTCTCGTCATTCTCCTCCTCACCGCGCCGTCGGTTCCCGGCGCAGTGGTCTTCGCCGTGATCTTCGGCCTCGGCTCCGGCCTCAGCAGCATTGTGCAGGGAACGCTACCCTTGGCACTCTTCGGAAGCGAGGGCTATGGCCAGCGGCAGGGAAAAGTGATGTCGGCCCGCCTCGCCGTCTCCTCGACGGCGCCGTTCGCGCTGGCCTTCCTGATAGGCAATATCGGCGTATCCTGGTCGCTGTCCATTACCGCCGCGCTCGGCGCCGCGGCCGTGGCGGCATTTCTCGCCATCCGACCGCTGATGCGGATGTCCGTGCCGGCGCACACGGCTCAGGCGCGCGGAGAGCCATAAGCCCCACGCCGCCGCTGCCTTATTTAACGACGGCCGAGCCCTTGATGATGTCGATCGTCTCGCCGCCGTCGAGGCCGATGCGGTCGCCGTCGGGCGTCGTCATGAAGCAGCCGGAAGGGCAGAGACTTTCCGAAGCCCCGGCATCGACCACGACCTCGACGCGCTGGCCGCCCTCGGTGATGACGAGCACCACGGCGGCAGGATCGGTATTGGTGACAGATGCCGCATGGACCGCCGGCGCGGCAAGCAGCGGGATAAGCAGAACGGCGGCAAATCTTGCCATCATGTGCGGCGGCGCGGGTGCGCCCTCCCCTCGAACGATCGGTGCTGCCCTCGGCAGCGATCCCAATGCAAGGGATCATGCACATAGACCTGTGAATGATGGCTGAATGACCCGTTCAGCTCTCCGCCGCCCGCCCGCGCAGCTGCCGCACCGGCCGATCCCCCTCCTCCATCGGCTTGTCCTTCGCAGTTTCCTCGCTCTCCGCCGGCTCCTTGCGTGCGGCCGGAAGGCTGGGCGCGGCATCGCGATGAATGGTGAGATCGCTCTGCGGCAGCGGGATCTCGATGCCTTCAGCCTTGAAGCGCCGGAGAATTTCCATCCTCAGATTGTTGCGCACCGTCATGCCGTCGCCCATGTCGGCCAGGAAGAAGCGCAGCTCGAAATCCAGCGAGTAGGGACCGAAGCGCAGGAATTCGACATGCGGCTCGGGATTGCGCATGACGAGCGGGATCTTCGCCGTCAGCTCCAGCAGAATATCCATCACCTTCTGCGGATCCGCGTCGTAGCTGACCGAAACCGGAATTTCCGAGCGGCCGATCTTGTTACGGTGCGTCCAGTTGCCGACAAGGCCGTTGATCAGCTCCGAATTCGGCACGATGATCGACTGTTTGCGGAAGGTCTCGATCTCAGTGGCGCGCACCGAGATGCGCTTGACGATGCCTTCGGCCGTGCCCGAGACGACATGGTCGCCGACCTTGAACGGCCGCTCGACCAGCAGGATTAGGCCGGAGACGAAGTTGGAGACGATGTTCTGCAGGCCGAAACCGATACCGACCGAAAGCGCCGAGGCAACGAGCGCCAGGCTCGACAGATCGATGCCGGCCGATGAAACGCCGATGATCGCCGCCAGGCCGACGCCGAGATAGCCGATGCCCGTCTTGACCGAATTGCGCACGCCGAGATCGACATGGCTGCGCGCCATCACATTGCTGTCGAGCCAGCGCTGCAGCCAGCGCGACAGCAGATAGACGCCGGCAAACAGCAGGATGCCGGTGCAGATGCCGAGCAGCGAGATGCTGATGCCGCCGAGCTTGACCTCGGTGAACAGCCGGTAGGCGATCAGCTGCAGGTCCTGCACATGGAAGCCCCAGAGCAGCAGGATTAGCGGCACGCCGACGACGAGCGCCACCGCATAGATGGCAAGGCCGACGAGCAGGCCGAACTGGTCGATCGCCACCGGCCCGAGATTAAAGCGGCGCGTCAGGAAGCGCGCGAAGAAGGTGTCGCCGAAGCTCTCCTGCCGCGAGATCGCCTTGCCGGAGAGCAGGCCGACATACATGGTGGCGACCACTGCGCCGGTGATGATGAGCTGCGTCGCGACGAAGCGCGCCAGCCCGACATAGCCTGCGAGCGCCGTGACGATGAGGCCGGCGCCGACGACGCGCAGGATGATCGCCATGCCGCGCGGCCAATGCCGGCCCGGCGCATCCGGATCGCCGCTTCTTGCCAGCATTGGCTTGCCGAAGGAGGCAGCGATCAGGATGATGCCGATGATCAGCGCGGCGATCAGGCTGCGGACCACGGTCAGCACCAGCGGCGAACCCATCGCCTCGCTGACCGTGCCGAACAGATAGTCGAGCCCGTTGACGACAGCCATCGCCAGCAGGCAGTAGCCGATCGAGCGGGCGCCGAGATTGGAAAGCTTCACCAGCCGCCAATGCGGTTCATACGGCGCGAAGATGGCGTTGACGAAGCGGCCGACGAAGTAGACGAGTCCGATCGTGCCGAACAGCGCGCCGATGACGGGTGCGATATCGGGCCGCAGCACGTTGAAACTGTTGAGGAAGAAGAAAGAAGTGACGAGCAGCACCGCAAGCGCCAGCGTGCGGATCAGCGTCGACCAGAAGGCGATCGACAGCCGGCCGATATAGGACGGATTCTCGACCGCCTCATCGCGGCGCAGATACGCGCCGAACAGCCGGTAGCTGCCGGAGAGCAGAATGAGCGCCGAGGCGAGCGACAGGAAGATCGCCGCAAACAGCGGGAAGCGCTTGAACTTCCAGACGAAGGCGGCCCAGCTCGACAGGGCCTGCGAGAATTCGCTGACCTCGTGCACGAAGGCGCCGGCGGCATCGTCGAGCACCGAGACGGAGATTTCGGTACGTCTGAGAAGCGTATCGGCGAAAAGCCGCCGTCGCATCTCGATAATCTCGTTGACAAGCTTCGTCACCGCGATCGACAGATTTTCGGCATCGCCTGTCACCGCGTTGATCTGCGCACGCTCGGCGGCAAGCGCATTGCGCTCCTGGGTGACGATCTCAGCCTCGGGCGGCTGTCCATCCTTCGGCGGATCGCCGATCTCGCCAAGGCGGTTTTTGATCTGATCGAAACGCGGCCTGAGATTGACCGAGATCGTGATGACGGCGCGGCTGAGTTCGTCGGCTTTGGCAGCAATCCCGACCAGCGCATCATCATTATCGGCATTCTGCTTGACGCTGTCCTGAAGCGAACCAAGCTGGACCTTCGCCTTCTCGAGTTCCTTCGCCGCCTGATCGGATGGCGTATCGACAAGCGGCGTCTCTGCCGCCGCCTGCGTCTGCGACTCCTGCGCCAAGGCTGCGGCACTCTCGAAATGGGCACCGGCAAGCGCCAGCGTCATCAGAAGAATGGTGCGAAGCAGGATCGTTCTCAGCCGCAAAAGCGCCTCCGGGACGGTTGTCGTCAGGATAGAATGTCAGCTTTTCATTGCAAACAAAGGCGACAGAAAGGCGGGAAATGCCTAAACGGCGCGCAGCGAACTTGAAAGACCTGCATGATAAGCGCTCAGAAGCCGGCGCCGGGCCGGGAGAGATAGTCACGCTCCGCAGCCGTCGCCTCCCGCCCGACGATGGCATTGCGGTGCGGAAATCGGCCATAGGCGGCAATCACATCGCGATGACGGATGGCGTAATCCAGGTATTCCGCGTCGCCGAGAGCCGTGAACAAGGCCACCGAACGTTCCTGCTCGTCGAGGTTTTCGGCATGTTCGAACGGCAGGTAGAAGAAGGTGCGACAGGCGGGCTCCACCGCCTGATCGGCGCCCGCTGCAAGCGCGAGCTTGGCTTCCCGCAGCGCCAGTCCGTCGGTTGCGAAGGCGAGTGGCGTGCCGCGATAGATGTTGCGGGGGAACTGGTCGAGCACGATGACCGCCGCCAGCCGGCATATCGGATCGGCCCGCCATTCGTCACTGATGCCTGCGGCCAGCGCCAGATGCGTGTCGCGGAAAACATCGCGGATCTCCACGTCGAGTTCCGGCGGCGGCTGGAACCACAGCTCCCGGCCGCATCGAACGAACCAGAAATCATAGACTTCGCGGGGCGCGCGGATCGTCGTCATGTCTGTCCTCCCCTTGCGTTAGGTTTGATGATGCGATGTCACTAAGCTATCGCGGAAAAGGATAATGCTGTGCCGTGCGGCCCCTGCCGGCACCTCTCCCCGAGGGTAGAAGAGACTCGTGACAACGTCTCGATTCCCCGTCTCCCTTCGGAAGAAGGTGCCCCTAGGGCGGATGAGGGGCGGCACGCCCTGCACCACATATCCTACTTCCCCTCATGCAACGAAAACACCAGCGTCGCCCTCGTTCCGTCATGACTGGGATCATAGGCGAAATCCGATTTCAGGCTGGCGGCCATCGCCGTCAATATTCGCGTCCCGAGCCCCGTCCCTCTGGCCGGGCTCTCAGGATCAAACCCCACGCCGTCATCCTCAACGATGACCCTCAGCACCTCTTCCGTCTGGTCGACACTGACCCGGATCTCACCCGTCACGCTGTCCGGATAGGCATATTTGAAGGCATTGGTGACGAGCTCGCTGACGATCAGTCCGAGCGTGATAACCTTGTCGGTCGCCAGATTGACCGGCGCCGCAGTCAGCATGATGCGATGCGGCCGCTTGTCGTCACGCATCGACGCTTCGAGTTCGGTCAGCAGGCTGTTCAGATATTCATCGAGCTGCACCGATCCGACCTGCCGGTTTGTATAGAGCCGGCGGTGCACGCTGGCGATGGCGTTGATGCGCATCTGCGTTTCGTGCAGAGCATCGATCGCCACCTGGTCCTTGGTCATCGAGGATTGCATGCGGATCAACGCACCGACCAGCCCGAGACTGTTGGCAATGCGGTGATTGACTTCGGCAAGCAGCATCTCGGCGAGATCGCGCTGCTGGCGGATCACCTCCTGCGCCTGCGCCGTCTCGCGGCGAAAACGCGTCCGCTCCAATGCCTGTTCGAGAGCAGCCGCGAGCAGATCAAAATAATCGGCCGAAATCCCCTTCAGCACGTAGTCATCGGCACCCGCCTTCAGCGCCGCGACCGCGATGCTGGTATCATCTGAACCCGTCGCATAGATGACCGGCGGATGATCGGGCATCGCTGTGATGCAGGGCAGAATGTCGAGGCCGGTTTCGTCGGCCAGCACGTGATCGAGCACGACGGCATCGATTCCGCCTTCGCCGAGCCTCGCCAGACCGGCAGCGCCGTTCTTAGCCCACTCGACCGAAAAGCCGCGCCTAAGCAGGTTTTTCTGCATCAGCAATGCCAGCCCCTCGTCGTCGTCGATATAGAGGATGTGGATCAGGCCGTCCGCATCGCCGCTAGAATTGCTCATTCCGTCTCCCGGCGTTCTCCCGCAGCGACGATGGACCGCAAGCGCCCGACTCGTCCGCATGGCAAAGTCGTATTGCATTGACCGCCCGAGGTAAACAGCCGCTACCCCTCGCTCTTGTCGCAGGCGACGCGAAAGGACAACAACGGAAAACCGGTACCGCAGAGCGGCCTGATTGTTTTCGTCGGCAGGTTAGTTTCTCTGAAATTTCCGATGACCCGAAACTTCCGCGCCCGCCTCCGACGGCAATTGCAGGAAGCGCAGCGACGAGACGACCCCGATCGCTCCGACCAAGACGAAGGCCCAACGAAAGTCCGCAAGAACGGCGGTTTCGGCCCCTCTGAGAGCCGCGGCAATGTTGAGCACGGCGGCCGCCACGGCCACGCCGAGCAGCATCGACACCTGCTGCAGCATGCTGGACAGCGTCGAGGCCGAGCTGCGCTGCGCCGGGCCTATATCGGCGAAAGCCAGCGTGTTCAGCGCGGTGAATTCCATCGATCGCGACAGGCCGGCGAGAAAAAGCAGCGCATGGATGAAAAACTGCGACGTATCAGGCGTCAGAAAACCGCAGGCGACGATCGAAAACGCTGCGATCAGCCCATTCAGCACAAGCACCGTGCGGAAACCGAAGAAGCGCAGGAGCGGCGTCGTCACCGTCTTCATGCCGAGATTGCCGAGGAAATAGACAAGCAGATAAGTGCCGGCGGCAATTGAACTCAGCCCGAATCCGAGCTGGAACAACAGCGGCAACAGGAACGGCGTCGCGTTGATGGCCACCCTGCAAGCCGTGCCCGCCGACAGCGTTGACATCGAGAAGGTCTGGACGCGGAAGGCCGAAAGGTCGAGAAGCGGATTATCGATAGTGAGGAAATGTCGCGTTGCCATGACGGAGAGCACGATGCCGGCTGCGAGCATTGATATGACCGGCAGGAGCCCGCCTTCCCATTTGACCGAGAGTTCCAGGGCGGCGAGCAGGAAGGTGAGCCCTGCCGCACTGAGCACGAAGCCGACGAGGTCGAGACGGCCGGCATCGGCCTCGCGCTGCTCCGGCACGAAGCGCAACACCAGTCCCATTCCGAGAACGCCGATCGGGATGTTGATGAGAAAGTTCCAGTGCCAGCTGGCATAGGTGGTGATGAAGCCGCCGAGCACCGGGCCGATCACCGGCGCGGTCAGCGCCGGCCAGGTGATCAGCGCGATCGCCTGGACGAGTTCGGACTTGCGGGCGTTCTTCAGCACGATGATACGTCCGACCGGCGTCATCAGCGCGCTGCCCGCCCCTTGGACGGCGCGCCAGAGCACGAATTCCGTGAGGTTGCCGGAGAACGCGCAGAACAACGACGCGACCGTGAAGACGCCGATCGACGTCAGGAAGACACGCCGCGCCCCGAACCGGTCGCCGAGCCAGCCCGACAGCGGAATGAAGGCGGCCATCGTCAGCATATAGACGGTGATGCCAATGCTCATCGACACTGGCTGAACGCTGAAGCTCGCCGCCATCTGCGGGAGCGAGGTGGCGACGATCGTGCCGTCGAGGATCTGCATGAAGAAGGAAACTGCAACGACCAGCGCCACGATCTTCGCCTGGCGGCCGCCCGCCACCTCTTGCCCCTGCTCGCTCGTCTCTGCCGTGGTCATCGATCTGCCAATGGAAATTCCGGGTGTCGCGACAGGGAACGGAAAGGAAGCTGATCGGAGGTCCGCCGCGGGAGGCGCGGACAAACCGCGCACTGGCTGAATACGCCTGTTGCCTCAGTCCGGAAAGGGTAAATCTCGCACTGCGACGGAATATTCTCGATGCGGCCCGTCCACTCAAGAAAAAGGCCCCACCGAAGCGAGGCCAAGTTTGAACCGTTCCGGGAAAACAGGAGCGGCGTTGAGGTCCATATCCCGCGAGCTCTCCCGCAGCGAGGCCAGATTTCGCCGTATCGGTACGCTTGCGAATGAAATTTCCCCAGATCACCCGAAAGACCGCTCCTGGAGATAGGTGAACTACCTGTGCACTGCAGCAACGATTGTCACTTGCAATGTTTATAAAAATAGATATCACTAAACATATTGCTAAACATGATGAGTGAGGAGTTCATGTGAGCATTCTCTGAAATGGGTGAACGTGCGACGCTGGCGGGAGCCGGCCTTGGTTCTGGGAGGAACTTATGCAGAAAACATCGAAAGCCCTTTTGGGGCTGGCCACGGCGCTTGTCACGTCGTCGGCATTGCCCAATCTCGCCAAAGCCGATGAACTGACGCTGTGTTGGGCCGCCTGGGACCCCGCGAATGCGCTGGTCGA
This sequence comes from Rhizobium mulingense, assembly GCF_029194105.1. Lineage (NCBI taxonomy): Bacteria > Pseudomonadati > Pseudomonadota > Alphaproteobacteria > Hyphomicrobiales > Rhizobiaceae > Rhizobium > Rhizobium mulingense. Next base: position 688,452 of record NZ_JARFVE010000004.1, on the reverse strand, counting down.
GCTATCGAAGGACTTCACCGCCAAGACTGGCACGCAGATGAAGTTCGAATTCGTTCCCTGGACGAGTTATGCCGACCGCTTCCTCAACGAACTGAATTCCCATGGCAAGCTCTGCGACCTCATTATTGGCGACAGCCAGTGGATCGGCGGCTCGGCCGAGAACGGCCACTACGTCAAGCTCAACGACTTCTTCGACAAGGAAGGCATCAAGATGGATGACTTCGTGCCGGCGACGGTCGTCGGCTACTCGGAATGGCCGAAGAACACGCCGAACTACTGGGCGCTGCCGGCCATGGGCGATGTCGTCGGCTGGACCTATCGCAAGGACTGGTTCGAGAAGCCGGAACTGCAGAAGGAATTCAAGGCGAAATACGGCCACGATCTCGCGGCACCGAAGACCTATGACGAGCTGAAGCATATCGCCGAGTTCTTCCAGAAGCGCCAGATCGACGGCAAGACCGTCTATGGCGCCTCGATCTATACCGAGCGCGGCTCCGAAGGCATCACCATGGGCGTGACCAACGTCCTCTACGACTGGGGCTTCCAGTACGACAATCCGAAGAAGCCTTACGACATGGAGGGCTTCGTCAACTCGGCCGACGCGGTCAAGGGCCTCGAATTCTACAAGTCGCTCTATGATTGCTGCACCCCGCCCGGCAGCTCCAACGTCTACATGGTCGAATCCGCCGACGCCTTCAAATCCGGACAGGTCGCCATGCAGATGAACTTCGCCTTCACCTGGCCCGGCCTCTACAAGGACGAGAAGGTTGGCGGCGACAGGATCGGCTTCTTCCCCAATCCGGCTGAAAAGGCGCATTTCGCCCAGCTCGGCGGCCAGGGCATCTCGGTGGTTTCCTACTCCGAGAAGCGCGACGCCGCCCTGCAATACATCAAGTGGTTCGCACAGCCCGATGTGCAGGCCAAATGGTGGGAGCTCGGCGGGTTTTCCTGCCTGAACTCCGTCGTTAACGCGCCGGATTTTGCCAAGAGCCAGCCCTATGCCCAGGCCTTCCTGGACTCGATGGCGATCGTCAAGGATTTCTGGGCCGAGCCGAGCTATGCTTCGCTGCTGCAGGCCATGCAGAAGCGCGTCCACAACTACGTGGTCGCGGGCAACGGCACCGCCAAGGAAGCGCTCGACGGCCTGGTGAAGGACTGGAGCGACGTCTTCAAGGACGACGGCAAGATCTAGTGTCGGACGACGGGACAGGCGGAATCCCTCCGCGCGCCATCCTCACCAGGATGGCGGCCCGGATCGGCAGACGAGCCGGGCCGCCAGATCTTCCAAATCGCAATAGACTGGGTGAAGAATTGACAATTTCCCATTCCTCCATTGTCGAGAAGGCGGCCGATGCGACAGCAAGGGTAACGCCGGTCTCGGTCGCCCGGCGCGTCCGCGGCCTCTCCGACAGGGCAATCGCCTGGCTGTTCATTGCGCCGGCCATCACATTGCTGCTGGCGATCAACATCTTCCCGCTGCTATGGGCGCTCTATCTCTCCTTCACCAATTACCGCGCCAATCGGCCGAATGCGCCGGTGCAGGGCGTCGGCCTCGGGAATTACGAGCGCGTCCTCAACGATCCCGACATCTGGCAGGCGATGCAGACCACCGCACATTTCGTCTTCTGGACGATCCTGCTGCAGACGGTGATCGGCTTCACGCTCGCCTACCTGATCGACCGCAAGTTTCGCGGCCATGCCTTCTGGACGACAATCATCCTGATCCCGATGATGCTGTCGCCCGCTGTGGTCGGCAATTTTTGGCGCTTTCTCTATGAGCCGCAGATCGGGCTCTTCGCCTATGCCGTGTCGCTGGTCTCAGGCATTCCGACTTCCGATATCCAGATGCTCGGCAATGTCTCTTTGGCGCCCTGGGCGATCATCATCGTCGACACCTGGATGTGGACGCCCTATGTGATGCTGATCTGCCTCGCCGGCCTGCGCTCGATCCCTGACTATATCTACGAGGCGGCCGAGGTCGACCGCGCTTCGCCGGGGCGCCAGTTCTGGTCGATCACCGTCCCGATGGCCCTGCCCTTCATCATGCTCGCCGTGCTCTTCCGCGGCATCGAGAATTTCAAGATGTTCGACATGGTGACACTGCTCACCGGCGGCGGGCCAGGCTCGGTCACCGAAGTCGCCTCGATCACGCTTAAGCGCGCCGCGTTCGAAAGCTGGGCGACCGGCCGGGCCTCGGCCTTCGCCATCATCCTCTTCGTCGCGGTGTTCGGCCTCGCCAACATTTACGTCAAGGCATTGAACAAGGTGAAGCAACGATGAGTGCCGCTAACTCCGCCCATTCGGTCGTTGAACCGAGCCTGTCCAACAAGCGCATCGCCGGCACCATCGTCGTACTGTACGCGCTGATCACCCTCATCCCGCTCGTCTGGATCTTCCTGACCAGCGTCAAGTCGCCGCCGGATTCGATCAGCTATCCACCCAAGATCGTCTTTACCCCGTCGCTCGAGGGCTATTGTAACCTGTTCACGACGCGCACCCGGCAGACGCCGGATTATATCGCCTCGCTGCCGGCGCCGGTCGGCACTTGCGATGAGGTGACGCGCAAGCGGAACATGGTGATAGCAGGCCCGTCGAATTTCGTGCCGCGCTTCGTCAATTCGCTTGTCATCGCCTTCGGCTCCACCTTCCTCGCGGTCTTCCTCGGCACGCTCGCCGCCTATGGCTTTTCCCGCTTCAAGGTGCCACTCGCCGACGACCTGCTGTTCTTCATCCTGTCGACGCGCATGATGCCCCCGATCGCCGTCGCCATCCCGATCTACCTGATGTATCGCGAGCTCGGCCTGTCGGACACGGCGCTCGGCATGATCCTGCTCTACACCGCGGTCAACGTCTCGCTCGCCGTCTGGCTGCTCAAGGGCTTCATCGACGAGATCCCGCGCGAATATGAGGAAGCGGCGATGATCGACGGCTATACGCGGCTGCAGGCCTTCCGCAAGGTCGTGCTGCCGCAGGCAACGACCGGCATCGCCGCCACCGCGATCTTTTGCCTGATCTTCGCCTGGAACGAATATGCGTTTGCCGCCCTGCTGACCTCAGGCGACGCCCAGACCGCACCGCCCTTCATCCCGACGATCATCGGTGAGGGTGGGCAGGACTGGCCGGCCGTTGCCGCCGGTACGACGATCTTCCTGATCCCGATCCTCGTCTTCACCATCCTTCTGCGCAAGCAGCTGCTGCGCGGCATCACCTTCGGAGCCGTCCGCAAATGAACCATCTGATCCAAACACGCACCCCTGCCCGTCCGAAACGGCCGTTCTTCCTGCGGCGCGGCCCGATGGAGGCCATCGCCACCGTGCTGATCGGGCTCGGCTTCCTGATGCTGTTCCAGCCCTTCCTGCTGGTGCTCTACACCTATTCGCTGGTCACCCTGCTTGCAGGCACCGTCATGTTCATCATCGTTTCGAAATTCGCGGAGTGAACCATGGCGGACATCCGGATTGAAAATCTCCGCAAGGAATTCGGCAGCTTCGTTGCCGTTCAGGATTCGAGCTTCACCGTCCATGACGGCGAGTTCCTGGCGCTGCTCGGTCCATCAGGCTGCGGCAAGACGACGACGCTTCGCATGATCGCCGGCCTCGAGCTGCCCTCGAGCGGCAAGATCTATCTCGACGGGGAGGACGTCACCTTCAACCGCGCCAGCGCCCGCGACATAGCCTTCGTCTTCCAGCTTTTTGCGCTCTACCCGCATATGAATGTGCGCAAGAATATCGGCTTCCCCTTGCTGTCACAGGGCATGCCCAAGGCCGAAATCCGTCAGCGCGTCGACGAGACCGCGCGGCTCCTACAGATCGATCATATTCTCAACCGCTCAGTCTCCGGCCTTGCCGGCGGCGACCGGCAGCGTGTGGCGCTCGGCCGCGCCATCGTCCGGCGCCCGAAATGCTTCCTGATGGACGAGCCGCTCGGCACGCTCGACGCCGAGTTCCGCGAGGTCATGGTCCACGAGCTGCGCGAACTGCACAACCGCATCCATGCCACCACCGTCTACGTCACTCATGACCAGCACGAGGCAATGGCGATGGCCGACAAGATCGCCGTCATGAACCATGGCGTCATCGAGCAGTTCGGCACGCCGCAGGAGATCTATGCCAAGCCCGCGACCATGTATGTCGCCGATTTCATCGGCTCGCCGCCGATGAACTTCATGCGCTTCACCTCGGGCCTGAAAAGCGGCGACACGTCCATCCTGCTCGATGGCGTCGATGTCGCTGTTCCCGAGATCCATCAGGACATGGCCGAGAGCGAGCTGGCGCTCGGCGTGCGGCCGGAGCATATCCGCTTCAGCGATGCGTCGCCCCTTCGCGGCGCCGTCTACGGCAGCGAATATCTCGGCACCAATCAGGTCGTGGCTGTCGAAACTCGGGGCAGCCTTATAAAGGCCCGCGTTCCCGCCAATCGCACCTTCCGGATCGGCGAGACCGTCGGCTTGGAATTCAACCCGGTAAAACTCACGCTCTTCGACTGCACGTCGGGCCGCGCGGTGCCATCGCAGCTTTATCAGGAGACCCGGCATGGCTGACGTCGTCCTTCGGAACCTCGCCAAGCGCTTCGGCGATACTCAGGCTTTGGCCGATCTCGATCTGTCGATCCGCGACGGCGAATTCGTCGTGCTGCTCGGTCCCACAGGCGCCGGCAAGACCACGACGCTGCGGCTGATCGCCGGCTTGGAAAAGCCGGACAGCGGCCGCATCGAAATCGGTGGCCGCAATGTCGCCACTGAGGCGCCCGCCGAACGCGATGTCGCCTTCGTCTTCCAGCAATATTCGCTCTATCCGCACATGACGGTCTACGACAACCTCGCCTTCCCGCTGAAGGCGCCTGTGCGCAAGCTGAGCGCCGAGATGATCGACCGCCGCGTGCGCGAGGTCGCGCGCATGGTCCGGATCGACCATAAACTCGCCAACCGCTCGACCAGGCTTTCCGGCGGCGAGATGCAGCGTGTCGCGATCGGCCGGGCACTGGTGCGCCGGCCGGCGATCTATCTGATGGACGAGCCCCTGTCTTCGCTCGACGCCAAGCTGCGCGCCGAACTCCGCCTGGAGCTGAAGCGCATCCAGAAGGAGTTGGGCTCGACGCTGCTCTATGTCACCCACGACCAGGTGGAAGCCATGACCATGGCCGACCGTATCGGCATCGTTGCCGAGGGCCGGCTGATGCAGGTCGGAACGCCGCGCGAAATCTACAGCAATCCCGCCAACCTGCATGTCGCCGCCCGCCTCGGCCAGCCGCATATCAACCTTCTGCCGGCGGACCTGCTTCCCGGCGGCCAGCCGCCGGCTGGTACAAAAACAGTCGGCGCCCGCACCGAACATCTCGATATCATTGTCGGCAAGGACGCCAATGCCGAGATCGACTGGATCGAGCATCTCGGCGACCAAAACCATCTCCATATTAGAGCTGGCAATCACAAGCTCGTCACACTTGCAGATCCATATCTGGCGATCGCGCCGGGCGACCGGATCAGCCTGACGCTGCGCGATCCGCTTTATTTCGATGCGGCTGGACAGCGCCTATCCTGACCGGCAAACACACATGACGACGGCATGAAAAACAAACAGACGGGTCTCAATCGATGAAACACTTTTTCAACCGCAGGGAAACCATCGTTACCGAAGCTCTGGACGGTCTGCTTTTGACGAGCGGCAACGGTCGTCTCGCCCGCCTCGACAGCTTTCCCGACATCAAGGTGATCCTGCGCGCGGACTGGGACAAGTCGAAGGTGGCGATCATCTCCGGCGGCGGCGCCGGCCATGAGCCTTCGCATGCTGGCTTCGTCGGCAAGGGCATGCTGACGGCAGCCGTCTCCGGCGAAATCTTTGCGTCCCCGAGTGTCGATGCCGTGCTGACGGCGATTCGGGCCGTGACGGGCCCGAAGGGCGCCCTGCTGATCGTCAAGAACTACACCGGCGACCGCCTGAATTTCGGCCTCGCCGCCGAAAAGGCGCGCGCCGAAGGCTTTGACGTCGAGATGGTCATCGTCGCCGACGACATCGCCATCCCCGGCATCAACCAGCCGCGCGGCGTCGCCGGCACGCTGTTCGTCCATAAGATCGTTGGCTATCACGCCGAAAGGGGCGAGGACCTGACAACGGTCACAGCCCAGGCCAGAAGTGCGGCTGGCGATATCGTCTCGCTCGGCATGTCTCTCTCCACCTGCAGCGTGCCCGGCCAGGCGCATGAGGACCGTCTCGGCGCTGATGAAGGCGAACTCGGCCTCGGCATCCATGGCGAGCCCGGCCTTGAGCGTATCGCCATGCAGCCAGTCGCCGATATCGTCGCCACCATGGTGGCGCGCCTGTCGCCTGCGCTGCGCGAGGGGGCAAGTCACGCCCTCCTCATCAACAATCTCGGCGCCGTGCCGCCGCTCGAAATGACCGTCATCGCCAATGCCGTGCTGTCGTCATCGCTTGGCCGCCGCATCCGGCTGATCATCGGCCCAGCGCCGATGATGACTGCGCTCAACATGAACGGTTTCTCGCTGTCGCTGATCCGGCTGGATGCCGCGCGTGAAGCGGCGCTGACGGCTACGGTCGAACCGCATGCCTGGGTGCCGGCCGTCGAGCTCCACGAGATCCAGATCATCGCCGCGCCGAAAACATCAGCCGGATTGAACGGCGCGGCAGTGGCCGGGGAGAACAGCCGCAACCGTCGCCTGATCACGGCGCTCTGTGAGCATCTGATTTCGCAGGAAAGCGAACTCAATAGGCTGGACGGCCGCGTCGGCGACGGCGATACCGGCTCGACGGTGGCGACGGGCGCCCGCAGCGTGCTTGCGCGCCTGGACATGCTGCCGCTCGACCGGCCGGCGGCAACGCTCGCCTCGCTTGGCGATATTCTCCGTACCAGCATGGGCGGATCGAGCGGCGTGCTGCTGTCGATCTTCTTCACAGCGGCGGCAAAGGCGATGGCCGACAAGGCCGATATATCGGCAGCCCTTCTTGCCGGGCTCGACAGGATGACGTTCTATGGTGGAGCCTCAGTCGGCGACCGGACGATGGTCGATGCGCTCTCACCTGCCCTGCAGGCGCTCGCATCCGGCGATGTCGGCGCAGCCGCAAAGGCAGCCGCAGCGGGTGCGGAGTCGACGAAGACGATGACGAAGGCGAGAGCCGGACGCGCCTCCTATGTCGGAGAAAGGGATCTGGCGGGGGTTGCCGATCCCGGTGCGGTCGCCGTTGCTGGCGCGTTCGGCGTGGTGGCAAGCCTGGCCTGAGCGGCGTAAAGTTTGAGAGCCGCGCGGGAGATGTGGCGACAGGGAGGACGGCAGTGCAGGCGGAACCGATGCTGGTGGCAGGATTGATCGAGGTGTGCCGCGCGACGATCGCGGAGAATACCGATCACCTTTGCGCGCTCGATCGCGCCATCGGCGATGGCGATCACGGAACCAATATGCGGCGCGGCTGCGAGGCGGTGAGCGCCGAGGGCGAGAGCCTGTCCAACCTGCCCTTCCCCGACGCGGTGGAAAAGATCGGCCTGGCGCTGGTGATGAATGTCGGCGGTGCGGCCGGCCCGCTTTACGGCACGTTGCTGATGGAGATCGGCCGCGAGCTTCGCAAAAGTGAGGAAGCGGCCGATTTTCCGCAGGTGCTGAAACAGGCGATCGACGCGGTGGCAAGGCGCGGACGCGCCCATACGGGCGACAAGACCCTACTCGACGTACTCTATCCCGTGCATGCGGCACTGGCGAAGCGATCACCACTCGGTGACATCGCCCGCAAGGCCGAACGCTCCGCCAATAGGACCGCCGCGATGAAGGCGATGCGCGGGCGTGCGGCTTATCTCGGCGACCGTTCGATCGGCCACGTCGATCCCGGCGCGTGGAGCTGCGCGTTGCTGACCACTGCGATCTGCCGCTATCTCGGGGAGCAGCGGCCCCAATGAATGCAAGGACCGACATGACTGCTAAGACCGCAAACGTGGGTATCGTGATCGTCTCCCACTCGCCGCTGGTGGCACGCGGCATAGCCGACATGGTGCGCCAGATGGTCGGCGACTGCGTGCCGCTCGCCTGGTCGGGCGGCAACGTCCACGGCGAACTCGGTACCGATGCCGGCGGCATCCTGAGGGCGATCGAAGCCGCCTGGTCCGATGCCGGCGTCGCCGTCTTCGTCGATCTCGGCGGCGCCGAAACCAACAGCGAGATGGCGATCGAAATGCTGGGGCTTCCCCGTTCGGCGCTCGTCTCCATTTGCAACGCGCCTTTGGTCGAAGGCGCCGTGATCGCTGCTGCCGAAGCGTCGGGGGGCGCGTCACTGGCCAAGGTCGTCGCTACAGCCGAGGAACTGTCCCCCTGATGACGAACGGATTGCGTATTGAAAAACAGGAGCCTGGTCCATTGCATGTGAACTGCCAGACGGAGGTGGAAGTCAAGCACGGCGTCGGGCTGCATGCCCGCCCCTCCGTCACCTTCACGCGGCTTGCCAAGTCCTTCCCTTGTTCGATCGAGGTCGCAGTCAACGGCAGCGACGTTTGGCTGAACGGCAAGAGCATCATCAAGATCATGAATGCGAGAATCCGCAAAGGGTCTGTCCTCCGGATCCGCGCCGACGGCATTCTCGCCGAAGAGGCGATCCGTGCGCTGAAGGAACTCATCGAGCGCAATTTCGATGAGGAAAAGAAACATGGCCGAACCGCTTAGGCTGAAAGCAAAGAGCGCATCCCCGGGCGTCGCATCCGGCCCGGCCTTTCTCGCGGAGGAGCCGAAAGCTCCTTCCGCCGCCGAGCGGCCGGACGCCGGTCTCCCGCCTCAAATGGCCGGCGGATTCGGCGCGCTGGAAAAGGCGATCGATATCTCGATCGGCGAACTCGAGCGCCTTGCCGAGGGCGCCGATGCCGAAAGCCGCGATATCATCGATTTTCAGATCGAGGTGCTGCGAGATCCAACGATCGCGGAAGCGACCGGCGCGCGTATGGAAAAGGACCAGAACGTCGTCTTCGCCTGGGTCGCCACGCTCGACGCCTATATCAGCGAACTCGAAGCGGCCGACGAGGAACAGATGCGGGCGCGTGCCGTCGATATTCTCGACATCAAGAACCGTGTGCTCGGCGCGCTCGCCGGCACCCCGGTTGCCGATTTCCCGGCCGGCTCGGTCTTCGTCGGCAAGGACATGGAGCCAAGTCGCTTTCTCGCCCACGACTGGTCGAAAGGCGGCGGCATCGCGCTGTTTGCGGGCAGCACCGCCGGCCATGTCGCCCTGCTCGCACGGGCGAAATCCGTGCCGATGGTTGTCGCCACCGGGCGCTTTTCAGCCGCAGACGGCGATCCTGTCAGTGTGGATGGCGACGCCGGTGCGGTCATTCTGCAGGCGGGCGGCATGCTGATCCCGCCGCCGGCACCCACTCAAGTGCCTGCCGTCGACACGCAAACCGTAAGCGGCGAGCTCCGCACGGCGGACGGCGTGCCGATCCTCATCTCCATCAACATCAACGATCCCGCCGAGATCGACGCGCTCGATCCGGCAACGGCGGGCGTCGGCCTGATGCGCTCGGAATTTTCGGTCACTTCGCTCGCCGATGCCGCCAACGAGGAAAGGCAAGAGGCGATCTATCGCCGTGTGCTGGAACAGGCGGGGGAAAAGCCAGTGATCATAAGAATGCTCGACATCGGCGGCGATAAGCCGCTCACCGGCCTCGAAGACATGCCGATTCTCGAACCGGGCCTGCGCGGCATCCGGCTGCTGCTTGCCCGGCCGGAAATTGCCCGTGTGCAGGCCCGCGCCCTGCTGCGCGCCGCCGTCTACGGCAAGCTCTCGGTGATGCTGCCGATGGTGACTTTTCCCGAGGAAATCGACAGGATGCGCGAGATATTCCGGGAAGAAGCCGAAAGGCTCGGCCGCCGTTCGCTGCCACACCGGATGCCGCCGATCGGCATGATGGTTGAGGTACCATCGGCCGCATTGATGCTCGACACCTTCGGGTCGGCGGCGTTCTTCTCGTTCGGAACCAACGATCTCACACAGTATCTTGCCGCATCCGCCCGCGACGACATCAACGTCGATGCCGGCAAGGCCGCACCCGCCGTGCTCCGGCTTATTGCCCAGGCGGTGAAGCTTGCCGCCGGCAAGCCCGTTAGCATCTGCGGCGATATGGCCGGCGATCCCCGCTATCTCTCCGGGCTGCTCGCCGCTGGCCTCCGGCATTTTTCCGTGGCGCCGGCCCGGCGTCCCGCGATAAGCTCGGCAATCATCGGTCTCAATGCCGATGGCACAAAGGCAGCCGGAGAATAGAATGGCGCGCGAAGACACCGAAGACGCCATTATCGTCTACAAGTCCATTCTGGCGCAGATCATCGACAACAGGCCATCGGGCACGCGCCAGCGCCTGGCGACGGCGCTTGGCAAACATCGCAGCTTCGTTACCCAGATCACCAGTCCGACATATGCGACCCCGCTGCCGGCGCGCCATCTGGCAACCATCGTCCGTGTCTGCCATTTCAGCGCCGCTGAAGAGGAGCGCTTTCTCGAAGCCTATCAGGCTGCCCATCCCGGCAAGCTGCCGGATCTCGGCCATTCTGAGAAATTGCGGCACCTGTCGCTGATGGTGCCTGACTTCGGTGACGATCGCAAAAACCGCCTGCTCGAAGAGGCGATCTCCGATCTTGTGCAGAAGATCGTCGCGATTTCAGAAGCGAGTGAGCAGTGAACTGACGTGGCGTAATGCTTGGCTCTGGGAGGGGCTTGATGAAGAAGTTCATGAACACTGCGGAAACCATGGTCGCCGAAAGCGTCGAAGGCTTCGTGCGCGCCCATGAGGCCGTCGTGGTGTTCGGGGCCGAGCGCAAATGCATCCGCCGCCGCCACCTCACGTTGGGCAAGGTGGCGCTCATCTCAGGCGGCGGCGCCGGCCATGAACCGATGCATATCGGCTTCATCGGCCAGGGAATGCTGGATGCCGCCTGTGTCGGCCATATCTTCACCTCGCCGACACCGAGCCAGATCATTGCCGCCATTGAGGAGGCGGACACCGGCGCCGGCTGCCTGCTCGTGGTCAAGAATTACGATGGCGACCTGATGAATTTCGAAATGGCGATCGAGATGGCCGGCGACCGCCACAGCCTCGACATGGTCGTCGTCAGCGACGATATCGAGACGTCGAGAACAGGCGAAGGCCGCGGCCGGCGCGGCGTCGCCGGAACGCTGATCGTCGAAAAGCTCATAGGTGCCGCGGCCGAACGCGGCATGTCGCTTGCCGAATTGAAGCAGCTTGGCGAGGGATTGAACAGACGCTACCGCTCAATGGGTGTGGCCCTGAACGGCGTGACAGTGCCGCAGACCGAACGCAAGACATTTGCGCTCGGACCCGGCGAAATGGAAATGGGCGTCGGCATCCACGGCGAGCCCGGCCATGTCAGGCAGCCCTTCGCCGCCGCCGACGCCATCATCGGACATCTCTGCGAAACCATCGCCGATGACATCGCGGCAGCGCCGGGCATGCGAGCCCTGCTGTTCGTCAACGGCCTCGGCGGCACGCCGCCCGCCGAACTTTACCTCGCCTATAACAGCGCCCGCCGTTTCATCGAGGAAAGAGGCATTCCGATCGAGCGCTCGCTTGTTGGAACCTACGTCACCTCGCTCGACATGCAGGGGCTGTCTGTCACCCTTGCTTTGCTGACCGACGAGGAAATCGCTCTCTGGGACGCGCCGGTGGCAACGGCGGCACTGCGTTGGCCGTAACCGCAATCCAGAAATATCAGATGGAAAGCGGCGCCGAGGCCGCACCGCACCTGCCCTCCCGCGGCAGCGGCAGCCAGCCGCCGATGCGAAACGCGCCGGTCGAGAGATAGACGAGGTCGAGCACGTGCCAGTCGGCATGGCTGAGCTCGCTGCGGGAAAGCACCGGCTGCGGATCGACCGTCAGCGCCCTTCAATACCGCTCATCCCAGAATGCGTCGAACCATCCGGCTCCTCCGGCGGCTTCACCGCTGCGACGGAGAAATTCGCCTAAGCCTGGGCCGACGGCACCGGCCTTTTCGAAACACCACTTGCACCGTTGCGATTTAATCGGATGCGATATATATAGTTATTAAAACCCCGGACAGGATAGAGCCATGATCAGGTCTAAAACCGCAGAAAAGCCCGACACGGCTGCGCCCGCCTTCAAGGAGGCCGGCAGCAGGAAGCTGTCGACCTTCCTGTGCTTCGCGGTCTATTCGGCCAATCTCGCCTTCGGCCGCGCCTACAAGCCGATCCTCGACGCGCTCGGCCTGACCTATACGCAGTATATTGCCATGGTGGCCCTCTGCGAGGAGGACAACCAGACTGTCAGCATGCTGGGAGAAAAGCTGTTCCTCGAATCCAACACGCTGACGCCAATTCTGAAGAAGCTGGAGTCGGCCGGCTTTATCACCCGCCACCGCGATCCCGCCGATGAACGCCAGGTGCGTGTCAGCCTGACGCCAGCGGGGCGCGATCTTCTCGAAACGAATCCCGGCTCAGCCCTGATCGACGCCACCGGCCTCGGCGACGATTTCCCCGTCGTGCAGAAATCGGTGACGCGGCTGCGCGACAACCTGCTACGGGCGCAGGCGGAGCTGCAAAAATCATGATCGCCGCACATGTCTTCGCCTGGTGACATGCCCGAGATCGCAATCGGTGCATTGATCGGGAATGGGAGCGTTCTTTTCGCCAGGCGAAGTTCGGAGCGCAGGATGCACCCGGATCGGTGGAGCCTGCCGGGCGGTCACGTCGAAGACGGCGAAGATGCCGAAACCACACTGCGCCGGGAATTGCTGGAAGAAATCGGCGTGACGCCGCAGCACTGGCTGTTGGCCGGAGAGTTCGCTTCGGAAAGCCCGCCCGGGGCATCCGCCACCTTCCATGTCTATCACGTCGACCGATGGCAGGGCTCTCCGCGACTTATCGGCGATGAACACACGGCGCTCAGATGGTTTACCGCCGCGGAGATGGAATGCGAAACCGAACTGGCGCCGCCTCAGCTTGCTGAAATGCTTTTAAAATTGCTCAGACCGAAAACGAACCAAAAGGCATGATGACGCAGCAGAAGTGGCGCGCCCCTACAGCGCACGCTGCCGAGCTTCTTCAAGCGCGCCCTCCTCCATCATCTCGGCCGCCTTCGCGTAACCGCCTCCCATTCCATCGAGGAAATGCAGATGCGAACCCGGCCGCCCCGATGGCACGAGGCAGGTCATCAGCGCGTGAGACTGGCGGTGCAGCCCGAAGTCGATCTCACCGCGCGCTCGCGCTGTAATGAGCATGGCTTCGACGCTGTCGATCTGGTCCGGCGCGCAGTCCAGCGTCACGCGCAGGCCGTCGTCGAACTTGCGGAAATCCGAATTGGAGGCGACCTCCGACCAGCGTTTCGCGCTGACCTGCTTCTCTCTTGCAATACCCGTCCCTCCGGCAAGCGGATGGGACCGGCGCGGCGCGGCATCGAATACCGCGAGCACGCGTCTTGCCAGCGCCGCAAAGACCTCGGGGCGCGTGTGGTCGCGCGGCTCGACCAACAATGACAGGATCTCGCCGCGCTGGCTCGGGAACGGCGCCCAGTCGCAGCTCAGACCCGTCAGGTCAGGCTTCATCGCATAACGGCCCGGCTTGACCAGAAAGCGGCCATTCTTGATCTGCTGCTCCGCCCATTTGAGCCCGCCTCCGGCAAACATCGCATAGGTCGCGCTCTCGGAGGCGGCATAGCGCGCGATCCTGACGTCGCGCCCGTTGGCACGGATTTCGCCGACGGTGACGAGCCCGACACGCAAGTCGAGATGAAGCTTGGCTTTGGCGAAGCCCGCGACGTCACGCAAGGCCGATGTCGCCGCCATGATGCCGCTCGCCGGCAAGGCGAAGGCTGCTCCGTCTCCGCGAAACACGAAGGGAAAATCGAACGAACCCCGGGCATTGCCGAGGGCGGCGATGATCGATGCGCCGGCATAGTTGACGTCTTTATAGCGCCCCGACCGGATAGCTGCGGTCGACCTGGCGACATCGGTGATGCCGATCAGCCAATCGTCAGGCAATGGCTCGTAGACATCGGGATCGAGCACCAGCGAAAACTCGTCATAGGCCCGGTGCGACCCGGCGTGGCTGTTGATCATTGCAGGTTCTCCGGATCGGCAGGTCTGGCTGCTGGCTCAGAAACGGGTCTGCCGCCAATCGGCAGACCCCCGCTTGAAGCTCACGGCGCAAGGCCGGCCTTCCTGTTCAGATAAGCTTGGTTTCGACTTCGATATTGCCGCGAACCGCCTTGGAATAAGGGCAGATGCCGTGGGCCGCCTCGATCAGTTCCTGTGCGATCTCGCGGTCGATGTCTGCAAGGCTGACATTGAGTCGTGCACGCAGGAAGTAGGAGCCATTATCGCCGTTGAGCGTAATCTCGGCATCGACCTCGGGACCGGCTGGCAAGGTGATCTTCCGCTGCGCAGCGGCGAGCTCGATGGCGCCGATATAGCAGGCTGACCAGGCGGCCCCGAACAGGTTTTCGGCCGCCGGGTGCGGCTGCGGCAGCTTAATGTCGAGCGTGCCGTCGCTGCTGCGTGCATAGCCGTTGCGACCGCCGGCGATGTGGGTCTTGCCGGCGAAAAGAAGCTTCTCAGTCATTGTCGTATCCTTCGGTTTGGAAGTTCTTATCGTATCCGCTTAAATCGGATGCGCGTTAATATGCCGGATTGAATTTAAAGTCAACACTATTCCGATTTAATCGGATACGAGTTTATTTTCCTCAAGACTTGCCAGCCGCCCAGCCAGGCTCGACCGGTTGCGCATTCACGTCTTGTCCGGGAAGGAGGCCCGCTATAGGCTTGCCTCGAGACTCGGGGCTTCACGAGGAAGGTGGAGAGATGTCCGCCATAACCGAAGGCAATGCGGGACAATATGGCGACAGCCGCAAGCTCGCCGCCCGCGCCAGGCTCCATACCGAATACACCATCGCCGAAACGGGCTGGTTTCCATGGGTTGCCGCGCAGCTGCCTTTGAAACCGGCGGATCGCGTCCTCGACCTCGGCTGCGGGCCGGCATGGTTCTGGGCGGCAACGGCGGGTCTGCTGCCAGAGAATCTGCACCTGACGCTCGCCGACCTTTCGCCCGGCATGGTCGACGAGGCAGTGGCGCGCTGCGGCGCGCAGCCCTTCGGTTCCGTTCGAGGCTGCCGGGCCGATGCCGCCGCACTTCCCTTCGAAGACGGCGCCTTCGATCTAGTGATCGCCATGCATATGCTCTATCACCTGCCCGACCCTGCCGCCGGCATCGCGGAGATGGCGAGGGTGCTGGAACCGGGTGGATTTCTCGCGGTCACCACCAACGGGATCGGCAATATGCGCGAGATCTATCGCCTGACGACCGTCTTCGGCAGCGCGCCGGCCGATCCGGCCGCCGCAGCCTTTGGATATGACGCCGCCGAGCAAATGATGCGGACGCAATTCGGAAACGTCGCCATGTCGCAGTATCCGGCAAGCATGCGGATCACCGAGCCCGAGGATGTCTTCCTGGCTCTGACCTCTTATCCGCCCGGCGAAGGCGCCGGCGAGCCTCAGCTCAGCGGTTTCCGCCGGGCGATCGCCGATGCCTTCAGGCAAGGCAGCGGCGCGCTCGATGTCAGCAAGGAGACCGGGCTGTTCCTCAGCAGGAAGACGGCCTGATCGGATCGCCCTCTTTCAGGAACGCGACGGGCCGGAACAGAGCGGCCCTCAGACCTTCTCTTTCTTCCTGACCTTTTCCTTTGGCTCCACCGGTGCATCGGGCGTCGGGGCGAGCAGCTTGCGCAGTGATGCGATCTTGTCCTTCACCAGCGGCCGGAAGCGCGTCGCGCGGTAGGGCATGTCGGCCGCCCCGTAACCTTCCGGCCCGTCATCATTGCCGCGATGGATTTCCGCGAGCTTCACCCCGATGAACGTGCCGTCGACATAATGGGTATATTCGCCCACCCAGCGGATCGTATAGATCTCGCCCTTGCGGATCAGCTGGTCGATGCTGACATGCTTGAAGGTGTCGTTGATGCAGACGACCTTCTGGCCGACATGAAATTCATAGCTCGTGGATCAAACTCTCAAAAGGCAATCCGCCTCGCCGATCTATAGCGCGCCCGGCGACGAGGATGAACCCTTTTCTGCCGGCGGACTTCATGCCGCGTGAGCGCCTCTTCCTCTCAATGCAACAAGCTCAGTCGCAATAGACCTTGCCGCTCTTGCGGGAGCGCAGATCGAAGTGGAAGTGGTTCCAGTGTTCCGGGTTGCTGCCCGGCCCGAGCACCGTGCTGAAATAGCGGCAGCTATCGGTGCGCACCGCCTTCAGCAGCCGGCCCTCGCGCAGCGAGAACAGACCCTTCTTGCGCACGTCGATCTCGTGGCCATTCTTCAGCACGAACTTGCCGACGTCGATGGCGTTGCCGCGGGCATGTTCCGACATCGGATTGTATCGCTGACGGCTGTTGTTCATGCGCCGGCAGGAATAGCCGCCGAGCGGCTGGATCGTTCTGATGCCGCTCCAGTAGCGGAAGCGCGCGGATGGAGCGAGCTCATTCTTCACCCATTTGGCGAAGGCGAGCGTCACCTGACAGTTCAGCGTCACGGCCGGCTTCACGCCGATATTGCCGGAAAGTCCCTTCAGCGATACCGGATAAGGCACTTGGCAGGCCGGCCCTTGCGAGATCGGCGGCTTTTCGTCGAAGAGCACTCCCATGCGCTTCAGTTCGCGCCGGCAGGCAAGCTCGGAAGCCGGCATGACGCTCGGGTCGACCGGTGCGGCGGGCTCGCTCATCATCGGATAGTTCGGCCGCAGCATCGCCACTTCCTCGGCCTCGTCCTCTTCAGGAACGCGGGATGGCGCCGTGACCGGACTGCCGTCGCTCCAAGTGGGCGCACGGCTCATCTGCGACTGCGCTGCCGGCTGCGGCATTTCCCGCGGTGCCGGCTGGTGCATTGGTTGGTTGAGCTGCAGCGGATTGTCGGTGCCGATGCCGTCGACGACCGGCTCGGTGGCGTTGCCCTCGGCGATCTGCTGCTGTTGCTCCTGCGCCAGCCCGACGACGGGCTCTGCTCCGAGCTCATCATCCATGTTGACGCCGCCGGAAGGGATCGCAAGGTTTTGGGTGCCACCCCAGTTGCCGTTCGGCTGGCCGGCCGCCATCGCCTCGTCACTGTCGATCATCGGCAGTTTTCGCCCCTGCGCCCTCGGCGCGCGAGCCGCATGGCCGGCACCGGCAAGGTTCGGCGTATCGAGATAGTCGACCGAACCTTGCGTATTACCGACCGGGGCGCTGGCAACCGGATAGGACGCCTGGCTTTCCACGGGCGCCATGCGCACGGCCGGCGCCATGTGCGCAGCACCCCGAGACGGCGAAATCGAACTGACCCTGGTGCCGTTGTCGACATTGGCCGGCGGCACCAGTCCGTCGCTGATCGAACAGGTCGTCAGCGCAGCCGACAGCAGCACGGGCAGGAAGGCTCGCCGAGGAAAGGAAACAAACGCCATACTCTTATCGCTTCCGTGGGCCGGCCGCAGAGTGACCGAAAAAACTCGGTTCAATTTTAATTAAAAACGGTGAATGAAAACTTACCGGCACAATCTGGACGCGACGGGAATGAAAAAGGCGGCTTTCGCCGCCTTCCAACTTGCTGTGAACTCACGCTGCCCGTGTGTAACGGGTGTCCCGCTGCTGCTCCGCTCCGCGCAGGCGAAAATTCGCAAGCAGCGTCTTCAACTGAGTACTTTCGTCGGCGAGCGTGCGGCTTGCCGCCGTCGTCTCCTCGACCATCGCCGCGTTCTGCTGCGTCATCTGGTCCATGTGGTTGACGGAACTGTTGATCTCGTTCAGTCCGGTCGACTGCTCGCGCGCCGCCGTCGCGATCGAGGCGACGTGATCGTTGACCTGATTGACCAAGGCCTCGATTTCCAACAGCGCATCGCCCGTCGAGCGCACCAGTGCCACCCCGCCCTCGACTTCGGTCGCCGACCGGCTGATCAGTTCCTTGATCTCCTTGGCGGCGTTGGCCGAGCGCTGCGCAAGCTCGCGCACTTCCTGGGCAACGACGGCAAAGCCGCGGCCCGCCTCGCCGGCCCGCGCCGCTTCCACGCCGGCATTGAGCGCCAGAAGGTTCGTCTGGAAGGCGATCTCGTCGATGACCGAGATGATCTGGTTGATGCGGCTTGAGGATTCCTCGATCCGACCCATCGCCGTCACCGCATTGCGGACGATCTCGCCGGAGCGTCCCGCGCTCGCCTTGGTCTCGGCCACCATCTCGCGCGCCTCGTTCGCGCGCTCCGATGCCGTCTTGACCGTCGCGGTAATCTCGTCAAGGGCTGCGGCCGTCTCTTCGAGAGCCGCCGCCTGCTGCTCCGTACGTTTCGACAGGTTGCCGGTCGCTTCACTGATGTCGGAGGCGCTGTCGTTGACCACGCGGCTCGATTCGGCAATCGCGTGGATGACGCCGTTCAGCGCATCGACGGCCGCATTGAAATCATTCCTGAGCTTGGCGTAATCCTCGCCGATATCGTCGATCGCAACCGTCAGATCGCCGCCCGCCAGCTTCTCCAGGCCGACGCCGAGCGCCTGCATGGCGCGGCTCTGCCGCTCGGAGGCCGAGCGCAGGCTCGCCTCGTTGCCGCGGCGTTCGTCCTCGATCTGCCGTTGGCTTTCGTCTTCACGCCCACGCAGCGCGCTGCGCTCATCCACGGAGTCGCGCAGCACCAACAGCACCTTGGCCATCTGGCCGATCTCGTCGCGGCGATCGCTGCCGGCGATCTCCACCGACGCCTCTTCGGCGGCAATCGCATTCATCGCCGTCTTCAGCCGGGCGATCGGCGCCGTGACGCTGCGGACGATGGCATAAGCAATGGCAATCGTGGCAGCCGCACCGAGCAGGCAGAGCGCCGCCGCCCAGATCGCATTCTGGCGATAGAGCGCGGCGAGGTCGTCGGCGTAGACGCCCGTGCCGACGATCCAGCCCCAGGGCTCGAAACCGGCGACATACGAATATTTCAGCACCGGCTCGTCGGCGCCCGGCTTCGGCCAGTAATAATCGACGAAGCCCTTGCCGTCCTTCTTCACCTTGTTGACGAATTCGACGAACAGGAACTTGCCGGTCGGATCCTTCATCTGCGAGATATCGGTGCCGTTCAGCGCCGGCTTGATCGGATGCATCACCATCGCGGGACGCATATCATTGATCCAGAAATAGCCGTCGTCGCCGTAGCGCATCGCGCCGATCACGTCCTTGGCGGCCGTCTGGGCCTGTTCGCGGGTCATCGTGCCCGCCTGCTCCATCTTGTAATATTTGTCGAAGATGCCGAGCGCCGTCGCCTCCATCTTCTCCAAGCCCGCCTTCCGCTCCGCTTGCAGTTCGGAATAGGAGTAGTTCAGAAAAAAGATCATCGTCGCCGCCAATACGGCAAGCGTGAAGCCGACGAGGCAATAAAGGCGGGTGGAAATCTTGACGTTACGCATGAGGTTCCCGGCGATTCTTGGAGATGAGACCGATCCCATTGTGAACGACCGGAATTACTGGAGCGTAAAGCTTTATTAGAAAATTATTAAATAACGTAAGGGGATGCGCTGGTTGCATAATTCAACCGACTGAAATCGATGAAGATTTATCTTGGCGCCGACCGCAACATGCGTCGCGCCTCCGGTGCCGGGACCGAAAGGGATTGGTCTGCACACCGAGTTCGCCTAACCTTGGCTGCAGAATCGCAACGCACAGCCCGAAGGAACCCTCGATGACTGAAACAAAACCCAGAGGCGAACTGACGCTGCGCACCCTCGCCATGCCGGGCGATGCCAATCCGGCCGGCGATATCTTCGGCGGCTGGGTCATGGCGCAGATGGACCTTGCATCGGGCATCCGTGCCGCCGAGCGTGCGAGGGGCCGCGTCGTCACCGCCGCCGTCAAGGAGATGGCTTTCGAGCTGCCGGTCAAGATCGGCGACACGCTGTCGGTCTATACCGATATCGAGCGCGTAGGGCGCACCTCGATCACACTCATTGTCGAAGCCTGGGCGCATCGCGCCCGTTACGCCAAGATGGAAAAGGTCACCGCCGGCACCTTCATCATGGTGGCGCTCGACGAAGAGGGCAAACCGAAGGCCGTCCCCGAGGAGTGACAAGCTTCGGGGCGGAGGATCAGGGATGGAAACGGTCAGCTCGCCGGAGGTCTTCCTTCACATCAAGGGTGGTGATGGGCATGGTCATCAGCCTTTCTCTTGCTCGGGCTGCTCCCGATCGCAACTCACCCTCACACCTTCAAAAACTGCGACCCCTTGTCAAACCCCAACCCCGGAAAGATCTTCCCCGTCAGATCATCCACACCGACATCGAACTGCCGGTAGAGCATCGCCGCCGCCACCTCGCGCACGTCGGCAGTCGGCATCAGGTCGCGGTCATCGAGCAGCTGGCCGTCACTAAGCCCGGGCCACTTGCCGAGGATGCGGCCGCCGTTGATGGCGCCGCCGGCAATCAGGGCGCAGCCGCCGGTGCCATGGTCGGTGCCGGCCGAGCCATTCTGGCGGACCGTGCGGCCGAATTCGGTCATCGCCAGCACCACCGTCTTTGCCCATATCTCCGGTCCGAGCGTCGCCTTCAGCGTTTTGATCGCCTGCGTGAGATTCTGGGCCGGCTGCTTGAACTGGCCGGCCTGGCCGATATGCGTATCCCAGCCCGTGATCGAGAAGCTGGCGATGCGGTAATCGTCCTTCAGCATGTTGGCAGCGAGTGCCGCCACATCGGCCACCTTGTCGCCGCGCTGACCATCCTGTTCGGCCATTATCGAGGCGATATCGGCCCGTGTCGCCTCGGCAAGTGCTGCGGCAAACGGCGGATCGCCGGCATAAAGCCGCGCCAGGAACTGCATCTCGTCACGCGCCGGCGCCAGGTTGGAATCCGACGCCCAGACATCGACCTCGTTCGGCCCGGAGAGGATCAGCTCCGTCGACGTATTGACGTCGATCGCCTTGCGCGCGTCCGATCGCGGAATGACGGCGAGCGCCCGGTTCAGCCAGCCGGTCCTTTCCTCAGCGACGTGCTCGCCGCCTGACTCCAGCATGTCCTGCCCGTCGAAATGGCTGCGCTGGTCGCGATAGGGTGTGGAGACGGCGTGTACGAAGGCGAGCTCCTTGCTCTTCCACAGCGGCATCAGATCGGCGGCGGCCGGGTTAAGCCCGAAGTGCCCATCAAGATCGAGAAGCCCGGTCTCGGGCGTCAGCGCCAGCGTCGGCCGGAGCGCGGCAAAACCGGCATCGCCATATGGCTGCACCAGATCCAGCCCATCCATCGCGCCGCGCAGCACGATGGTGACGAAGCGGTTATCACCTGGCATCGCCGCGAAGGTGACCGGCGTGAACACCGGCGCGGCGGCAAGACAGCAGGCCGACGTCAGAAAGCCGCGGCGAGAAAGCGATATGCGGTTCATTGACAGCGTCATGGGCGGGGGCTCCAGAGCAAGTTCCGGAAAAGTGTCCAGCGGATTTCCGGTCAGAACCTGCGACAAAACAAATGAGCTAAGTAGACGAAGCGTTGGCTTGCCAACGAAAGTCTGCTTAGCGGCGGTTGAATTCCGGCGATGCCAGCACCAGCGTCAGGCCGCTGACCTTGTTCGGCGCCTGCGACACTACGCGGATCGTCTCGTCGCGCGCCGCATCGGCGAGCGTCGACTTCAGGAATTCGCGCGGGTCTTCATCGCGGCCGAACTGTGCTGCGGCCCGCCTTGCCCAGGCCAGCCGCTCGGCGAGCTGACTGCCGGTGATCCAGGCGGAAAAGCCCTCCTCGAAACCGGCCGGGCTCGGCGGCAGCCAGGTCGGCTGGCCCATGCGCTTCAGCGCGCCCTGCCCCAGCGCCCGCGCCGTCCGGAAGGCCTTGAGCCGCTTGTCCCTCGCCTCGCCGGCGGGATCGGTCGTTACCGGCGCCCCTGCCATGCCGGGCGTATTCGCCGCCATATCGCCGTCATCGGTGCCCTGCTGGTTGGCGGCCAGGAAGCTGCCGACGACGCCATTGACAGGGCCTGCATTCAGCGCCCTGAGACCGGCGACGACATAATCGAAGGGCTGGCGCGCCTTGGCGCCCTCGTTCTGCCACGCGGCGGGATGGTCGAGCATGGCTGTATAGACGGCTGTGAGATCGCCATCTGTGTTCTTCCAGGCCGCGGTCATGTCCGAGACCATTCCCTCGTCAGGCTGATCGGCAACGAAGTGAACCGCGAGCTTGCGGCTGATATGCGCGGCCGTCTTCGGATGAACGGCAAGATCATCGAGCATGTCGAGATAATCGTCGCGCGAGCGTTGGCGTCCGCCATAGCTGACGCCGAGCACCTCATGGGCGCCGGGCTCGGAAATATTGGGCCGGAAGGCGATGTCCATCTCCTTGCGGTCGATGGTGAGCCCCGTGAGCACCTTGGCCGCAGCGGTGACGTCCGCCTGGGTATAGCCGCTGCCGGCGCCGAGCGTGTGCAGTTCCAGAAGTTCGCGGCCGAGATTTTCGTTCAGTCCCTTGTTGCGCTTCATGCCGCCGGGCGAATCCGGCCCGAGCGAATCCGCCTGGTCGAGATAGATCAGCATGGCGGGATGGGCCGTGGCGCTGCGCAGGAGATCGCCGAACCTGCCGGATATGAACGGCCGGATCGCCTCGGCCTCATACAGCGGCACGATAAGGCGCATCGGCAGGCTTTTGTTGGCGCTGGTGGAGAAATGATCGGTCCAGAAGGTCGAAAGCCGCTCGTAGAAGCCGTATGGCGACAGCACTGCCTGCATCAGCCGCAGGTTCGCGTCATGCTGGAATTGCTGCTGCGCCTGACGCTGCACGCCCTTGCGCATCTCGCGCCGCGCCGGATCGTCTTCCGTCGTCTTCGCCTCCTGGCGAATCTGCTTCAACTGCTCCTGCAGGCTTAGGATTGCGCGGTGACGCATGTCGGGGCCACCAAGCGGAAAATCCGGCGTGGCCGCCGCCCCAATTGATAGCTGGCCAATCAGCTCATCCTTGCTTTGCGGCTGCGCCTCGCCGGGCCGGAATCCATAACCGAACCGGATCGTCGCCATCGTCGGAAAAGAGAGGCTCATGGCCGGTCAACTCCTGATCAATGAATAGTGATAGGCTGCCAGCCGATTACGACGGCAATCTGTAAGAAATGCGGCGATATCAAGACATGGACGATTTGTAATCTATTGAAAAAACTACCGTTTAAGCCCGAAAGATGAAGGATGCTCCGATTGCGATCAGCGCGAAGCCGATGGCGTGGTTCCATGTCAGGTTCTCGCCGAGCCAGAAGATCGAGAAGCCGGAAAACACGATCAGCGTGATCACCTCCTGCATCGTCTTCAGCTGCGCCGTCGTATAGACCGCCGAGCCGATGCGGTTGGCCGGCACCGCCAGGCAATATTCGAAGAAGGCGATGCCCCAGCTGACGACGATGGCGAGGAAAATGGCGCTGCTCTTGTGCTTGAGATGCCCGTACCAGGCAAAGGTCATGAAGATATTGGAGGCAAACAGCATGACGACGGGCCAGACGGCGGCAGGAGAAAATAACATGGAGAAACTCGGAAGCTGTGGAGGAAAACCGATCCGGCGGGGAGACGCCGGCCGGCCTTAACTACCATGCCGCCGCTTGACGGCAAGCCCCGCAAGCTCGCGCCAATTGTCTCAGGCGACACCGTCCGGGCGCAAAATCGCAGCCGTACCCGGCGAACAGGGCTGCCTATCTGGATCGCGGCATCCACCGACATCCGTCATGCTGAGGTGCGCAGCCCGGCAGGCCGAAGTCTCGAAGCACGCCGCAACGCTGCTTCTTGCATCCATCTGACGCCGAGCACCCGCCTCGTCCTTCGAGGCCCCTGCGGGGCACCTCAGGATGAGGCTCTCTGAAGCGATGGCGCATGCTTGCTATCTCGCGGTCGTCAAACCGCTGCCCTAGCCAGCCGCCACCCTGCCCCGGCACGCCCATGCCACCGACGCGAACGACCGCGGCCCATCCGGCTCCCCGGCCTCATAGGCCGCCCTCAATGCAGCATCGACCGCCTCCCGCTTGCCTCCCGCCAGCCCAGCCACATACTTCCCGAGAGGTCCCTCGCCGGCGGCGATCGGCTGCCAGTAATCATCGAAGCAGAGATAATCCATCCTGATCAAGAGCGAGGTCTCCTCGACGTCGACGAGGCCATGCGCGACGAAGCTTTCTCTCATTTCGCCCGGCCGCATCATCGGCTGGAAGCAATATTTGCGGCGCAGAGGCAGCGCGTTGTCGTCGAGCATGACGACCGTGTCCCACATCATCCGCATGCCCGACATGCCGCCATAATGATCCCAGACGGCGGCCGCGACCACGCCGCCAGGGCGCACCACGCGGGCCATCTCGGCCACCGCCTTGCCCGCCTCCGGCACGAAATGCAGAACCAGCAGCGATATCGCCCGGTCGAAGCGATCGTCATCGAAAGGCAGCGCGCAGGCATCGGCTTGCCGAATGGTAATGCGCGGATCGGTATTGCGCCGCATTGCCGCCTCCACGAAAACCGGCGAATAATCAATGGCGGCGATTTCTTGCAGGCCTGGCTTTTCCGCCAGCGTAAATGTCAGGCTGCCGGTGCCGCAGCCGACGTCGAGCACACGCTCGCCATCCGCAACACCGGCAAAATCGATCAGCATCGGCGCCAGCCTTTTGCTCCAGCGCCCCATCAGCCGCTCATAACCATCCGCATTTTCGACATTGAAACTAGACGGCATCGAAGCCTCCCTCTTCAACAACGATGGTCTATCGCCGCAGAGCCGAGCGATCCGTCGCCTTGCGCAAGGCGGGTGAGGCTCTCCGTCGTCCCCGGTTTGGGCCGGGAACGACGGAGAGTGTATCAGGTGGATGCCTTGCCGAGAACGCTCCAGTTGAAGCCGCGTGCCCAATCGGCATAGCTGTGCCAGCCGACATCGGGAAAATCCCGGCGCAGGGCGGCGATATCGGCGTCGTAGCCGGTGCGATCGAACCATTCGAACATCAGCGCCGCGTCCTCGCTCTGCTGCCGCATCGCGGCGATCGGCAGTTCCTGGTAGCGTATCGGCCGATCGAGCGCCTCGGACAGGATTTTCGCCTGCTGCTCGCCAGACAATTCGTCGCCGGCAATATCGAAACGCTTGCTGAATACCTGTTCGCGTCGCTCGGCCAGGGCTGCGACGAACGCCCCGATATCCTTGATGGTGACCTGTTGCAGCACACGTGCGGGCGGCAGCGCTGCCGCATAGACGCCCTGTCGGAGCCCATCGATCGCCCAAGGTGCCACCGTGTTTTCCATGAAGGCGACGGGCGCGCTGACCGTATAGGGGATGCCGAGGCCGGCGACATGCTTCTCGACAAGATACTTGCTGTCGAAATGCGGAATGCCGGTCTTCTTGTCGGCATCGCCGACGGAGGAATAGATCAGGTGACCGACGCCGGCGGCCTTCGCCGCATTGGCGACCGTGATGCCCTGGCGCGTTTCCGCTTCCGTCCCGGCCTCGTAGCTGTTGCCCATCAGGAACATCGTGTCGACGCTGCTTGCCGCCTTCGCCACAGATGCGCCGTCATCCAGGTCGCCGGCAACGACCTCGACCCCTGCCGCGGCCAACCGCCTTGCGCCGTCGCTGTCCGGCCTGCGTGAGATCGCCTTGACTCGGTGTCCCCGTGCGAGAAGCGCGTGCACGACCGCGCCACCCTGCTGGCCAGTGGCGCCCGTCACCAGAACGCTTCGTGTATTGCTCATTTGTCTGCTCCTTGTTGTGAACGATAGAGCAAAACTAAGGCCTGTCGGATTGAGCCATAATAGCATATAGTTGGGAAACATCGTACCATCTCAGGCTACAATGCTCGATCTCAACGACATTATGATTTTCGCCCGCGTCATTGAAGCCGGCAGCTTCACCGCCGCGGCGCGCCTGCTCGGCATGCCGAAGACAACCGTCAGCCGACGCATTGCCGCCCTCGAGCGCGAACTCGGCGTGCGCCTGCTGCAGCGCACGACCCGCAGCCTCAGCCCGACGGATGCCGGCCGCCTCTATTACGAGGAAAGCAGCCACGCGCTCCGCACGATCGAAGGCGCCAACCTGCGTCTTGCGGAAGCAAGGACGGAGCCCGCCGGCACGATCCGCATATCGGCGCCGGTCGGCTTCGGCGGCCACTTCCTGCAGGATGCGATCTTCGATCTTCTGGCGACCTACCCCAAGTCGAGGGTCGAGCTGCGACTGACCGACGACAGGCTGAACCTCGTCGAAAAGGGCATAGATCTCGCCTTCCGCACCGGCATCCTGGAGGATTCCACGCTGATCGCCCGCAAGCTAGGCTCTACCCATCGCTTGCTCTGCGCGAGCCCCGACTATCTCGCCCGCTGCGGCGCGCCCGATCGCCCGGCAGATCTCGTTCGCCACGACTGCATTATCGCCGGCCAATCCACCCATGCGCAATGGCTGCTCGAAGGCCCGGAAGGACAGGAAACGGTCACGGTCTCGGGGCGCTTCGCCGCCAATGAAATGCAGGCGGTCATGGCCACAGCGATCGCCGGCTATGGCATTGCCCGACTGCCCCATGGGGTCGCCAATGCTTTCATTAGGGATGGGCGGCTGTGCCGCGTTCTCGACGGTTACACGACCCCGGCCGGTGGCCTCTACGTCGTCTATCCCAGCAGCCGCCACCTTCCGCCTCTGGTCAAGACCTTTATCGAGCTTGCCGCCAGACGGTTAACCGCAGGAGCCGGCAGCAGCGACGACTTCGCCATTATATAGCGGTGGCCCGTCACGCTTCCTTCAGCACCACTTGCCGTCGAGGCTTTTCGATCAAGGTGGCGCTGACTTCATCGATGCCCGACGTCGACCGTGGTGCCCCGTGCCCGCGCGATCTTCAGAATACGCGGAGGGAACGCCGTGAGTTATTGCCAGAGAAAATCCGGTCCCGTACTCTGGGACGTCAGCTTGAAGGTGCCATCCGGCTGGATGACATATGTCTCGAATACGCGGTAGCCGAACTGGCCGAGAAAACTGTTCTTGACTACCGTTCCCGGCCGATAAGGCGAATGGACGACCTTGCCGCCATAGGTAATGCTGCCAGGAAGAGGCTCGGGAGGGCCGGCCGCGCTGGCACAGGCAGTGAGCGCGAGGACACTGGCGATAAGGGCGTGCTTCATCCGGCAATCCCCTGCATGTATGGGGGCAGGACGTTGCTCTCGACGCCCCCGCGTCACATTATAGCATTGCTGCCATCGAAATCCCTGCGCAAAGCCTGCGCCCGCGAGAGCGCGCCGGCAATCCTGTCATCGGTGAAAGGCTTTGGAATGACGTCCAGCGCGCCTTCAATGCCGTTTCCAATGTTCTCCGGGTTGCCGGTCACGAAGATGACATCGACGCCATAGCGGTCGATCAGCCGGCGGGCAAGCTGGGCGCCGCTCGGGCCGTCGGAGAGGCTGAGATCGACGAGAGCGACATCGCTTTTCGGTGCATAGGCCAGAGCCTGCTCGACCGTCGAAACCGGCCCGACCGTTTGGTGGCCGGCATCCTGCGCGATGCGTTCGAGTTCCAGGGCGATAACACCCTCGTCTTCAACTATCATCACTTTCATGGATTATCTCCTCCCGGCAAGCACGCCGGCGGACACAGCCCCGGCGACCCGCCCAACGCAACTCTCGCTCGAAAGTTTCCGTCTGAAGAGACATTCCTGTCGAAAATGGTAACCGATTCCGCAACACTATCGCGGGCTGCCGCTCGATGTGCGCAGCATGCCGTCCAGCGACCGTCACGGATACTTGTCGAGGAACCAGCCGAGGCGGGAATCGCTGCGGCATCGGGAAAACGGCAATTGGCACACGGAACGAATGCGGCTGATACCCCTCGCCATCCGTGTCGACCTCCATGCAGGCACAGGCATAACCATGGACGCCATGGGGGTAGACATATTCGCCGCTCGTCAGATCAGCAATATGATCCATTCCCTCGGCCTTGTAGCCGCTGCCGTTCTTCATGATGATCCAGCCGCCGGCAGCGTCATTGAGAGACCAGGTGGCTGTCGCCGGATTGTCCCGCCAGCCGCAGCGTTTTTCCGCCTGTGCTGCGGCGGGCACGAGAAGCATCATCAAATCAGTCGCATGCAACCTGGCGATCGGGTCCTCCGCACCCCCACCACTATGCACGGCCTGCGGCCGGCGAGGCGATCGTCTTGCCGGCCCATTCTCGGTTGCAGATCCGCAGCAGCCGCAGCGGATTTCGCTCAAGGCTTCTCGTTGGCGCTCTCGGCCCGGAACGCCGCCTCACCGGCATCGGAGACCTCCACCCATTTCTTGTCCGGCGCCGCATCCGGAACGTAGCTGTCGTGCCAGTTCCACCATTTATAGGTCGGCGTCTGCGGATAGCCGGCAGGCGAATCCTCCCAGACCTCCTGCCGGCCAAGCGGCGTGATGTCGAGGTAGTTCCAGGTGCCGCCCATCTGTTCGTCGCCGCGGTTATTGACGAAATAGGTGCGGAAGACGCGTTCGCCGTCGCGGTAGAACACGTTGGTGCCGTGCCATTCGTCGACGCCGAAATCCTTGTCGAAACTGTCGGTGATGGTCACCCACGGCATGCTCCACCCCATCCGCGCCTTCAGCCGCGCGATCTCGGCCTGCGGCGCGCGCGAGGCGAAGACCAGGCTCGTGTCGCGGGCGTTGAGATGGGCGACATGCGCGACCTGGTCGGCCACCATCGAGCAGCCGCGGCAGGCATGGTCGGGCCAGCCGAAGACACCGGGCTCGTAAAAGGCGCGGTAGACGATCAACTGGTGCCTGCCCTCGAACAGGTCGAGCAGGCTGACCTTGCCGTCAGGCCCTTCAAAGACATAATTCTTCTCGACGGCCATCCACGGCATGCGCCGACGCTCGGCGGCGAGCGCATCACGGGCACGGGTCTGCGCCTTCTCTTTCACCAGCAGTTGCTTGCGGGCCGCCTCCCACGCATCCGGCGATACCACCGCGGGGTTCTGCATGGACTGTCCGCCCGTTCTATTGTCGGCTGTTGCAGTCATCGCTTCGATCTCCTCATTGGGGCGAATTTCCGCGCCTCTTTCATCGAACCGCGGTTCTTCGCGCATTGGTCGGACATAGTTTCGCAGCGGAATTCGAACAGTGGGAGTAACAAGTGTGACCGTATTTTCGCCGCCGTCCACTGCAGCAACAGCCCGCGCCGAGAGGTCGGGCAGAGACTCGGGTGCGACGATTCTGACCCCGAGCCAAATGGAAGAGTTGCCAAAAGCCGCGGACTGACGGAAGCTTGGTGTCGGCCAGTGTGAACGGATTGCGTGAGATGACGACAGAATCCACTTACGGGGAGCCGGCCAGGCAGGGCAGCGCCAGGATCTGCCGCGGCTGCTGGGACCAGATGCATATGCCGATCCCCATCGGCGGCCCGCTCGCCTTGCCCTTCCGCGCCTTCGGCATCACCCGCAGCAAGATGAATCCCGATATCTGCACGATCTGCGAGCGCTCTTTCCAGTACGTCAAGAAGCAGCGCCAGATCACCGTCGACGCCACCATCCTGTTTGCCGATATCAGGGGGTTCACGGACCTGTCGGAGCGCATCGAGGCGGTGCAGCTGAGCGAGATCGTCAGCCTATTCCAGGATCGCTGCGCCCAGGCGATCTGGGCGCACGACGGCATCGTCAACAAGCAGATGGGCGACGGCCTGATGGCAATTTTCAACTTCCCGATCGTCAGCAAGGATCACGCCGCCGCCGCAATCCTGGCCGCCCAGGAGATCCAGCGCAACTGCGCCGCGACGCTGAGAGGCCTGGCGCTCGAGGCCCTGCCCGGCCGCACGCTCGGCGTCGGCGTCGGCGTCCACTCCGGCGAGGTCCAGATCGGCGAATTCTCAAGCTTCCGCAGCGATTTCACCGCAATCGGCGGCGTCGTCAACCAGGCCGCCAGGCTGGAATCCCAGGCCGCGGCGGGCGAGATCCTGGTCTCGGCGGAAACGGCGGCGAAGGCTCCCGACCTGGCGGCAGGCGCCGAAACCCGCATGCTGGCCCTGAAGGGCATCGAGCAGCCTGTGCGGGCACGTGTACTGGTCAAGCACTGAGCGACGGCGATTGCGGCCTGCCTTAAGCATCATCCCGCCGCCACCATGGCAGCCGCGATTTCTCACGCTGTGGTTGCGAAACATATTCGATTACCAGCCGGTTAATCCTCCGGAAACAAACATCGCTTATCTGTAAGCCGTTTTAACAGCTGGGGTTTCTCATGGGCAGTTTTTCTCTGTTTCACTGGTTGATCGTCTTGATCCTGTTCGGCGTGCCATTGTTCTTCGTCTTCAGAAAACCGCTGGTTGGGCCGAACCGCTTCGGCGGCCGGCCGCAGGCCATGGGTTTCGGCCAGGCGATTGGAAGCTATTTCAAGAACTATGTGAACTTCAGCGGCAGAGCGAGCCGATCGGAATTCTGGTATTCGGTACTCTTCGTCTTTCTCGTCGCCATCGCTTTGCTTGTCGTGGATCGGAGCGAAACCTTGAGCCGGATCTGGTCGCTTGCCACGTTTCTTCCGTGGATCGCCGTGGCCGCCCGACGCCTTCACGACATCAACCGAAGCGGATGGTGGCAGCTTCTTGGACTATTACCTCTCGTTGGATCGGTCGTTGTGCTCGTATGGTACTGCAGGGCGTCGACAATGGATGATTCCAGGGAAGCTGTTTTTGCTTGAGCAAGGTGTGAGGATGGTCCTCGCGGGTTGAGCGGGTCCGAGGCACCGGTCATCGTCGATACGCGGACTGCGGGGTGCGCGGTCCGCTTCTGACGACATCCGGAAGGGACCGGCCAGGTTGGCAAAAGCCCGCCTCTGCCTCAGTACTTCATGTTTCGCAATTCAGGAAAATCATAGTAACGCAGCCGCTTGTCGTGGCAGCGAGGGGCATTTTTTTTCAGGTCCACAATCATGTTGTTTTTCAAGGTAAGGCCGATATAGGACCAGTTTGAGTTGCTCCGCTCCGTGGTGCGCGTGCAATAAGCATAGATCTGCTTTTCCGGATCAAGCAGAACCAGGCTGGAAATCTCGGCCTTCACGAAGTTCCCCGGTTTAATGGTTCCCCGCAGAGCGTCAACATACTCGTGTCGAACTGCGCTGGAAGGCGGCCGCTGGGAGTCTGCAACGGATTGCGCCATCGCGGTTTGGCCGCCGGCAAGTGCCAGCAACGCAGCGCCAGCAAGGAATTTGATCTTCATTCAGTTGAATCTCCCGTATCGAGGTCGATAGACCGGCCTTTTCCAAAAGGGCTGTGGCTGCAAACAGCACCTCACAGCCCGTACTTCGAGGCTCCGCCCTGCAGGCCGCGCACCGCCGCATGAGGAAGGCTGGGAAGCCGCGCCGCCGCTCGCCAAAGCCTGGAGCGGCGACGCGGCCCGAGCCTTCGCGCCTGCGTCAGGTCTTCATACCGTTCATCTCAGGAAACGGGTAGTAACGCAGCCGCTTGTCTTTGCAGCGATTATCATTCGCCGTCGCGCCTAGGATTTGGCCCTCCGTGAAGGAGACGCCGAGATAGGCCCAGTCTCCCCAGCTGCGCTTAGGCACCACGCGTACACAGTAAGCATAGATCTTCTTTTCGGGATCAAGCAGCACAACGCTCGAAATGCGCGCCCAGACGACCTCACCCGCTTCGTGTCTATAACTTCTCTTGAATACGATGTTGATGAAGTTTCTGCCGGACGTCCTTCGAGGGAGGCCGCTGGGAATCTGCAACGGATTGCGACACAGGTGCGTTGCAGCCGGCCAGCATCAGCAGGACATCGCAAGCAAGGACTTTTATTCTCATTCAGTTGGATCTCCCAGAATCGAAGCGCAATAAACGCCGCTCATTCCTACAAACACAGCGGGAACAATATTTGCAATACACGAAAATCAATCACCCTGCGAATGTGACTGCACGACCGTGGATATGGCTGCGTCGCTCGACTTATACCGGAGGGTTCGAAATGGAGCTTGCGGTCCCATTCTCATCGTCGGCGATCGCCACGCCGGCTTCCAGCGCCGCGAGAATAAAAGCCTGTCGCACCGTCTCCGCCGGCATCCGCCCGGCAAGCCAGGCACGGCAGAAATCGATCGCCCTCTGCTGATGGACGCCGCCATTGACCGGCCAGTCGGAGACCAGTGCGTAAAGCGCGTCCTGCGGTGAGCGGAGAACCAGCCGTTCGCCCGTATCAAGATCGATCGAAATCGGTTTCTTCCAAACGGCGGAATGGTCGCTAATGGCAGTCGCACCTGAGGCTGAATTGAGAGGAAACTAACGGCGAAGGGCCGTTCCAGTTCCGGTGCGACACGGGACCGTGAACGGCGGCGGCGTTCTTCGGCAAGAGCCGGCTTACAAAAGCTTGTCATGCCGGCCGGACGCGGCAAGGCGTCGCTGGTTGCCCCGCTTGCGTGCTTGACCGGATGCCGCACCTCGCGGCCGCGTGTGGAAACTTCCAAAAGCTCGTCTTGCAAAATTCTATTGCAAGTAGATAGTCGCGCCCCGGGGAAATCCTATTGACGCGGAATGACTCGCTTGCGATGGCAGTGAGCGTGCATTCCAGTGGACACATTTCAGTGAGAATTTCGAATGAAGCCGGAAGAATTGCGCAGCACTGAATATTTCTACAACAAGGGCAAATTGCTGCGGGTTGTCCTGATCATACTTGCCGTCGTGACGCTCTGTACCTGGATCGGTTACAACCCGCCGGAGCACAAGGACCCGCGCGTGGTCAGACTCTTCGGATTGCTGGGCGCAGGGTTCTTCGGCCTGCTCGCATTGCTGCTCTCGAGCAAGCTCCTCTCCAGAGGCCCCGGCTTGGCGATATCGACAGCTGGTATCCGGCTTCCGACCTTCCCCGATCAGATCGTGCCATGGTCGGCCATCCGCCGCTTCGAAAGGGTCTGGAGCAAGAGATCGGATTTTATTGTCCTTCACCTTGATCCTGCTGCCACCAAGACTTTGATCAGGCGGGGGCTTGCGCCAATTCTCCCGGAATGGCTCGTCGGCTCACCTCTCAAGGTCAATATTCCCTTGCATATTCTGCATGGCCAGCCGAGCTCCATCTTCGACCAGTTTTCGGAGCTGGCAGCCGAAGCGAAGGAAGTGAAGCGGCTGGAAAGTCTGGACGCACAGCTTGCTCCGCAGGACGAAGACGAACCCCAGGCGCCAGCGCCGGTTCTCAACGAAGCCCGTTATCCCGTCTTCACTTACGCTCTTCTTGCCATTCTCATCGCTGTCTATGCCGGTGAGCTCGCCTTTGGCGTCGAGCCGACCGAAGCCGGCTCTCCTACCATTCGTACACTCTGGCTGCTCGGCGGCACGTTTCGCCACAACATCGTCGGCAACGGCGAATGGTGGCGGCTGTTCACTGCGCCGTTCATGCACGCAAGCATCATCCACCTTGCGCTCAATTGCGTTGCTCTCTGGGTCGCGGGGCGGCTGTTCGAGCGGCTGATCGGCTGGCGCTGGTTTGCAGCAATCTTCTTCGTCAGCGCCCTTGGCGGGTCGATCGCTTCCGTCTGGCTCAATGATGCCGGCACGGTGGGCGTCGGCGCCCCCGGCGGCATCGTCGGGCTTTTCGCGGCCGTGATCGCCGCGAGCTTTCGATTCCGGTCGACGCCGATCGCATCTACGCTGCAGGCTGGCGCGGCCCAGATACTGGTCCCTTCGCTGCTGCCGATCTTCTCTTCCACAAGAGACGGTCAGACCATCGATTATGCAGGCCATTTCGGCGGCGCCCTGACGGGCGCGGCGCTGTCGCTTCTGCTGTTGACCTTCTGGCCGCGCGCGCGGCCCACGCCGCGTTACGATAGGGTGGCGATCGCCGTCAGCGCCGTGTTCGTGATCATCGCGATGGGAGCGCTCTGGCCCATCATCAACGCGCGTCAGCTCTATCTCAACGATCCGATGGCCAACTATTTCGGCGGCAGGTACCAGCAGTTGATCGCAGCACTTGATATAGAGGCAAATCAGAACGGAACCACGGCCCCTTATGCCCGCATCTGGCGCTATTTCGCGCAAATGAGAGTCGGTAATCCGAAGGCCCTCGACGAACTCAGGGCAGCGGCGGGCAAGAGCGATCGGGCGGCATGGCCCTATCCCGTCTATCAGCTCTTTCTCGGCGAATTGAAGCCGGAGGATTTGGCGCTGAAGGCGGCCGACAGCAACCAGATCTGCGAGGCGATCTTCTACAGCGGCGAATGGTACCTGTTTTCAGGCGCCGCCGAGGAGGCGCGCCGACGGTTCCAGGCCGCCTTGCTGTCCTGCCCGGCAACCTTCATCGAGTACGAGGCGGCGGGATACGAACTGGCCAAGCTCGAGGTGAAATGATCACATGCCGCCGGCGCCCCACCTCAATAGAGCCTCATCCTGAGGCGCCCCGCAGGGGCCTCGAAGGGGAGACAGGTGCGCTGACATCGATGGCTGCAAGGAGCAGCGTCGCGGCGTGTCCTTCGAGGCTTCGCCCTACGGGCTACGCGCCTCAGGATGAGGAGCCCTGGTGGATGCCGCACCGATGATCATGGGCGCGGGAGGACACTGCCAACGCGGAAGCGGAAGGCTGTAGCCTCGAACGACGAGGCGGGTGCGCCGGTGCCGGATGAATGCAAGGCGCAACGTCGCGGTGTGTCCTTCGAGGTTTCGCCTACGGGCTAAGCGCCTCACGATGAGGAACGTTGGAGGATGCCGCGCCGTTCTCTTCACTCGAGCCCGCAAACGTCAGCTGCATTGTTGAGGAAAGCCGAACGATTCATTCGTTTCCCTTTTGTACTCTTTCCCTCTTCCCTTTCGCGCTGACTCTCTCCATATTCCCGCCATGGCCAAATCTCCGAAGAAATCCCCCGCCCCGAATGGCTTCGAGGAAGCTCCGCAATCGTCCTTCGAAGGCGCCCCGCTTTCAGGCTCCGTTGCCGACTGGGTGAAGCAGTTGGAGGCGGATGCGGAAGCATCGGGCGTCGAGAGCCAGCGTGATATCGCCTCCAAGGCCGGCAAGCATCGCAAGGCGGTGGAAAACGCGGCGCGCAAGCATTCCGAAGCCGTCAGCGTCAACAAGAAGGCGACGGTGGGCAAGACCGCCCGTGGCGTCTCCATCGGCGGCTCCAGCGATCCGAAGACGCGTGCCGCCGCCGGGCTCAACCCGGTCGCCGGCCTCGATATCTCGCTGGAGGATGCCGGCAATATTTCGCCTGGCGGCGTCACCGCCACGGTCGAGGCACTGTCGAAGCTGATCGAGAGCGGCAATCCGCTGCACAAGAACGGCAAGATCTGGACGCCGCACCGCCCTGCGCGCCCCGACAAGTCCGAAGGCGGCATTCGCATCCTGATGAAATCGGATTATGAGCCGGCGGGCGATCAGCCGACGGCGATCCGCGATCTCGTCGAGGGGCTGGAGAATGGCGACCGCAGCCAGGTGCTGCTCGGCGTCACCGGCTCCGGCAAGACCTTCACCATGGCCAAGGTGATCGAGGCGACGCAGCGCCCGGCCGTCATCCTGGCGCCGAACAAGACGCTGGCCGCCCAGCTCTATTCCGAGTTCAAGAACTTCTTCCCCGACAATGCGGTGGAATATTTCGTTTCCTACTACGATTATTACCAGCCGGAAGCCTATGTGCCGCGCTCGGACACCTATATCGAGAAGGAAAGTTCGATCAACGAGCAGATCGACCGCATGCGCCACTCGGCGACGCGCTCGCTGCTCGAACGCGACGACTGCATCATCGTCGCCTCGGTCTCCTGCATCTACGGTATCGGCTCGGTCGAAACCTATACGGCGATGACCTTCCAGATGTCGGTCGGCGACCGGCTGGACCAGCGCCAGCTGCTGGCCGACCTCGTCGCCCAGCAGTACAAGCGCCGCGACATGGATTTCACCCGCGGTTCTTTCCGGGTGCGCGGCGACACGATCGAACTCTTCCCCGCCCACCTTGATGATGCCGCCTGGCGCATCTCGATGTTCGGCGACGAGATCGACGCCATCACCGAGTTCGATCCGCTCACCGGCCAGAAAGTCGGCGATCTGAAATCGGTGAAGATCTACGCCAATTCCCACTATGTCACGCCGCGCCCGACGCTGAACGGCGCCATCAAATCGATCAAGGAAGAGCTCCGCCTTCGTCTTGCCGAGCTGGAAAAGGCCGGGCGCCTGCTGGAGGCCCAGCGCCTGGAGCAGCGCACCCGCTACGATATCGAGATGCTGGAAGCGACCGGCTCCTGCCAGGGCATCGAGAACTATTCGCGTTATCTCACCGGCCGCGACCCCGGCGATCCGCCGCCGACCCTGTTCGAATATATCCCCGACAATGCCCTCGTCTTCATCGACGAAAGCCATGTCACCGTGCCGCAGATCGGCGGCATGTACCGCGGCGACTTCCGCCGCAAGGCGACGCTGGCCGAATACGGGTTCCGCCTGCCCTCCTGCATGGACAACCGGCCGCTGCGCTTCGAGGAATGGGACGCCATGCGCCCCGACACCATCGCCGTCTCGGCCACCCCGGGCGCCTGGGAGATGGAACAATCCGGCGGCGTCTTCGCCGAACAGGTGATCCGCCCGACCGGCCTGATCGACCCGCCGGTCGAGGTCCGCTCGGCTCGCACCCAGGTCGACGACGTGCTCGGCGAGATCCGCGAAACCGCGGCCAAGGGCTATCGCACGCTGTGCACCGTGCTGACCAAGCGCATGGCCGAGGACCTGACCGAATATCTGCACGAACAGGGCGTGCGCGTGCGTTACATGCACTCCGACATCGACACCCTCGAGCGTATCGAGATCATCCGCGATC
Source organism: Rhizobium mulingense (assembly GCF_029194105.1). Lineage (NCBI taxonomy): Bacteria > Pseudomonadati > Pseudomonadota > Alphaproteobacteria > Hyphomicrobiales > Rhizobiaceae > Rhizobium > Rhizobium mulingense. The sequence goes on along the minus strand of NZ_JARFVE010000004.1, from coordinate 651,760 downwards.
TGCGCCTCGGCGCCTTCGACGTGCTCGTCGGCATCAACCTCTTGCGCGAAGGCCTCGACATTCCCGAATGCGGCTTCGTCGCCATTCTCGACGCCGACAAGGAAGGTTTTTTGCGCTCGGAGACCTCGCTGATCCAGACCATTGGTCGTGCCGCCCGTAACGTCGACGGCAAGGTCATCCTCTATGCCGACCAGGTGACCGGCTCGATGCAGCGCGCCATGGACGAGACCGCCCGCCGGCGCGAAAAGCAGATGGCCTATAACCTCGAAAACGCCATCACGCCGGAATCGGTCAAGGCCAAGATCTCCGACATCCTCGACAGCGTCTACGAACGCGACCACGTCCGCGCCGATATCTCGGGCGTCTCGGGCAAAGGCTTCGCCGACGGCGGCAACCTGGTCGGCAACAACCTGCAGACCCATCTCAATGCGCTCGAAAAAAGCATGCGCGACGCCGCTGCCGATCTCGACTTCGAAAAAGCCGCCCGCCTCCGCGACGAAATCAAGCGCCTCAAGGCCGCCGAGCTGGCGGTCATGGACGACCCAATGGCGCGCGAAGAGTCGAAGGCGATGGAAGGCATCAAACGGAACGCCAAGGCCTCCCGCGAATCCCTTCTCCCCGCCGGGGGTCCGGAGGACGGGTCGAGACAAGCGGCTCGACCCCGGTCGGTGCCCGACAGGGCGGATGAGGGGGCCACATCCTCCTACTTCTCGCGCCCCTCCCTTGACGACATGGGCCCAGGCACCGACACGACCACGCCCCTCTTCCGCAAACCCCATCTCGACGAAATGGGCCGCGACCCCACCACCCCCGCCGGCAAGAGCCTCTTCCGCAAGAACGACCTCGACGAGATGACGGTCGGCCGCACGGAAAAGCCGGTGACCGGGCGCGTGCCGGAAAAGCCGGAGGCCTCAAAGGGCACAAAGCACTTCTCGCCATTGCTTGAAGGCCAGCCGGAACGCGATGACGGCGTGCGGCCGGTGGTGCGTGGACGCGTCGGCGCCGGGAGCTACGAGGAGCCGGGCGAGCAGAAGCGCAAGGGGCGGACGAAGGGAAAGACCGGGCGGCCGGGGCGGTGAACTTCAACGTTAAAAACGCACCGTGATCTCGGCAATTTTCTTTGCTCCTGAAAGACCGGCGACGTCTTCCTCGGTCGCCGCCCCATTCTCCTCCGTCATTCCTGTGCTTGTTACGGGAATGACGGAGGAGAGTGACCCGCCTCATGTCAAGGCAGAGAGGAGTTTGCCCGCCGCCGCGATGAAACCTATTTGCGAAGTGACCGCAATCGGCAGAAAAACCCAGCAAGCACGGCGACGAACAAACCGGTCCCCACCCATGCCCGAATTCCGCATCGACCCCTTCCCCTCGCCCGCTGACCTCAGCACGCTCTGGTCCGCCGCCTGGAGCACACCCGAAGCACCTGACTTCTCCCGAATCCTGCCCCGCAGCCTCGCGCATGTCGGCGCCTATCACGACGACAGCCTCGTCGGCTTCGTCAACGTCGCCTGGGACGGCGGCGTTCATGCCTTCCTTCTCGACACCTGCGTTCACCCCGACATGCGCCGGCAGGGCATCGCCACGCAACTGGTCAGGGAAGCCACGCGGATTGCCCGCGAGCGCGGCGCCGAATGGCTGCATGTCGATTTCGAGCCACACCTGACCTCCTTCTATCGCGCCTGCGGCTTCCGGCCGACAGAAGCCGGCCTCATCAAGCTGGCCTAGCCTCCCCCTCACCCAAACCCCATCCTCTCCTCGCCCTTCGCCAGCGCAAAATAAATCCGCTCCACGCGACAGGCCGCACTCCTCGCCCTCGCTTCATACCCCGCCGCCGGCCAGCCGCGCCGGGGGCTTCCATCGGCCGCGATCAGCCAATACCAGCGCTCACTTGAATCCATCAGGTCGATCTTGAAGATCCGTCCCATGCAGACGTCGCCGTCAAAGCCGATGAAATCGTCGCCGGGCTTTTCCTTCCAGGCGTGGCGCCATTTGCCCTTCGGCTTCTCACCGCTGGTGATCAACTCCCAGCTCTTCCAGCCATTATAGTCCGATTGCGCGGTCAGGGAGCCGTCATAGGGCCTATGATCGATCTGCAGGCAGCCCTCCAGAAACTCCGCCACAGAATGACAGAGGGTCGTCCACGCCTCGTCACCGTGCCGGGTCAGCTTGAAGGCAAGCTCGTCGGAGACGTTCCTCAAGGCTGCGGCGATGGCGGAGGCAACGCCTTCCTTGCTCGCCGGTTCGCCGCGCAGGCTGATGCAGAGATAGGTGCAGAGAAATTCCGCGGTATCCCGCGCGATCGGTTCGATGACATGCAGGTTGCGGCGCTTGCCGACCTGATAGCCGCCGAAATCCCGAATGCGGCGCTGAGACTGTTTGCGAAGGGCATTGTTGAGGAACGACCGCAGGAGCGTTCCGATATCATCTTGCATGCGTGGTCCTCTCCTCGTGAGGATGTGTTTGCCGCATGGTTTCGTGAATGGCTCCCGCCCGAGCCGGTGACATCAGAGCAATTCCGGACGCAAGACCGCCGCGGCTTGCCGGAACTGCGCTAGATCAGCGTCGGCTCGGGATCGTCCTCGACCTCGTCAATGATCTCGGGCCTGTCGTTCTTCGGCGAGCCGACATCCCGGCCGATTTTCCACATCACCATCAGTTCCGCCGGGAAAGGTTTCATCAGATCGTTCGGGTCCGGCTCGGGAGACAGCCAGCGCTCATAATCCTCGCGATGCAGGATAACAGGCATGCGATCGTGAATCTCCGCCATCATCGCGTTCGGCGCGCAGGTGACGATGGCGAAGTTGCGGATGGACACGCCCTTTTCGTCCTTCCACGTCTCCCAGATGCCGGCGAGCGCGAAGGCCGAGCCGTCCTTCATGGCGATGGCATAGGGCTGCTTGTTCTTGCCGGTGCCGTGAATGTCCTTCCACTCGAAGAAACCGTTGATCGGCACTAGGCAGCGACGCGAGCGGTAGGCGGCACGGGACATGCCGTTGGAACTGATGCCCTCGCAACGGATATTGACCGGCGGCGGCCGACCGCCGGGCTTTGCCCAGGGGGGCATCAGGCCCCATCGCCCTGCCACGAACATGGGACCTGACGTATCCGGTTCGCGCACGAGATCCCTCACGATGATCGGATAATCCTGCGACGGCGCGCCATTCCAGCGGGGAAAGCGATTTCCAAGCCCATCAATATCTCCGCCCTTCACGGCAAAGGGAAAATTGCTGATCAATTCTTCAAGCGACGTCTTGACGAAAATGCGTCCGCACATGGGTCCTCGCTGCCGGTAGAATATTGATGTTCCCATTATGTTCCGGAACGAAGTCCGGTCAACAAAGTCTCAGTTGTGTCTTCACCGCTATGCCCTTCCTGCCTTAGCACCGGGGCGGAGGGCCGATTTGCACTTGTAGCGAGAATTATATACGGCAGGAACGGGTATAAATTAAAAGACTAAAATACGACTTTTGGTTTGCAAATTCAAAGTTATTTTCCAGTATTTCGGCCTTAGTTTTCCGTTAAAAAACCAAGAAAAAATCACAATTTTTCATTGAAAACATCATTAATGGTTGGCATAGATCCCCGTGGGGTTATCTTCCGCCGAACCAATAAAACAGTTCTGCCGCGGAGTTCTGATTTTTCGAAGTACACGCATCTGTTTGGGGGTAATTTTAAATATGGCCTTGAATATACTAGACACCAACGGCGCCACAGTCACCAAGACCGGCGCCGAGTTCGAAGCCTACGACGTCATCCGCGACTCCGCAACCAATCCTTCCGCACCTGTCTCTCTCACTATCTCCGATTCCTCGGCCGCAGATCTGGCCGACGAATTGGGCTCAGTCTCGGCAACCGTGAACGGCTCGAGCGGCGACAACACGATCACGACGGGCGCGGGCAACGACAGCATCTCCGGCGGCGACGGTGCGGATACGCTGAATGGCGGAGCCGGTGATGACACGATCTACGGTAATGCTGGCAATGACACATTGATCGGCGGCGACGGCAACGATAGAATCACCGATGGCGGCTTTAACTTTGGGCCGGACGGCTTAGTGCCGGAAATCCTGAACATTGACGCCGGCAACGGCGACGACGTCATAACCATCGACAGCTTCGCCGCATTTACATCAGGAACGATTGATGGCGGTGATGGGATCGATGCGTTGCGCGCCTGGTCGCTCCATGGCCTGACACTCAACAATGTGGAAAACCTTGAAACGGCAGAGTTTCAGATCAGCGGCTCGAGCGCAGAGTTCGAGAGCTTTGATAGGATCGTCAGGTCTACCGACCCTTTCTTCAGCTATGACCCCTCGCTGGTGGTGACGGACAGCGCCCATCTCGATCTTTTCGACGAACTGGGAGATCTTGGGACTCTTGTCCGCGGCTTCTCCGGCATCGACGTCAAAACCGGCGACGGCGACGATGAGTTTGCGGGCAGCGAGGTCAACGACATTCTCGACGGCAGCGGCGGCAGCGACCTCATCAACGGTAACGACGGCAACGATAAACTGACCGGCGGCGCGGGCAACGATACCATCAATGGCGGCGCCGGCATCGACACGGCTGTCTTCGCAGGCGATTTCGCCAATTACTCCCTCGCAGTCGACAATGGCAGCCGCGTCGTGACGAGCGCGCTGGAAGGCACAGATAGGCTGACAGGTGTCGAGTTCGCGCGCTTTGCCGATGGCGTCTACGACTTCGCGACAGAAATCTTCACGGTCAACAGCACCGGGCCGGGTACCCCGCTGAATATCCTGGACACCAACGGCGCGATAGTTACCAAGACCGGCGCTGAGTTCGAAGCCTACGACATCATCCGTCACTCCGAAAGCAATCCTCTCGTCGCGGCTGACCTGGCCATCTCAGATTCCGGGACAGTTGACCTTTCCGACGAACTGGGCTCGGGCTCCGCAAACGTGACCGGCTCAAGCGGCGACGATGTGATCACGACAGGTGCAGGCAGCGACGCTATCGCAGGTGGCGACGGCACTGACACGCTGAACGGCGGCCTCGGAAACGATCGGATCAATGGCGGAGCTGGCAACGACACGCTGATTGGCGGTGACGGCAATGACCTGATCTCCGGCGGCGTGGGAAACGACGTCATCAGAGGCGGCGCAGGCAATGATACGATCAACGATGGTGAGCTCTTCGGCTCGACGCCGGAGGTCATCGACATCGATGCTGGGGACGGCGACGATTACATAGGCATAGAATCATTCGTTCCATGGAATTCCGGAACAATTGATGGCGGCGCAGGGATCGATATCTTGCGTGTCACGTCGCTCCAGGGCCTGACGATCAACAACATCGAAGTCCTTGAGACGGCAGGAGTGGCGGTCGCCGGTTCGAGCGCGCAGTTCGAAAGCCTCGACAAAATCGTCTGGTCGACCGATCCATTCGGTGATTTTCGCGCCTCTGTCGCGCTGACGGATAGCGCTCACCTCGATCTCTCCGATGAACTCGGAAATCTCGGATCGTTCATCGTCGGCGATACCTTCGGCATCGACGTCAAGACCGGCGACGGCGACGACGAGTTTACCGGCACCGACGGCAACGACATTTTCGACGGCAGCGGCAGCAATGACATCCTCAACGGCAATGCCGGCGATGACAAATTGACCGGCGGCACCGGCAACGACACCATCAACGGCGGCGCCGGCATCGACACGGCGTTCTTCGCAGACAATTTCGCCAATTATTCCTTCGCGGGGAACAGTGGTGATCGCATTCTGACAAGCGCTGTGGAAGGGACGGATACGCTGACAGACATCGAATTCGCCCGCTTTGCCGACGGCGTCTATGATTTCGCGACGGAAACGTTCAAACCTAACAATACTGCACCGACCAATATTCAACTCTCGAAAACCGCCCTCTCCGAGGATACGCCGATCTGGACGACGGTCGGCCTGCTCAGCGCCAAGGACGCCGATGGCGACGCCCTCACCTATACGCTGATCGACGGCGCCGGCGATCACTTCCGGCTGAAGGGCAATCGCATCGTCACCTCGAAGGCGCTGGATTACGAGACGGCGAAGTCGCACACGATCAAGGTGGCGGTCTCCGACGGCAAGGTCACGGTCGAGAAGGACATCACCATCAACGTGCTCGACGTCAACGAGGCCCCGGTCAACCAGGCGCCGATCAAGCTCGCCTTCTCGCGCAGCTCGATCTCCGAAAATGTCGCGATCGGCACCTCGGTCGGCCTGCTCTCGGCCGTCGACCCGGAAGGCGGCGTGGTCAAGTGGCGGCTGACCGATAATGCTGACGGCATCTTCAAGCTCGTCGGCAACAAGATCCAGACCAAGGCGGCCATCGACTACGAAAGCACCCATAGCCTGACCTTCACCGCGGAAGCCTATGACGCGGCCGGCAACGCCACCAGCCACGACTTCACGCTTGCCGTGAAGGACGTCTTCGAGCCGATGTCATCGAGCCTGGGGCATGAGGCGTTGATCTAGCACGACAGTTGCCGCCGACACAGAGATGCGTAGTTGGCGGCCTTCAACATTGGTGGGGCTAGCAGTCTTGAAAGCCCCACCGGTGAGACTCTTCCGGCGGTCGTCGCGGGCACCACCCGGAAACGGCAAGGCCGGCGGCCATGTCCGGCACCCTCCGAAAATGCCGCTCCACGTCGACGCTCGTTTCGGCTATGATTCTCCACCCATCCGAGGAGAGCCGCATGCGTCTGCCCACATTCATCCTCGCCCTCGCCGTCTCGGCTTTCGCGGCTCTGCCCGCCTCGGCGGAGACCTACAAGACGCCGAAAGCGCTGCTCAAGGCGCTTTACAGCTACGACACCGATAGAAGCGACGCCGAGGCGCCCTCGCCCTATTCGATCTTCTTTTCCGACCACCTGAACAAGCTTCTCCAGGCCGATCTCGACAACACGCCGGAGGGTGATGTCGGCGCGGTCGATTTCGACCCTGTCATTGCGGGCCAGGACGGCGAAGCGAGCAACGTCCGGATCGGCCAGCCGATCCTGCTGGGCGACAAGGCCGAGGTGGAAGTGCAGTTCAAAAACGGCGAAGAGGTGACGCTGTTCTACACTTTGGTGCGCGAGCACGGCGGCTGGAAGGTCGACGACATCGCCAATCAGAAAGGCGATGCTCCCTGGAGCCTGACCGCGCTGTTAGGGGATGCGCAGTAGGCGGCGGCAGACCCAAGCGCGCCGCCCCTCTTCTGCTCGTCAGAGAAGCGTGCCCGGCATGTCGGCAACGATAGAGCGCATGCACCGAGCGCGAGCAAAGAGCAATGCAGGGTTGCTGCGCACCGCCTCGTTCCGTTTCGACACGCCGATACCGCTATGGCACAGCCGTGCGAGCATCTGCCAACTTTTCGTCAAGTAACTGAATCTTCGGCATTTCCTGTCACGATAAACCGCATGCCACAATAATGGCGCTTGCCTTTTGACCGAAATGATGGCACGAATCCACCTACTCGGGCATTAGCATGCCGGTGACTGGACTGATGTGGCAATCCCTTCCGTTACGGAAGGAGACGCGGGAATACCCGCCTGCGTAGACGTTCTTTCCCCGTACGTGACTTCTCCGACTGACCCTTCGTCCCATCGATTCGGGGCGAAAGCTAAAGCCGTCCGCTTCCCCTCGGGGGCGCGGATACTAGACAGACTAAGGGAAAAGGACGATCCCAATGGCCACCAAAGGCACCGTAAAATTCTTCAACCAGGACAAGGGTTTTGGTTTCATCACGCCGGACGGCGGCGCAAAGGACGTTTTCGTCCACATCTCCGCGCTGCAGGCTTCTGGCATCCAGTCGCTGCGCGAAGGCCAGCAGGTTACATTCGACACCGAGCCCGACCGCATGGGCAAGGGCCCGAAGGCCGTCAACATCTCGGCTTCGTAAGTCGGATTTCCGCTTTCTGCGGCATGAACGGCGCTCCGCTAGGGGCGCCGTTTGCGTTTGCGCTTGCGAATTTGTCGATCGCACCGGCAAGTGTTATATGCGCCTTTGACGATAATCCGCCCGCGCGCGGCAGGAGCGGCACCCTGCCGCGGCAGCCTGCGAACACAGGAACAATGAAACGCCGATGACGCAGAAAAGGCCGATTTTTGCGGTCGCCCCGATGATCGACTGGACGGATCGGCATTGCCGCTATTTCCACCGCCAGATCAGCCGCCGGGCGCTGCTCTATACCGAGATGGTGGTCGCCGATGCGATCATCCACGGCCCGCGCGAGCGGCTGCTCGGCCATGACGTGGCGGAACATCCGCTGGCGCTGCAGCTCGGCGGATCGGATCCGGCCAAGCTTGCCGAGGCGGTGAAGATCGCCGCACCCTATGGCTATGACGAAATCAACCTCAACGTCGGCTGCCCCTCCGACCGCGTGCAATCGGGCACCTTCGGCGCCTGCCTGATGCTGACGCCGGAGACTGTGGCCGCATGCGTCGCGGCGATGAAGGCGGTCGCGACCGCGCCGGTGACGGTGAAATGCCGCATCGGCGTCGACGAGCAGGAGCCAGAAGAGGCCCTGCCCGCGCTTATTTCTCGTGTTCTCGATGCCGGCGCCGATGCGATCTGGATCCATGCGCGCAAGGCCTGGCTGAAGGGCCTCAGCCCGAAGGAGAACCGCGAGATCCCGCCGCTCGACTACGAGATCGTCTACCGGATGAAACAGCGCTGGCCCGAGGTCTTCATCGGCATCAACGGTGGCATCCGCACACTCGACGAGGCTGCGAGCCACCTCGCCCATGTCAACGGCGTCATGCTCGGTCGGGCGGCCTACCAGAATGCGGCGGTGCTTGCCGACGTCGACCACCGCTTCTTCGGTGCGCCGGCTGCAGAACCCGACTGGCCGGCGCTCTGTGAGCGGATGATGGCCTATGCCGAGCGCCATATCGCCGGCGGCGGCCGGCTGCAGCACGTCGCCCGCCACATGGTTGGCCTCTTCACCGGCCTGCCCGGCGCCCGGCGCTACCGCCAGATCCTCTCCACCGACGCGGCAAAAAGCGGCGCCGGACCGGAGGTGCTGGCGGCAGCCTTCGCGGCCGTGGATTTTTCCGGGACGGAGCAGGAAGCGGTCAGCGCCTGACCTAACGTTATCTCTTCGTCGCCACCCACGGCTTAAGACCGCGCCTTCGGCAGCAAGATCTTCTTCTCGATCCGGCCGGCCACCGAGAACACAAGGATTTCCGTTTCTCTGCCGATCCGGCTGCCATCCATCAGCCTGACAATATCGTCGACGCCGCCGACCGGGTTGGCGTCGATGGCAAGGATATAATCGCCCTCCTGCAACCCGCCCTTTGCCGCCGGCCCGTCCGGCTCGACACGCCGGATGCGAACGGAGGTCGTCTGCACTGTGCCCGCTGCAAGCGCCACCCGGCGAGGCAGCACGATCGTGTCGCCGGCAATCCCGATAAAAGCGCGCCGGACCTGGCCATAGCGGAGGATTTCCGAAACGACGAAATTGGCCGTATTCGACGCCACGGCAAAAGCGATGCTCTGCGCGCCCTGAATCACGGCGGTGTTGACGCCGATAACCTCGCCACCCGAGGACACCAGCGGCCCGCCGGAATTGCCGGGATTAAGCGCGGCGTCGGTCTGGATGACATCCTCCATCAGCCTGCCGCTTGCCGCCCGCATCGAGCGGCCGAGCGCCGAGACGATGCCGGCAGTGACGGTCCATTCGAAGCCTAGCGGGTTTCCGATCGCGATCGCGATATGACCCCTGCGCAAGCGCTGGGAGTCGCCGAGCGTCGCCCAGGCCCCCGTGCTCGCATTGGCCCGAACAAGAGCGATATCAGTGTCGATATCGCGGCCAAGCACACGCCCCTCGGTAATTAATCCGCCCGGCGTCGTGATGCGAACGAGCTTGGCGTCGTCGACGACATGGCTGTTGGTGACGATCAGGCCATCGGGCGAAACGGCAAAGCCCGAGCCGTGCCCCTGCCGGCCTCCCACCCGCTCGATCCGGCTGACCGCCGGCCCGACCATGTCGACGGCGGCTGCGATCGATTGCGAATAGGCATCGATCAGCGCCCGGTCGTCCCCGGGGGCGATGTCCTTATCCATGTAGCCCATGATCTGATCCTCTGACGGCAGCAACGGCCGTCCCGTCGCCGGCAAAGCAATCGCGGTTGTGATCGTTCGCCATGGCGGTGTCCGAGAGAAATAGATGGTTGGGCGTCGACCCGCGTTCAAGTGAGCGCCAGCGGAGCCCCGCAGCCCGACGCAACAGGAGGGAACGCGACCTAGCCGGACAGATATGTGGAACTATCGCGAGAGACAGGTTGAACGAATGGAAATAAAATGGCTCATTGCTGATATCAGCCCGCATTCGGCAGCTTGCCACAACCGAGATACGGGGATCAAAGGAATGTTCGCATCGCGTAGCAGTCAGGAAAAGCGCGCCATGTTCCGTCGTCACGACGGGAGGATGGGCACATAGCACGAAGATACGCCTATCAAACATCTGTTATATCAATGGAATAGAACCAGGTGTTCAATAAGAACATCATCATATCTTGAGTCGATGTTGATCCCCGCAGGCGCGGTCCCTGGCCCTAGCGTAACGCCGCTCGTGGCTTTGCCGATCCAGCCTGCAACGGTTTTAGTCCAATCCAACCAATCAAGGAGTCATGACATGAGCACAGTCACAACGAAGGACGGCGTCGAGATTTTCTACAAGGATTGGGGGCCGAAAACCGCCCAGCCGATCATGTTCCACCATGGCTGGCCGCTGAGCGCCGACGACTGGGATGCCCAGATGCTGTTCTTCCTCGGGAAGGGTTACCGCGTCGTAGCCCATGATCGGCGCGGCCACGGCCGCTCCACCCAGGTCGGCGACGGTCACGACATGGATCATTACGCCGCCGATGCCGCAGCCGTCGTCGAGCATCTCGATCTCAGAAATACCGTCCATGTCGGCCACTCCACCGGCGGCGGCGAAGCGACCCACTATGTTGCCCGCCACGGCGAACCGCAGGGCCGCGTTGCCAAGCTCGTCATCATCGGCGCCGTACCGCCGCTGATGGTAAAAACCGAAGCCAATCCCGGCGGCCTGCCGATCGAAGTTTTCGACGGTCTGCGCCAGCAGCTTGCCGCCAATCGCTCGCAGTTCTACTATGACCTCCCAGCCGGTCCGTTCTACGGCTTCAACCGGCCGGGCGCGAAAGTGTCGGAACCGGTCATCGACAATTGGTGGCGCCAGGGCATGATGGGCGGTGCCAAGGCGCATTACGACGGAATCAAGGTGTTCTCGGAAACCGACTTCACCGAGGATCTGAAGATCATTACCGTGCCGACCTTCGTCATGCATGGTGACGACGACCAGATCGTGCCGATCGCCGCCTCCGCCCTGCTCTCGTCCAAGCTGCTGCAGAACGCCACGCTCAAAGTCTACGAGAAATTCCCGCATGGCATGTGCACCACCCATGCCGATATCATAAACCCCGACATCTTCGCCTTCATCAAAGGCTGATACCCAGGCCGTCGGGCGCTGACGAGGCGCCCGACGGCCATGCCGTTTTCCGGTAAAACGGCTTTCGCATGAAACCGTTTTCGCCGATTTGCGTTTAGCGGCCATGAAAAGAGAACGCGAACCCTCATCAAAGGCTTACCGGCAGGATCGTTTCGAAAATACCGAGCGAGCCGCCAAGGAAACCATCGAGGCGGAGCAGCGGGCTCGTCGGGAAAAGACCCAGCGGCTAAAAGAGCTGCGCCTGTCGCAGCAGGGCGGCAAGGACCCGGCAACCAGGTAGATCTGTGCTGGAGCCGTCAGCCCGCCCATCTCCATGCCCTCGCCCGCGTCTTCGCGCGCCTCGATTTCAACGCCGCGCGTTTTTTTCAGAGGGGCATAGGGCGCTGCAACATCTTGAACCGTCACATTGGTTTTTCATTTCAGACGTTCGCCCATCTTGCGGAGCAAGGTCTGCGAAATTATCTTTTTTCGCAATAGCGATTCACGGCATCGAAAAAAGGGCAGACTGCGATGTCAGACAAGCTGTTCAGCACGCGTGACGAACCGCTCGCTTCGGAGGACCTCGCTGTTTGCAGACGTGTCCACGAAGCCCTTTGCAACAGGCTCGACATCGACAGATCAAGCGAGGAAGCCCATCGTCTCGGCGCCCTCATCATCGAGCTTTACCGGCAGGGCGTGCATGACGAGACCCAACTTTGCCTGCTTGCCGGCGGCAAGCAAGGCTGATCGGGCACGTCATCCCAGGTGTGCGATCAGAGGCCGGTGGTTTCCGCGCTCATCGATGCGGAGGTTTCAGTCGGATCGATAACCGGCGCGGATTCGGTCGTTCCCGATACCTCTTCCGCGCTGCCGGTGTCGGCTTCCGGCGTTTCCGCGGTCACGGCAGGATCTGTCGTCTCGCTGCCCTCGACCGCATTCTCGGTTTCGGTTCCCTCTGCAGGGGTTTCCGTCGCCGGGGCCTGCCCCGCCATGGTCTCCCGCATCTGGTCAATCGTGCCGACCGCCGTGCCGACGCCGAGTGCGTCCTTTGCCCAGCTCAAAACTTCCGGAGTGACCGTGCCCGTCTTGGTCGCGGCCGCAAGCGCTGCCGTGAGCGCCGCATCGCCCAGAAGCGGATCGTCGGCTGGCGGAGCAACGCCGTTCGCCATCTCATACTGCGCATAGGCAGTTGCGAATGCCGCGATCCCAGCCATGCGCGGATCCGCGGTCTTCATGAGGGCATGGAAATTGCGCTTTAGGGAGTTGAGACCGGCAAGCTGTGCCGCCGGTTTCTTTGCCGGCTTTTCCGCGGGCGCTTTAACAGAAGTCGCCACCTTGCCGACGCTCTTCGCAGTCACACCCCGCTTGGTCGTGTTTGTCTTGCCCGTCTTGCCGGTGGACTTGTTGGCACCGCGGCCGTTTTCAGCCTTTCCTCCCGATTTGCTGCTTCCGTTTCCGCCGCCGCTGCCATGGCTGCTGCCGCCGCCATGGCCACCACTCCCGCCGCCGCCTCCGTTGCCGCCGCCTCCGCCGTTGCCGCCACCACCGCCGTTGCCGCCACCGCCACCGCCGCCGTTGCCACCACCCTTGGCGAAGGCAGGCGAAAGATCGGTAAATACGATGTTGAGCGGCGCAAGCGCCAGGGTCGTAGAGAGACAGAGAAGGCCGATAATTCTGGAGAGCTGCATGGGTGGTCTTTCAGACATGAGAGTGACGCCGTTACATGCAGGTATTGAAGCAGCATCGCCATAAGGACTGGTTTAGCATCTACTTGCAATTTGAACTTCTTGCCGAATTTCGGCACGATCCATCTTCTGCTGATATTCGCCCAGAACCGCAGGATGCTGGAATATCGCGCAGAGTTTTATGCTTAGCGAGACCGTCGGAGCGTCATGCATAGGAGAAGCGGAGTCCCTGATCAGGTCTCTGCCACGGCCCCGACTGCGTTAGCAAAGACGCACATAGTCAGGGTCCCGCATCCCAAAAAGAAACTTATTTCCTTAATCCGCGTTATCCCCTCGATACATCCGTGACTCAAGGTGAGTGACATGAACAGATTCGCCATCATTGTCCTGTCGATAGCGACGGCCCTCTCCGGAACGCCGGCTTCGGCAGGCCCGGCCTTCGTGCCGAGCCCGATTCAATCGGCGGCCCAGCCGGCGCCGGGCGATGCCGATGCCCGGATCATGACCGTCGGCTGCAACAGGTTCTCGATCGTCTGCTCGCACTATGGCGACAGGCGCAGACATTACAGCGATCGCAGTTACTACCGTGACCGTCACTACTATCGCGACGACCGCTACGGCTGGGATCGCCGCTATCACCGGCGGTATCACCGTCATGACAATACCGGGGCCATCATCGGCGGCCTGGCAGCCGGCGCTCTGATCGGCGGCATCATCGCCTCGCAACCGCGAGCCTATGGTTCGCGTGGCTATAGCTCGCATGCCGAATATTGCTACGCCCGCTATCGGTCGTACCGCGCTTACGACAATACCTATCAGCCAAATTACGGCCCGCGCCGTCAGTGCCGCTGATCGGGTATGACAATCCCAACTGCTAGCCCCGCATCAGGATGCGGGGCTTTTTGCTGCGTGAGCGCAGGGCCCCACGTTACCGAGCAACGGTAACCGAGCACCTCGCCAGACTTCCCATCGGCCATGGATTGTGTTTGTCTTGCGGCTCCAGCCGGAGGATCTCACCTTCGGGGATTGGGAGGCACAGCTGCGCGATGACAGTCAAAGCTACAGCAGAGGCCGCCGGCCGTGTCGTCCTGCTTTCGCCCGATCTCGATAACTTGTCGGGTTTTGAAACGGCGCTTGCCGCCGGCTGGTCGCCCGATCCGCGCCGAGCCGGAGACGAGACCTTTATCATGGGCGAGCTTCGACGGCTGCGCCGGGACAGATCACGCTTCCTCGACGCCCTCAATCCTGATCCGAAGCGAGCCGTCCGATTGGGACGGGAGTCTCTGTGCACGCAGCTATTCTGGATCTGGGACGGCCTTCGTTTTATACCCGGCACAGAAGAGCTGCCGCCCGAGGTGTCGGGTCATGTCGGATATTCCGTCGTGCCATGGAAACAGGGCAATGGCCACGCAACCAGGGCGCTCAGGCTGCTGCTGGCCGTGGCGGAAAAGCACGGCCTCGCCCGTCTCATCATTCTCTGCAACGAGGATAACGACGCGTCACGGCGGGTGATCGAGCGCAATGGCGGCGAACTGTTCAAGCGCGGATCGCATCCATCTGACCGGCCCGATCGCACCAAATTATATTTCCGGCTACGGCCAGCGCCGGCTGACTAAAACCGAATGGCAAAAGGCGGACGGAGCGAAGCTTGCCGCCTCTGCCCGTCCGCCTGGGGCGTGGCTGAGCACTCGGTCAATCAGCGGCGGCCGGCTTCGGCTTCTTCTCCGTACATTGCGGCGGCGCACCATATTTGGCGGCGACGACGCCGACCAGGCTCGCGGCCGAAGGCATCGCAGGCGACGTATTCGGTTTGCCGCCGAGCCAGGATTTCATCCGCTGGCGCGAGGGAAGCGAGAGGTCCAACCCCTTCGGCTCCTTGCCTGCGATCACCATCGCCCGGTCGGCGGGCGATTTGATGCGGCTCGCAGCAGCGAAGCCGAAGCGCGTCGCCTCGATGGTGGCGTAAGCGAGGGGCGATATTGGAAGGTGTCCCGTGCAGCCCCCTCATCCGACCCTTCGGGCCACCTTCTCCCCGTTGGGGAGAAGAGGGAGAATGCCGCTTCCCCAGCGATATATCAGGCAACGCGCCTTTGAATAGACGCATCGTTTGGCACTGTACGCAGGCCTTGCTACCTCTTCTCCTTAGTGCGGGGAACGTGGCCCGACGGGTCGGGTGAGGTCGCACGGCACGCCTTCCACCTTCGCTGGCCGGAAAAGCAATTACGGTCAACGCGCTGGCCGTGGCTGTGGCCGGGTGCAGCTCGGTACCGCTCAAGGAGAGCGGGACGCTCTCCACCTATTCCAATCTCGGTGCGCCGAAGGGCCAGCTTTCGAAATCGCGCCTCTATCTCGATGGCCTCAGTCTTGCCCCGATCAAGACGGTCGCCATCCCACGCGCCATCTTCTCCCGCACCTCCAGAAACGCCGCCGTCAGCCGCGCCAGCACCGGCGAAGTCACCGTCCCGTTTGCTCCGCCCACCGGATCGGCAATGTGGATCTGTCGGAGATCCTCCATTAATTCGTCCCAAAGCGGCTGCCCGCCCTCTTCCAGAAGCTGCGCTCGAATGCTCAGATCCTCCGTCACCGGCAGGTGACGCCTCCCCCAGGCGCCGATCATGGCGAAGAGGGGCACGAGCTGGATCGCCGGCTCCGTCAGGCTGTAGATTGCCTTCTGGCTGTGGCTCGGGTCGTCCCGCTTGCTGATGAAGCCGAGCGAGAGCAGCCGTTTCAGTCGGGCCGCCAGGATATTGGAGGCGATGCCCTCCTCCGAATTGGTGAGCAGATCGCGAAAATGCCGGCGGTTGCCAAACATGATGTCGCGGATGATGATCAGGCTCCACCGGTCACCCAGCACTTCCATCGTCAGGTTGATCGGGCAGCCGGACCGCAACTCAATATCCACGGAGCATCTCCTATAAAAACCAGTTGCATTATAGGATCGCTTGTGAGAGAAAACAACTAGTTTCATATTGCAATCATGTGGAGGAGAGCATGGCCAAGGTGCGCGTTGCAGGGTTTTCCATTTCCGTGGACGGTTTCGGCGCCGGCCCGGAGCAAAGCCTGAATGATCCCCTGGGAAAGCGGGGGCCGGAAATGTTCGAATGGTTCTTCCATACCCGCACCTTCCGCGCCATGACGGGCAAGGACGACGGCTCTGAAGGCATTGACCAGGATTATGCCGCCCGCGCCATGGCCGGTTTCGGCGCCTTCATCCTCGGCCGCAACATGTTCGGCCCGATCCGCGGCGAGTGGCCGGACGATGCCTGGAAAGGCTGGTGGGGTCCGAACCCGCCTTACCATGCGCCGACTTACATCCTCACCCATTATCCGCGCGAGCCGATCGTCATGGAAGGCGGCACGACCTTCCACTTTATCACCGGGGGCATCGAGGAAGCGCTCGGCAAGGCGAAGGCCGCGGCGGGCGACAAGGACGTCAAGATCGGCGGCGGGGTCAGCACTGTGCGGCAATATCTGCAGGCGGGCCTGATCGATGAACTGCACTTCGCCATCGCTCCCGTCGTGCTCGGCAAAGGCGAAGCGATGTTTTCAGGCATAGACCTGCCGGACCTCGGCTTCCGCGTCACCGAACATGTCGCCAGCGAACACGCCACCCATATCGTGCTGGCGAAATAATTGCCGGCTCAGGCCGTCCGGGCAAGGCGGTCGCAAGGGTCGCCTGCTCGCGTCAGATCTAACCCGGCATCACTCGGTATACGCATGCCGTTCCCTCGACGCCCCGCAGCGGGGCCTCGAAGGCGGCCAGCCGGTGGCTGGAAAGCAACTGGGCGACACCAGCTGCCGAAAACAGCGCTTCGGAAATGCAGATCTCGCCGGCATCGGCCAGTGACTGCACCCGGGCAGCGACATTGACCGTCTGTCCGAAATAATCGAGGTTGTCGTTCAAGGTCACGGCGATGGACGGGCCGCAATGGGCGCCGATCTTCAGGATGATGCTGGGATCGCCATGTTCGCTGTTGAAGCGCTCGATTTCCCCAAGCATACGCAACGCCGCCGAAACCGCATCGGCCGGGCGGGAGAAGGCAGCCATCACAGCATCGCCGATCGTCTTGACGATTGCGCCCGAATGCTCCTGCACCGTGGCGCCGAGCAAGGCGAAATGTTCACGCACCAGCGCATAGGCGTTGAGATCGCCGAGCCGTTCATACATCGCCGTCGAGCCCTTGAGATCGGTGAACAGCAGCGTCACCTGGCGGATGCCGAGCCCTTCCCTCTCGTCGACGCGCTCGGAGCGGAACAGCCGCCGGAAGGTCTGGCGAGCCAGCAGCATGCCGCCCGACATGTAGGGATCGAAGTCGAGAACCGGCTTGGTGGTCTGCGCCAAGATTTCCGGCGGCCAGTTGATCAGCAGCAGCGACCCGCGCACAGCCGCCGAGTTCTCGATTTCGACGATGACAGGGCCCGGCCGCACCGCCGGCAGCGAAGCGGAGAACCGCTGCCCGTCATATCGAACGCGCAGGAGCGTCGGCACCGTCACGGGCTCGCCTGTCACCGGCAGCGCGAAGCTCGCCTGGGTCTGCACATTTATGCCGGCGAGCGCCCCGGCGCCGAGCTCCGCCCTCACCGTCGTGACGGATGCGGGGGCCAGGAAGGTCAGGCCGCGCACCATCCCCTTGAGGACATCGAGAAAGCGGGCCTGCTGGCCGGGCAGCCGCGCATCGCTCAGAAACCGCGCCTTCCAGTGAAAATCCTCGACCGAAAGCGAGCCGGGATCGTGAAACGGCAGCCGGCGCAACTGCGGCGACACCGTGAAGGTCACTTCGATGAAGTCGTCGAGGTCGGTTTCGCCGGAGACGTCGCAAAGGCCGCAGACATAGTGGGTCTTCAGCGTCCGCAGCGCGCCGAAACTGTCGAGCACCATGCCGGATTGGGGACAGACGACGTCCCAGCTCATCTCGAACAGACCGCTGCGCGTCGCATGGAGAAAGAGATCGATGCTTTCGGCCTCGGAGATCGCTTGGTCGCGCGCGAAAGCCAGCGGGTTGATGCGGTAGAGCGAGAAATCGTCGCCGCCGCGGATCAGGCTTTCGAATTTGGCGATGACGCGCGGGCTCCAGGACCGGGCAAGCTCCATCTCGGTCATCTTGCTGTCGAGGAGTCGTTCCTGAACATCGCTCATCTCACCTACGCCTCGATTCGCCAGGCCATGGGATCCACCGCGGCTCCCGCGATTATAGCAAAAAACAGGCGGTGCGTCCGCCTTCGGCAGCCTTGGACGCGGCAACGGCAAGGCTCGCCCGGCGGCCGCCGGATCGCGCCAAAATAGCTGTAGCTTTGCCTCGGAATAAGCGTAGAGTCGCTACGTCGGCCCATCGGATCATCGGCGAGACCGCTTGAGAGACCATATATGCTCTCGCCGCTTCAGGGGGAACGACCGTGCTCCTGTGCCAAATCCCGCTCGACGATTGCGAGATAGCCACTGTCACCGACGCCGTCCGGCAATGGTGCGAAGAGAGGAAGCTCGACATCGACAGCATCGAAGGCCGCCGTGCCATCACGCTTGCCGTCGATATCATCCAGGCCAACCCCGGCCACGGCCACGACCAGCTTCTTGCCGAACTGTCAAAACGGATTGCCCGTCAATAGCGGGCGGCCATCGACGCCAGACACGGCGCTGCGGGAATCGACAGGTGAACTGTTCAAGCCGCACCGATTATGCGCTGATGTGGAAACATGCCGTGACTTTTCTGGGAAACGGCCGCTTCCTTCGCCGAAGCCTGCCGTCCCCGGCTCTGCTTCATCCGAGCCTTTCCACATAGGCGCAGAACATATCCGCCATCGCGTCCGCATAGGCCTCGATCTCCGCCGAGCTGCGTGGAACCTCCGAAAACTGCTTTCCCACCGTGCCAAGCGTCGTGCCGATCAGGTCGCCGGCCAGCGCCCGGGTCGACTCCGGCGCCGATGGCAGCGCTTCGCGCATGAAAAGCTCGACGATCCGGTCGCCCGACGCCCTCGCCGCCTGTGCCTCCGGTGCATCGCGATAGAGCGGTGCCGCATCATGCAGCGCCACCCGCATCGCCGCCTCCTCGCACTCGGAGCGGAGAAAAGCGTGGACAAGGCGGCGCAGCCGGTCGAGCGGCGACCTTTGCCCATTCTCCAGGATCGTCGCGAGCAGGCCGGTCGTCTCGCGCCACTCGTCGCTCTGCAGCCGGAAGAGGATCGCCGCCTTGTTGGGAAAATACTGGTAGAGCGAACCGATGCTGACGCCCGCCCTTTCGGCCACCCGCGCCGTGGTAAAGCGCTGGGCGCCTTCCCGCGCCAAAACCTGAGCAGCGGCATCAAGGATCGCCGCCACGAGCTCGCTGGAGCGAACCTGAAATCCGGGCACTTGGCTGGTCTATCATGGCGGCGTCCTGCAATGCGATTAGCCGACGCGACGAATTATTCGTATTTTTTCGTCTCGCCCGCGTGCGCACCCTCGCCGCCGGCTACCTCTCGACACCGTTCGCCGACGATATCGAGCTGTCGATGCGGGTTTAAGATCGGGGGCGGCGGCATGGAGAGTGTTTGCCTTCGCTTACGCTCAGAGCACTCGCTCCCCCAGTCGCTCGCCCCTTCATCCGCCTGCCGGCACCGTCCCCCCGCTCGCTGGGGAGAAGGTGCAAGCCGCTTTGCCGCCATTCCGCTTCTCCCCTCGGGGGTCCGAAGGACGGGCGAGACCCGTGGCTCGCCCAGGCTGATGCCGGCAGGCAGATGAGGGGGCCACACGGCACATCCCCATTGGCTTGGGCAAAGCGAACAACCCACCGCCCCCTCCTCACACTCGCAGCCCATCTTGCACATCCCCACTCCCTCGCCTAAGGCAATGCAACCTCCCTTCCGCAAGGCCGCCCGGTGCTCCGCCTCATCCTCCACGCCCTCGCCGCTCTCATCCTGACGCTGCTCACCCAGATCGGTGGCGTCGCCTATCTCTTCGCCCTCGCCGCCGCGCGCATATGCGGCCTTAGGCGATTTCCTGCCAAACTCGCGCTCTTCCTTTTGTGCTACGCCGCCGCGACCGTCGCCACACAGTTTGCGGCACCGGCGTTCGGCCGCGTCCCACTCTCCTGCATGGCAGGCGCCGAAGACAGGCTCCTTGTCCACTCGCCTATCTACTGCGCGCTCAACCGCAACTACATCACGCCCAAACTTCGCGATCTCGCAGAGGCCCTCGCCACTCACATGGACCAGCAATTCCCCGGCACCGTCACCGTCGCGCTGGATGCGAATTTCCCCTTCGTCAACGGTTTCCCGCTGCTGCCGCATCTCTCGCATGCTGACGGCAAGAAGCTTGATTTCGCTTATTATTACAAGAATGCCGGGGGTGCCTTCCTGAATGGCGCCACCCGCTCGCCGATCGGTTATTTCGCCTTCGAGGAGCCCGGCCCGGGCGAGGAACTGCCCTGCGCGGGCCACCATGACTGGCTCACCACCCGCTGGAATTTCGATGCGTTGCAGCCATTGTTCCCGGCCTACCGGATCGAGGAGCAGCGCACTGCGGCGGCGGTCGCCTGGCTAACGACGGAAGGGGTCGCACGCTTCGGTCTGCAGAAGATCTTCATCGAACCGCATCTGAAGAACGCGCTCGGTATCAGCGACGCCCATGTCCGCTTTCAGGGATGCCGGGCCGCCCGCCACGACGACCACATCCATGTCCAGATCGAGTGCGAGCAGCCTCTGGCGACCGCCTATGGACATGGCCTGCTGGCCTATATCGAGACGGAATATTTCGGCGGAGCCGGTTCCCAGGCAGCCGCCGCATTCGCGGACGGAGACATGATATTCAGCGCCGCAAAACCGGATACGCGGGACCCGATCGGCCCGGACGACCCAATCAACCCAGCCTTACGACGTCTCGGCGTCGAGGCCACCGGCCATGTCGACGCGTTCGCTGCCCTGGGGCTCGGCCGCTTCCGCAGCCTCGAACACCTCGGCCTTGACGAAGACGAGGATGATTAGAGTCTGGTAAAATCTTTGCTTTGCCGCCGGATCGAACCCCGGCCGAGTGATGCGCCTGCCATTTTGATCGGGCGCCGCAACCATCCGTGGCAGCGCCTCTTTCCAGCTGCCGCCCGATTGACTATTTTCGCTGTCCATATCCCTAAACGAGAGGTTTGCTTGTGAGTGTCGGCCTGATTGCCCTGCTTGACGATGTTGCCGCGCTTGCAAAGGCGGCCGCTGCTTCCCTGGACGACGTGGTCGCTCAGGCGGGCAGAGCCGGCGCCAAAGCTGCCGGCGTCGTGATCGACGACGCTGCCGTCACGCCGCGTTATGTGACCGGCCTGTCGGCGGCGCGCGAACTGCCGATCATCGCGAAGATCGCCGTCGGCTCCCTCAAGAACAAACTTCTGTTCCTCCTGCCGGCAGCACTCGTCCTCAGCCTTCTGGTGCCGCAGGCGGTGACGCCGTTGCTCATGCTCGGTGGGCTCTACCTCTGCTACGAAGGCGCCGAAAAGGTCTACGAGCTCGTTGTGCCGCACGCAGCCCATTCACACGAGGCGGGGCTCGAGTCGATCAGCGTCGATCCGAAGACCTTCGAGGACGAAAAGGTCGCGAGCGCCATCAGGACCGATTTCATCCTGTCCGCCGAAATCATGGTGATCACGCTCGGCTCGCTGTCCGAGTCGGGGCTGGCGATGCAGGCGCTGGTTCTCGCCCTGGTCGGAACTATCATCACGGCTGCAGTCTACGGCGTCGTCGCTCTGATCGTGAAGGCGGACGATTTCGGCCTCTGGCTTGCCCAGCGCTCCTCCCCTTCTCAAGCAGGCGCGCCCCTGCGCATACTCGGGCGCGGCCTGGTGAAGGGCATGCCCTATCTTCTCAAGGTGCTCGGCCTGATCGGGACAGCGGCGATGATCTGGGTCGGCGGCGGCATCATCGTGCACGGCGCCGAAACCTTCGGCCTCGCCTGGCTGAGCCATCTCCTCCACGATACCGGGGAAGCCGTCGCCCATGCAGTACCGGCCGGCGGCGCCGTGCTTTCCTGGCTGGTTCAAGCGACCGGTGCGGGTCTCGTTGGCATCCTCATCGGGCTCGCGACAATCCCGGCCGTCGGCTATATCGTTTCGCCCTTATGGCAGTGGTGCGCGACACGCCTGCGCCGGATCAGGACCGCCTGAGCGAGCGGCAGCAGTTTTGACCGCGCCACGGGTGGCGGAGCAGGCACCATGATGGCTCCGAACCCACCACCTGCCGGTCGGGCGAGCAGGCAAGCGCATTGCGGCCCGACCGGATGTCCCGACGACTTAAGCATCATCAGCCGGCATCCCTTTCATCGTAAGCACGCTGCGCCGCAAAGATTGCGTCCATGTTCTTCTCCGCCAGCTCGGCCGCGCTCTGCGCCCAGTCCTTCGCCCTTCTCGGAACCCTGGTCGGCGCTTTTACCATGGTTATCGGCGCCGGCCCCCAAACGGCGCTGGAGTACCTCACCCACGCCGTTCATGATGCTGCTTTGATCACCGGCCTCGTCTGGCTAACACGGCGCCGCGCGTAAGCGGCGCCTATCGCAGCGGCAGCTCGTAGCTCCGTTTCAGCGTTTCCATCGGCACGTCGGTCTTGACGCTGAGCACGCTTGGAATGCGGGTCAGATGATCGGCCTGGAAGCGCCAGTAGCTGTGCAGATCGGCGGTGACGATGCGCAGCACGGCGTCGCATTCTCCTGTCGAAAGGTAGCATTCCATCACCTCCGGAAACCGTCGCACCGCCTCGGCGAAGCGCAGCGTCACCTCTGCATCCTGAGTCCGGAAGCACACGCGGGCGAAAACCGTCAGACCCGCCCCGACCTTTGCCGGGTCGAGCACGGCGACATAGCGATCGATGATGCCTGCCTCTTCCAGCAGCCTCACCCGGCGTAGACATGGCGAAGGCGACAGCCCCACCTCCCTTGCCAGCTCGACATTGGAAATGCGCCCGTCGCGCTGGAGCACGCGCAGGATATGCCGATCGATCGCATCCAAGGTGAGTGACATTTTAAAGCTCCGTAACACAGAATATTGGCATATCATGCCAAACTTTCGCAATTTCAGGGACGCTTCGCAAGCTTATTGCGTGAGCTTTGGCCTATCGTTCCAACGCATCGATATGGAGAAGAGCTGATGGCAAGAAAGATGGGAAAAATCGTGCTCGCTTATTCCGGCGGGCTGGATACGTCGATCATTCTCAAATGGCTGCAGGAGACCTATGGGTGCGAGGTTGTCACCTTCACCGCTGACCTTGGCCAGGGCGAGGAACTCGAACCGGCCCGCGCTAAGGCGAAGATGCTGGGTGTTCGGGACATTCGCATCATCGATCTGCGTGAGGAATTCGTCGGAGATTTCGTCTTTCCCATGCTGCGGGCCAATACGCTCTATGAGGGCCAGTACCTCCTCGGCAGTTCCATCGCCCGCCCGCTGATCGCCAAACACCTCGTCGCTGTCGCCCGTGAGGTCGGTGCCGACGCCGTCGCCCACGGCTCAACCGGCAAAGGCAATGACCAGGTCCGCTTTGAACTCGCCGTCAATGCGCTCGACTCCTCAATGGAGGTCATTGCCCCCTGGCGCCAATGGGATATCCGCTCCCGCGCCCAGTTGCTGGAATATGCCGCAAGGCATCAAATCCCCGTGCCGAAGGACAGGCGCGGCGACGCCCCCTTCTCGATCGACGCCAACCTGCTGCACACCTCTACCGAAGGTAAGGTGCTTGAAGACCCGGCGGAGATCGCACCCGATTACATCTATCAGCGCACGGTCGATCCTGTCGACGCTCCGGATCGGCCCGAGACTGTCGCGATCGGCTTCGAAAGCGGCGACCCGGTTTCGGTGGACGGCAGGCCGATGACGCCGGCCGCATTGCTCGCCGAACTCAACGAGCGAGGCGGGCGACACGGCGTCGGGCGGCTCGATCTGGTGGAAAACCGCTACATCGGCATGAAGTCGAGGGGCGTTTACGAGACACCCGGAGGCACGATCCTGCTTGCGGCTCATCGCGGCATCGAATCGATCACCCTCGATCGCGCCGCCGCGCATCTGAAGGATGAGCTCATGCCCCGCTACGCCGAGCTGATCTATAATGGGTTCTGGTTTTCTCCCGAGCGGGACATGCTGCAAGCCCTCATAGACCGAAGTCAGGCCTTCGTCAGCGGTGAAGTCACGCTGAGGCTCTACAAGGGAAACGCCTCGGTCATATCCCGAGTCTCCCCTTCCTCGCTCTATTCCCCCGATCTCGTCACTTTCGAGGAAGGGCGGGTCGCCTATGACCACCATGACGCCGAAGGTTTCATCAGGCTGAACGGATTGCGCCTCAAAAACTGGGCCGCCCGTAACGGAAGATACCGCGCCTGAGCTCGCAGCGGCGAGCCTGGTTGACCCGCTTCTGCCACCGATCAATCCGATCGGTAATCGCCACAGAATTTCAAACGATTTTAAAAATCAGCATCCCAGAGTTAATCGATTTTATTTTATTATTAAAATTTTTTTGTTGCGGCGCAAAAGAAACTCGGCATTAACTTTTACCAATGCTCAGTTTGTCGTTTGGAGAACTCGCATGACTGTGACATTTCCGCTGACCGAGAAGCGCGACGCAGAAGCGTTGCTCAAGCATTTGACGCTGCACAAACTCACCTATCCCGGAAACTGTGTCGTATCGCTCAAGGCGCACGTCGCCCAGGTTTCATCCTCGCACACGACAGCCCTCGGCACCGCCCGTACCGCCTGGTAGAAACTGCCGCTGACGATCCCCACCCTCACCTGCTTGCCGGCGGCCAGGTGGGGGTGACTTAGCCCCGGCACCCGGCATCCACCCGATAGCGCCGAGAAACCCATCGAGGCATTCGGGCTGAATCCATTGCACCGGTAGTTGCGTAGACATTCAGACGCCACCCAGCAGAAATCATCGGCTGCCAGTCACAGAAAAGCGATCATTGCGGTATTTACGGAGTTCCCACTCCCCGCAGTGCCGCCAGGGCGGAAACCGGATCCAGCTCGTGGCGGCAAATCGGATGCCTGACCCAAATGACCTATCTGAAACATGGCATGCTCGCTCTGGCATTAGTGCTGGCAGCCTTATTGCCCCTTCACCACGCGCAGGCCGAACAATGCGAAAAGGTCACCTTCGATGAGGCGAAATACGTCATCTGCACCTTGGAAGTGGGGAAAGTCGACCTGCGTCTATTCTGGAAGGGCGCCGACGGCGAGCCATACCGCGCCTTTTCAAACCTTGCCGAAGCCGTTCGCGCCGAAGGGCGAAACCTGACTTTCGCCGTCAATGCCGGCATGTACCGGGCCGACTTTTCGCCGATGGGACTGTATGTCGAGAACGGCAGGGAACTGAAACCGGCCAACATGGCAGCTGCCGAAAGCGCCGCCGGCCAGGTGCCGAATTTCTACAAGAAGCCGAATGGCGTGTTCTTTCTTGGTGAAGCAGGCGCTGGGATAGTACCGACCGGAAAGTATTTGAAGCTCGCCACCAAGCCGCGCTTTGCCACGCAGTCCGGTCCGATGCTCGTCATCGCCGGCAACCTCAACCCGATCTTCATCGCAGGCTCGACGGACCGAACCCGCCGAAGCGGTGTCGGCGTCTGCGAAAACGGAACTGTTCGCTTCGCAATCAGCGACGAGAGCGTGAATTTCCACGATTTCGCGCGGCTTTTCCGCGATCGCCTGAAATGCCGCGACGCCTTGTTTCTCGATGGCGGACGCGGCGTCGGAGTTTACAATCCGGCGATGGGACGCAACGACTGGTCCTGGCACGGCGGCTACGGCCCGATCTTCGGGCTGGTGGAATAGCGCTCCGTGGGAGGTGCGGCGCCCGATATGACAGGCAATCTTTCGGCTTCGTTCAAGTCTCAGGCAAAGCCGGCAAGGCTTCGTCGATGTCTTCAGGAATAAAACCGCCGGTCTGGCGTTTCCACAGGCGGGCAAACAGGCCATCCCGTTCGACCAGTTCGTCCGGCCTGCCTTCTTCCACGATCCGCCCGTGATCGAGCACCACGATCCGGTCCATCCTGGCAATGGTTGAAAGCCGATGTGCAATGGCGATCACTGTCTTTCCCTCCATGACGAGGTTCAGCCTTTCCTGGATGGCGGCCTCGGATTCGCTGTCGAGGGCGGAGGTCGCTTCGTCAAGCACCAGGATCGGCGCGTCCTTCAGCAGCACGCGGGCAATGGCGACGCGCTGGCGCTGGCCGCCGGAGAGCTTGATGCCACGATCGCCGACGAAGGCGTCATAGCCCTTGCGGCCCTCGCTGTCGGCAAGATCGGCGATGAAGGCATCGGCGCTCGCCATCTTCGTCACCCTTTCGATCTCTTCCTGCGTCGCCCCTGGCCGGCCGTAACGGATATTGTCGCCGACCGAGCGGTGCAGCAGCGCGACGTCCTGCGCGATGACGCCGATGGCGCGGCGAAGGCTTGTCTGAGTGACCGTGCGAATATCCTGTCCATCGATCAGGATCGCGCCCTCCTTAATGTCGTAGAAGCGCAGGAGCAGGTTTGCGAGCGTGGTCTTGCCGGCCCCCGAGAGGCCGACCAGCCCCACTTTCTCGCCCGGCCGCACCGTCAGCGACAGGGCGTCTATCACGGGCTTGCCCGTTTTATAGGTGAAGCGGACATTCTCAAACCGGATCTCGCCCTGTTGCACGGCAAGTTCGCTCGCATCCGGCCGGTCGCTGATCGTCGGCGGCGTCGTCATGACGGGCATGGCGTCCTTGATCGTGCCGATCGCCTGGAAGATCTGCTGGCCCATCTGCAGGAAGACGAAGATCTGCGAGGACAGGCGGTGGAGGATGTAGACCGCGCCGACGAACTCGCCGACCGTGAGGAAGCCTTTGACGAGGCCGGAAAATCCGATCGACAGCATGGCCAGCCACAGCAGGGTGTTGAGAACCACAACGGTTACTTCCGACGAGCGATAGATACGCTGCTCGCTATGCTGCGTCTGCACGGCCTTCTGAATGATGCGGCGGATTGCGCCTGCCTCACTGTCTTCGGCCGCAAACTGCTTGATCATCTGCATGTTGGTATAGAGATCGGTGATGGCGCCGGCCACCATGCTGCGCTGCTTGGCGGTGCGGCGCGAACGCTCGACGAAAACAGGCACGACCTTGGCGGTGAATGCGACGTTGAGCGCGATCCAGACGACAACCGGCACGGCAAGCTGCCAGGCCAGAGCGCTCAGCAGGATGACGGAGCCGACCAGTTGCATCAGGAAACGCGGGATGGACTGGAAGCCGGCAAGGATCTGCTGCTGGACGGCGGAAGACACCTGCTGCAGCCGCGAGGAAACCTGGCCGGCATAGAGATCATGGAAGAAGGCAAGGTCCTGGCGCTCCACCGCCTTGTGGCCCTGCCACTGAATGGCAGCCGGCATGGCGATGCCCAATGTATGCGAACTCAGCGTGTTGAGCGTGAACGAAACGATCGGCATCACGGGAAAGATCAGGAAGCCGAGGACAGCAAGCAGCAGCCACTCCTTCTCCAGGAAGGCGGCAGCACCCTGTTGCGTCACGCCATCGACGATGACCGAAAGCCCCCAGACGATCGTCAGGTTGATCACCTCGAACACCATGGAGCAAAGCGCAAGGGTGATCAGCACGCCGCGAAACATCGAAATGAAATGCAGAAGGACGGCCACGGGCCCCTTGGACGGCAGCGGCCGATAGGCAATATCGAGCGGCCTGATCCAGGTTTCGAAAGGACGATAGATCGCATCTGAAATCGACATTGGCCACCGGATCAAAGGGGGAAGAGACGTGGACTCAACTACGCCAGGTCGCATGGGATCATCTTCCGGCCTCAACCTCAATTAGAAATTTCAAAATGATCGAGTGGGCGTTATCGCGAATGGCTCGGGCCTGGGAAGCAACGTCGCAATGTCCAATTGCCGTCCCTATCCGATTGAGGCAGGATGCGGCGTGTGAAGAGGCGCAGAGGTTGAACGCACGCGCATGCTGACGGGCTCATGTCATTGCGGCAAGACGAGCTGGACGCTCGAGGGCGATCCCGGCTCGATTACCGCGTGCAACTGCACCCTCTGCCGACGCTACGGCGTTCTGTGGGCCTATGACTATGAGGGGGAGCGTATCGCTCTGATCGGGCAGACCGCGTCCTATACCCGCGCCGGCAGGGAGAACTCATCTCTCGAAATCCTGTTCTGCCCCTCCTGCGCCTGCATTTTGAGCTGGCGCGGCCTGCGGCTTCAAAAGGATGGCCGCCGCCGCATGGCCGTCAACATTCGGCTTGCGCCCCCGGATCTCGTGGCCGATTTGCCCATCGATCACTTCGATGGGCTTGAGACATTCGAAGACCTTCCCTCCCAGGGACGCCGCGTGCGCGATCTCTGGTTCTGAAACCCGCCATGCACCGGCCTAGGCCGAACAAAGATCGTCCGGGCGGCTCAGCCGCGCCGGGCGGCCTCGATCGCGGCAACGTCGATCTTCCGCATGGTCATCATCGCATCAAAGGCGCGCTTTGCCTCGTCACCACCTGCGGCCAGCGCCTCGGTCAGCACCCGAGGCGTAATCTGCCAGGACACGCCCCATTTATCTTTACACCAGCCGCATTGGCTTTCCTGGCCGCCATTGCCGACAATGGCGTTCCAATAGCGGTCGGTTTCTTCCTGATCCTCGGTTGCGATCTGAAATGAGAAAGCTTCGCTGTGTTTGAATGTAGGACCGCCGTTCAGTCCAACGCAAGGAATACCCGCAACGGTGAATTCGACAACCAACACGTCTCCCTGCTTGCCCTCGGGATAATCTCCCGGCGCACGAATGACAGCACCGACGGCGCTGTCCGGAAAAGTCGCGGCATAAAAGCGGGCGGCCGCCTCAGCCTCTTTGTCGTACCAGACGCAAATCGTATTCTTCGCCATCGCGAGGCCCCTTCGCTGTTCGTTTCCTGCTCCAACTGAAGTAAGAGCCGAACCGTCTTTCTCCAGCCTATGCAGAATTATTTCCTGCAGATGAGGATCGAGCTGCCACATCGGCGGTGCTGGCCATGGCAACGCATCGAGCCGCGGCCTCAAATCAACGCGGCAGAAGTCCGAGCCGGCATCGAATGGGGCCCGAAGCCGTCACATGAATCAAATTCCACGCGGCGTGGTTTTTGTGTCCCCAACACAAAACTCGTGTCAGACTGCCATACCTGCGCGACCATCGAGAGGCCGAAGCCATGCACAAGTACACCGTATCAATTACCCGCGAGATCGAGGCCGATAGCGCCGAGGAGGCCGCTCTGCTTCTGTATCAGGAATTATCAAAGGGGCCGATCCCTGACGGCTACTCGGTCACCGACGAGACGAACGTGACGACCGAGGTCAGGCTGGACCGGCATAAAGCTGACGAGTTTGCCAGCATCGATCATACCGCCGACCCCGGCAACTGGTAGATGCCAGGCAGCCCCGAGAAGACGCCGGGCCCGGCGCCCGCATCATTCTGATCCCGTCTCGCGGAAATACCGATCTCACTCGTTGTCTACACCATCGCTCTGTTTTATGTGCGTTCAGCGCGAAAAACCCCTCCGCCTCGCGCTCACCCTCCTGAGTTAGGAAAGAACGTGACCACACCAATCAAAGTAGCCGTCGCCGGCGCGAACGGCCGCATGGGTCGAGCCCTCTTGTCACTGCTGGCAGCCGATCCGGATTTTGCCTTCGTCGGCGGCATCGGCCGTGAGGCCGCCGCGGGCGCCGGGTTGATCGATCGTTCGGCCGCGATGGCGGCAGCCGACGTGATCCTGGATTTCACGACGGGAGCTGCTGCCGCCGAACTTGCCGGCTTATGCGCCGCGGCGGGCGGGCCGGCTCTGGTGATCGGCGCCACAGGTTTCGAGCCGGACGAGCTCGAGCGGATCGCCGAGGCCGCGGGCACCATTCCGATCCTGCGCTCCGGCAATTTCTCGATTGGCATCAACATGCTCGTTGGCCTCGTCAGCCAGGCCGC
This sequence comes from Rhizobium mulingense, assembly GCF_029194105.1. Lineage (NCBI taxonomy): Bacteria > Pseudomonadati > Pseudomonadota > Alphaproteobacteria > Hyphomicrobiales > Rhizobiaceae > Rhizobium > Rhizobium mulingense. Next base: position 621,753 of record NZ_JARFVE010000004.1, on the reverse strand, counting down.
GCGCGCCCTTCCTGCCCATGGTTGGGATATCGAAATCCTGGAAGCGCATCACAACCAGAAGATCGACGCGCCGTCCGGCACGGCACTGATGCTCGGTGAAGCGGCCGCTGAAGGACGCGGCGTTTCCCTCGCCTCCGTCGAGCGGCGCGGCCGCGACGGCATCACCGGCGGGCGGCCGCCCGGCGAGATCGGCTTCGCCGTGCTGCGCGCCGGCGGGCTCGTCGGAGAACACGCGGTGCTGTTTGCCGCCGCCGAGGAAGTTCTCACGCTTTCGCATTCGGCTCTCGATCGCGGCATGTTCGCCCGCGGCGCGCTTGCCGCCGCCCGCTGGATCGCAGGGCGCGCGCCCGGCGAATACAATATGCGGGACGTCCTGGGCCTGACGTGAGAAGGGCGAACACACGCTGCCCGCACCACGACCAGCCCTCATCCTGAGGTGCTCCGAAGGAGCCTCGAAGGATCATCCTGAGGAGGTGCCTCGAAGGACGAGGGCGGGTGATCGGAGTATCGCCGAGGCGACAACGACTTCCGTTCCAGCCAGACCCACCGAGCAGAACAGCGTTATCTCCTCGGACGATCGCCGTCCGGGCGCTTTCCCGGCGATGATGTCGGCGAGATCGGCCATGCGATCATTGTTGCCGGAGCCAGTGAGGAAAAACGGCGAAGCATAGGCACGTGCCTGTTCGGGAGAATCCGTCGCGATCACGGCGGCGACATCGGCGACATCCAAGCTGAGTTCGTATCCTTGAAGCGTTTTCGGGCCAACGGTGTTGACGTGCACGCCGGGCTTCAAATCCCGCGCATGGACGACAGGTGTTTGACTCGTGGTCGCGCAGATGACGATGTCGGCGTCGTCAACTGCTTTCGAGGCGCTGTCGACCGGCTCCACGTCAAGCCCCAGGGCGTGTTGCATCTCGCTTGCGAAGGCTGCGCGATTTGTCTCGTCGCGGCTATAGACGCGGGCGCGGTCGAGGTTGCGAACGGCGACCGCCGCGGCAAGCTGGGATTGCGCCTGCGCCCCACTGCCGATGATCCCGACGATCCTGGCATCAGGCGCGCTGAGATGCCGGATGGCGAGCCCTCCGATGGCGCCGGTCCTCAGGCTGCCGAGGCGCTCGCCTAGAATGACGCCCTCGAGCCTGGCGTCATCGGCCGACCACACGGCGACGATCTGCGTATGCTCCGCCCCATTGAATGTGTCGTAGACGCGAAAACCCGCGATCGGCTTCTCACCCATGAGGCCTCCAACCGTGAAAACGAGATCGCCTCGATCGGGAAACGAAACATGATGCCGAGGTGGGGAGATCAAGCGATCGCCGGCTCTCGCGAGAAAGGCGGCCTCGAGCGCGTCGATGGCGATGGACATCAACGCGCCGCCCACCAGATCCTCGTCTCTCAGAATTCTCGTCATGGCACAGCTCCCGCTCATGTCCGCATCCTGCGACCCCAACCGCGGCTGAGGTCAAGAGCTGAGATAAACCTTTACGCGAAAAAGTCCGTGTGACGCCTAATCGACGATACGGCGCGCCATCATCACGTCATCGATCTCCCTGCCCTCCTCGAGCACCCCACCGGGAATCCTGCCGACCTCCGAGAAGCCCTGGCGCTGGTAGAACCGAATTGCCGCAGTGTTCTCCGCGCTGACGAAAAGTTCGAGCTGCCGAATCCCTGTCGCGCGCGCATGATCGGTAACCACGTCCAGCAATCTGCCCGCAAGACCGGTCCCGCGCAGGCTCTTGCTGATGTAGACCATGATGACCGTCGCACGATGGGACATTTTGCTCGAGCGCTGCCGAACTAGGCCGGTTACGCCGACAGGTTCGCCGTCCTGAAACGCCACGAACACCGGCTCATTCAGGCGATTGCGCCAGTCTACCTCCGAAAGAGCCTCCCAATCTTCGAGGCGGCTGGCAAAGGAGGATGGTTCCACACGAAGCGCTTCCAGTCGGATGCGCCGGAAAGATTCCACCTCGTCTGCCTCGATAAGCCTGATCGTCACACAGCTCACATCCATCGCAACCTCCTGCAAGCAACGCGATACTGTCAATATTGACAGTTCGGGCCGCTGCAATCGAGGCCGATGACGATAATAGTGATGCGGCACCGCAGCCGTGTTGATCCCCGACCTCAGCTCGCCGGCACCGGGCGGGGCGGGCAGCCTGAAATTACCGGCTGTTACTCTTTAGGCTGTATAATAGTGGCATCAAGCATGAGGAGCGTTACCAGTCTTCTGCTGGCAGTGGCGCGGATTTTGCAACGGACGCTGAAACAGTGGCGCCTCTCGTATCAACTCGATTTTTGGGCTGTGTTTGGGGTCCAGCAGCCATTGCGCGGTGCTCCCCTGGTCACTGCATCGGCGTTCCCACCCGACCGCCCTTTCGTGCAACCGATGAATTGAATGGATCCTCCGCCGGCGAATTCGTTGGCCGGAGGTCCCATTGGTCGGACCGTTGGACGGGCGGTTGATTGGGCGAAGGAGTTGACCCTACAACCAGGTCATCTGGCCGGGTCGGCGCACTGCCGACCGTCCCGGTCGCAGTGTCGTCGATCATTCGCTCGGCGACAAAATGGTTCGGCCCGTCCGTGTCGAACGGTGCGATCTGATGGATGACGACGAGAAGGACTACCCCAACCGTCGAGCACACCAGCGCGTAGACAACAAAATACTTCAGTGCATATCCCCCGCTGATTGGCAGAACGACATTGACAGAACTGCGAATGATATTTCCATATCTTTGGTGGATACTTATAGAAAAGGCAATAGATTTTAAAGTTACCCGGAGTGATTAAAAGCTACAGCAGGAAATCGCTAACAATATTTAAAATCAGCTCACGTATTGATCGATTTTATCCTAGGTGTCGCGGAAAAGGCGAAGGATCCTCATATAACGGCAATTTCCCGCGCCGCTCACATCCTCCGGTACCGCGCCCGAAATTGGCTTGGGCTGCAGCTTTCACGCGCGTGAAAGAGGCGCGAGAAATAAAACGGATCGTCGATGCCGATCCTGGCGGCGATGGTTTCAATCTTTTCATCGCTAGTGGCCAGCAATTGCTTGGCATGGTCCATGCGGACCCGGAGCTGAAATGCCTTAGGCGGCAAACCCGTTTCAGCCACGAATTTGCGGCGCAGCGTGGCCGGCGACATCCCGTGCTCCACGGCGAAAGCAGCAAGGTCGAGCGGCTGTAGCGCTCTCCCCCGCAACATCTCAATGATGTCGCCGGCATCAACCCGGCCCCCGCTCGCCGCAGCGCTCGCCTCCCTTGCGGCCGAGATCACGATGTTATGCAGCGCCGATGCCGCTGAGGCCTGGCCGAGAGGGGTGTCGTTGATGAGATCGACGTGCAGAGATGCGAAGAGTCGTACCACCTCCTCGACGTGGCGCAGCGCCACGACGGGCTGCCGCTCGGCGATCAGGCGCAGGCGCACGAAATCCCGCGTGAACGAACCGTCGAACAGCGCCCATCGCTCATCCCAGCCGCCCTCGTCCGGCCCATAGGAATGGCGGCGATTGGGAAAGAGCCAGAAGAGAGCTGGTCCCTCGATATGCCGGCGCCCGCCGGCGGCGGTTTCCAGGAAGCCCTGCCCGCGCTCCACCAGCACGACCGCAAAACTCGGCAGCCTCCTCCCCTTCACGGCATGGCATGCATGTTGCCTGCCGCTTCCGGTGACCGTAAGCCCGCCGGCCGCGTCCAGCGGCGACCGATAGATGGCCTCAGCCGCTCTCATGTTGAGCGAAAAGTCCAGCCATGACTTTCCTCCATGTCGTCCAGTCCTTCTCATCGGCTATTCAAAGGCACAACAAACCAAGAGATGGATGGACGAAATGTCAATTGCTGTAAATACCGAAGCGCGAAAAACCGATCTTTCCCTTGCCGCCCATGGCCGGACGATCCCGGCGGAAAGGCTTGGCCTGCTTCGGCCGACCGACCCGGCCATCGGTGTCGAGGCCATCCGCCGCGGCTATGAGGAAGACGGCTATGTCTGGCTGAAGGGCCTTCTGCCGCGCCCCGAAGTGATCGATTTTCGCCGCTGGGTGTTCTCCTGCCTTGCCGAAACCGGACTGTTGGCTACGGGCCATGATTTTGCTCTCGGCATCGCCGCCGCCGGAGAAGTCGATTGGAGCCTCGCCGACCGGCGGCTGATGTCGATCGTCCGCTCGGCCGCCTATGAAGGCTTCTGCGCCCAGCCGCCGCTCGTGCGCTTCATGGACGCGTTTCTCCAAGGCATTTCCTATCTCCATAAGCGCAAGCTGATGCGCTATACCAGACCGGGCACGACGACGGCCACCCCGGCCCATTACGATCTGGTCTATCTCCGCGGCGGCACCAACCGGCTGGTGACTGCCTGGATTCCGATCGGCGACGTCCCCGTCGAAATGGGCGGTCTCGTCTATCTCGAAGGCTCGCACGCCATCGGGCGGGGGATGGAGGCCGAATTCCGGCTCCGCAGCGGCGATCTCTCGCCGGAGGAGCGGATCAGCGCCTATAACAGCCATATGGCCGAAGGCGGCTGGGTCTCGAAGGATCTCCCCGGTATGGCCGAACGCTTCAACGCCCGCTGGCTCGCCGCCGATTACGAAGCCGGTGACGTGGTCCTGCACTCGCCCTACATGATCCATGCCGCCACGATCAACCAGGATCGCGCCGGACGCCTGCGCCTCTCCACCGACATCCGCTACCAGAACGTCGATGACGAAATCGACGCCCGCTGGAACAATCACTGGAGCCTCGGGGATATGCTGTAGCGCCGATGGCCGCGCAGGAAACGGAGGCGCCATCCGTTTGCTGATGTCCGGCTGAATGCCTCACGAAGCCATGCCCGCGTGGCGTCGTGGCCGCCCGTTCACAGGAGCGGCAAGACAGCGTCGGCAATATCGGCTAGACTGCGTGCGTCAACAGATTGCTTTGAGGAGGTTCTCTCAAGGGCCGGCAACCGTTGGCGCGGGGGATCCGATGTCGGCAATCGCAACTCTGTTTCAGGAGGCCGCCCGGCTTGCGGCCGGATTTCGGGAAACGGCCTTTGCCCGCCATGTGCCAAGTAACGATTACGCCGCCTGCCTTGCCGTCTTCGATGAACCGCTTTCGGCGGCCGGCTCCGATATGCTCGATGTCATCCGGCAGCTCTCCGATGGCGCCGAACCCGGGCTGCATGCAACCACCGGCCCGCGCTTTTTCGGCTGGGTCATCGGCGGCTCTCACCCGGTCGGCGTCGCAGCCGATTTCCTCACCAGCGCCTGGGGCCAGAACGCCGGAAACCATTTCGCCGCTCCGGCTGCGGCTGCCGTTGAAGCCACGGCGGCACGATGGCTTCTCGATCTGCTGAAACTGCCGGCTGAAAGCTCGGTCGGCTTCGTGACCGGCGCCACGGTGGCAAATTTCACCTGCCTTGCCGCCGCCCGAGGCGACGTGCTGCGAAGGGTCGGCTGGGATGCCGATGCCGACGGCCTGTTCGGCGCGCCGGCAATCACCGTGCTGATCGGCGACGATGCCCATACAACCGTCTTCTCCGCGCTCCAGTTCCTTGGTCTCGGGCATGACCGTGTGGTGCGCCTGCCCACCGACGCGATGGGCCGGATCGACCCGGCGGCACTTCCCGGAGCGGTTGACGCGGTCGCCGGCCCCTTGATCGCCGTTCTTCAGGCCGGCCAGATCAATACCGGCGCTTTCGACCATTTTGACAGGCTCATCCCACCGCTGAAAGCGAAAGGCGCCTGGGTGCATGTCGACGGCGCCTTCGGCCTGTGGGCGCAGGCATCGGCGAAGGTGAGCCATCTCAGTCGCGGCATTGAAGGGGCCGACAGCTGGGCGACCGACGGCCATAAATGGCTGCAGACGCCCTTTGATTGCGGCTATGCGATCGTCCGCGACGAACTCGCCCATCGCCGCGCCATGACGATCGCTGCAAGCTACCTGCCGCTCGCCGGCGAAGGCGAGCGGGATCCTTCCCATTACGTGCCGGAGCTTTCGCGGCGCGCACGCGGTTTCGCCACCTGGGCGATGCTGAAACATCTCGGCCGCGACGGCATCGAGTTCCTCGTCGACCAATGCTGCGCCTCGGCCCACCTGATGGCCGACCGGCTCGCGCGCGAACCCGGCATTGCCATTCTGAACGCGGTGGCGCTGAACCAGCTCGTCGTCCGTTTCGGAGCCGATCGCCCGGACAACGAGAGCAACGCGCTGACGCGAAAGGTGATCGAAAAGATCCAGGCGGACGGCATCCTCTTCGCCAGCGGCGCCAAATGGCGCGGCGGCGACGTCCTGCGCCTCTCCGTCAGCAATTACCAGACTACGGCGGACGAGGCGCGGCTCGCGGCGGAGAGCATCATCGCCGCTTACAAGAGCGTGAGCGATCCTGCCGGTCGCAGCGCAGGATAGGACTGCTCGTTAGGCCATCCCGCCATAGCTCGCAGCGAGCCAGCGACTCTCTCTCTCCGACCTCATCCTGAGGCCCTCGAAGGACGAGGACGGCCACCCTCGCCATCATCGTCGCACGGCGACGACCGAGCTGGCGCGGTAACGCGACAGCTGCACCCGGTTGGATTGGTTGCCGCCGAAGAGGTAGACGTACTGACGCCGCTGGTCGAAATGGTCGAACAGGCTGACGTGGAAACGCCTGCCGCTTCGGATCACCACTACGTCGCCGCGCCTGGCCGAGCGGGCGAAGACCGGCTTGCCGAACTTCATCCAGGACCGCGCCAAGTTGGGATTGTCAGGCGGCTGCCGCGAGGATCGTTTGGCGACAAAAGCCAGGAACGCGCCGCACCAGGATATTCTCCGCGGATTTACGCCGAGGAACGAGATCGAGCGCTCGTGCATGCGGTCGTATTTGGAAGCTGTACCCAGCATGTCGGCCTTACAGGGGACGGTAAATAGCGTGAGGGCTATGACGAGAATAATTTTCATTGTTTCTCACCATTGTTTGGATAATTTGGAACATCAGAAATGTGGCGAAGAAAAAATCGCGGCCGGGAACGTATATTCGAATCATGGCGGCAATTAGAAACAATCTGACGGGGAATTTTTCTAAAATACACAGACAATCGCCGCAGCATTCAAGGGCAATACTGTCTCAGAAAGGTCATCTCGAAACGTTCGGCCTATCGCAGAGAAAACCTGAATTCTGCGGTAGAAGGGGCCAATCATCGACAAGCCGCATTGGATGACGTCGCATAGCGCCGTCATCACCCGCACGACTTATATTTCCAACGACACAGATAATACTTTCGGCGCAGAAAGTAATACTTCGTCAGCTTTGAGACTTGTGGGATCAGGCCTTGGCAGAGATCGCACTCAGCTCCTCTAGATCGAGATCCCGCTCCAGCTCGTGCAACGTCTCGTCATCGATCTCGCCGGCGCGATGGAGCCGGATGAGTTCCCGGCGACCTGCTGCAACGGCTTCGAGGACGACATCGAAATGAGCATGAAGCGCCGGCATGTAGTGCTCCGTCCTCGCGGCGTAGTCGACGATCGCGGTCGCCCGGCGCTGATATCGTTCCAGCAATTGAGGATGGATGAGCTTGCCCTCTGCGTCATACGCCAGGTTTTGGACGATCCCGAGCTGCGCCTGCGCCATGGCCGCTTCAGCCTGGCTCATCGTCAGGCGCGCTCTTTCCGACGGGGGTTCAGCCAGCCGCGCCCAGGCAATCACCCGTCCCAATGTCGTGCCCTGGACGAGCACGGTTCCGAGAATGAGGGCGAACGACGTGACGAGGATGAAGTCGCGGCCCGGGAATGTCTCGGGCAGGCTGAGGGCGAGAGCGAGCGTCACCACGCCGCGTACACCCGCCCAGCCAAGCACCACAGCGCCGCCGGCGCCGATCGGCTGAACCCGTTTTAAGCCGAAGGCGGCACAGAACCCGATGACGAGATCGGAGCCAAAGACCCAGGCAAAACGCGCGATCACCAGCGTAACGAGGATCGCCAGCATCGGCAGCCCCATGGTCGCGATCACAGTGGCGAAGCCGCCGCCGCGTTCGACCACGTCGCGAAGCGACAGCCCGATCAATGTGAAGACCGCCGCTTCCATCAGGAAGATCATCACGGTCCAGAACGACGTGCCGCGCATCCGCATGGCCGCTGAAAGGACGGTGTGCTGGTGCCAGGACGCGATCAGCCCCGTGGTCACGGTGGCGATGACGCCAGAAACATGCAGCAGTTCGCCGAGCAGATAGGAAATCCACGCAAGCAGCACCGTGGCGGCGATGATGAGATATTCGTCGCCGAGACGCCGGACAAGCTTGACCCACGTCGCTCCCACCACCAAGCCGACGACGGCGCCGCCCAGCGCCAGCTCGAAGAAATCGCCGACCGCCTCCACCGCGCTGAATGTTCCGGTTGCCGCGGCGGCAACGGCGAAACGGAAAAGAACCAGACCGCTTGCATCATTGAGCAAGCTCTCGCCCTCGAGCAGGATCTGAAGCCGCCGCGGCAGCCTGACACGCTCCAGCACGGCGCGGGCCGACACCGCATCGGGCGGCGAAACGATGGCGCCGAGCGCCGCGCAGGCGGCCCAGGGAAGTGATGGGAAAAAGAGATGCGTTGTCATGGCCACGATGGCGCAGGTGAACAATACCGCGCCGACGGCGAGCGAGGCGATGCCGATCATATGGCGCCGCAAGCGCGCCAACGCGATCGACCAGGCGCCGTCCATCAACAGCGGTGGCAGGAAGATGACGAGCACCAGCCCGGGATCGACGGTGATCGCCGGCAGACCTGGCACGAAGGCAAGCAGCGCGCCGCCTGCCAGCAGCGCGACGGACGGCGGCAGTCCGAGCCTGCGGGCGGCATAGTGCAGCGCGATGATCGCAAGAAACATCGCGATGACAAGCTCGAACAATTGGGTTGGTTCCATCTGCCTCGCCCCCGGCCCGGAAACTGATTTCGAATGCCTACAACAAAATTTTCCCAGATCGAAATCGTTTCATCCTGGCCGTGATCCGGGCCGTGATACCAGCCCGCAATTGGCGCCTGGCCGTCACGAAAAGTTTGCATCGGCGCCAATTTACTTGCCGTTCTCCAATGCGGCATATGTTTCTGCTTGTAAGCAAGCTCCATGAGCGGGGAACCATGACTCCAACACATGCAGACAAGACCGGTGACGCTGGCAGCCGCAACGGTTTTGTCGGACTGGTTATCGGCGCAATCGGCGTCGTCTACGGCGATATCGGCACCAGCCCGCTCTATGCCTTCCGCGAAGCGCTGAGGCCCTTTGCCGCCGATGGCATACACGAGCCGGAGGTGATCGGTCTGATTTCGCTGATGGTCTGGACCCTGACCGTCATCGTGACCTTCAAATATGTGCTGTTCCTGCTGCGGGCCGACAATGACGGCGAAGGCGGCACGCTCTCGCTTCTCGCCCTTCTGATGAAGAAGATGGGACGAAACGTGCCGGTGCTTTTTTTCGCCGGGCTGATTGGGGCGGCCCTTTTCATCGGCGATGCGATGATTACGCCTGCCCTCTCGGTCATGTCGGCGCTCGAAGGCCTGAAACTGATCACGCCGACCTTTGCCGACTATGTTCCTCTCGCGTCGGCGGCGATCATGATCGTCCTCTTCGCCGCGCAGTCGAGGGGGACGGCTGCTGTCTCGATGTTTTTCGGGCCGGTTACCGTCTTGTGGTTTTTAGCCATGGCAGCCGGCGGCCTCATCCATATCGGCGACGACTGGAGAATCCTGGCCGCGCTCAATCCGCTCAACGCGCTCTCGTTCCTCGCCCATGCTGGTACCGTCGGCCTGATCGTGCTCGGCGCCGTCTTTCTGACGGTGACAGGTTGCGAAGCGCTCTATGCCGATCTTGGACATTTCGGACGGCGGCCAATCCAGACGGCATGGTTCGTGCTCGTCTTTCCGGCCTTGCTATTGAACTACCTCGGCCAGGGCGCGCTCGTTCTCGCCCATCCCGAAACGGCCTCCAATCCGTTCTTTCTGATGTTTCCCGATTGGATTCTGCTGCCAGTGGTCATTCTGGCGACGATGGCAACGATCATCGCCAGCCAGGCTGTCATAACAGGCGCGTTTTCGTTGGCCCGCTCGGCGGTTCATCTCGGCTTCCTGCCGAGACTACGGATCAAATTCACCTCGGAGACCAACACCGGCCAAATCTACGTGCCAAGCGTCAATCTTCTCCTGCTGATCGGCGTGCTGATGCTGATCTTTTCATTTGGCGACTCGGAGTCGCTGGCGACCGCCTACGGCATCTCGGTGACCGGTACCATGGTCATCTCGACGATGCTGGTCTTCCAGTTCCTGCGGGCCGTGTGGGGCTACTCCCTTGTGCTCGCCGCGGTCCTGCTGCTGCCACTCTTCACTATCGAGGTCATGTTCCTCGCCGCCAACCTGTTGAAGATCTATGATGGCGGCTGGGTTCCGGTCGCACTGGCGCTGGCGATCATGATTTTGATGTGGACATGGACCCGCGGGCAGGCCTACCTGAAGAGACTGCGGGCCAACAATGAGATCCCGCTCGATTCCTTCATCAAATCGATCGAGCGGAAGTCGGAGCATGCGCCGGTCACCGTGCCGGGAACGGCGGTCTTTCTGACCAGCGTCCCCGATCGGACGCCGAATGTTCTGCTGCACAATCTCAAGCACAATCATGTGCTCCACGAACAGAACGTCATCCTGACCGTCTGGACCGAGGACGAGCCTTATGTCCCCGACAGCAGACGCATCAAGATCAGCCAGCTTTCGCCGCGATTTGTCCGCCTGGACATCATCTTCGGCTTCATGGACGATCCGGATGTCACCAGGGCCTTGGCTCTCTGCCGGGAGGGCGGCTTCAAGTTCGAGATCATGAAGACCTCCTTCTATCTCGGTCGCCGCAACCTCGTGAGGACGCCGAATACCGGGCTGCCGGGCTGGCAGGAACGGATCTTCATGGCGTTGGAAGGTTTTGCCATCGACCCGTCCGACTATTTCAACCTGCCGTCAAATCGCGTCGTCGAACTCGGCGAACAGGTCGCCATCTGAGGCGTGAGGATCGTCTCGCTGCAGTCGTCATTGCCGGGATTTAACTCTTTACACGCTCTTCTGCGGCAAAGGAGGACAGATGAAGAGGCGGACCCTTATGCTGGGCGGTGCGACCATTGTCGCATCATTGGTCGCTGCGGCGGCATTCTGGCCGCGGCGACAAATCGTCGTGGCCGCCAGGACATTCGACTGGAAGGGCACTGATTTCCTCAGCGGCGGCACACGGTCCGTCGCATTGGAAAAGCTCCCCGCGCCGCTCTTCCGGACGCGCCCGAATTGCGTCGCAACTAACGCCCAGACCCTTGGCCCCTGCCATGTTAACGACATCCCGGCCCGGCAGGACGTCACCGAAGGAAAGGCTGGGCTGCCCTTGCGGCTGGCTGTCCGCATCGTCCACGCAGCCGATTGCCGACCTGTCGAAAACGCCGATATCGAAATCTGGCATACCGATCACCGCGGCATCTATTCCGGCCGGGAAGCGGCCAACATGTGTACGCTCGACGACGCCGCGGCGATCAGCGGGCTTGCCTTTCGCGGCCGCCAGTTGACGGATGCGGCCGGGCAGGCAAGCTTTCTGACGGTCTATCCCGGATGGTACAAGGGCCGCACGCCGCATGTTCACTGCCGCATCCTTGCCGAAGGTAGGGAACTTCTCGTCAGCCAGATCTATTTCGACGATGCGCTGAGCGACATCGTCTATGGCGGGCATCCCGACTATCGCCGACGCCCTCCCCGCGATACGCGCAACGATCAGGACGGCCTCATCCCGCAGGACGCCGTCGATCACATATTCGATTTCGAAAAGCTCGACGGCGGCGTGCTTTCCGCCACGATTACGATCGGTCTTTCCTCCTGAGCCGATAGGAGCGAGAACCTTTCCTGCATCAGGCATGAAACCAGACGCAGTATTTCTGCGTACTACCTCTCGACAGCAGAACCTCACTAGATTGAGGCAGCGAGGGTTGATGGCATGATCAGCAAGGAAGGCATCGCTCCCATCGCCAGGCATGCCGCCGAACGGGGACTGGCCAGGTTGATGATGAGATTGCCGGTGACGCGGGCGACGATCAGAGTCGCCGCAGCGAGACGGTCCGATCTCTACGAATTGTGCGGCGCCTATGGCAAAGCCTGCTACGTCCTCGACCGCATGCGCAAGGATAGATCGGCCGATCCTGCGATTATCACTGAATACGAGAGCATTTGTGCGGAAATCGAAGCCGACGTCTTGCGAATCCTGCTCGGCGACCGCTGAGCGCCCTTGCCTCCAGCGCATTTAGCCGTGGCAACCAGGCGCCGCTCAATCAGTGCAGCAGGCCGTCTTGAAGGATCGAGAAGACCGGCCCATCCACTGGTGAATGATGCAACGGCTGAGGTGCGGTCTCATGATGGAAAATCCCGCTGCCGTTTTCCGGGCCGGCGAGATCCGCAGCTTCGATCGTGAAGGCGTGATCGCCGTTGCCAAGGGCCGGCCCGTGCTTTTCGAAGGCAGCCTTGCCGAAGTCACGAAGCAGCAAAGTTCCATCCGACACACCGTTTTCCCCGATAGGATTGTTGTGATGGGCGCCGGCCTTGTCTGATGCGGTTTTGTCGGGGTTAAGTTTCAGGCCGTCATGGGATGTGAACCCGGTGTCCGACACGAGGCCGATACTGGCATCCGTGACGACCAGACTGTCGGCGGTTGCAGGCGTGGCAGCACCTTCTTCGATGGTCGTGTTGTCGCTGACGGGAAAGGTGCCCGCGGCAATGATCGAGGGGGAAATGCTGTAGGGCGTAACATCGCTCGCAATGAAATTGTCGTGGAAGGATCCGGATGCCGGCCGGTCGACCTTCAGCGCCGCCTGCGTCAGGTCGTCAAAAAAATTGCCGTAAATATCGATGTGCTCACGAACATAGGTCGTTGTGCCAGCTGCGCTGACCGACACGCCCCACACGCCGTCATGGAAATAATTGCCGGAGATATCGTAGTTGCGGGTATCGCCCTGGTCACCCAGGCCGACGGCGTAAGACCAGCTGTAGCCGCCATAGCCGGAAATATCGTTATCCTGGATGGCGACATTTGTGCCGGCCTGCGCGCTGATCCCGAAGCCGCCGCCGATAATCGTATTTCCCTCGATTACCGCATCCACGGGCCGCACCAGCGTCAGCACGCCTTTTGGCGTCACCGCCCCCGTCTGATCAAAATAATTGCCGCTGATGACGATGTTGCTGCTGTCGTTCAGCTGGACGGCATCCGCCGCGGTGCCGTGAGCGTTGGTGACAGTATTGTTGAGCAGAGTGACGCCGGTGATCTTCTCGATCCAGATGCCGTCGCCGTTGACGTCGTTGATCGTGCTGTTTTCGATGGTGATGTTCGAGCCGGTCCGGAAGGTGATCGAACCGGACTTGGACAATCCGGTATGGTCGACCTCGACATTGCGCACGGTCCAATTTGAGACGTAACCGGCATAGATCGCTGCGCCTGATGTGTCGGAGATAGTGATATTCTCGATGACGATGTTCGACGCATAGAGGCTGTGAATGCCGTCGTTGGGGCTATGGATGACAGGGGCATCGCCGACGCCGTAACTGCCGATGGTGATCGGGGCAGCGACAGTGCCGGAATATTTAAGGTCGAGCTGGTCGTTGAACACGCTTCCAGCGGCGAGCAGGACACTGTCGCCGGGCTGCAGCTTCAGGCTTTCCACCGCCGAGAACGACGCAAAGGGCGCGTCCTCACTGGTTCCGGCGTTCGTGTTCGCGCCCGTCGCTGAATTCACATAATAAATTGTCATATCGCCTTGTTCTCATTGTCGCTCAGCCGTCTCAAACGGCTGCAGCGAGTGGATCGGATGCGGTCGGGGGCTGAGGCCATCCAGGATGGCCTTCGATTGCCGTTACGGCGGCTGCAGGCCATGGGCCTGCCTCGCTCCCCGCGCCTGGCGGTGGCTGCATCCTCAACGATACAACTTATAAGAAAATAATCTAGAAAACAACGACCGGAAGGTGAACGAACGGTAACATAGCGCCGGACAATTCACGTTAGGCAAGTCACAAAAGAGGTCGACAACGCTCGATGGCCGCCGGCCGCGCTGCGGCTGAGCACCCTAAACCCTTGGAGGCGCCCCTCACAAGGCGCCTCAGGAGAAGGTCGGAGAGAAATCGGGCTGAATTGTCGCCCTCAGCTCAGCAGACCATCCATATGGATGAAGACGGTCAGCGTATCCCCGTCGCTATGCTGCGAGGTGCCATCGTTGATCCCGTAGCCAAAGGTTTCGCTCACATGCCCGTCATGATCGGCAGGCAGCTTTGTGTCATCGAGCGTATAGGCATAGCTGCCGTCCCGGTCGATATGGATGGTGCCGTATTCCCCGGTCAGGGTCAGGCCATGCTTGCCGACGCTTTCGTTCCCGAAGCGCCGAAGCACCAGGGTTCCATTGTCGGAGCTGTCGTTTTCCAGGAGATTGCCGCGATGGGACTCGCCCGTATCCGTGAAGATCTTCAGATTGTCATGAACTGCAACAACCGCCGGATCCGCGACCGCGTCCGTCGTTGCCGCCACCTTGGTGGCAGTGGATGCCAGCGCCGTCGCGACATTGGCGACTATATGGTTGTTGCTGATGGAAAAAGCATGCGCGTCGGCGATGGCAGGCGATATGCTGTAGGCGTTGACGCCGCTTTCGATGGTATTGTCGTAGAAAGAGCCGAATGCCGGCCGGTCGACTTTCAGCGCCGACTGCGTAAGGTCGTCGAAGACATTGTCATGGACCTTGATGCCGCTGCGGACATAGCTGGTGCCATCGACGGGAGCGGTGACGACCACGCCCCACGGCCCGTCATGGATATGGTTGCCGGCGATATCGTAATCTCTGGTATTGCCCTGATCGCCGAGACCGACGGCGAAGGACCAGTCGTAACCGTGAAAGCCCGATATGTCGTTGTCGCGTATGGCGACATTCTTGCCCGCGGGGGCGCTGATGCCGAAGCAGCCGCCGGTCAGCGTATTGTCCTCGATCACAGCATTGGTGGCCCGCACCAGCGCTATGACGCCTTTCGAACTATCGGCTTGCGTCTGATCGAGATGATTGCCCTGGATCAGAATATTACTGCTGTCGTTCACCTGGACGGCATCGGCCTTGGCGCCATGACTGTTGGTCACCGTATTGTTGAGGAGTTTGACGCCATCGACCTTTTGGATCCAGATGCCGTCGCCTTTGACGCCTGAGATCTTGCTGTCTTCGATCGTTATGTTCTTGCTGTTGCGAAAGGTCACCGAACCTGCTTCGGCCGACGATCCCGCCTTGTCGATCTCGACGTTGCGCACCGTCCAATTCGAGACATTGCCGCCATAGATGGCCGCACCGCCGCTGTTTGATATCTTGAGGTTCTCAATGACGATGTTCGAGGCGTAAAGACTGTGGACGCCGTCATTGCCCCCATGGATGACAGGCGCCTCACCCGTTCCGTAACTGCCGATCTTGATCGGCGCATCGGCGCTGCCGGAATGTTTGATATCGAACTGCTCGTTGAAGACGCTTCCCTTGGCGAGAAGCACGCTGTCGCCCGGTTTCAGCGTCAAGGATTCCACTTTGGACAAAGTCGCAAAAGCCGAGTTCTGGCCCGTCCCGCTGTTGCGGTCGGAGCCAGTCGCTGAGTTCACATAGTAGATTGTCATATCGCCATGTTGCCCTGTTCGTCGGATCGCTATGTCGCCGCGCGATCGGCCAGGGTCGGCTGATCGGAACGCGGCGGGGGCAACCGTCCATGGCAAGAAGGCGAGAAGATGTTGTCAATGCGGCAGCGGCTAAGTTCGCGGGTCTTCTTCCACAGCCAATGGCGCGAGCTCCGTTCAATTGCAAGATAGCTGCAACCCAGCTTCATAAACTGACGACCCGAGGGCGAATAAATCGCGGTTGTACGCTATCGCACCTTCCCTTCCCTTGAGCGCGCCGCAGACCTCGCTTCATTCAGCAAGACCCACTTCCGCGATTTCGCCACCAGATCGGCGGAATGGCCCACGGCCCAGATCTGTGGACCGGGCGCTGTGCGGCGATCCTCTCGCTCGCCATCGTCGAAAGCAAAATGGGGGCAGCCGCGACAGTCGCCGCGGCGCTGACACTTGGCCGGGTTGCCGGCCTCGCCGTTTGGTTTGCACATGGTTCTTCTCTTGATATTCAAAGGATGCCACGGGCGGAGCCTCGGTCCTCCCGCCCGCAGCCGTCTTCTCAGGCCGCCAGCTTCAGCGCGTCGGCAAGCTTGGCGAAGTCGCCAGCCGAGAGCCCCGGACGGACGGCGAAGTCGATGACCGCCTGGAAGATTTCCGGCGGCGCATCCTTCTTCATGGCGCCGAGGAGTGCGGCACGCTCCGCCGGATTGATGGCCGGGATCATGATGCGCATGAAGGCCATGCTCTTCTCCGGCGGCAGAGAGCCGATGATGCGCATCTCGATGCCGAATATTTCTTCGTCGTTGAAGTTTCGCCACAGCAGAGGGCCGGTTACGGCCTCCTCCTCATGCATATGCGCGAGGTCGTCGGCGAGATAGGCGGCAAAGGCGAGATAAAGCTTGCGGCCGCTGGCCGCCTTGTGCAGCGGCGAGGCTTTTTCCCAGGCGACGATCAGTTCTTCCAGCTCCTGGAATGCGGTGCGGTGGTCGTCATGCTGTTCGTCGAGCGTGACGGTCGACACGCCCTTCTCGGCAAGCGCCACGTGGATGTTGTCGTCCTCGTGAGTGACGTGGGAGGCGGCCAGCATCAGGTAATGGCGCAGGTCGCCGGTCAGGAAGAGCGCCTCCTCGACATTCTGGAAATCGGCCGTGCCGAGGCGCCCGAGCAGATCGCAGCCGGCCTTACGCAGGCCCTTGTGTATGGCGCCGTAAATGTCGTAACGGCCGTTGAGATCGGGAATGCTGGTAAGCGAGAATTCATGGCTCATGATGGTTTCCTCTCATTGGCCGGCGCCTCTTTCTGTGCGCCGGGCTGATGACCGGGAGATAACCGAGGCCTGTGCGCGGCGCTTCCTAAAACCATCCTAAGCACTTGGAACGATTGCTAAGAATATCCTAACCAACTATCATCGCCTGAATTCGAGGTGGGGAAAAAGCATTGCTGGGGCCGGAACTCGCAGAATTCATAGAAAGTCCCGTCATGATGCTGTTCGCGACGCGCGACGAGGCTGGCCGACCGATGATTGGCCGCGGCTCCGGCGTGCGCGTCGACCGGCAGAGCGGGCATCTGCACTTTCTCGCCTCCCGCTGCCAATGGCCGAAAGCGGTAAGCGAGGCGCTGCCTGGCCGGCCGATTGCCACGACCTATGTGCGTGCCGCCGACTACAAGGCCTGCCAGATCAAGGGCTGGGTACTGGAAGCAAGGCCGGCGGACGCCGCCGGCCGCGCACGGGGCGAGGCCTATGTCGCAGAACAGCTGGCGCGAATGCTGGCACTCGGGGTCACCCGGATGCAGCTCTCCAGCACACTGTCGGACCGGGAACTCATCTGCCTGACGATCGAGCCGCAGGAGATCTTCGAGCAGACGCCGGGCCCGGGCGCTGGGCGCAGGTTGACGCCGGAAGCCGCTGCATGATCCCGCTCGAAAGGCTGCGCGACAGCCTTGAGGGAGTCATTCCCTCCATCATCGCCACTACTGATGCCGACGGGATGCCTAATATTTCCTATCTCTCGCACGTGCATTATGTCGACGAGACGCATGTTGCGCTCTCCAACCAGTTCTTCTCCAAGACCGCCGCCAATGTGGCGCGCAACGGGCTTGCGACCGTGATGGTGGTCGATGGCTATAGCGGCCAGCAGCACGTACTCGACTTAGTGTTCGATCGCTCCGAGACGGAGGGCGAGACGTTCGAGCGGGTGGCGATCCATCTGGCGATCCTGGAAAGCCGGATGAGCGGGATCATGAAGCTGCGCGCCGTCGACATCTACCGGGTGGAGGACTGTCGGGCCGTGCCGGCGGCCCATCCGCTGGTCGAGCCGGCGCCCCTCGTCCTGCCCGATTTGATGAGTAAGGTGGCGCGGCTGACGGCACGGATGTCGGATTGCGGCGATCCGGAAACGCTGCTCGACGCGACACTCGAAGGCATGGGCGAACTCTTCGGCTACCGCCATTCCATGGTCCTGGTGCCGGACGGCGAACGCGGCGGGCTGACGACGATCGCCAGCCGCGGCTACGACCAGTTCGGCTTCGGCGCCGAGGTTCCGGCCGGACGCGGCGTTATCGGGCTTGCGGCCGAGCGGCGACGCAATGTGCGGATCACCGATCTCAGTCGCGGCCAGCGCTACATCCAGGCGGTGCGGGCCATGGCGGGCGTCGAGGATGCGACGCCGATCCCACTTCCGGCGCTCGACAAGCCGCTCAGCCAGATCGCGCTGCCGCTTGTCGCGCGGGGAAGGCCTGTCGGCGTGCTGTTTTCGGAATCGACCGAGCGCTTCACCTTCCGCCATCGCGACGAGGAGGCGCTGATCGTGATCGCAGCGCATCTCGCCACCGCGCTCTCCTTCCTGTCCGAGGAACGCGAGCGGGCGGAGACGAATGGGCGGGAAAGGGCGGAGGCCCCGGCCGACCAGGCCGGCAGCATGCAAGCCGACCGGCGCATCGCCGTGCGCTTCTATCCGCGCGACGGCTCTCTGTTCGTCGACGAAGACTATCTGATCCGCGGCGTGCCGGGGCGGCTGCTCCTGCACTTCCTCGAAGACTATATGCGGACCGGCAAGCGGGACTTTCTGAACCGCGAGATCCGCCGCGACCGGCGCCTGCAACTGCCCGACTTCAAGGACAATCTGGAAACCCGCCTGATCCTCCTGCGCCGGCGACTGGATGAAAAGGCGGGTCCGATCATGCTCGAACGCGCCGACCGGGGCCGTCTGCGGCTGACACTCGCCGGGCGGCCGGAGATTGAGGTGGTGGAGGAGTGAGCGGGTGGCGAGGTTTCGCTGCTTGGCGCATTTCGTGCCTTTAGGCATTGGAAAGCGGCAAGTTATCCGAAAAAATCCGGAGCGGGAATTGCAGGAACTCGCAACGTGTAAGGATGGGGGCGGCAATAGAGACAGCTAGAATCGTGTTCCTACCCCCTCGCCCGCAGCGCCACCCTCATCGGCAGCCGCGCGGCGGCCAGCGCCGGCAGTGCGCCGCCGATCACGCCGACCGCCAGCCCGAGCAGACCTGCCGTCCAAATCACATCCGGCGTCACGACGAGCTGAAATGCCATCTTCGTATTGTTGGCGCCCATCGTGCTCGCCTGCCAGCCGTCGAAGGCGAGCCGGGAGGCGATGGCGCCGGCGGCCGCTCCGAGGGCCGAGAGCAGCACCGCCTCCACCCAAGTAGCGGTGAAGGCCGGCAGGCGGGCAAAACCGAGGAGCCGCAGCGTGGCGATTTCCCGGGCGCGGTCTGAGACCGAACTCATCATCGTATTCAGGGCTCCAGCCGCAGCACCCACCGCCATCAGAAGCGCAATCGGCCAGCCGAACAGGCGGATCAGGCTTTCGGTCCGCTCGGCCTGGCCGGCATAGAGATCGGCCTCGGGGACGGCGGCAAGCGGCGTGCCGGGCAAGCTGGAGAGCCGTTCGCGCAGAGCCGCCAGCGCCCCGGGCGGATCACCGTCGAGCCGTACCCGCAGGCTCTGCACCTGCCCATGCCGGTCGAAAGCCGATTGCACCGCTTCCAGATCCGCCCAAATCTCCGATTCAAAGGCGCTGCCGCCTGACGTGAAATGCCCGACGATCCTCCAGTCGAGCGCGCCAAACCGGATCGTGTCGCCGACCGCAAAGCCGGGAAAGGTGTCCGCGATGCGGGCGCCGACGACGATCTCGCGCGCACCCGGCGAAAACAGCCGTCCTTGCGAAAGCCCTGCGCGCTCGCGCAAGGCAGGGCCGGCCACGTCCATGCCCCTCAAAGACAGCGTATGCTCGGCGCCGTCGCCTTGCCGGACATCGACGGGAACGACGATCTCGCGCGACAAAGCCAGCTCGCCTGCTCCGTCGCGGGCGATCCCAGGGTTGCGAGTGATCCCAGGGTTGCGAGCAATCCCGGTATCGCCGCTCATGGCGGCAAGGCTGCGGATTGCTTCGGCCGGCACCTCCGAGCCGGTCTCCTGAGTGGTCCCTCCGCCGAGAACGACGGCGATATCGGGCGAGCCGGCGCCGGCAAGCGCGGCCTCGAAGCCGCGCGCCATGGCCAGAAAGCCCGCCAGCACCGCCACGACGAGGGCGACCGACAGCACCATCGACAGCGAGATCCAAAGCCGCCGAGGCAGACTGCCGAGATTGACTCTGATCATGAGAAATATCTGCTTGAGCACTGATGACATTGGACTATCTCGTTCTGAAGGCATTGATGATCGGGAGACGCATGGCGCTGATCGCAGGCAGCAACCCGGTCAGCAGGCCGAGCCCCGCGATGATGGCCAAAGATTTCATGAGAAGGGTCGCTCCGAAGACGAGGCCGAATTCCGGCCCGATCGAAAGCGTCGCGAGCTTGGCGAGAACGAGCCCGCTTGCGCCGCCGACAACGAAGATAAACAGCGTCTCGCCGACGACAAGCGCCATGATCCGCCCACTGGAAAAGCCGAGCACCTTAATGACGCCGATCTCGAAACGACGCTCGCGCACGGCAAACAGCATAGTGTTGATCACGATCATCAGGATGGTGACGAAGGCCGCACCGACGACAAGGCTGACGATAAGGCCGACATCGGCGAATTGCCTGAGAAACGCCTCGAGGAATTGCTTTTCCGATTGCGTCCTTGTCTGCGCCGCCGAATTGGCAAACAGTGCGTCGATCCGCGCCGCCAGTATTCCTGGCGACACGCCCGGGCGCGGACGCACCACAAAGGCGTCGACCGTATCCTTGTCGCGCGCACGAGAGGCATTGAGCGCGTCATAGCGAGCCAACATGAAATAGGTGTCGGTGCCGGCATCAGCGCCCTCGAAGATGCCCGCGATCGTGAAGCTCCAGTTCCGGCTGCCGTCGGTCCTGGTCAGCTGGCCGGTAAAGCCGATGCGCTGGCCGATTGACCAGCCCTGAGCCTCCGCCAGCGTCCGGCCGACCAACACCCGGTCGCCGCCCTCTTCGAGCGCCGCGGTCAGCTCCGGCGTCAGCCCGAGCTCTTCTCCGTTGGCCGCAGCAATGGCCTGCGGCTCGACGGCGCTGACGACAACCACATTCCTCTCGACCTCGACAAAACCCCGCATGCGCGCGGTATAGGCGACGGCAGCGATATCGGGGTCGGCCGCGATGCGATTGATATAGGCAAGCGGCAAGGGCAGGCCTCGTCCCGACTTGTTGAAGACGCCGAGCAGATTGTCGCTGGCGCCGGTAGCGCCCTGGCTGCCGGCAACGAAGCTCGCCGTCAGCCCGTAGATCAGAAAGGCGACGCCGACCGAGAACATCAGCAGGATGGCGCGCAGCCGCTTGCGCCAGGCATTGCGCCGCATGAGCTCGAAAAAGGTCATCGGCCCGCCCTTTCCTCGTTGACGAATTCGCCCTTGTTCAGATGCAGCGTACGCCGGGCGAAGGAAGCGGCCTCGGGATCATGCGTGACCATGATGATGGTCTTCTGAAGCTCGCGATTGAGAAAGCTCAGCATGTCGAGGATATCATTGGCCGATTTTCGATCGAGATCGCCGGTCGGTTCGTCGCAGAGAAGAAGATCGGGATCTCCGACGATGGCGCGCGCGATGCCGACACGCTGCTGCTGCCCGCCGGACATGCTGGAGGGAAACTGCCGCTGCCGGCCGGCAAGCCCGACGAGTTCCATGACAGTATCGACGCGGGCCCGCCGCTCCTTGCGCCCGAGGGGTTTCAGAAGCAGCGGCAGCTCGATGTTTTCCGCCGCATTCAGCATCGGCAGCAGGTTGTAGAATTGGAAGACGATGCCCATGCTGTGTGCTCGCCAGGCCGCCCTGGCCCCTTCGCCCATCTGTTCGAGATGGCTGCGCCCGATCCGGATCTCGCCGGCATCGGTGCCGTCGATACCGCCGAGCATATTCAGCAGCGTTGATTTCCCCGAGCCGGACGGCCCCATGACAGCGACGAAGTCGCCGCTCGGAATCGAAAGGTCGAGTCCGGAGAAAATCGGGATCGTCTCTGTCCCGATCCTGAACGCCTTTCTGACGCCGGCAAGCGCGATGAAGGGGGCTTGGCTGTCGATCATTGCTTTGCTCCTTGGTGATGGGTTGTCGATATCGCAGAGGCCGCTCTCGTCCTTCGAGGCCCCTGTGGGGATCTCTGTGTGAGAGCGGAGAGAGGGAGGGCCACGGAGTACGCCGGTCAGCCACCGCCCCACGGCACCACGATCAGTCCTCATCCCCGGTGCGTAGGCCAACGGCCGGGGCACCTCAGGACGGCGGCGGGTGAAGAGCGCCCGCGCTCCCCTCACCCACGACAAGCCGAATGCGCGCCGCCATCGCAGGCCGCATGCCGGAAGGTGTCGACCTGAGCGACAGGCGCAGCGTCACCGTCCCCTTCTCCCGCGAAATCAGGGGCGCGACCTTCGACACCTCAATCGTAAAAGGCTGATCGGGAAAGCCATCGAGCACCGCCTCGCCTGACAGGCCCGGCCGCATCAGCGCGATATTGGCTTCGGCCACATCCGCATCGATGACCATCTTCGTCGTATCGGTAATCGCAAGCAGGCTTTCATTCTCCCGCACGCTGTCCTCGCGCGACAGCACGGTGTCGCCGACATGCGCATCAAGCCGCGTCACGGTGCCCGAAATCGGTGCGGTCACGACAAGCGCCTCGACCTGCTCGCGCGCCCTGTCGATATCGAGCCTAGCCTTTGCGAGATCCTGCTGGGCTTGCTCCGCGCCATTCTCGGCCGTTTCGAAAGCCGTCTTCGCCTCCTCCAGGGCTTGCGCCGACATCGCATCCCGCCCGACCAGCCGTTCGGTACGTGTCAGGGATGACCGCGCCTGCGCAAGCTCGATATTCCTCGCATCAAGCGCCAGCTCCGCCGCCCGCTCTGATATCTCCGCACCCCGGAGCGCAAACCGGGCGCCGGCATCGTCGAGTCGCACCAGCACCTGCCCCGCCTCGACCTTGTCGCCCGCCTCGACCTCGACGGCGATAACCCGGCCCTCATATTTGGAAAAGACGATGGCGGTGTCGGGCGCCACGACGTAGCCGGAGCCGGTAACCTCACGGGACGGCGCGGCGCTACTCTTCGCCCCATCGTCGGCCGGAGGCCGCATTCCCTCAACAATCGCACCGCCCCTGGCCGGTGCCTCATGAGCGGATATCGCCGCGTGGTCGCCCACCCTCCCCGCGATCGCTACCTCGATACGCTCCAGCGTCTGAGGTCCATAGAAAGCGACCACCGCCAGCGATGCCGTCGCCGCAATGACAAATATTGCGCCAGGGATCATGCGCCGCCGGGCACGAGGCTCCGGCAACTGCGTCTTGAAGGCCGCGGGCTCGATCGAAAGCGATCTCAGTTGGGCGGCAAGGGTTCGATCATGTTCTGATGTCGTGTTCATGCCGGCCAACATCGCCGACCCGGCAGAAATCGCGACCTCGAACACGATCTGCGACGTTCTCGATCGCGATTGTGTACCTGGCAGCGGTCGCCCTCGTCCTTCGAGGCCCCTGCGGGGCGCCTCCGGATGAGGGCGGAGAGAGGGGCGCGGCTTGCCTCACTGGCGAACGCGAGCGGGTACAACAACCAGCCCTCATGGTGAGGAGGCCCGCACGGCCGTCTCGAACCATGACGGCGGGCGGCTGGCACTACAGCTTGTCTATCGCCGACGAACCGCCGCCCTCCGCCCTCTTCTGCCGCCAGGCAAGCGGCGTCATATCCGTCACCCGGCGAAATTCGCGATTGAAGTTGGACTTGGTCTGGAAGCCGACGTCGAACATCACTTCGGTCACTGATTTCTCGGTGGCCGAAAGCAGGCGGCAGGCCTCGCCGATCCTGTAATCATTGACATATTGCGAGACGTTCTTGTCCATTGCCCGGTTGATCGCCGCCGAGATCTGGCGTGCGGGGATGCCGGCCTTGCGGGCGAGCCGGTCGAGATTGAGATTGGCGTCGCGATAGAGCTTCCTTGTCTCCATCAGCGCGTCCACGGTAGCGATCGTCTCCTTGTCTTCGCTCGTCTCCGGCCTCGCCACAGCCTCCGCCGTTTCAGCAGGCGCCCGGCTTCGGCTGGCGGCGGCCGCCGCAGTGCCGAGAATGACGAGGGCGGCGAGATTGCCGACGCTGATCACGGTCAGCGCGTGCTCGCCATGCGCCCAGGTGAAGTCGAAGAAGACGAAGGTATCGACCGCGGCCGACAGGCAGAGCGCCGCCGCCGCGAAGATGATGGCTCGATAGGCCGGCACCGCTCCCTCGAAAGGCGCGAGCCGAAGCGCATCTGCTCCCGGGCGCATCAGCAGCAGGATCGCCAGGGCGTAACCGACGAAGATCAGCACCAGCGCAACGTCGATCGCCTCCCGCCAGAACTCCACCAACAGCAGAATGAGGACGGCGGGCACGGCATGCAGCCCGAGGCGTCCCACAAGCGGCCGCCAGCTCGTCCTCACCAGTCGGGAAACGCCGGCATAGGCGAGCGGCGGCACCGTCGCCGCGATGACAGGAGCGATCACGCCGACCACCTGCATCCCATAGCCCCAACGCAAGCCGGAGAGGACCGATTGCAGCGCGCTCAGCAGGATGAGCACCAGAAACGGCCGGTTGGGTTGCCCCTCCTCGTCGCGTCTGAAGACGATGACGAAGAGGATGAGCAGAAGGAGAGCGACGACGAAGGGAAGCGGAATGAACAGCATGGCCTGGCGGGGTCGGGGTCACGGATAGACGGCCATCATTGCCGACATCCTCATTCGAAGCGACCTCCATCGTGTTTTAGAACGCGTTTTCAGGAGAAATTCTTTTGAATTGGCGCGCCGGACCGGGCTAGCCATGAACGCCGGCATCAGACGCGTTGCAGAAATGCAAGCACGCGCGCAGTGAGGAGCGCGGTCGCATCCGCGTCGTAGGACGGAAGCGAGCTGTCGGCGAAATAATGCTGGTCGCCGGGGTACAGAAAAAGCTCCGCGTCCGCGACCTTCGCGACGATCTCGCGGGCGGCATCGATATCGCCCTCGCCGACGAAGATCGGGTCGTTGTCCATGCCGTGGATTTGCACCGCGACACCATCCGGCCAGGGTCCGAAGGACCATTCGCCGGTGATCGGCAGGCAAGAATAGAAAAGCAGAGCTCCACGGGCTCCTGGCCGCGTTTGCGCCAGCTTCTGCGTCGGCAGCACGCCGAATGAGAAACCGGCATAGACAAGTTCGGCAGGCAGTTCGTCGGCAACCCGGACGCCGCGCTCCCTAATGGCGTCGAATCCGTTCTCGCCGATATAGGCGAGCCCCTCCTCGAGGCTTCCGAACGTGCGTCCATCGAACAGGTCAGGCGTGTGCACGATGTGGCCGGCAGCCCTGATATTGTCGGCGAAGGCGCGCACTCCAGACGTCAGCCCCTGTGCGTGATGGAACAGCAAGATTTTAGCCATAGGCGCCCCCGGTCAAGATGTCGGTACACTTTGATAAGTTCGAAGCAGTCCGATTGAGCCCGCGGCAGTCGTCTCCGATGTCGCAGCTTGCCCCGATGACCGGTTCTACGGCGTTGCGCCGAAGAAGGCGAGCCGGGTGAAGATCGTATAGTGCGATTCCGATACCATTAGCGCGACGAAGACCAGCACCAGCACCGGCGGCAACAGGATGGCGTAGACGAGCGCCAGCCGTTCCCAGGCCATGTGCATGAAGACGGCGACGATCAACCCGGCCTTCAGCATCATGAATAGCAGGATCAGAAACCACCGGAGATAGCCCTGGATGCCGAGATAATCGACCATGTAGGAAAAGGCGCTGAGGACAAAGAGCAGGCCCCAGACAACGAGATAGAGCCGGATCGGGTGCTGCTGTCCCTGGACTTGTGAATGCAGGACTTGTACCTGCGGGCTTTGCCCATGCGCCGTTGTCTCGCTCATGACGACCTCACCACAGATAGAAAAATGCGAAGATGAAGACCCAGACCAGATCGACGAAGTGCCAGTAGAGGCCCATGATCTCGACCGCCTCGTAGCGGCCTTTCCGGCTGGTGAAAAAGCCGCGCCGCTCGACGTCGAAGTCGCCTCGCGAGACCTTGCGGGCGATGATCAGCAGGAAGATGACGCCGATCGTGACGTGGGTGCCGTGAAAGCCTGTGATCATGAAGAAGGTCGATCCGAATTGTGCCGCCCCCCACGGGTTCTCCCAGGGGCGCACGCCTTCGGTGATCAGCTTGGTCCATTCGAAGGCCTGCATGCCGACGAAGGTTGCGCCCAGCAGCGCCGTTACCAGCATCAGTATCGCGGTCACGCGGCGGTCGCGACGATAGCCGAAATTGACCGCCATCGCCATCGTGCCGCTGCTCGAGATCAGCACGAAGGTCATGATCGCGATCAGGATCAGCGGTACGTCCTCACCGCCTATATGCAGCGCGAAGACCTCGCTCGGATTGGGCCATGGAACCGGCGTCGACATGCGGGCGGTCATATAGGCGATCAGAAAACAGCCGAAGACGAAGGTGTCGCTGAGGAGAAAGATCCACATCATCGCCTTGCCCCAGGAGGCGGTCTTGAAGGCGCGCTGATCCGAGCTGAAATCGGCGGCGACACCGCGAAGGCCCGCCGGCCTGAGGTCTTCCCCGCCGTGTGTCTCGATAGTCTGTGCCATCTGCAAACCCCTTAGTTCAGTAATGTGCGGCAGAGATCGACGAAGTCGTTCGCCCAGCCGGCAAAGAGCGCGAAGAGCAGTAGCCAGACGGCGAACATGAAATGCGAATAGATGGCGGAAAGATCGACGCTGAGGCGCAGCCCGTCCGGCGCGACCTCCGTCGAAAATGCCCTGACCGTCGTGTGCGCGAGCACGGCAAGCCCGCCGAGAATATGCAGGCCATGCAGGCCGGTGAGCATATAGAAGAAGCTGTTGGCGGGATTGTCGGCCAGCACGTAGCCCGCCGCCGTCAGCTCCCGCCAGGCCTGGATCTGCCCGGCGAGAAAGAAGACGGCGAGGGCAAATGCGGCGACAAGCGCCGGCCGCAGGTTTTCCATGCGGCCATGCGCCGCTTCATGTCTCGCCCATTGCAGCGCAGCACTGCTGAGCGCAAGTGTTGCGGTATTCACCCAAAGGAGCCGCGGAACCGGCATCCCCCACCAGTCCGCCGACGCCGCACGCATGAAGTAGGCGCTGACGGCAAGGCTGAAGAGCGCGCCGACGACGCCGAGAAACACGAAGAGGCCGATCTTTACCGCCGGCACCGGCGGCCGGTCGGCCCCGTCATGAGCCGGCAGCTGAACCGATCCCGTTTCGAGCCACGGCTTGGAGGTCAGCCGCTGCCCGGCCAGCCACCAGATGATGATGGCGGCGATGGCGGCCAGGAAAATCAGCATGATGCTCATGCCGGAACCTCCCGGGTGACGCTGTCGCTTGCCGGAACATTCTGCGGAATGAAATCCTCGGCCGCCCCCGGCACGCTGTAATCATAGGCCCAACGGTAGACGACCGGCAGATCCCTGCCCCAGTTGCCGTGCGCGGGCGGCGTCTGTGGCGTCTGCCATTCGAGCGTCGTTGCCCGCCAGGGATTGCCGCCGGCCTCCCGGCCGCGGAAAAGGCTCCAGACCAGATTGAACAGGAAGACCACCTGGGCTGCTCCGACGACAAGCGCCATGACAGATATGAAGATGTTCAGCGTATGGGCCGATGGCGGAACGAAGGCGGTCTCTCCCATCTCGAAGTATCGGCGCGGCACACCGAGCAGGCCGAGATAATGCATCGGAAAGAAGATCGCATAGGTGCCGAGGAAGGTGGTCCAGAAGTGGATCTGGCCGAGCGTCTCGTCCAACATGCGCCCGGTCACCTTCGGATACCAGTGATAGATCGCCCCGAAGATGACGAGGATCGGCGCCACGCCCATCACCATGTGGAAATGCGCGACGACGAACATCGTATCCGACAGCGGCACGTCGACGACGACATTGCCAAGGAAGAGGCCGGTCAGACCGCCATTGACGAAGGTGACGATGAAGGCGAGCGCAAAAAGCATGGGAAGCGTCAGGTGGATGTCGCCGCGCCAGAGTGTCAGCACCCAGTTGTAGACCTTGATCGCCGTCGGAATGGCGATGATCAGCGTCGTGGTGGCAAAGAAGAAGCCGAAGGCCGGGTGCATGCCGCTGACATACATGTGGTGCGCCCAGACGACGAAGCTTAAGCCACCGATGATGACGATCGCCCAGACCATCATGCGGTAGCCGAAGATGTTCTTGCGCGCATGCGTGCTGATCAGGTCGGAAACGATGCCGAAAGCCGGCAGCGCGACGATATAGACCTCCGGATGACCGAAGAACCAGAACAGGTGCTGGAATAGGATCGGACTGCCGCCGCCATGCTGCAGTTGCGTGCCCATCTCGACGATGGCGGGCATGAAGAAGCTCGTGCCGAGCACCCGGTCGAAGAGCATCATGACGCAGGCGACGAAGAGTGCCGGAAAGGCAAGCAGCGCCATGACGGTCGCGGTGAAGATACCCCAGACGGTGAGCGGCATCCGCATCAGCGTCATCCCCCGCGCCCGCCCCTGCAGCACCGTTACCACATAGTTCAGCCCGCCCATGGTGAAGCCGATGATGAAGACGATCAGCGAGGTGAGCATCAGCAGGATGCCCCAATCCTTGCCGCCGGGCGTGCCTGACAGAACGGATTGCGGCGGATAGAGTGTCCAGCCGGCTCCAGTCGGGCCGCCGGGGGCGAAAAAGCCCGCCACCAGGATCAGCACGGCAAGCAGGTAGATCCAGTAGCTCAGCATGTTCGCATAAGGGAACACCATGTCGCGCGCACCGACCATCAGCGGGATGAGGTAGTTGCCGAAGCCGCCGAGGAAGAGCGCGGTCAAGAGATAGATCACCATGATCATGCCGTGCATCGTGATGAACTGATAATAGTGATCGGCGTCGATGAAGGCGAAGTAGCCGGGAAAGGCGAGCTGAATCCGCATCAACCAGGAGAGCACCAGCGCCACCAGACCGATCGAGATGGCGGTCACCGAATATTGCACGGCAATGATCTTGGCGTCCTGGCTGAACACATATTTCGTCCACCAGCTTCTCGGATGATAGAGCTCGACGTCCTCGACTTCGGCGGACGGGATTACACCTACACTGCCGGACGGAATCTCGACCATGATATCTCCTCCTATACCCGCCGGTTGGTTAAACCGGCCTGCGGCCTCCGGCCGTCTTGCCGCCAGTTCAGTTCGCCGGCGGCGGCTCTCCCGATGACGCCGTCAGCTGGGTGAATGTCTGCTGCTGCCCGAGCCAGGTCTGGTAGTCCGCGTCATTATCGACCACGACGGTGCCCCGCATTTGCGGATGACCGACGCCGCAGAGTTCGGCGCAAAGGATCTCGAAGGTGCCCGTCCGGGTCGGCGTCAACCAGAAGTAAGTAACCATGCCGGGGATCATGTCCATCTTGGCGCGGAACTCCGGCACGTAGAAATCGTGGAGCACATCAACGGAGCGCAGCAATATGTGCACCGGTTTGCCCACGGGCAGATGCAGCTCGCCGCCCTCGATGATCACGTCGTCGAGACCGCTTGCATCATTCTTGTCGAGGCCGAGCGGGTTCTCTGGCGTGACGTCACGCGTCTCGGCGCGGCCGAGTTTTCCGTCCGCCCCCGGCAGCCGGAAGCTCCACAGCCATTGCTGGCTGACGACCTCGACCGATGCAGCATCGGCCGGCACCGATATGAACTGGTTCCAGACGATGAGGCCGGGCGCCAGCATGGCGGCGACGCCGACCGCCGTTCCCGAGGCGAGCAACACCTCCAGCTTGCGGTTTTCAGGCTCGTAATGCGCGCGGTTGCCCGGTCTGTGCCGGAAGCGCAACACGCAATAAGCCATGAACGAAATCACCGCCACGAAGACGATGCCGGTGATCCAGAAGGTGATGACGAGGGTAGTGTCGATATAGGTCCAGTTGGACGCGATCGGCGTCCACCACCACGGGCTCAGCACATGGAACAGCACGGAGCCGACGACAATCAGGACGAGGATCAGCACGACAGCCATTTCCGCTCCTCCTCGAGCAGGTTGACCCGTGAAACCGCATTCCGCAAAAAGTCCGTGTTTATTATCGCACAGATAGAAAATATCGCAATTACGGCGATTTAGCCATGCGTCGCCGACCGCGAACCCGTCATTCGGAGTATTGCCATGGCAATATTCCCGTCACTGCGAATACTGTTTGAGATAGGCGATGAGATCGGTGATCTCCTTTTCGTCCTTCAGGCCGACAAAGGCCATCTTCGTGCCCTTCACCTTCGCCTTCGGATTGTGCAGATAGTCGCGCAGCACCGTCTCGTCCCAGACGAGACCGCCTTCGCCGGCCGCCTTCATTCCGGGCGAATAGGCGAAATTGGGATGCGTCCCGGCCTGCCTGCCGAACAGTTTGTTCAGAGACGGGCCGACCTTGTTCGTATCGGACTCGACGACATGGCAGGTCGCGCACTTCTTGAAAACCACGGCGCCCGCCGCCGCGTCGCCCTCCTGCGCCCCGGCGTTAGCGGGAGCAAGGGCAATCACAGCTGCACCAATCAGCAGAACGACACGATAATCCATGGCAAACCTCATCCTCCTCAAGGTCGCCAGCCACTCACACCGTCCACTATCTCTCGCGTGTGGGTGGTGGTTGTTATACCAGGCAGATTAGCCCTTCGGGGATGCAAGTCAATCGCTTCCACAGTTGGAGTGACCTGAACGCATCTGATATCAGGTAGATCCGATGCGGATAACGGCGCTACACCCCGATCGAAAGAGCCTCCTTGACCGCCAATTTGGCCATGGCAAGCGCCGCCCCGCGGCTCCTGGCGGCGGCTATGAAGCGGCCGTTATGGCAGAAGCTCGCGGCCTCTATGCCGCAAACCGCCGCCAGATCTCCATTGGCAAGACCGGCCCATGCCGCAGGCAGGTCGGCCCTGGAAAGACCCGAGAGGGGACGACGGCGGCGGTCGGAGCATCCCCTCGGCAGTTCCAGAATATGGCCCTGCCCCGCAGCCTTGATGGTCTCGTGCACGATCGCCTCGGCCCGCAATTTTCCAGCGCTCTGAGCGATTTTGGCCTCGACGAAACTGCGGGCAATAGCAAGGGCCGCACCCGATCATCGGCATCCGTTTCCGCTTCGTCGAAAACCGGTTTCAGGGTCTTAGCAGTGCCGGCAGCGTCAAGCCAGCCAACGGCCCCGAGGGGCTGAGCGCCCGGCCGTTGCGGAAGACGCGCGGCGGTTTTGGACCGGCGACAACTGTGA
Organism: Rhizobium mulingense; assembly: GCF_029194105.1. Lineage (NCBI taxonomy): Bacteria > Pseudomonadati > Pseudomonadota > Alphaproteobacteria > Hyphomicrobiales > Rhizobiaceae > Rhizobium > Rhizobium mulingense. The sequence continues at coordinate 590,486 of NZ_JARFVE010000004.1, read as the reverse complement.
AGACGAAGACCTAAAGCAGCACCGGTGCCGGCCGCGCCGCGACAAGCGCGCGGCTGGCCGCCGCGCCGGCATGCAGGCAGACTAGTCCGACCGCGGCCAGAGAGTTGATCAAAAGAACCTCGGCGACAACAACTGCCGAAAACGCCCCGTCGCCGGACGGAAGCACCGCCGTTGCGGCAAAAAGCACGCCCTCGTAAGCAGCGAACCCGGCGATGAAGGCGCCGGCCATAGTGACGACAGGGCCTGTGGTCAGGCGCAGCGCCACGAGCGCCGCCGCAAGCGCTGCAAATGCCGCAATCCCGATCGCCAGCCCCCAGGAAAAACTGTCGAAGGTCTGGGGATAGCCGAGGACGAGATAGCCGACCGTCTGGTTGGCAAGCCAGGCAAGCAGCACCGCCATCAGCGCCATCCGCCGGGGAAGCACGACTGCCGAGACCGCCGCCAAGGCAACAAAAGGCGTGACGCAGGCCAACAGCAGGCTGAGAGCAACGCTGGCACTGGCAATGACGACGACCCAGGCGACAGCGAAAACGGGAGCTGCCGGGCGCAAGGGAAGTTGGTTTCGTTCGAGCATGGCAGAACTCCGTCTGACCGGGCGTGGCCAGAAGAATCATAGCGAAATTGCAGGAAAAGGCCAGCGAGCGCGCGTGGAAGCGGATCAATCGGCATCGACCCGCGAGGGCTCCGCATTTGGACTACTCTGCTTTGTAAATATCTGCCTGTAAGCGGTAGCCAACTTGGCGATTTTGCAGGAGCTTTTGATGGAAGCACGATATAGGCTTGGCGGCGTTCTCTGCCTCCTCCTGGCCGGCGCGATTGCCTGGCGCCGATAGCATCACTCTGATGCCGCGCGCCACCGTCGTTCTGCCTGGTATTCGGCGTCTATTTTCTGACAACCGGCAATCGATGTCCCCTATCATGACGTCGCGCGGCAAACGCTGACGCCGGTTGGCTGCGTGTTGTGATGCGGCGATCGGCATCGTCGCTTGGCCGGTTTTTTCGGTGTGGACATGCTGCCGCGGTCGATGGAGTATGAGTGACCTACGAAACTGCACGTTGAGTAGATGTCTTGCGTCGTCGTTTGCCACTACACAGGAGCACCGCCCCACTACGTCGCTCCTTGCAATCCTACAGCCGATCCAACGGGATCTTCAAATACCGCCTGCCATTCCCCTCCGGCTCCGGCAATCTGCCGCCCCGAATATTCACCTGCAGCGCGTGCAGCATCAGCTTCGGTTTCGGCAGTGTGCGGTCGCGCGCCTGCCTGAGTGCGACGTAGCCGGCTTCGTCCTTGCCTGCTATGTGGGGATTGTCGCGTTTCTGGGCGGCGACCGTGCTCTCCCAGCGCGGGTGGCGCCCATTCGGCTGGTAATCGTGGCCGGAAAAGAGGCGAGTCTCGTCGGGCAGCGACAGGATCGCCTGGATCGAACGCCACAGAGCGGCCGCGCTGCCGCCGGGAAAATCGGTGCGCGCCGTGCCGGAATCGGGCGTGAACACCGTGTCGTGCACCAAGGCGGCGTCACCGATCACATAAGTCACCGAGGCGAGCGTATGGCCGGGCGAAAACATGACGCGAGCTTCAAGCCCGCCGATCTCGAACCTGTCGCCATCAGCAAACAGCCGGTCCCATTGCGAGCCGTCTGTTGCGAGAGCCGGCCAGTTATAGATCTCCTTCCAGAGGATCTGCACTTCGGTAACATGGGCGCCGATCGCTATCGGCGCACCGGTCTTTCCCTTGATGTAATGGGCGGCGGAAAAATGATCGGCATGCGGATGCGTGTCGAGGATCCACGCGACCGTCAGCCCGCGGCTTTCGATATCGGCAAGGATGGCATCCGCGCTTGACGTGCCCGTCGCCCCCGAGGTCTCGTCGAAGTCGAGCACAGGGTCGATGATGGCGCAGCGCCTCGTGGCGGGATCGGCAACGACATATTGCACGCTCCAGGTAGCGGGATGGAAGAAGGCCTTCACATCCGCCGTCTGCGCCGCCCGCCTCTCCAGCCAGCGGCGCGCGGCGGCAAGGTCGAAGCCGAGACTTTGGCCGAAGGGCTCGACATCGCCGGGCTCCATCCGCCCGTCGAGCACCTCACCCAGTGTATAAAGTGTCAGCGCCCGTATGCCGCTCTTGCAATGGGCGATGACGGGCCCCTTCGCCTCGGCCATCGCCGCCTGAAAGGCGCGTATGTCTGCCTCGGTGATCTCGCTCCCCTTCACCGGCACGAAGCTATAGGAAAGCCCAGCGGCGGTGGCGGCAACCTTTTCCGCCACATTGCCCGGCTGCCCCGGCTCCTCGCCATCCGGTCGGGCATTGATGACGGCGGCAAAACCTTCATCCGCGAAAGCGGCAAGGCCAGCCGCATCGGGCTGCCCTGCCACCGATATAAGCTCATTGACCCTCACGGACGTCATTGAAGCCTCCGCGCCGCCCTCATCACGCGGCATCACATGTATAAGTGTACAATCTCACGAGTATATTGCCGAATGCAAGAATAGTCGCTGGCATATGCCTCCCACCCGGTCTGACTGATCAAAACGACAGCGTCGCGGCACCTTGCCTGATCTCGGCATGCATGGCGCTGGCGCCGACGATGACGACGCCATCGAGCAGGTCCTCCTGCGTATAGCCGCGCGAAGCCACACAGGGTGGGCAGGCCCAGATCGAGCCCCCGCGCTGCTGGAAATTCTCAATCAACGTCGAGAGCGGATCGAGCGGCGGCACATGCGTCATCCGCTGGCCGCTTTTGCGCACTAGGTCGATCCCGGTACTGGTGAGGAATACCGAAACCTTGAGCCCGGCGGCAATACCGCCATTGGCAATGGTGAAGGCCACGGAGGAAAGTTCGGATTCGATGCCCTTGGTGACGAGCACGACCAGTTTATCGCTTTCGCTTTGCATAGTATTCTCCCAGTTGAATTCAAGATTACTTGGACTGAACGTGTCCATAATAGGAGGGTGCGCTGCGCGCGTATTTGGCCGGAATGCGTGAAGCCTTGTCCGAAAATCCAGGTGCTGAGGGCGGCGTCACCCGTGATGACGTGCTGTCGGCGCTGCTGTCGACGATCCGTCTTTCGGGATCACTGCAGTTCTGCTTCATGCCGACGGGCGATTGGCAGACCGATGCGGCGCCGTCGCTTGCGGGCCTCTCGGCAAAGGCTACGGACACCATGCCGTTCCATATCGTCGTGGCAGGCAGTTGCTGGTTGAAAGCGGAAGGCGAAGAGACCGATCTGGAAGCCGGCGATGTCCTGGTCTTTCCCTTCGGCACCGGACACCAGCTGGGTGTCGGAAAAAATGGCACGCTGGTGCAGCCGACCCGCGACTTGCCGCAGAAGCCGTGGCGGGAGATTCCGGTGCTGCGCTACGGCGAGGCGGCGCAAAGCGTCCGGCTGCTCTGCGGCTATCTGCAATGGGATGGGCTGAGCTTTGCGCCGCTGCGCCAGGCGTTGCCGAAAATGATCCACGTCAGGACGCGGGCGGCCAATAACGGCGACTGGCTGCGCGCCACTATCCGCCAAATGGTCGAGGAGGTGGACAGGCCGCGTGCCGGCGGCGTCTCGATGCTGCCGCGGTTGACCGAAATCGTCTTCATCGAGATCCTGCGCCATCAGATCATGATGGCCATACCCCACGCGATTGGCTTGCTGGCAGCGCTGGCCGACCCTGCGCTCTCGCGCTGCCTCTCCCTCATCCACGACGATCCCCAACGTGACTGGTCGCTGGAGCTACTGGCGGCGGCATCGGGATCGTCGCGCAGCGCGCTGACCGAACGCTTTCAAACGATGCTCGCGACATCGCCGATCCGCTATCTCAGAGACTGGCGACTCTATCTGGCAAGCGTGGCACTTGCCACGACAAGCCAGCCGATTGCAGCGATTGCCTATGACGCCGGCTACGCCACCGAAGCTGCCTTCAACCGCGCCTTCTCTCGCACCTTTGCAACACCTCCGGCCGCCTGGCGGGCTGCACGCAGCTGAACACGGTATGCCTCGACGCACTCACACCCGATGACGATGCCCCATCCCCTTCGACCGCTCGCCAGTGAGCTTGGCCATCGCTAACGTCCGGGTAACGATGGATTGGATCATGCCCCCATATGCATGCCCCGCCAATCATTGGCAGGGCTGTTCATGCTGAAAATGGTCCCCGTTAAGTCCTGGGAAGAATCAATGATTGGCTTCTGCCAACCGAAGCTGGCGCGAGGCTTGCCCAGTCAATGCTTTCAACCGCGCGGCAACATCCGCTGCCTCGAGTTCGAGCAGCAGTGATCAGCGCCCCTTCACCGGTCGCAAACGCGGCGGCCGAAAAAGGCTAGTTCTGGCCCTGCAGGCGGTCGATCACCTCTAGCAGCAGATCAGCGCAGGCCTTCATTGGTTCGTCCTCCGCGCATTTCAGATCGATCCGTGTGTTTCCGTCCTCAATTTGGAAATGGGCGGCCTTCGACGGCCGCGGCATGCGATGGCCCCGGAAATCGCGGAAGCCCATGTCGCCCCTCGAACCATGCCACCGGTAGTCGGGGCGATCTCCGGACCGTTCGTCCGGGCTGCCCGTCATCCGCTCGTTATCATCGGGAGCGGGCTGAGGCGGCGGGGCTGGCGGCGGCGGAGGCGAGCTGGGCTCAGTCGCGGTGGGTGGCGTTGCGGCGGATGGTGGAGGCGGCGATTGTTGTGCGAAGGCGGAGCCGGTAAGCGCGGCAAGGACAATGCCTGATAGAAGAACTCTTTGCATGGGTCGGTCCTTTCGGAGAGGTGAGGCATGTCTGTAAACACCGCCGCAGACCTTTGGTTCACACCCTCTCAAAGCTTCTGATCGAAATCCGCAAAGAGCGGTGGCGATCCTCATGAGAGCAACAATCATTGGAACGTCGCCGCTCCTGACTCCTTTCGCCTCGCCTCCGCCTTGTTGCGCGTTTATCCTCACCGTCGATTCGCTGTCCGCGACGAGGGCGCGGCGCAAGATTGCATCATTAAGGAGAGTGCGATGACGGACGCCAAGAGCGGCATTTCGGGATTACGGCCGCATATTACTGTTATCGGCGTCGGCGGGGGCGGCGGCAACGCCATCAATAACATGATTGCGGAAAAGCTGGCGGGCGTCGAATTCGTCGCCGCAAATACGGACGCCCAGGTTCTCGCCACCTCAAAGGCGTCGCGCCGCATTCAGCTCGGCGCGAATGTGACGGAAGGCTTGGGTGCCGGTTCGCTGCCTGAGGTTGGTCATGCAGCCGCCGAGGAGTCGATTGACGAGATCATGGATCACCTGGCCGGCTCGCATATGTGTTTCGTTACCGCCGGCATGGGCGGCGGTACGGGCACCGGTGCAGCTCCCGTCATCGCGCGTGCCGCACGCGCGGCCGGCATCCTGACGGTTGGCGTCGTCACCAAGCCCTTCACCTTCGAGGGCAATCGCCGCATGCGGACGGCCGAAGTCGGCATCGAGGCGCTTCGTCAGGCCGCCGATACCGTCATCGTCATTCCCAATCAGAATCTCTTCCGCATCGCGGACGCAAAGACCACCTTCGCCGATGCCTTCATGACGGCCGACCGCGTGCTCTTTGCCGGCGTCGGCTGCATCACCGACCTCATCGTCAAGGAAGGCCTGATCAACCTCGATTTCGCCGACGTGAAATCGGTCATGCAAGGCATGGGCCGCGCCATGATGGGCACCGGCGAAGCCGCCGGCGAAAGCCGGGCGATGAAGGCGGCGGAAGCGGCAATCGCCAACCCGCTGCTCGACGATATTTCCATGAAGGGCGCCAGGGGCGTACTGATCTCGATTTCCGGCGGGTCTGATATGACTCTGTTCGAAGTCGACGAGGCGGCAAGCCGCATTCGCGACGAAGTGCAGGACGACGCCGACATCGTCGTCGGGGCGATCTTCGACCGCAGCCTGGACGGCAGGTTCCGCGTCTCGGTCGTGGCGACCGGCCTGGAAGCCAGCGCCCCACCGCTATCCGCGCCCAATCACGCGGCTGAACAAGTCCAGACGCGCACGCTGCAATAGCACGACCGCAATATCCTGACTTGCTCACGCCGGCTCTGGCCGGACTCCGCCGTATTAAAAACGGGACGCGGCGACGTCAACGTTCGTGCGCTAATGCATGTCGCCCGGAAGGGTGCAGCGGTTCCGGGACAACGACATGCATCAAAACAGGGCTAAAGCGCGTCGCATGAATCAAATTTGACGCGACGCGCTTTAGGCCCCATCAGGCGAACAATATCCCCGAGATGTTGTGCACCACGGAGATTTCATCGGTCTCGGAGTTGGTGATGTAGACGGAATCCGCCGCCGCGTCATAGGCCACGTTGGTGGTGTAGTCGTCTCCTGGTATGGAGATGTTGACGTCGATTGCCGTCTTGACCCCGGTTTCGAAATCGAATGCCGTGCCGATATGCTCGCTGCCGAAGGAATCGCCGAAGAACAAGGTGCCGTCGACGGCAAAGCCATAGCCGAGCCCGCCCGCCGCGAAGGTCTTGGATTCGATCGCGTTCAGCGTGTCGGGATCAATCTTGGAGACCTGCCAGGTGGAATCATCGATGCGGCCGACGACGTAAATGCCGGTCGAATCCTGGATCGTGTTGACGGCGGTGAACCCGCCCCAGTCGAACGTACCCGCCCCGTTCTCGCCGATAAGGCCTGGGATCGGGTCGCCCTTCTGATCGAGCGATCCATCTGAAGCATCCCACTTTGCGAGATAGGTCTGATCGGGGAAAGGATTCTCTTCGCCCCTCGCCTCGTTGGTTCTTCCGATGATCTCCCCGCCGCGGACCGCAAAATAGGTTCCGCCGATGTCATATTGGCCAAGGTCATAGTCGCCAAGAGAGATGGCGCCGCTGGCGGTGTCGGCTTCAAATGCCGCGGCGTTGTCGTAAATGTACACCATGGAATCGTCCGGGAAACCATGGCCGGAACTGACGTAATACTTGCCCGTTAGCGGATCGACCGCGACCCCCTGGAGTTCGTAATGGTCCAGGAAGGGCCGCACGACCGCCGCCTGTGCCTCGACATGATTGGTGTTCACCGACTTTCTGTCCGTCACGCCTTTGACTGTCAGGGTGATCACGCCGGCATCCGTGTGACCCGCGCCGTCGGAGATCTTGTAATATTCAAGCTTCTCCGTGACATGCTCGCCATCGTTCAGGCTCGCCTTGACAGCCGGGTCGAGATCATAGGTGAAGCTTCCGTCGGCCGAAAAGTGGAAGATGCCGAACTCGCCGGCGACATCGGTGCTCCGATCGGCGCTGACACTGGCGCCCGCGGCCGAGCGCAAGAAGAGATGACCCGCCTCCCCGGCGATGTCGTTGGCAAGCACGTTGCCCGCCATCGCGCCGCCCTCGCGAAAGCTGTAGGCATCGTCGACGGCGACCGGTGGGCTGGTCACCCCATGAATGTCGAGCGTGAAATGGCCGAAATCGGTATTGCCGGCACCATCGGACATCTTGTAGCCGATCGTCTCGCGCAGCGTCATCCCGTCCCGGAAATCCAGCTTGGCCGCCTCGTTCAGCGTGTAGGTATAGGAACCGTCGGCCTTGACGTGAAACGTGCCATACTCGCCGGCGATATCGGTGACCTGCCCGCTCTGCTTGGCGACAACCCGCGCGCCGTCAAAGAAGCTGAGAGCCATATGGCCGCTGGCGCCGACCACGTCATTGGCCAGCAGATTGCCGGAAATCACGTCGTTTTCGGAGGCACGGAGGTAATCGTCGCTCGCTACGGGTGCAGACACTATCATGGATATCTCCTTCAAGATCCATTTCGCTGGTCGGCCGGAAGGAAAGCAGCCGAGGCAGCGCTGGTCAATTATTTTCTATTGAAAGTAGTATTTTAGCTTTTCACAGCCTTCTTGTGCTGTGGATGTCTGCATGAGAAACGTAGGACGATGCCGCGCCTGATGGCAGACGATGAAGGATGCTGCAACCCTTAAGAGAGCCTCATCCCGAGGCGCGGAAGCCGAAGGCCGGAGACTCGAAGGACGAGGCCGGTACACCAGGCTTGACGTCGCGATCTTGCCGGCAACGAAGGTAATAGGGCCACGAGTTGCAACGAGTCGATAAGGCAGGCGAGGAGTCTTTCGCACCTCCCTCTCCCCACGTCCACCAGACCCCTCATCTTCTCCATACCCGCCGCGAACTAAGCGGAAGATCGCCCAATCCCCCGAACGCGGAAACTCAGCTCTTCGCGAAGTCCGCCGCCGTTAGCGGAATGGGCCTGTAGCCGTCGATGTCGGCGATGTCATATTCCCGGCCCAGCTCTGCTGCCACCAGCACCCGCCCGGATTTCGACATCAGCGCCGTGTCCCGCCATAAACCCGCAATGACATGGCCGATGAACTCCGGGGACTCGGAGTTGGACATGTCGAAATATTCGGCATTCTCCAGGACGGCTTCGGTGCGGACCAAGCCGGGATAGAGCGAGACCGCCGCTACATTGTGTGGACGCAGCTCATGCGCGAAGTCCGCGGCCATCTTGTCGGCGGCAGCCTTGGCCATGCCATAGATGGCGTTTCCCTCGTAGACCTGCGCTGCCCAGAAGGAAATATTGACGATGAGACCGCCCCGCGCCGAGACCATCATCGGTGCCACCGCGCGTGCTGTCATGAAAGCCGCCCTCAGCGCCGTGCCGGCCATCGCGTCCCACCGCCGGATGGGCTGCTCCCAGAAGGGCCGAGGCCAGGTAAATTCGCCATTCTCGACCATGTTCTCATAGCCGGGCCATGCGTTGTTCACCAGAATATCCAGCCTGTTGCCGGCTCGGATCTCCTCGGCCACACGCTCGGTTTCGGTGTCGTTGCTGTGGTCGCATCGATGAAGGACAACGGCTCCGGGCAGCGCCGCAGCCTCGCGCGCGAGCCCCGCCAGCGATCCCGCGCTTTTGCCTCCCTCGCTTGCCTTCGCCTCGGAAAGCGTCCGGCCGGTCACATGCACCGTGGCTCCCTCGGCAAGCAGAGCAAGCGCGATCCCGCGGCCGATACCGCGGCTTGCGCCCGTCACCAACGCGACGACATCTTTCATGTCAGCTAGCCTCCTCGGTGGTGGTGAATGTCAATCATCGTATGCTTTCAGTACATACAACATAAGTGTCACCCCACACACACCACCCGCCTGATCTTCTCCGCATCCTCCGCCGTCGCCGGATTGTACACCACCATGCTGAGGTCCGGCCGGCCATCCACCTGGAAGGCCGAATATTCGAAGGAAAGCAGCCCGAGCATCGGGTGTTTGATGTGCTTGACGCCCTCGCCATGGGTGCGAACGTCGTTGTCGCGCCACATGGCAAGAAATTCCGGGCTTTTCCGGCAGAGTTCGTCGACCAGCGGCTCGACTTGCTCCGCAGCCCCCGCGCGGGCGGCATCCACTCGGAAGGCGGCGACGACGAAGCGGGCGACACTTTCCCAGTCATATTGGGCGGCACGCACCCGCGGATCGAGGAAGATGAAGCGGAGCACGTTGCGCTCCTCTGGCGGCAGCGCACCGTAATCGGTGAGCAGCGCGGTCGCCGCCCGGTTCCAGGCGATGACGTCCCAGATGGGGTTGCGGATCAGGGCCGGGCTCGGATCCAGCGCATCGAGCACGCCCTGCAGGCGCGGCGTCACGCCGTCCTGTCTGCGATAGCGCACTTCGGGCGGGCGGCCGAGGCCGATGAGGAAGAGATGCTCGCGCTCGATATCGGTCAGCATCAGCGCCCGCGAGATCCGGTCGAGCACGTCGGCGGACGGCGCGCCGCCGCGGCCCTGCTCCAGCCAGGTATACCAGGTCGGGCTGATATTGGCGCGGCTCGCCACCTCCTCGCGACGCAGGCCCGGCGTGCGGCGGCGCCCGCCGGCAAAGCCGAAGGCGGCCGGATCGAGCTTGGCGCGGCGATCCTTTAGATAAGCGCCCAGCCGGTTTTCGGAGGTGATGAATTCATCCATCCTGTTAGCCATTATACCATGATAATGTCACTACTTTACCAGGATACAACATTGATCGATATGTGTCTCCATCCAAAACGGGAGATATCGACATGCGCGTATTCGTCACCGGAGCCACAGGTTGGGTCGGCTCGGCCGTCGTCAGCGAATTGATCGCCGCCGGCCATCAGGTGCTTGGCCTTACCCGATCGGAAAAGGGTGCTGAAGAATTGGCGGCCGCCGGTGCGGCCATCCACCGGGGCACCCTTGAGGATCTGGAAAGTCTGAAGCGCGGCGCGGCCGAGGCCGACGGCGTCATCCACACCGGCTTCAACCATGATTTCTCGAAATTCGCCGCAAACTGCGCCCTCGATCGCCGCGCCATCGAAGCGCTCGGCGAAGCCCTACAGGGCTCGGATCGTCCCCTGCTGGTCACGGCAGGCCTCGGCCATGCGCCGGGCCGCACCGGCACCGAGAAGGATCCGCCGATGCCGACCACGGAGACCTATCCCCGCGCCTCCGAAATCACTGCGGTATCGCTTGCCGCGCGCGGACTTCGCGCCTCCACCGTGCGGCTGCCGCCCTCGGTGCATGGCCATGGCGACCACGGCTTCGTACCGATTCTGATCGATATCGCCCGGCGCACGGGCATGTCCGCCTATATCGGCGAAGGGCAAAACCGCTGGCCGGCGGTTCACCAGCGCGATGCCGCCCGCGTCTACCGCCTGGCGCTGGAGCGCGGCGCCGCGGGCGGCCCCTTCCTGGCGGTCGCAGAAGAAGGCGTCCCCTTTCGCGAGATCGCCGAACTCATTGGGCGGCGGCTGAACGTGCCGGCAGTCTCGCTGTCGCGGGAAGAGGCTGCAGAGCATTTCGGCTGGTTCGGAATGTTCGCCGGCTTCGACGTGCCGACGTCGAGTGCCCCCACGCGCGCACTGCTCGACTGGGAGCCGGAGCAGCCGGGGCTACTCGCGGACATCGATCATCCGGCGTATTTTGATCGTCATGAGGCCATCTCAAAAGCTTCGTCCTGAGACGCGGCGGGCTGGGTGCACGATGGCCGAGGAAGGCGGGAGGAGGATGAAAACGCTTCCTCACCTCATCCTGTGCTTGTCGCAGGAATCCAGCGCGCCCAAGTCCTTGTAAGAATTTTCTCGACGTCCACATGTCATTAACGCCACGGACGCGTGTGGCTGGATTCCTGTGACAAGCACAGGATGAGGGATGAGGGGTGTGACCATCCCGCGGACCTCGAAGCACGAGGCCGGCGCGCCGCCAGTCTCCTACCGCATGCGCCCTTCATTCATATCGGCCGGATCGTAATTAACATCCCAATCCTTCTCCGGCTTCTTCTTGCCCGGCGGGTTCCGGTTGACGGTCGCGTCCTCCGAGCCGGTGATGACTGTCGGCTTGGCGCTCGCAACGCCGCTGGCCTTTCGGTCGGCGCGGGATTTGGCGAACTGGCCGGCCGCGTCTTTCTCGGGATTGCCCATCTCATTCGCCTTTCTGCTTCATCGCGTCGCTGAAATCCTTCATTTCAGGGTCGCGGTTGTTTTCGTCGTTGGCGTCGCGGTTCTTGTCCGGATCGTCCTTGGCCTTCAGGTAGCCGCGCGGCCTATTGCCCTTCGGTCCTTCCCAGCGGGGGGACTGGTCGGTGGTGCCGGGAGCGCCGTCCTTGGGTGTCGTCATGCCCATCGTCGTTTCTCCTTTGTTGAGTAGGAAGAACCGCAAAAGGACGGAACAGTTCCAGCCCTATGAGATCGCGGCGGGAGCAGTCGGCGCAAAAATATGGAACAGTGTCGCCGCCCATCGGTTGGTGAGAGGTCGCAACCCTGAAACATGGAGCCGAAAATGAGCAAGACCAACGTTCGTGATCTTCAGAAACGCGCCGAACAGCAGGTTAAAAATACCAGCGCTGGCGGCCACCTCGGCGGCACCTATTCGGCCAGCAACCCGACGGCAAAACCACCTCGGACAGCAGCAATGACAGCGCCAAGGCTCGGCCGAACGATGGGAGCAATTGAAGCGATAGCTGATGCTGCGTCTGGCCGGTTAATAAGGCCATCCGCTCAATAAATCCTTTGCGCCCAGCGGAACCTGGGCGCACTCCTACGAACGCCGCGATCCCGACGAAGACTGGGGCGCAACGAGGTGCGCCCCGTCGCTCGCGAACCGTGGATAGAGCTTTAGACAAGCTCAAGGCGCGTAGCGTGTGAAGACAAAATCATGGTCTTTCACATTGCCGACATGGCAGGAAAGACAGGTTTCGTGCTGCGCGGCATCAACCGGCTTGTCGTTGACGAACCTTCCGAAGCCCCAACCATGGCTGTCGGGATATTTCTTGGAGTCTTTCACCATCACCTGCACCGTGGTCGAAGCCCCCGGCACCGTTGCCGGCGCAAATTCTGTCGATTGTTCGCGTTTGTAGGCAAGCTTCACCAGGATCGACCCGTCGGGAAACGGCAGGGTGCCCTTCTTATATGCCTCGACGGCAATATCGTTGCCAAGGACGGCGGGCAGTTCGTCGAGCGGCGGCGCCTCCTGTGCCGGCGCGATGAATCTCCAGTCCCTGTAGCCATCAGGAATGGTGACGCCGTAGATCGGCGAGGCGTTTTCCGGCGGGACGCCCGACGCCGCGGAAGAGAAGACGGCGGCGCTGAGGGCGAGACTGGAAATGGCAAATACGCCAAGGAGAGCAAGCTTCATCGAAAACTCCTGCCGGACGATGATCTGCGGCAGGATCGTTCCGGATTGTATCTGACGAATGTCAGTCTGCGGCCGAAATGTATCGAAGTGTAGCCGTGTTCCCCTCCGGCTGAGTACTCCTGTCCCTCGGCCTCTCCCGAGGGATACCTCAGGAATGGCGGAAGGCGAGGCAGAGCGCCAGGTTACGAGGAGACGCAGCAATCCGCCGCGTGTGCCATCTTTCGCAAACCTGGCGCAACGCGCATTATTCGTTGATATCCGGCTCGACGACCTTGGCGAGATTGCGCAGCGATTCCTGCCAACCGAGGTAGCAGGCCTCGGGCGGAATGACATCGGGCACGCCGGCCTGGGTGATGTCAACTTCGGTGCCGACCGAAACCTTCTTCAGCGTGACGGTGACGTCCATTTCGCCCGGCAGGTTCGGGTCTTCGAACTTGTCGGTGTAGCGGACGCGTTCACCCGGAACGAGCTCGAGGAACTCGCCGCCGAAGGCGTGGCTGTTGCCGGTCGTGAAGTTGCGGAAGGACATTCTGAAGGTGCCGCCGACAGCCGGTTCTAGATGATGCACGGTGCAGAGAAAACCATTCGGTGGAAGCCATTTGGCGAGCGCGTCGGCCTCGATGAAGGCGCGATAGACCTTTTCCGGGCTGGTCGCGAAGACGCGGTGCAGGCGTATGGTGCTTGGCATGGTGGTGATCCTTTGTGAACGGAATGAACGAGCTAAGGACGGATAAACCGTCGCCGACCCGACAGGGAACCGATCTTTTCTTCGAGAAAAATCACGCGAAGCTGAATTGCGCCGCGCCGCAGACACGTTTTTCCCTGCGCGTCAGGCAGCCGCCTCATTGCCCAGCGCATTGAGCAGCAGGCGGGCGGCCTGTTTCGACGACGCCGGGTTCTGTCCGGTGATCAGCTGATCGTCCTGGACAACATGCACGGCCCAGTCCTCCGTCGCTGAGAACTTAGCCCCCTGCTCTTTCAGAACGTCTTCGAGCAGATACGGCACGACTTCGACGAGTTGCACGGCTGCCTCCTCGGAATTGGTGAAGCCGGTCACCGTCCGCCCCTTGGCGATCGGCCCGCCATCCGGCGCCTTGACCTTGGTCAGGATCCCCGGCGCATGGCAGACGAGCGCCAGCGGCTTGCCTGCCGCGAGCGTCTCCTCGATCAGTGCATGGGCGTTGCGGTCGTTTGTCAGATCCCAGAGTGGGCCATGGCCGCCGGGGAAGAACACGGTGTCATAATCGGCCTGGCCAACGTCAGACAGTCGCAGCGTATTGGCGAGCGCGGCTATTGCGGCCGGATCCTGTTCGAAGCGTCGCGTGTCTTCCGTCTGAAACGCCGGCTCATTGCTCTTCGGATCGAGCGGCGGCTGGCCTCCTTTTGGCGAAGCGAGCGCGACCTCGGCCCCGGCATCACGAAAGACGAAATAAGGAGCAGCAAGCTCCTCGAGCCAGAAGCCCGTTTTCTTGCCGGTATTTCCCAGCTGATCATGCGATGTGAGAACCATGAGTATTTTCATTGCCAGCTCCTTCGGCCCGGCCGGCCGGACAAAGCCTTCGCGTCCGGTTTAACGGTGAAATACTGCCTGCAATCTCATGCTGAATGCCGAAATCATAGATCGGCCGCCCCCGCGACTCAAGCCTTCTGGCCTCGGCTGGATCCTCCCGAATACCGCTGTGAGTTTTAAGGCCGAGGTGTATGAAGAACGACAGCTTGCGCATACGATCGCCGACATCGCGCAAGCGTCCGGGGGTGTTGGAAATGAGCAAGCCGAATTATCGGGATATCGCCCGCCACGCTGGCGTCGGAACCGCCACCGTCGAGCGGGTCCCGCGGAGGTGTGCGCCCGGAGCTGGTCGAGAAGGTCATATCCGCCGCGCGCAGCCTGGATTACCCGCGCAAACTTCCCGACGCCCATCGCGGCCTTCTCCGGATAGCAGTGCTGATGGTGCGGCCGGAAACGAGCTTCTATCGCCGCCTTTCCCTCGCCTTCGAAAGAATTGCGGCGACCCTCGACCCGTTGGTCGTCGTGCATCGCAGCTTCACCGACGTGATGAATGCCGAGGCGATCGCATGCGAGTAGGTCCTAAACCCTATGCGATTACCGGCAGAGACGGCAACGATTCGACGGACAGATGGGCCGAGGATCTGACGCTGCGCTAGATGGTGCGTGACCTGTGGGATGCCATTGCCCGAGCCTGCGCGAACGAAGATCGAAGCCAATTCCTTCTCTCGCCCGCCCCTCGCGGCAGCGTCTCGTTGGCCGCCATCGACTCAGTCTCATCGGTGCCTCATCTGTACGTGCGTCCACAGCGGAGATCAAATCCCGCGCGGCGGTTGGGGATTGTTAATCAGAAATGCCTAATGTAAATCTTACCGAGCACAAGTTGTGTACGAATGGAGTTGCTATAATATCTGGTAGGATATTCGATTAAGGAGAGCCTCCTACATGCGGAAAATTCCTGCTGCCCGCCTAGCCCTCGGAAAGCCGGAGGCAGAAGCTTCGAGCTTAATCGACCGGCTTTTGTTCTTTGACCGCGATTTCAATCCCATCGAGGATCTGCTCGGCAATCCGCTGCCTTCGTCCGTCAAACCGGCTGCCTCCTTCTGGGAGCATTTTCCGGAGTTGGACAAATCAGCAATTACGCTCGCTTTCCGTTCATTGGATGATAATTCCCAGCCTTTGCGAATATCGGGCAATCTCGGCGTCCCCGGCTCACATGGCCTGACGATCTATCGGATCGGCGACCTGTTTGCCGTAGTCCGATCCGAGGAACAGTTCGACGATGAGCGAGCAACGCTTTTGCATCTCGCAACCCATGATCCGCTGACTGGACTGCCGAACCGGCGCCAGTTCAGCGAAGACCTGACCACCCTGTTGCAGGAAAACGCTGGCTCGAGCGAGACTTTGTCGCTGATGCAGCTCGACCTCGACGATTTCAAACCCGTCAACGACACGCTCGGGCACGCCGCCGGCGACAAGCTTCTTCAATCGGCGGCAAGGCGTATTCTTGCCTGCCTTTCCAGCGATGACAGAGCCTATCGGCTGGCCGGTGATGAATTCACGGTGGTTTCCGTAGGGACGGGACATCCAGCGAGAGCCCACCGCCTGGCGGAAGATCTGGTTGCTGCGTTCAAAAAGCCCTTTACGATAAACGGCATCCCGGTGTTTGTCGGCACCAGCATCGGCATTTCAAGCGCTCCACTGGACGGGACAAGTCCGGAGCAGCTGATGAAGGCTTCCGACCTTGCGCTCTACACTGCCAAGAAAGAGGGGCGCGGCCGGGCAAAAGCCTTCGACCCGTCAATGCTTGAATTACTGGAGCAACGGGAAATGCTGCGCCGCAGCCTGCGCATGGCCTTGGCCCAGCAGCAATTCTATGTCGAATACCAGCCGATCGCCGAGGACGGCTGCATTGTCGGCTTCGAAGCATTGCTGCGATGGCACCACCCCCTGCTTGGAAAAATTCCACCGGCGGTATTCATTCCGATGGCCGAGGCGGATGGAATGATGCCTGACATAGGCGCGTGGGTCTTGGAGCAGGCATGCCGTGAGGCGGTGAAGTGGCCGGAGAACTACCTGGTCGCCGTCAATCTGTCGGCGGCCGAATTCCTCACGAGCGGCCTCACCGACCGGATTTCCCAGACGCTGGACCTCGTCGGACTTCCGCCCGATCGTCTGGAGCTCGAAATAACCGAAAGCGTGCTGCTCGAGCGGACCGTTAACAACATCGACACCCTGAACACTCTCAACGTGCTGGGCATCCGAATTTCGCTTGATGATTTCGGGACGGAATATTCGTCCCTGAGCTATCTGAAAACATTCCCTTTCGATACGATCAAAATCGACAAATACTTTATCACTGATCTCGAAACCGATCTCAAAAGCCAGGCAATCGTGCGCTGCATCGTGAACCTTGCACATGACCTCGACATGCAAGTGACAGCCGAGGGGGTCGAGACGCCGGGTCAGGCGGAATGGTTGCACAGCGTCGGCTGCGACAGGCTACAGGGCTATCTGATGAGCAGGCCACTTGCCGTGGAGGCAATTGACGAATTCATTACCCGCGCGGAAGTATCCAAGATCCACGCTCGACAATAATGCTTTACCAATTTTTCGCCGTGCTTTTAGATCGCATGCAAATCTGACGCTCCAGACAGACGAATGGAGGGTGTATTGGAAGAGGAAGCATCCCGCTTCGACGACCACGCATTTGTGCCAATGGTATCGCTGGAAATGAGCGTTACGGTGTTCAAATCTCAATGGCAGTTTTGCGACGAGATTACCGAATATCTCTCCGACATTCTCGGCCAGGGTCACAGCGATCCCGCTCGGTACGCCAACTTTCTGTCAGTCGCGGCAAACGAGCTCATCGAACTCGCTTTTCGTGCGACGAACGGACGGGGCACGATAAGTTTCAGCCTCGCCCGCAGCGCGACGTACAATCGGCTGCGAATTGCGTTTCCTTGCGATGAGGAGTTTCGCGACAAACGCGTGAAGACGGGATCAGGCAAAATCCGGCCTGGCTCCGACCGCGGGTTCGATCACCCGGTCACGCAGTCCGAAGAGGCTTTGCTCAACAATTTGGCGACAATATTCGGCGCCGCCATCCACATCGAGAAAGACGGCGCGGACAGGATCGGCATCATTGCCGACTTCCCCTCGGCCGAGGATTTTCAATGAGTCTGCTTTCCATGCCCTTCACCGTGCAGTTTGATCCGACAAATCAGGAGCTCGTGCTGTCCGGCAAGATGCGGCCCGAAAGTGCTGGTGACATTGCCGATGCGCTCGAGCTGGTGCGGCAGAGTTTGGAAAAATACAGCGGCATCGTTTACCTCAACGTCAAACGTCTGACGCACATCAACATGACGGCCTTCACTGCTCTGTGCGATATCCTCGCGGCCGGCTGCCGAACGAGGCCGGAACGGAAGATCAAGATCATCACCTCGAGCGTGATGGCATGGTCTGCTTCGCTGTTCGAGATGTTGGCGGCATCGCTGCCGAACCTGTCGGTCGAAGTCTATGATTCGGCCTTTTATCCCGGCCAGAGCTTTGTCGAGGACGAGTCGTTCATTCCCATCCTGCGCACGCAGACGAAAATGACCTGGAGGCATGAGCGCGAACTCTTGCCGCGCCACGGTCTGCGCAGCGGTGTTGCTGCCATGGCAGATATCTGCTGCGGCATCGGTGATTTCGCAACTCTGGTGCAACGGGAATTCAAGCCGACGCGCCTCGTCGCACTTGACCACTCGGTGCGCAGTCTCGACTATGCCCGCAAGGTCGCCGCCGACTTCGGTCTGGAAGGCATCGAATACACTTACGGCGATGCTTCACAGATGCTGCTTCGAGACAATCAATTCGACTTTGTGACCTGCCGGCACTCGCTGCAGATTTTCAACCGCCCCGAAATGCTGCTGCGGGAGCTTTATCGCATCTGCAAGCCCGGCGGCCGTGTCTACATCACCAACGAAAAGAATTCGCATTGCCTGGGGGAGCCGCATGCTGAATCGATAAGATGGACTTACGAGGAAGTCGCGAAACTGTTCAGGCACTTCGACATGGATGTCGAGATGGGGCCGAAAAGCCGCCATCTGCTGCTCAACGCCGGATTCGATGACATCAAGCTCGACTGCTTCATGGTGACGAATCTTGACGGCGATCCCCAGGACTTCGCAGACATCATCGAAGCCTGGGAAAATGTCTATGCGGGCGAGATGGCCGTGCGCCGCGGCGACTCTCCGGATTTCATTCGCAGGTTCCGGCAAGGATTCAGAGATCACGTTTTTGCCGCTCTTCACCCCAAAGGTTATGCCGGCTGGCCGATCTGGGCAGCCTCTGGTCGAAAGCCGCTGTGATGGATGGAGGATTATCGAAAAAACCGGTAGGACTGCGCTCGTTTCGGGCGAAATTCATCCTGGTCGTCGGTGGCGCCGTCCTCTTCGACTTGCTGGTCAGCGGCGGCCTGGCGCTGTGGAATGTTCAGAGGCTCTCGCGTGATGCAACCCTCGAAGTCGGCCAGGGGCTTGAAGCTGCAAGCCAGGAATATATACGCACCTACGCCGATTCGACCGCAGCTCAGGTCAGTCTTCTCCTCAAGCAGGTTCATAACGACGTCGACACCTTGGCAGGCGTGCTCCAGGCGCAGATCGACAATCCTGCCCGCAATTCCGATGTGGGCGCGGCGATCGCCCGCACATCCCCCGCCAGTGTCATCCTGTCTTACGATGAGAAGGGAAAATGGTCTCAGAACGCGCCCGGCTCCGCTTCGGTCGTCAGCGTGTGGGGTTACCTGCTCGGACAGGACCATCAGCCGAAACCCGACATCCAGCGCGATCTAGAGACGAGCGCGGTTCTCGACCTCGTTGCGCCGAGCCTGCTGGACCACGGCGCTTCAAAGCTGCAGATGTATTACATCGGGCCGAGGGAACGGCCGATCTTCAGGACGGCGCCTTACACCGACCAGGCTCAGACCTTCGACCGCCTTTATCCGGGGCACAACGAGGCCGATTTTTGGGATTTCTTCTTTCCCGGGCTTTATGAGTCCTGGCAGGGCTGGGCCAGGGATCCGAAAACGCGACCGGTCGCGGACGATATCACCCAGACAGCGCCCTATACCGATGCTATTACCGGCAAGCTGATCGTCAGTTTCTTCCATCCATTGTGGACAGCCGACAGGAAGGACGTTGCCGGGACGGCCGGCGCCGACATCACACTCGACCAGCTCGCGCAGATTGTTGAGAATGTGAAAGTGGCCCAGTCCGGCTTTGGATTTCTCGCAATGTCCGACGGAAACGTCGTGGCGATCAACGGCACAGGAGAAAAAACCCTCGGTCTGCGTTCTGCGAGCGATGCGGGCGGAGCCGGCGCCTTGACCGGCCTGCAGCGCTCGCTGAAGGGAAGCTCCCAGCCTGCCATCGCCAAACTGGCTCTTGACCGAGAACAGGGCATTCAGCACCTGCTGTTGCAGCAGGACGGCAACGAGGTCCCCTATATCGCCATCGTCAAGAAACTGCCGGCGACCAGTCTCTGGGTCAGTGGCCCGGTTCGGCAAGAGGCGATGTTGCTGGGGGTGGTTGTGCCCGAGCGAGAAATCGAGGCCTCGCTCTATGCGGCCCAGGCCAAGATTTCCGAGGCGACGAACCGGATCGTGCTCTACCAAATCCTAGCGATTTTGATGTCATTGCTGATCGTGACCATCGCGGTATTTGCCGCCTCGAAACGAATAACCAGCGGCATCAGTGCACTGGCAGGTGCCGCCAAGCGGATTCAGGCGCAGGACTATTCCGTCAGAGTGGCGATAACAAGCAAGGATGAGGTCGGTGCGGCTGGTGAAGCGTTCAATCGGATGGCCGAACAGATCAGCTATCACACCGAAAATCTCGAGCAACTTGTCGAAGAACGAACGGCCCAGATCGAAGATGCGAAGGAAGAGATTTCGATGCTGAACGCACAGCTCGAGCGGGAAAATCGCCGTCTTGGAACGGAACTGGCCGTCGCCGAGAGAATCCAGCTCATGGTTCTTCCGTTGCAGCAGGAGCTGGAGGAATTCGAGGACATCGAGATTGCAGCCTATATGAGACCTGCGGAAGAAGTTGGCGGCGATTATTACGACGTCTTGAAGCACGGACGGCGGTTGAAGATCGGCATCGGCGACGTCACCGGCCACGGCCTCGAAAGCGGCGTGTTGATGTTGATGGTCCAGTCTGTCGCCCGCGCCCTGCAGGAAGCAGGAAACACCGACGCCGTCGAATTCCTATCGAATCTGAACAGCGCCCTGTTCAAGAACATAGTCAGGACGAGAATCGACAAGCATCTCACCCTGGCTTTTCTCGACTATGACGGCAAAGAGATGATCCTGTCGGGACAGCACGAGGAGGTTGTCATCGTGCGGGCGAATGGGGAAATCCAACGCATCGACACCATGGATCTCGGCATACCGATCGGGTTGGAAGCCGATATTTCTGCGTTTATCAAAACCCGTGAAATAGCGTTTGAAAAAGGCGACCTCATCCTCCTGCATACCGATGGCGTAACGGAAGCCGAAAACGATGCGGGAGAACTGTTCGGCATCGAACGCCTCTGCAGGGAAGCGCTCCGCTTGAAGGATCAGAGCGCTGAGAAAGTCGTTTCGGAAATCGTCGCGACATTAATGCTCTTCATCGGATCACAGAAGATTTATGACGACATCACGCTTCTCGCAGTGCGGCATAGGTGAGACATGACGGCCAAAATCTACGGTCTCGAATCTCTGGTGGACATCAGACTGGATTCAGGCCCTCGCCTCACGTTGAGCGATGGGCCACTTCAGCTTGGATGGAGGCATTCGGGAATGACGTCGGACTTCATCGCGGAGATCATGGCCATGCCCTATTCCCGTTCGAAGAAGGATTACCTGCAGGCGCATCATGACATCGGATATCTCAGCAATGAGCTGATCGAAAATGCCGTGAAATTTCGACAGCCCGGCGAGATCCTGATCGAAGCTGGCATGGTCGAGGGAAGCTTTTTGATCAGGGTGCGGAACGCCATCGACAGCGCGACAGCGTCTCGCTTTCAGCAGCTCCTGCAACGCCTGCAATCGAGGGAACCCGGCGTTCTGCTTCTTGAGCAAATCGAAACTAACGCCATTTCGTCAGCAGGCGGTTCCGGCTTGGGTTTGCTCACCCTTCTGAGCGATTACGATGCAAGAATGGCATGGACATTTGAAGAGAATAACGACCAGCACATCATACTGACGACGACGGCAGCTGTGGCGATGCCACCCTCCTCCAATTTGTGAGCCAAGAATGGAAATCAGCGACGAAAACTTCCGCGTATGGGCGGAAAAAAATGAAGTCTTTTTCGACGGCGTGTTCCGCCTGGCGGGACCCGATGCCTATGCACCGATTTATTCATTGATAACAACCCTCCTTCACGAGGGGCACAAACAGGTGACCTTCGACCTGACCGGTCTCGAATTCCTCAATTCCTCGGGGATCAATCTCCTGGCGAAACTGACGATCGATGCCAGAAAAATGGGCGACCTCCTCCTCGTTGTGAAGGGCACCAACCAACATCCCTGGCAAACGAAATCCCTTCCGAATCTGAAGAAGTTGCACCCGCTTCTCGATTTGCGCCTGGCGTGAGATGGGCGAGGAACCTCTCCGTCCTCAATCCTGTGCCTGTCACAGGAACGTGGTTCATCACGGCGCAGGCGCTCCGTGGCTGGATTCCGTGATAGGCACAGAACGAGGATGAAGATGTTGGCGCAGCGAACGGCCTGCGGCAATGCCCCAGCGCAGCGCCCCCTGACTCTCCGCTATGCCCGCCCCACCCTCCGTCATGCTCGGCCTTGAGCCGAGCATCCACGCGGCACCCACCAGCGCCAGCGGCATGGGTCCTCGGGTCAAGCCCGAGGACGACGGAGATTGGGGTTGGCGTCTCGCCAGACTCAGCCGACTTACGAAGCGCACCGCCTCGCTGAGCTACATCATGCGGCTACCATCACGCTCATCTTGTCCTCCCGTCGTGACCCTGGGAATGCCTGGAGTGTGAGCTGACGACGATTCACTCCCACCTCCGTCATGCTCGGCCTTGCGCCGAGCATTCACACGGCGGCCGCCAACGCCTGCGGCATGGGTCCTCGGGTCAAGCCCTGGGATGACGGAGAGTGTGGCTGGCGTCTCGCCAAACTCAGCCGACTTACGAAGCGCACCGCCTCGCTGAGCTACATCATGCGGCTACCACCACGCTCATCTTATCCTCGCGTCGTGCTCTGGGAATGCCGGAGTGTGAGGTGACGATGTCCCCCACCTCCGTTATGCTCGGCCTGTTGAACCGAGCTCCACACGGCCCACGCCAGCGGCACGGGTCCTCGGGTTCAAGCCCTGGGATGACGGAGATTGGGGTTGGCGTCTCGCCAAACTCGGCAACCTCACAAGGCATGCCGCATCTTGGATGGTAACGGGTGCGCCGCTCCCAGTTCTCTCGCCGCCCTAATCCGCGGCCGCGGTTCCATGAACGAGCAACGGGCTATCTCCATGGTACTGCATGCTGCATAGCAGGCACGATCTCTCACCCAACCGGATGATTGCAATCACTGGTTCGGACTATAGTTTAGAGCAGGTTTCCGGCGACTCAATGCGAGATGTCGTCGATTGGGCTTCGATCTTCGCGACGAACTCTTTTTTAAGAGCATGCCCGAGCAAGCAGATGTGGCTGGTTTAAAGGAACCTTCACGGCTCGAGCAGCTTTGACGGGTCCATAGACCCATCGGGATGTTGCAAAGGGAACGACATGCGCAAAACAATAGCAATAGGCCTGGCCGCCTTGATCGCCATCTACTTTGTCGGCGGCATGAGCGCGAGACATGAGATTTTTCCTTGGCCGCAACTTTCCGCGCTGACGAAAATGGTTGGCGGCGAGAAGCCGGCGGCTCCAAGCCGTTATACTTTCAACGACAAGGAGCGACTCATCGGGGATGAATCAAAAACGCTTGTGACCTGCCCAGCTCAAACCGATCGAACTGCTGTCTTACTGCTTCTTGGCCAATCGAACGCTGCCAACTACGGTGGACAACGGCACCGGTCAGATTATGGCGCGCGTGTTGTAAACGCCTTTGACAAACGGTGCTTCATCGCGGCGTCGCCACTTCTTGGATCGACCAACACCAAGGGAGAGTACTGGACGCTTCTCGCCAACAAATTAATCGCATCGGGACAAAACGACAACGTCATCCTCGCACCTCTCGCATATGGCGGATCAGAGGTCGCACGATGGGCGGCAGGCGGTGACCTCAATCCGGCGCTGGTCGATACAATGAAACAGCTTCAGGATTCCGGCTATCGGGTAACGAGCGTGCTCTGGATGCAAGGAGAGGCCGACCTCGTTTTGGGCACCACTGCGGAGGACTATCAGGCACGTTTCGTGTCGATGGTCGACACATTGCGCCAGCACGGCGTCGAAGCACCGGTTTACATTTCGATCGCATCGAAATGCCTCGAACCGAGCAACGGCGGCTTCAAGGAGCATATTCCAGACAATGCCATCGTACGGGCGCAACTGGCCCTATCAAAAAGCGGCCGCGGTATTCGAGAGGGCGTAAACACCGACGCGTTGCTCAATGGAGACGACCGCTACGACGATTGCCATATTGGGGGCTCAGGCGCGGAGAAAGTGTCGCGGGCCTGGCTGGACCTTCTGAGCGGCGATCGCCGCCTAGAAACCTCCGGGTAGTCTTATCAGCAAATTCCCCCAAATCCGTGCCCATTCCTGCAGTAGCGGAATCCGAACAGCGAAATGCCCCGCCAGGACGGGGCATTTCGTATTAGCTGATGCCGCCCTAATCAGCGATGCCACACCGGAGGGAGCGACAGGTACAAGGATGACATAGTTCGGAAAATCTTCAATTTACCTGTACTTACTAATCCTACCGCGGAACCTGTTTTGGATTGAGATCAACTCGACTTAAGACCTCAGGTCCAGGTTTTCGCGCCTTCGCGCGTTTCGGCCGTGGCTGCCCGCGCGGCGCGGCGCGCCGCTGTGCTTCATCTAAGACCATAGCCGCTACCCTGAACCGGACCTCAGTCCGATGTGCAACGCGCGATAGCAACCTATCTTTCGAGTCAGTTCACGTCGTGCAGTGCACGGCATCTGATGGTCTCATTCGGAGGAAAACGATGCGGATAGCAACCTTAGCGTCCCTGGCCGTGCTTTCGCTGGCGCTTGCAGCGAGCCCCGCAACGATTGTCGGGCTGGACATGGCCGCACTTGCAAAGGACGGCGGAAACGGCGGCGGCAATGGTGGCGGGGGCGGCAACGGCGGCGGTCATGGCGGCGGCAACGGAAATGGTGGCGGCCAGAACAGCGGTTCAGATCACGGCAGTTCCAAATCGCAATCCGTGAGAGGCAAATCGTCAGAGGCAGCCGGCAAGAACAAGTCCGGCAAGACAGACACCGCAGCCAAAAGCACGAAAGAGAAGAACCTGTCGGCGCAGCTTAAGGGCCTGAATTCCTTGAAACGGAATTACCGGGCACTGATGAACACATCGGACCCGCGCATGGCTGCCATTTCGGCCTACGCCGTGGCCTACGCCCAGTATGAGCTCGACAACGGAATCGAGCCCGCAGCCGACGACCCCGTACTGGGCGATGCGGCGCTGGAGGATGCCTTGGCTTCAGCCACCAAAACCGGCGAGGTCAGCCCGGCGGTTCTGGACGAAGCCAAGACCATTCTCGGAGTTGGCGACGCCGACGGCAAGATTGATCAGATCCGCACCTCGCTCGAGAACGCCGCGTCGACGACGTCAGATGAATAGCCACGAGTGAGTTGCGAGCGGTGCGAAGCCACCGGAATAGCTTCGCACGAACTATAAGAGCATTTCCGATTTTGTTTGAGTTCGGAAATGCTCTATTTTTTTGCCAACTCACTGGCAGGCCCTAAGGCTGGACCGCCATGTTCCGCATATTCTAATCCGCTTTCCCGGGCATGGGCCTCGCTGCCGCGCAAGGTCAGATCAGCCGGCGCCGACATTGTTTGGTTGAATTGCCGGATGGCAATGCCTGATGTGGCACATCGGCTGCAATGGCTCTCGTCGGTCCGCCTCACCCTCCGTCATGCTCGGCCTTGAGCCGACCATCCACACCGCCCCATCGACACCAGTGGCATGGATGCTCGGCTCAAGGCCGATCATGACGGAGTATGGGATTTGTATTCCCGCCTAACCCGCCGCCACCGCTTTGGGGACCGCCGTGCCGCCTTGACAGCGTGGCTCGCATGACCGGCTCCTCGTCGTTCGCCTCGTCTTCACGCGCCTCATCGTCTCGCGTCTAATCCCTAAAACTCCCCCGCACACCGGATACAGATGGGCGCGATCCCGCCGCTCCCCCAAGCCGCTTCAAGCCGCCTTCCCAAGCACCGCCTCGCCCATCGCCTGCGGCTTTCCGAGCAGATAGCCCTGCGCCTCGTCGCATTGCTCCTCGCAGAGTGTATCGAGCTGCGCCTGCGTCTCCACGCCTTCAGCCAGCACCGGCACCTCCAGGCTCCGGCCGAGCGCCAGGATGGCGCGGACGATCGCCTTGGACTGCGGGCTGGTCTCGACCTCGGCCATGAAGCTCTTGTCGAGCTTGATTTTGTCGAAGGGGAAGGAGCGCAGCGTTTCGAGCGAGGAATAGCCGGTGCCGAAATCGTCGATGGCAATCGACACGCCGAGCGCCTTGATCGCGCGCATCGTCCGCAGCGCCTTCTCCTTGTCGACGATGATCGAGCTTTCGGTGATCTCGATTTCGAGGCGGTGGGGGTTCAGCCCGGTTTCGGAAAGGATGCCCGCGATCACTGTCGCCATGTCGGCATGGCCAAGCTGGACCGGCGAGAGGTTGACGGCGATCTTGTGGTTGTTGTTCCACCTTGCTGCCTCCCGGCAAGCTTCGCGCAGCACCCATTCGCCGATCGGCAGGATCGCGCCGCATTCCTCAGCAAGGCCGATGAAATCCATTGGCGGGATGTTGCCGCGTGCGTGATGTCGCCAGCGCAGCAGCACCTCGTAGCCGGTGATCTCGCCGGTGCGCACCGATTTCTGCACCTGATAGTGCAGATGCAGCTCATTGCGGTGGATCGAGGCCCAGAGGTCGTTGGCAAGCGCGCGGCGGTGGCGCGCGGTCTCGTCCATCGCGGCCTCGTAGAAGCAGACCTTCTCCAGCAGGGATTGCTTGGCGCGGTACATGGCAAGGTCGGCATTGGCGAGAAGCCCGTCGACGCTCTCGGCGTCACCAGGGTAGATCGCAACACCGAGGCTGGCACCGGTCTTGATCTCGAAGCCGTCGACGGAGACGGATCCACCGAGCGCGCCTTCCAGACGGGTGATGAAATCATGGAGCGCGCTCAATTCGTCGAAGCGCTTGATCGCGGCGAACTCGTCGCCGCCGAAGCGGGCGACGAACTCGCCCTCCTGCTGCACCTCGGCGAGACGGCGCGTCAGCTCGACGAGCACCATGTCGCCGGTGCCGTGCCCGTGTTGGTCATTGACCTCCTTGAACTTGTCGAGGTCGATGCCGACGACCGCCACCTTGCCCCTCACCCGCTCCGCGACCATCAGTTCCTCAGAGACCCGCTCGCCGAAATGCAGCCGGTTCGGAAGGCCCGTCAGCGCATCATGCTTGGCTAGGAAGGCGACCTGCTCCTCGGATTTCAGCCGATCGGTGATGTCTTCGAAGGTGATGACCCAGCCGCCATTGGGCAGCATGTTGACATTCTGCTGGAGCGATTTGCCGCTCGGATATTTGTGAACCGCGCTGCCGGCCCCGCCCCTGATCAGCGCCATGTTCCTGGTATAGTGCGCCTCGGCCCGCGCGGCCGCTTCCGCCGCGTCCTCGGTGTTGGCAGCATAGCCAATTTCGACCATCTGCCGGTAGCCCATTCCGGGGCGCACCGATCCCTCGGGGAAGCGGAAGATTTCGAGATAGCGCTTGTTGCAAAGCACTAGGCGCTCATCCCCGTCGAACAGGCAGATGCCCTGCCCCATATTCTGCAGCGCGACGTCGAGATTGTGGGTTACCTCCTTGATCCTGTCGGCATCCGCCTTCTGCTTGCTGTTGTCCTTGGTGATCTTCGCAAAGCCGATCAGCGCGCCGCTCTCGTCGTGAATTGCATCGATGACGACATGGGCCCAGAAGGAGGATCCGTCCTTGCGATAGCGCCAGCCCTGGGTTTCGAATCTGCCTTCCCTGCGGGCGGTCTTTAGCGCCCGCTGCGGCAGGCCGTTCCGGCGGTCTTCCTCGGAATAGAACAGTGAAAAATCCTTGCCGACGATATCATCGGCGCTATAGCCTTTGGCGCGCTCGGCGCCGGCATTCCAGTTGCTGACCTTGCCGTTAGGGTCGAGCGTGCAGATGGCGTAGTCGGTCACGCCCTGGACGAGGAGCTTGAAGTTGCGCTCCGCCCTTGCGGCCTTGGCCTCCGAACGCACGGCGAATATGGCGGCCGCAAAACCCGCGGCCAGCAACGAAAAGGTGACGGCGGCGATCGTCACCACCATGACATCAGGCGAAAGCAGCGTCGCCGGATCGAGCGCGGCAAAGCCTGGCGTTACGGTGACACCGGCCATCGCGGTGAAATGCAGGGCGACAACGCCGAGCGTCAACAGAAGCGCTGATGCGAACCTGGCCAGAAGCGAACGCCTGCCCCTGCTCGCAAATCGAAAAGCGGCAATCGAAAAGGCGATGCCGAGAACGATCGACGCCGCCACGAAGCGCCGGTCCCAGGCAATCTCTCCCGGAGATTCTATAGCCAGCATGCCGGTGAAATGCATCGAGCCGATGCCGGCGCCGAAGAGCACGCCCGCGCCGATATTCGCCGCCCACCTGCCATAGGCGATCTTCGCCGCAACGGCGCCCGTCGTCGCCACGATGGCGACCAGCAGCGAAACCAACGTCAGGCCGGGATGATATCCGACGACGATACCGGGGTCATAAGCAAGCATCGCGACAAAATGGGTGGCCCAGATCCCGAAACCACCCGCCGCCCCCGCCGTCAGCATCCATATCCACCGCGCAGAGCCACCCGACGACATCGCCCGATCAAGCAGAACCATCGCGCAATGGCTGGCGAGAAAGCAGATCAACCCCGCAAGACCGACGAGCGAAAGATTATGCTGCTCGGTGATGCATGTCAGAACGGTGAACATTGAATGGGCCCCCTCAATTCGAGGGGTTACGCTATGCGGCGGGTGTTTAAGGAAGGTTGAAGTACGTGGGGTGGTCAGCGGGAATGGGGGGCAAAATTGGGTCGCTGGGGCGGGTTGTTCAATGGGTTGTGGGATTAGGGTTTACGGTGGGTGTGTTGGTATGGTGAACGGATTTGTGTCGTCATCAATTGCCGACCGGAATGCCGCTTGAACTTCCTGGCTTTGTTCGACAAGTGAATTCTACTCGAGTAGCCGTCGCACGCCGGCCCAACTGTTCGCCATTGGGCCGATACTTTTCGAACCAGGGAACCGGCTAGAGGAATTTAAAACGCATTGGGTGCAGCCGGCCGATCAGGAACGCGCTGGTCTGGATTGCCACCGCATTGTCCGCCTACGGCAGTATCCTCGCCCGGATCGCAACCGTCATCTCCTGTTTCAGATCTTCTGCAGAGAACGGCTTGGATATGACAGGGCAGCCGGCATATTCCTGAGGCAGACTGGCGCTTCCGTAACCTGTGCTGAACATGAAGGGGATCCCCCGCTTGCGCAGGATCTCGGCGACCGGGAAGCTCGGCTGGCCGGCCAGGTTGACATCGAGGACGGCCAGATCGAACTCGCTGCCGGCGGCGGCGGCGCATGCTTCGGGCAGCCGCGCGACCGATGCCGCAATTCTGCAGCCGAGGTCTTCGAGCATGTCTTCGATCAGCAGTGCCACGACGCCCTCATCCTCGACAACAAGCACCTTGAGGTCGGAAAATTCACCCATCTGTCGATCCGCGCAACGGTATCGAGATCCTGCAACTGACGCCGGCGGGTTCATAGGCGAGGTCGATTGCGCCGCCGAGATCCCGTTCGATGCAGCGCTCCATCAGGCGGCTGCCGACGCCGCGTCGTGTCGGTGCCTCTACCATCGGGCCTCCCTGCTCCTGCCAATCGAGAAGCAACTCCCGTCCGGACCCGGTTTCATCAGCCAGGTGCCAGTTCAGCGAAAGCGTGCCTGTATTGGATGACAGGGCTCCGTGTTTGATGGCGTTCGTCGCGAGTTCGTTGAGAACCACCGTCAGGCTGAGCGCCGTCCGAGGATCGAGATCGGCCGAAGGGCCGGCGATCGTCACGCGGCTTGCCGCCCCTTCCACAAGCGGCATCAACACCTCGCCGGCAAGGCCATCCAACGGCGTGTCCTTCCAGTGCCGCTTCGTCAGCAAATCATGGGCCCGCGACAGAGCAAGAACGCGCGTTTCGAACCGATGCAGGAAATCGTCCAGATTATCCGCATGCCGCGCCGTCTGCCCCGCCAGCGACTGCACTGTCACAAGCGTATTTTTGACCCGGTGATTGAGTTCGTCGATCAGCAGCTTCTGCCGGCTCTCGGCCTGCTTGCGCTCGGTAATGTCGACGAGCATGTTGATCGCGCCGACCAGCTTGCCGTCGGCATCGTGGAGCGGCGTCGGATAGGGTGTGAACGGCACCCGGCTACCGTCGGGGCGTTCGGCGATCGCTTCGGCCCCGCCGACCGGGCGGTCTTCTTTCAGCGCGATGGCCATCGGGCACTGGTCATGCGGTAGAGGCGTTCCATCCGTGTTGTACAGACGCCAGGTGACGCACCACATATCGCCGGGTTGAGGCAAGCGGCCTGACATTTCGACTGCCGCCTTGTTGTAGAAGGTGATGCGGCCTTCGGCGTCGGTTGTATAAACGGCCGCTGGCAAAGCTTCCAGAAGGTCGCGCATGCGTTGTTCGCTGGCGCGGATTTGGTCTTCCATCTGCTTTGCCGCGGTGACGTCCTGGATTACCCGCACGCCATAACGGAAATGACCGGTTTGATCGCGCACAGACGAGCTATGAACGTCAAGGTAAATCGTCTGCCCATCCGGCGTCGTCGAGCGTTTTCGGAAGGAATAGCTGTCCAATTCGCCACGCACCTGGCGCTCGTAAAGCGCGCCATCCTCGTCCCTATCGCTTTCGTGGGTATAATCGAAGAAGCTCATGCTGAGCAGTTCCTCGCGCGACCGCTTCAACATCTTGCAGAGGGCGTCGTTCACCCGCAGAAGCCGGCCGGAGGCATCGGCTTCCGCGATCCCGATCGTCGCCGCATTATATGTTGCCGCCAGCCGCTCCTCGCTTTCGCGCCGAGCACTTTCGGCCTCGTAAAGCTCGGTCACATCGGTCGTGAAGCAGCGGGTACTGACGAATTTGCCGTCCTGGAGGCGGCTGTTCGAAGTAATCAGCACATGCTTGACCGACCCGTCCTTTGCCCGCAGCCGCGCGGGATAGCGGTCCAGCTTCTCGCCGCATGACAATCTCTGAAGGATATCTCCGATGACAGGCGCATCGGCGTGAAACTCGGCTATGTGGCGGCCGACATATTCGTCGGCGCTGTAGCCGAGCAGAGCAAGCTCAGCCTTATTGGCGCGGCGGATGATGCCGTCACCGCTGACAATATGAAGGCCAACCGCGCTGTTTTCGAAGAAGTCCTCGAGCTCCACGATCTTGCGGCGCACCTCTTCCTCGGCCGCTTTATGCGCCGAGATGTCCTGGAAGCAATTGATCGCACCCTGGATATTTCCCTGGTGATCTCTGAGCGCGCGAATGTTCACCAGTGCGGGAAAACGAAAACCATCCGGTCGCTCGATGATGACTTCGGCATTGTGCGCGGACGTGCCCAGGGAAACAGCCGCCGCCATCGGGCAATCGCCATGCGGCAAGGGCGCGCCGTCGGGCAGAAAAAGGCGGTAAGATCCGCAGAAACGGTCGTGCTTCCCATCGAGCGCCGGCGCGCGCCCCCAAAGCTCGGCAGCCTCCGAGTTGTAGCGCACCAGCCAGCCTTCATGGTCGCAGACGTAGACGGCGCCAGGTATGGCATCAAGCACGCTCGGCGCCAGACTGAGAAGGACCTCGAATTCACTCAGCTTTCGTGAGGCGGTGGCAGGGAATTCTTCTACATTCGACATCAAACGTCCTAACTCAATGCCTCCGCCAGCCTTCAGCTATCGCAGACAGGAACAGCAGCGGGATATTGAGAGTCCGCCCTGCATGACTCCACAACGGGTCAACAGCCACAAACGCGTGACTCGGGGATTGGTTTCAACGACTGGCGAAGATTTATTCAGTGTGGCGCCAACGACCCAGGGCAGCCCCTCCGAAATCCCTGTCGGCCGAAGCCGCCGCCGAACTGGCTATCTAGCCGCCATGATCCTGAGCCGCGAACCCGCTCGGGATCACCCTTCCACTTCACTCGCTATCATTGGTAGTCGGGAAGGCTGACCTTCCCTGGCGTATCAAGCCAAGTCCGAAAGACTTCGTAAGTCACCGCGCCCGAAGCGATCCCCTTGACCATTCTGCGGCAAAGTTCCCTGGCCGTTTCGATTTGTAGCGCTTCATCTTGTGCTTGGTGGGCGGCTTTGCGCTCACAGCTGGGATTGGTACGTCAGGTCGATCAAACGGCTTCGACTTTCAGCGAAGATTTCGGGCCCAAATTCTACTGGGCCGATCGAGGAGCTGATGATGATTGCGTATTGATGAAGCCGAGAGAAGTTCTCGTTCGCCTTGCCTCTTTCGTGTTGGCGACCTCTGCTTTGTTGATCTTCTTGGTTTTAGGTTTGACGCGAGTTATTTAGCCTCACTTCGGTTGCAGACTGTAGCGCTTGAGAATTGTTCCAGGTCATAAACCATTGCGTTATCCTGCCCGCGCAGCCCCTGGATGAGGGGAATCACTGGGATGTCGATCTTGCTAAGAAGTTTGTCGCTACTGGTTGGAATAACATTGGCTGTACCAGCCTTTGGCGATTGCTTAACCGCTAAAGAAACCAAACAGGGCGTGCTGCTGACCAGAGAAGTGCCTTTCTATTCCGTATTCTACAAGCCGGACGGCCCGGGTCTCACCGAACAACGGCTGATGGAGCGCGACGGTTCACTGCAGCCGGTGTCGGCTGTATATGTGCACCCCTTGCTCGTCGAAAAGAGAGTGAGTGCCAGCGGGACGCATGAGCTGAAATACGCGAATGCGATTGCGCTAGACGATCTACCACAGAAGAAGAACTGGCAATCCGCCACCACGCTTTTCATCAATGGCAAAAAATCCGTTTCCGGCACAACTTTTATTCGGTTCGACGGCTTGGGAGAGGAAACGATTGCATCCTGTTCCTACAAGGTTTGGGCCATCAACAGCCGTCTCGAACTGACGGAATTGCCTCCGATTATTTTCGAACACTACTATTCCCCCGAGCTTCATCTCGTTCTTCGTTCGGTAACGCTAAGCCCCTCCAACCGGCCGTTGAGCGAGGTTCGATTTGATCGGTTCCAAGTTGGCTGGGGCAACTAGGGCTTTGGCTGGGGCAACTAGGGCTATTGTGTCCCTCTATCAACCGGAGCCTAGTTAGCATGAGACCCGCAACCCATTAAATGGCGGCTTTCGGGCTTGACCAACGGCTCGTCGGACGGCCGGAATGGAGGCGCAAAGCAGCCTTGTCTCTCAATAATGAGATAGCTCGGAGCCATCAGTTGCTGCCGGTTGATATCGGCGAATTGCATCCGATCCCAATGCCACTTAGATTTGAACCACCACCGGAGCTACAACTCTCCACAGCCGCGCGCCAAGAACGCGCGCAACACCTTTCTTCATGGTTGGCGCCTTCCCCTCACCCCTCCAACTCCACAATCGCACACCCATACCCCCCAAGCTCCAGCCTCCCCGCCACCTTCTTCTCCCCATCCAGCAGATCCCGCCCGGCAGGCACCCCACCCACCGTCACAGCCTGATCCATATAATTCTGCACGAACAGCAGCCGCCGCTCGTCGTTCATCCGCATCGTGACCTCCACGCCCTCGGGCAGCCCGCCAACCAGCGGTTCGATGCCCGCCGGCGCAAACAGCCGCTCCGTCAGCGCCTCGGTCAGCTTAGGCGTCAGATACGTCCCGAGATAGACCACCTGCCCCTTGCCCACCTTGCGGGAGGTCGCCATCGGCTGGCCCTCGGCGTAGCGGTTGGACCAGGCGGCGATCACTTCGACGTCGGGCGCGATGGTGAGGTTTTCGTAGAAATGGCCGGCGGCCAGTTCGCGGTTGCCGATCTTGAAGCGGCGGACGCGGCGGTGGCTTTCGGCCGGCCTGTTCGGCGGGATGACCAGGCCGCCGGAGCGCTCCATCACGTCGAAGAGGCCGTTGGCGCCGGGGGCGGCGAGACGGCCGAAATCTTCGACGCGCACGCCGGTGAGCTTCGAAAGCGCAGTGCCGGGTGCGGTTTCGCGGATGACGTGGTTGTCCTCAGTGCGGGTGCCGGTGCGCGCGCCGATGATGACGGTGCCGCCGGCTGCGGCGAAGGCTTCGAGCCTCGCCGTCCATTCGTCCTTCCACATCACCCAGTGCGGGACATAGAAGAGCTTCAGCTTCGAAAGATCGTCCTCGGGGTGGATGAAGCCGCAGGCGATGCCGCGATCGTAGCAATGCTGGTGCAGCAGGATCGCATCGTCCTGCGGGCTCGGCAAGCCGATCGGATAGGTCTTGTGGGCTTCCTGATTGTCGAAATCGGAGCCGGCGATGCCGACATCCATGCGCACATAGGTGCCGAGGATCTTCGGCTGCAGCGCGACCATCTCGGCCGCGAACCGCTTAGCCTCCTCATAGCGGTGGCGGCCAATATCGTCATGGTCGATGATGCCCATCCAATAGATCTCGGCGCCGAAATGGGCGGGCCGCCAGCGGAAGAACATGAGGCCGTCAGCACCATGAGCAACGGAGGAAAGCGCCATGCGACGCAACTCGCCCGGCTCCGGCGTCAGGGTGCAGAAGCCCGGCTGGCTGCCGAAGCCCGATTGCTGCTCGGGTACGATGTAATTGCCGGAAAAGCCGCGGCAGATATCGAGGTGTAGCGCCTGCACCTTGGCATGGTTGCCGAGCCGCTGGAACTCGTCATAGAGCATTGGGTAGATGTCATAGCCGACGAAATCGAGATCCTTGCTGAACTGGCCGCGGAAATCGATATCCCGTAAGCCGCCGAGATTGTGGAAGACGAACCAGGAAGGCTTCACCGCGCGCAATATCTCCACCTGGTCGTGCTGGAAGCGCGCCGTGGAGAAGGCGAGGAAGCGGTGGTAATCCTGCAGGTGGCCGGGGCTCGGGAAGGTCGGGCCGAACTCGATCGGCAGCACCACCTGGTCGAAGCTGTCATAGGCCGTTGCCCAGAAATCGCCGCCCCAGGCTTGGTTGAGCCTGGCGATCTCGCCGTATTTATCGGCGAGGAACAGCTGGAATTCGCTGAGCGTCGCTTGGGAAAAGCTCTCCGGCATGCTGGTGTTCAGCTCATTGTCAGTCTGCCAGCCGACAACGAAGGAGTTCTCGCGATAGTGCTCGGCCATCGCCCTGGTGATGCGCTTGCTGTGCTCGCGGAAGACGGGGCTTGCCGTGTCGCAATGCTGGCGCGAGCCGTGGCTCATCGGCCGGCCTTTGCCATCAACCCTTAAAATTTCGGGGTGCGCCGCCGTCAGCCAGCGCGGCGGCGTCGCCGTCGGCGTGCACATGATCGTATCGATGCCGTGGCGGCCGAGGATCGCGATGGCGCGGTCGAAGAGATCGAAGTCATAGGCGCCGAGCTTCGGCTCGAGGATATGCCAGGCGAATTCGGCGATGCGCACCACGTTAAAGCCGGCTTTCGCCATGCGCTCGGCATCGCGCTCCCAATAGCTTTCGTCGACATGCTCGGGATAATGCGGAGCGCCGACGAGAAAGCGGTCGGTCTTGACGGTGTTCCATACGGAGAGGGTTTTGTCGGACACGGGCTGGTCTTTCCTATTTGTCGAGAATGGTCTTGCGGGCGCTGATCGTGCGGCCGCCGTCGGGAGAGAAGAG
Organism: Rhizobium mulingense; assembly: GCF_029194105.1. NCBI lineage: Bacteria > Pseudomonadati > Pseudomonadota > Alphaproteobacteria > Hyphomicrobiales > Rhizobiaceae > Rhizobium > Rhizobium mulingense. The sequence goes on along the minus strand of NZ_JARFVE010000004.1, from coordinate 555,390 downwards.
ATAGAGTTCGCGCGCATCGAGCTTCAGCGCCACCTTCTGGCCGGCGGCAAAGGGCGCGACGTAGCTGAGCTGCGCGGTGATGTTGCCGGTGCCGCTTTCGGACGCGATGGTGCTGAGATTGCCGGCATCGACATAGAGAATGGTCTCGCGGCCGAGATGCTCGACGAGGCGGACCTCGCCATGCACCGCGCCGCTTTCGCTGCCCTCGGCCACCACGGAGATCGCTTCCGGGCGCACGCCGAGCGTCAGGCCCGCACCCTTGGTGAGTGTCGTGGGATGCGAAAGTTCCACCGTCAGCGGCGACAGGCCGGGCGCCGAAACGGTGACATCCAGGCCGGAGACGGCATCGACGGTGACGCCGAGGAAATTCATCCTTGGCGCGCCGAGGAAGCCGGCGACGAACAGGTTCTCGGGGTTGCGGTAAAGCTCCAGCGGCGAGCCGACCTGCTCGATGATGCCCTGATTGAGGACGACGATGCGGCTTGCCATGGTCATCGCCTCCACCTGGTCGTGGGTGACGTCGATCATGGTGGCGCCGAGTTCGGCATGCAGGCTGCTGAGTTCGACGCGCATCTGTGTTCTGAGCGCCGCATCGAGGTTCGACAGCGGTTCGTCGAACAGGAAAACCTCGGGCGAGCGGGTGATCGCCCGGCCGATCGCCACGCGCTGCCGCTGGCCGCCTGATAGTTGCTTCGGCCGCTTGTCGAGCTGGTCGGTGATCCGGAGGATCTTGGCGGCGCGCGCCACGGCGGCGTCGATCTCGGCCTTCGGGCGCTTGGCCATGCGGAGGCCAAAGCCCATATTTTCGGCCACCGTCATATGCGGATAGAGCGCATAGGACTGGAAGACCATGGCGATGCCGCGATCGCCCGGCTCCTGCCGCGTCACATCGCGGCCGTTAATCACGATCTGGCCCGAGGAAATCGTCTCCAGGCCGGCGATGGATTTGAGCAGCGTGGACTTGCCGCAGCCGGACGGGCCGACCATGACGATGAACTCGCCTTGCGCGACCGAAAGATCGATGCCGCGCAGCGCATGATAGGCGCCGTAATTCTTGTTGATCTCTCGGAGTTCGAGACTGGTCATATCCTGGCCCTCTCTTGTTGAAACGGAAGACGCCGGCTCATCCCTTCACCGCGCCCATGGTGAGGCCAGCGATGAAGTGCCGCTGCATCAGGAAGAACATCACGACGGGCGGCACGGCGACGATGATCGTGCCCGCCGAAACCAGGTTCCAAGCCGAGACCCATTCGCCACGCAGATTGGCAAGGCCTGCCGTCACGGGCTTGACGCTGTCGCTGACGGTCAGCACGACGGCCCAGAAATAATCGTTCCAGACGAAGGTGAAGATCAGGATGGCAAGGGCGGCGAGCGCCGGCCGCACCAGCGGGATCACCACATGGATCAGCGTCTGGAACGGCGAGGCGCCCTCGGCGCGGGCCGCCTGGAACAGCTCATCCGGCAATGCGGCGATGAAATTGCGCATGAAGAGTGTCGCGAACCCCGTTTGGAAGGCGACATGGAAGATGATCAGCGCCACGGTGGTATCGATCAGGTCGAGTCGCACCATCAGGTCGCGCACCGGGATCATCATGATCTGGTGCGGCAGGAAATTGCCGCCGACGAAGAGCGCGAAGATCAGCATGTTGCCGGGAAAGCGATAGCGCGACAGCACGAAGCCCGCGAGCGTCGACAGCACCAGCACGCCGATCACGGAAGGGATGGTGATGATCAGGCTGTTCAGGAAATAGCGCGCCATCGGCGTGTCGGTGAAGACGGCCCGGTAATTGTCGATGAGGCCGATCTCGGTCGGCCAGCCCCAGAGATTGCCGCCCATCACGTCCGCCGTCGAGCGGAAGGACGTGAGGATGATCGCAAAGAGCGGGCAGAGCCAGAGGATGAGCACAAGGACGACGGCCGAGACATAGAGCCGGCGCTGCCAGATCGCGCTTTCGGGAATGGGACGAGGATACATCAGCCTCCCCTCTCTTCGCTGCGGATGATGTGGGTGAGATACCAGGCGATGAAGACGGCCATGATCACGAAAAGCACCGAGGCGATCGCCGCGCCGTAGCCGAAGCGGTAGGAGAAGATCGACTGCTCGTACATCTGGTAGGCAAGCACCGAGGAGGATCCGAACGGCCCGCCCGCCGTCATCACCGAGATCATGTCGAAGGAGCGCAGCGCACCGACGACGGTGACGGCAATGGCGATGAAGGTGACCTGGGTGAGCTGCGGCAGCACGATGTGGCACAGCATGTTCCAGCCCCTCGCCCCATCGACGCGCCCTGCCCCGATCAGCTCTTCGCTCAGATTGTTGAGGCCGGCGAGATAGAGCACCATGCAGAAGGTGATCTGCGGCCAGAGGGCTGCGGTGACGATCGCGAAAGTGACGAAATGCTCGTCGGAAAGCACGGCCGGCGCCACCGCCCCGAAGGCCCTGAAGATTAGCGCCAGCAGCCCGAACTCCGGCGTATAGACCCAGGTGAAGACGATGCCGACGGTCACCGACGCCAGCACCAGCGGAATGAAGAACAGCGACTTCAGGAAGCGCATGCCTGCAATCTTCTGGTTGACCAAGAGCGCAATGGCGAGCCCGATCGGCGGCGCGGCCATGAACATCATGAGCCAGATCAGGTTGTTCTTCAGCGACACGTAGAATTGCGGATCGCTGTAGAGCTCGACGTAATTGCCGAGCCCGATCCACACCATCGGCCCGAACCCGTCCCACTCGTGAAAACTGATCCACACACTCCTGACCGCCGAGAGCAGGATGACGGTGAAGAACAGCGCGATCGCAGGCGCGATAAGCAAAGTCGGGGTAAGCCACCAACGCTGGCGGCGCCATAATGTCTGCATGTCGAGAACCTTGTTTAGGATAAGAGCAAGCGGTGAAGCTTGCCCTTCATCCGGCTGCCGCCACCTTCTCCCCGTAAACGGGGCGAAGGGGAAACGCCGCAACCTCTCCGTCCCTCGCCAACATCTCGCAGGGCACGTCCCCTCTCCCCGCAAGCGGGGAGAGGGTTAGGGTGAGGGGCAAACCTCAGAACACGCCAGCCTCAGATCTTATAAATTCGCTTCCGCGTCCCCTCGAGCCGCGTCAGGACCGCCTTGCGCCGGTCGGGCTTGGCCATGAACTCCTGGAAGCCGACGAGGCCGGCCTGGGCCATGTCGGGGTCGCTGTCGCGGTCGTAATATTGCGAGGTGCCCTGCACCGTCTTCATCGTCTCGACGGCGACGTTGACGAGCGGATCCTTGCTCGGCGGCAGGTCGTGGCGCGGCGGCACGTTGCCGCCCGGCTCCAGATAGGCTGCCAAATTCTCCGGCCTGTAGAAATAGGCGAGGAAATCGCGCGCGCCCTGCTTGTTCTTCGCCTTGGCGGGAATGTGGATCGAATTGACCGAGAACTCCTCGAAATGGCCGACCTTGGCGTCGAGCACCGGGAAGGTGGCATAGGCGAGCTGCGGCAAATCCGCTTCGGTGAAGGCCGAACGCAGGAAGGCGCCGAGGTTCATCATGCCGGCCTTCTTCTGCGCCAGAAGTGCGGCGGCCTCCTGCCAGCCGAAGGAGGTGTGGTTCGGCGTGAAGAAACCCTTGCCGATCATCGCCTCCCACTGATCGAAGACATCAGTCAGCGACGGATCGAGATAGCTCATCTCGCCGTTCATCAGCGCCATGTGCTTGTCGAGCCCGTTGATGCGCAGGTTCATCTGGTCGAACCAGCCGGCCGCCGGCCACAATTCCTTGGTGCCGATCGCGATCGGCGTGATGCCGGCCGCCTTGCACTTGTCGCCATAGGCCATGAAGTCCTCGGCTGTCTTCGGCACTGTAAGGCCATGCTGCTCGAACACATCCTTGCGATAGAACATTCCCCAGAGCGTGCCGCCCGTGGGAAGTCCATATTGCTTGCCGTCCTCGGTGACGGCGCCGGCCGTCGCACCCAGCACGTCCTTGTATTTTTCCTTCTCGAACAGGTCGGAAATATCGTCGAACAGGCCGCGCTTGACGAAGGCACGCATGCGGTTGCCCGAGAACCAGGAGCAGACATCCGGCGCGCCCGCGACGAGATAGTTGCGGATCGCCGTCGTGTGCGCCTCGTGATCCATGTTGTTGATGACGACGTTGACGCCGGATTCCTTGGTGAAGCCCGCCGCGATCGCTTTCAGCGCGTCGAGTGCCGCACCGTTGTTTTCGGCCGAGATCATCGTGACCTCCTGCGCCTGCGCGATCGCCGGGATCGGAAGGCCGCCGACCGCCGCACCGGTGACCGCGGCCGCGGAAACAGCGCCCGCCCCTTTCAGGAAGTTTCTGCGGGTGGTTTCGGGAAATTGCTTCGAAAATGCCATTGAATTCCTCCCAGTTGATCGATCAACACCGCCCGGCTCAAGCGACCCCTCCTTGGAACGCGCTCGATCAGGCATTCAACGCGCCGTTCGCCCTGCGATGCCTGGCGTACAATCGCCCCGGCTTCAGTTGATCGGCGGGCGAACTTATGCATAGATTGAACGAGCCCGCAATAATTAATTTACAAAATTAAGGAATGCATCGTGAAGCTGAAAGGCGACCAGACCACGGCGAGAGCCATGAACCGACGCCTCATCCTCAACCTTCTCAGACGCGAAGGGCCGAGGAGCCGCGCCGATATCGCCACCGTCATCGGCCTCTCCCCGGCCGCCGTCACCTTCGTCGTCGCCGACCTTCTGGAGGAAGGCATCGTCACCGAGGGCAAGGCCGTGCCCGGCCCCGCCGGCCGCCGGCCGATACCCGTCGAGATCAATTACGAGCACTCGCTCGCGCTCGGCTTCAAGCTGATGGTGGATTCGGTGGAATGCGTGGCGACCGATCTCGCCACCAATCCCGTCGCCGCCATGCGCATCGGCCTGGAGGGCCACGATCCCCATTATGTCGCCGATCTCCTGGCCGGCACCGTGCCCGCGCTGGTCAAGCTAGCCGGCCGGCCGAAGGCCAAGCTCGCCGGCATCGGCATCTCCATGCCCGGTGTCATCAACCACGAGCAGACGGCCTGCGTACGCAGCCACCGCTTCCAATGGGACAACGTTCCGCTCGCCTCGCTGGTGGCCGCCCGCGTCCACGTGCCGGTCTGGCTGGAGGACGATACCAACGCCTACGCCATCGCCCAGCAGCTCTTCGGCCTCGGCCGCCAGCACCGCAACATGGCGGTGCTCGCCGTCGGCGTCGGCATCAGCTGCGCCCTCGTCATCGACGGCAAGCTCTATCGCGGCGCCAATGGCGCTGCCGGCAAATTCGGCCACACGCTGTTCGAGGAAGGCGGCCGCCTCTGCGAATGCGGCAAGCGCGGCTGCCTGATGGCCTACCACTCCGAACTGTCGATGCTGCGCCGCTGGCGCGAAACGACCGGCAGCGAGGACCTCGGCCTGCCCGAACTCCGCACCGCCCTCGCCTCAGGCGATGCCACCGCCCTCACCCTCGTCGGAGATTCCGGCCGCGGCATCGGCACCGCGCTCGCCAACCTCGTCAACATCACCGACCCCGAAGTCATCGTCGCCGGCGGCGAAGCCGTCTCCCTCGGCGACGCCTTCCTCACGCCCCTGCGCGAAGCCCTCACCGCCCGCACCTTCCGCACCGCACCGCCGCTGCTGCCCGACTGGGAGGACAACTCCTGGGCCCGGGGAGCGGCGGCGCTGGTGACGCAGAAGATATTTGATTTCGAGTCATCCGGCGGGGTGACGGATATAGCGACGCTGGGCGTCAGAGGCTCGACGTCGGCGGCTTGAAGTGCGGCAGAACGGCAGATTGTTTATCGGACGGTGTGCGGCACCCGCTCTTCCCTGCCGGGCATCTCCCCCACAAGGGGGAGATCGGCAAGTGGGATTTCGCGCCCACTCGCCACATGGACTTTCAGCTTGCCCGCCCCTTCGTCCGACTTAGGGACGTTACATGGCCGCGCTGCCTATTGCTGCTGTTGCGACTGCGCCGGCGGCGGTGTTCCGATCTTGTCCAGGACCTTCTTGGCCAGGGCCGGGTCGCTCTGCGCGGCCGTCAGGATCGAGGAATATTCCTCGACCGAGATGTCGTTGGAGGACTGGACGGTTTCGACCATCTCCTTCTTGGCCTCTTCCTGCAGCTTTTGCTTTGCTGCCTGATCCTTCGTTGCGTCGATCTTGGCCGAATATTGCTGCCGGACCTTATCGACCTGCAGGTAGGCGACGGCAAAGGCTTCGAGTTTTTGATCGCTGACGGCCGCCGGCGCAGCCGTGCCGCCGCTCTGCCCCTGCATCGGCGCCTGGCCCTGCGCGGCCGGCTGCTGTTGCGCTTGCGCCATCTCGACAGCCGAAGCCGGGCTGAACGCCAGCAGGCTGAAGACCGCAGCGGTCATCATTGCAACAGGTGTGTAACGAGTGATCATATTCGTTCCTTTTTCACGTGCGTGATTTGACGGCAGCAAGACCGCCTCGGTCGATCGCTCGGCCGCTGAAAAGGCCGGCGAGGTCGCGACGATGAAGCCTGAAAAGGGCACGATGCGGCGGTAACAGGGCTATTTACTGACGATTGAGCGGCGGCTTTGTGACCAACGGAGGCCGGCCCAGCCCTACCGCGCAAACTTCCTCGCCCCCGCCACGCACAGAATTACGGCGATCGTTACAGCCAGCATGCTCCACGTCACCGTCTCACGCAGCAGGGTGGCGGCGAGCGCAAGGCCGAAGAAGGGCTGGAGCAGCTGCAACTGGCCGACGGCGGCGATGCCGCCCTGGGAGAGGCCACGATACCAGAAGATGAAGCCGATCAGCATGGAGAACAGCGAGACATACGCAAGGCCGACGAGCGCCGGGGTTTCGATGCCGGCAAAACTCGCTGGCCGGTATAGAAAGGCGGCCGTGACCATCAGCGGCAGCGACAGCACTAGCGCCCAGGAAATCACCTGCCAGCCGCCCAGCGTGCGCGACAGCCTGCCGCCTTCGGCGTAACCGAGACCGCAGACAAGGACACCCGCCAGCATCAGGACGTCGCCGACCGGCGATGCGGTCACCCCTTGCGCCAAGGCAAAGCCCGCCACCAGCGCACTGCCGAGAATGGAAAAGAGCCAGAAGGCCGGCTTTGGCCGCTCGCCGGCGCGGATGACGCCGAAGGTCGCGGTTGCCAGCGGCAGAAGACCAATGAAGACGATGGAATGGGCCGAGGTGACATGCTGCAGTGCCAGCGCCGTCAGCAGCGGAAAGCCCACCACGACGCCGAGTGCGACAACGACGAGCGAGACGATATCGCGCCCTGACGGCCGTTTCTCACGAAAGATGATCAGCAGGCAGAGCGCCAATGCCCCGGCGATCGCCGCGCGCGCGACGGTCAGGAACACGGGATCAAACTGCGCCACTGCGACGCGCGTTGCCGGCAGCGAGCCGCTGAAGATCACCACGCCGACCAAGCCGTTGATCCATCCTGCCGTCATGCGTTCCATTATGCACTCTTCCTTCCTGATCCATGCCGTCCAAAGCACCCTCAGGTTTGGACGGCATGTATGAAAACAACCACCTAAGGCGCGTCACTTGAATCAAATTCGCAGCGACGCGCTTCAGCCTTTATCGATCAGGACGGATGGCCAGGACAGTGACAGTCTGATACGATTTCAACAAACTGTTATGGTTCGAAAAGCAGTACAGATGGGCGAAGAACTGGCAGGACGCACACGCGTCGAGATGGTGATGGCAACGATTCGGCAGCGCATTGCCGGCCGCAGCCTGACGCCCGGCGCAAGGCTGCCGTCGGTGCGGGGATTGGCGGCGACGTTGAAGCTGTCGACGTCGACCGTGGTCGATGCCTATGAGCGCCTGGTTGCCGAAGGCGCGATCCTGGCGAGACCAGGCTCCGGCTTCTATGTCGCCAACCAGGCAGCACCCTTTGCGCTTGCGCAGGCCGGGCCGAAGCTCGATCGCGCCCTCGATCCGTTCTGGATATCGCGGCAATCGCTGGAGGCCGGCGAGAGTGACCTGAAGCCCGGCTGCGGCTGGCTGCCGCCCTCCTGGCTGCCCGGCGAAGCCATGCGCCGCGGGCTCAGAACGCTTGCCCGCGCCGACGGGCAGGCGCTTGCTGACTACGGTTCGCCCCTCGGCCTGCCGCCGCTGCGCCAGCTGATTTCGCGGCGCATGGGCGAACGCGGCATCGAAGCCTCCCCCGACCAGATCATGCTGGCGGATTCCGGCACGCAGGCAATTGATCTGCTCTGCCGCTTCCTGTTAGAACCCGGCGATACCGTGCTGGTCGACGACCCCTGCTATTTCAATTTCCATGCCCTGCTGCGCGCCCATCGGGCAAAGATCGTCGGCGTGCCCTACACACCGTACGGTCCCGATATCGAGCTGTTTGCGCAAGTCGTCGCTGAACACCGGCCGCGCCTCTACATCACCAATTCCGCCATCCACAATCCCACCGGTGCAACGCTGTCCCCGGTGACGGCACACCGGCTTCTGAAACTCGCCGACCAGTTCGACCTCGTCATCATCGAGGACGATATCTTCGCCGATTTCGAATACACCCCGGCGCCCCGCCTTGCCGTTTTCGACGGGCTCGAGCGGGTCATCCATATCGGCAGCTTTTCGAAGACGCTCTCAGCCTCGGCCCGCTGCGGCTTTATCGCCGCCAAACCGGAGTGGGTCGACGGACTGACCGATATCAAGATCGCCACCGCCTTCGGCGGCGGCCGGCTGACGGCGGAACTGGTGCTGAACGTCTTGAACGACGGCAGCTACCGCAAACACATGGAGACGCTGAGACAGCGGCTTTCCCGGGCGATGGGCGAGGTCTCGGCCCGGCTAAAAGGGTTGGGGATAATGCCCTGGCTGGAGCCGCCGGCCGGGATGTTCCTCTGGTGCCGGCTGCCAGACGGCGTCGATGCGGCCGACGTGGCGCGGGCCGCGCTGGAAAGGAAGATCGTGCTTGCCCCCGGCAATGCTTTCAGCCTGTCGCAATCGGCGACGAATTTCATGCGGTTCAATGTGTCGCAGATGTTGGATCGGCGGGTGTTCGAGGTGCTGGAGGAGGTATTGGGGAGGCTGAGGAAGTGAGAGAGAACACGCTCGCCGTTGCCGCACGGCACCCCTTCGTCCTCATCTCGTCAACGCCACACCTCAAAACGACCGATTGACCGCCGTGTCGTTCTCCAGCCGCGTCACGCAGCCTTCGAGCTTGGCGAGCAGCAGGTCGAAATCGAGCGGCTTCGTCAGGTAGTCCGCCGCCCCGGCCCGCAGGCCGGCGAGCGTATTTTCCCGGTCGGTCAGCGCCGTCAGCAGGATGAAGGGGATGTTGGAGAGCTCTGGGTGGTTGATCTGGATTTCCGCCAGAAGCTGGTGCCCGTGCATGACAGGCATGGAAATATCGCTGATGACGATGTCCGGCCATTGTATCATTTCCAGGCCTTCGGCGCCGTTCGAGGCCTTTGCGCCCGCGCGTCACTCTTCGATGCGGTAAAATGCAATCCTTCGAGCCGCGCATAATGGGCGACGCTTTCGACTCGCCTTTCCATCGAGGAACTTGACCGAGACGGCGATGAACTCCTGGCCGGCCTCGATTTGCATCCTTGTCGAGCTCGGCAGAATGGGGCGCGTGCTTATTATCGCCGGCCGGTTGCCGATCATGATCGTGCGGACCCTGGCGAACTGACCAAGCGGTTCGGCGCCGGGCTTTTTGCTCTCGAGGAGAGCAGCCCGCATCTCGCCCGCCAGCGCCGTCATCTCCTGGCCGTTGTCGCTGCCGAGGCGCGGCGGCATAGTGTCCGTTCCATCGCGAACGGCAAACATCAGGCGATTGGTATCGTCAAAGACGTAGGTTCTGTCGTGCCCGAAATATTGGCTCGTCCAGCGGCCGACATTGTCAAGCAGCCATTCATGGTTCCGCTGCTTGGCATAAAGAAGGCGTCGTCCCATTTGGTGACACTTTCCTGTTCCCGGGGAAGCGCATTGATCTGCGCTTCCAATCCTTGGGTGACGAAGTCGGCCTGCCGGCGCAAATAGAGATCATCGACCTTCACCGCGGCGAGCCACGCAAATCCGCACAACAATACGGCCATCGTGCAGGTGAGCGTCACCAGGACGAGCGTGATGTGCGATGCCTGCAATCTTTTGATGGCATTTACTACGCGACGTTGACACGCAAAAGTTGACGGACGATGAATTGCGCTCGTCACCAAGCTTCAGCCTGGCCATGGAAGATCACCCTTGCTTGCGCTCCGGCCCAGCCGCAATGGTACCCTCCGGCGTAATCGAAGGAGAAGAACATGGACGCAGGAGCGTCACCTGATATGTCGGGCATCAGAATCGAAGCGATCACTGCAGCCCATATCGACAGCTTTCATCGCACGCTCGACATCGTCGCACGGGAGAAAAAATACCTGTCGATGACCGAAGCAACGCCACTGCCGCAGACACGCGAGTTCGTGATGGGTATGATTGCAAAAGGCAATCCGCAATTCGTTGCCGTCACTTGTGAAGAGGTCGTCGGCTGGTGCGACATCAGCCGGCATTTTTTCCCATCGCACGCCCACCGCGGAAACCTCGGAATGGGAATCCTTCCCGCCTATCGCGGCCAGGGTCTGGGACGGCGGCTGATGGAGACGACATTAAGAGCCGCACAAAAGACCGGTTTCGCCAGAGTCGAACTCGATGTTTACGAAGACAACAGCCGGGCGATCGCTCTTTACGAAAAATTGGGCTTCGTGCGCGAGGGCATAATCCGGCGCGCTGCACGCATCGACGGCCGGTTCATCGATGCGATCGGCATGGCGCTTTTGTTCGATGAGGATGGGTCGGCATAAAAAAGGCAGGCGCACCGGCACCGGAGAATGCAAGGAGCAGCGTTGCGGCGTGCTTCGAGGCTCAGCCCGATGGCTGCGCACCTCAGCATGAGGAAGGTCGGGGATGCCGCGCTGCAATTGCGGGCATATAAGGATGCGGGAGGTGTCCTCACTTACCCCGGCCGGCGCACAGCCCGGATTTTACCGCTGCCGCCTCCGCCGCAGAAGAAGCGATCGGCGCCGTCGGATTCGAGGCCGGAGACGCCGGTGCCTTCCGGCATATCAAGCCGCTCCAGCACTTCGCCGGTTTCCGGATCGATGCGCCTGACGTCGCTGTCGTCGCCCTCCCAGGTGCCATGCCAGAGCTGCCCGTCGATCCAGGTGACGCCTGTCACGACGCGGTTGGACTCGATGGTGCGCAGGATCTTGCCGGTCTCTGGATCGATCTGGTGGATCCTGCGCCCGCGATGCTGGCCCACCCAGAGCGTGCCCTCGGCCCAGGCAAGACCGGAATCGCCGCCATTGCCGGGTGCGGGGATGGTGGAAAGGATGCGGCCGGTCTTCGGATCGATCTTGTGAATGACGTCCTCGGCGATCTGATAGAGGAATTCGCCGTCGAAAGCCGTTCCGGCATGGGAGGCGACCTCGATCGAGCGCACCACCTCGCCGCTTTCCGGATCGAGCGCGTTCAGCCTGTCGCCGGAGGCGAACCAGACGTGCCGGCCGTCGAAAGTGACGCCATTGACGCGCTCGGCGCCGGGAAACGGCCCGTATTCACGCAGGATATTCGCTGCTGATTTTTTCATCGCTTCCTTCCCTCCAGTTCGGCTCATCCTAATCGGTTAGCAGTGGCCCGGGGAGTAACAAGATCGTCGGGAAACCCGGCAGCGGCGGGCTCATCCAGCGCCGTGCACGACCGCGCCCGAGCGACTGCACCCTGCCTTCGCCGGCAAGGGCATCCAGCGCACGCTGCACGGTGCGGGGGCTGGCCGCAAGCGCGATCGCCAGGGCCGAGCTCGACCACGCCTCGCCATCGGCCAGGAATGCGAGCACGGCCCCATGCTGACCTTCGACCAGCGGCGCCAGCACTGCGATATCGCCGGCGGCGCGTGGCGAAAGGGCAAAACCGCGCTTCGTCGCCGAGACCTCCGCCAGTCCGGCAAGTGCTGCGCGCAGCCGGCCGATCTCGACGCGCAGCCGGGCGCGATGTGATTCATCGGCATGTTTGCCACGAAAGGCACGCGCGATGAGCGTACCCCTTGCCACATCCGCCGGCCAGGCTTCGGCGAGCGTACGGGCGAGTGCAAACAGCACCGGCCGCGTCGCCAGCGAAACGGCATTGCCCGCGCTCCAGACCACATGACGGCAGGCATCGACGACGAGCGTGCGGGAGGAAAGCAGGGCTTCCACCTCCGCAAGCCGCAGCGAACGCTCCTGCCCACGCGAAACCAGCCGTGCCGCCGGGGTCGCGAGCACCAGCGCGGCGGCTTCGACCTCCCGGGTCAAAGCGGGGATGTCGGCCGTGCGCGCGGCAAGCCTCGCCCGGTCGAAGGCAGATCGTGCCGCCTCGGTTCGCAGACGCCGGACGGCAATTCCTGATACCACCAGCTCGTGGGCGGCCCGCAAAGCCGGCGGCAGCGGCGTCGGATCGAGCGCTGCGAGCGCGCGTTCTGCCTCGTCGAGGCGGCCGATCAGCACCAGCCTGCGGATGGCGACATTGCCCGCATGGGCGGCGTTGACCCTGTCGCCATGCGCCTCCAGCACTTTGCGCGCCGCGTCCAGCGCCTTGACCGGCCAGGTCAGATCGCGCGAGATAAGCGCGATCTCGGCCTCGGCGACCACGCAGCGCGCCCGCGCCACAGCCTCCCGCGGACCGAAGGCGCGCGCCGCATTCTTCAAGAGCGCCTTGGCGCGCGCGAGATCGCCGAGCTGCGCCATGGCGATGCCTCGCAATGCCAGCGCCGGCGGGTCGTCGCGCAGCGCCACCCGCTTCAGTGCGCCCAGTGCATCGCCCGATGCCAGCGCCAGCGCCGCGGCCGTGATCAGCGAGTCCATTCAAATCCCGTCACACTTGTCACTCCCGCCATTCCCCTGTCCGGCCGTAATCTGCTCGGCGCCGGCAGACAATCCGCGCCGGATGGTACGACGACAGACAGGCAAAGGAGAAGACCCATGACGGCACAGCTGAATGCAACGCGCGAGCAATGGCTGGCAGCAAGGCTCGATCTGCTCGAGGAGGAGAAGGAACTGACCCGCCGAAGCGACGCGCTGGCTCTGAAGCGCCAGCAATTGCCCCGCGTCAGGATAGAAAAGGAATATCGCTTCGACACCGAAAGCGGCGATGCCTCGCTGAAGCATCTCTTCGGCGGGCGCTCGCAACTTCTCGTCTACCACTTCATGTTCGGACCGGATTACAGCGCCGGCTGCCCCTCCTGCTCCTCGATCGCCGACGGCTTCAACGGTTTCTTCGTCCATCTCGAAAATCACGACGTCGCCTTCTGGGCCGTTTCGCGCGCGCCGCTTGCAAAACTTCTGGCGTTCCGACAGCGCATGGACTGGCGCTTCCCCTGGGCATCCTCCGGCGGCAGCGATTTCAACAGCGATTTCGGCGTCTGGTTCAGCGACGAGCAGCAGCGGCTGGGCGGCGTGGAATATAATTACCGCCGCGAACCGCCCGCCCCCGAACCAATGCCCAGCCGGAACATTGAGGATTGGCAGCAACGCGGCAGTGACGAGCCGATCACCCAAATCGCCGCCATGACCGGCACCGATGTGCCTACCTATGTCCGCGACCGGCCGGGCGTCAGCGCCTTCGAGCTCATCGACGGCGCCGTCTACCACAGCTATTCCAGCTATGCGCGCGGATTGGATGGCCTCTGGGGCGTGTACCAATGGCTCGACCGCGCGCCGAAGGGTCGCAACGAAACCGGCATCTGGTGGCGCCATCACGACCGCTACGGCAAGGAGTGACGGTGATGCTGCTCTCTTGCCACAGCTCGAAAAGCGGCAGCGAACACGCTGCGCCAGACGGCGGAGCCGCCTTCTATCCAGCCGAATGGCTGTCTGTATCGGCCGCCGCCGACGAAGCGGCCGGCAGACCGGGCGAATCCGCCCGGAGTTTGCCCGCCGCTGACTGGCTGTCGCTTGCTGCTGCGCCGACCTTCGCAATCATGGCATTACTGACGGCCGCGACCGGCAGTACCGACACGATCTGCATGAGCGCGCCCGAGACCTTCCCGATCGGCGGAATGGTGCCGATGTATCTGCTAATGAGCGGCTTTCACCTGGCGCCTTGGCTGCGGCTTGTCGCAGGTTGGCAGCGCGTGAGCCGGAGGTAATCGATCAGCTTCACTCCATACGGTCCTGACCGATCCTTCGAGACGACTGAAAAGTCCCTGCCCGATATCACCGACATCAGGCTGCCGAATCCGCTTGACCTGAAGCTGTTCGACAAGACGTGTTTCTTGAAAAACGGAAAGATGGCCTTCGCCGCGGCGCTTTAGGAAACTGTGTTGCCCCGGTCGCAGGTCTCACGCCTGACCCGCGACCGGGTGTTTGCCGGCGGAACAGTTCGCACCTCCGGCGTGAACGCAAGAGGGTGGAACTTGCTCCGCTGAGCCCGATTAATCATAGTGCCGGCATGAGCGGATACGATAGCCCTTTCGAGTATTATGGTCGATGTCGCTAGCCGTAGAGCTCGCCACCGTGGCCTGACGCCCCGACGATGGACCGGAGAGAGACCGAGGGAAGGCTCGGCAACAGGCATATGATAGCGCCGATGCACCGCGCCTCAGTTCCGATTGTCATGCAACCCGAAACTGTGCAATGACCTGTCGACCCCAGACACAACGGATCAAGGTGCGTATCAGCATGAAAAAGATCGGATTCCTTTCGTTCGGGCACTGGACGCCCTCGCCGCAATCGCAGACCCGCTCGGCGGGCGACGCGCTGCTGCAGTCGATCGATCTTGCCGTCGCCGCTGAAGAGCTCGGTGCCGACGGCGCCTATTTTCGCGTACACCACTTCGCCCGGCAGCTGGCCTCGCCCTTCCCGCTCCTGGCAGCCGTCGGTGCTAAGACCAGCCGGATCGAGATCGGCACGGCCGTCATCGACATGCGCTACGAGAATCCGCTCTATATGGCCGAGGATGCGGGTGCCGCCGATCTGATCGCCGGCGGTCGGCTGCAGCTCGGCGTCAGCCGCGGTTCGCCCGAGCAGGTGATCGATGGCTGGCGCCATTTCGGCTATGCCCCGCAGGAAGGTCAGGACGAGGCCGGAATGGCGCGGCGCCACGCGGAAGTCTTCCTTGAGGTGCTGCGCGGCGAAGGCTTTGCCAAGCCGAACCCGCGGCCGATGTTTCCCAACCCGCCCGGTCTCCTGCGTCTCGAACCGCATTCGGAGGGTCTGCGCGAGCGGATCTGGTGGGGCGCCAGCTCCAACGCCACCGCCGTCTGGGCGGCAAAGCTCGGCATGAACCTGCAGAGTTCGACGCTGAAGGACGACGAGACGGGAGAGCCGTTCCACGTCCAGCAGGCCGATCAGATCCGCGCTTACCGCGAGGCCTGGAAGGCCGCCGGTCACACCCGCCAGCCGCGCGTCTCGGTCAGCCGCAGCATCTTCGCGCTGGTCGACGAGCGCGACCGCGCCTATTTCGGCTATGGCGGCGACGAAGGCGACAAGATCGGCTTCATCGACGAGAAGACTCGGGCAATCTTCGGCCGCAGCTACGCCGCCGAGCCCGATGTACTGATCAAGCAGCTCGCCGAAGACGAGGCGATCGCCGAGGCCGACACGCTGCTGCTCACCGTCCCCAACCAGCTCGGCGTCGAATATAATGCGCATGTCATCGATGCGATCCTGACCCACGTCGCACCGGCGCTCGGCTGGCGGTGAGAGAACTTAAGACGGCCGCGATAGCGGCTTAGTGGACGAGCGATGATGCGAGGGCGGGCCGTTTGCCCCCCTCTGCCCATCTCCCGGCAAGGAGGGAGATGGGCAAGAGGTTCGGCCATCCGTCCCTTTTTCCGTAGCGAACGAACTATGCGGCAGTTGTTTGGGAAAAACCAACGCGCCCAGCCGATCTCCCCCTTGTTGGGGAGATGCCCGGCAGGGCAGAGCGGGTGTTATACGGCCCGCCCTCTCTTAACCTGTGCCCCACGTACCCATAGCGGCCGCGCCGGAGAGCGCATCTGCCATCCCACCGCCGCGTGAACGAAGCCTCGGGACCTTACTGCCGCGCCGGACGTTGATGGTGCGAACCTTGAATCGGCTGCAGCACGACCGAATTAAGGCCGTAGCCCGAACCGCGAGTTGCCCCATGCCGCGCACGAACCTCAACGATATCCTGATCTTCATGGCCGTCGTCGATGCCGGAAGCTTCATCGGCGGCGGCCAGGCTATGGGCCTGTCCCGATCGGCAGCAGGAAAGGCCGTCATCCGCCTGGAAGACCGCCTCGGCACGCGCCTGCTCAACCGCACCACGAGAAGGCTGAGCCTGACCGACGAAGGCCGGGTATTCTATCAACATGGTCTGGAAGTCCTCGCTTCGGTCGACGAGGCGGAGGCGAGCGTGGCGGGTCAGAGCGCCGCGCCGCGGGGCGTTCTCAGACTCACCGTTCCCGATGCCTTCGGGCGGCTCGTCGTGCTGCCCATCGTCGAAAAATATCTTCTGGCCTGGCCCGGCATCCAGGTCGAAGTGAACTTCACCGATCGCAAGGCCGACATCCTCGAAGAAGGTTTCGATTTGGCGATTCGGATCGGCACGATGCCGCCGGCATCCGACACCCGGCTGGTTTCGCGGGTGATCGCAGCCGACAGGGCGCGGCTCTGCGCCTCGCCATCTTATCTCGCCGACCGTGGCGAACCGCGCGACATTGACGATCTCGCCGCCCACGATTGCCTGGTCTTTTCCAGCCGCGATCAACGGCAAGGCTGGCGCTTTCGCGGCGAAGGCGAAGCCTGGGTCAAGGCGCAGGGCCGCAGCCGCCTAAGGCTCGACAGCGACGAGGCGATCCGCGACGCCGCCGTCGCAGGCCTCGGCATAGCTCTGCTCCCCGACTTTCTCGTCGCAGGCGATCTCGTCGCCGGCCGCCTCCGCCACGTCCTGCCGGAGCTCGAAACCGATGACGTCAAGATCGTCACACTCTATCCCGACAAGCGCCTGCTGGAACCGCGGGTGCGCCGCTTCATCGACCTGATGACCAAGGAGCTCGGGCATCGGTGAGTGCAGCGATCTCCCTGTCAAACCCGCGAAAACTCTTCAGCGCCAGCGGCGCAAGCGTGGTCGCGAGATAGGCAATCCCCATCAGGAACAGGGCGGCGGCAAGGCCGAGCGTGCTGATCAGCGCGCCGCCGGCGAGGCCGCCGAAGGGGATGAGGGCGAAGCAAAGGGCGGTGTTCAATGCGGTGACCCGACCGGTCAGCGGCTTGGGGATGCGCTCGAAGATGACCGCCGACAGGATCGGGTTGAGAAAGCCCGACGCGAATCCTGCGATGGCGAGCGTCGCAAAGACGAGGCCGATGGACGCATCCAGCGCGGGAGCGAGAAAGCGCGGAAAGCCGGTCAGGAGGAAGGCCACGGTATAAATCGTCAGGCGCGGCATGCGCTCGCCGATCGCCGCGGCAATCGCAGCACCCGCGATCGAGGCGCCGGCGAAGACGGCGAACATCGCCCCGAGCAGCTCGGGCCCATGGCCGGCATCCCGTGTCCAGACCGGCAGTAGCACCGCATGATAGGCCTGGTCGAATAGATTGGTGACCGCCACCATGGTGACGATGCTGACGAGCACGGCATCGCTGCGCAGAAAGTGCCAGCCCTCCCGGAGATCGTCGAGATAGGAAGGCAGCTTGCCCGACGGAGCGACGGACCGATCGGGAGCGCGCCGCATGCCGGGTATGCCGGTCGCGACGACCAGCGCTGCGGCGGCGAAGGTGCCGGCGTTGACGAGGAGCGCCTGACCCGGGCCTATCAACCCGATCAATGCGCCAGCGCCGGCAGCGCCTACCGTTGAGGCCAGTCGTTCGATGGCGCTGGAGGTGCCGGTCACCCGCTCGAGCGGCACGGCTGCCAGCGCAGCGATATCGGGAACCATCGCCTGCTTGGCGGCATCGGAGGGCCCCCGCAACAAGCCCATGGCGAAAACGACGGGCAGCAGCACCGGCACTGTCAGCACGCCGAAGAGATCGAGAAGCGGCACCAGCCCGACCGCGATCACCGAGGCCATGTCGCAGACGATGGCGATGCGCTTGGCGCCGATGCGGTCGATCAGCGGCCCCCCGAGCGCTTTGGCGAGCACATAAGGCAGCATCTCCATCATCGCCGTCAGCCCGGTCAGCACCGGGCTGCCTGTGGCGCTCAGCACCAGCCAGGGAATGGCGATGGTCGATAGCCGGGTGCCGGAAAGCGAAAGTGTCTCTGCGGCGGCAAGCGCCAGAAATGGCTTGCCTTCTCTCACCGCTCGTCCTCCCGCTCGCGGTGCGGCAGGCGGCCCGGATAGGGAAAGGCATGCAGCATGACATAGAAAGGAACCATGCCAGGATTCCGGGACGCCGCCTCCCCCAGCGGTGGGGCGGCCCGCATGGCTTCCAGGATGATGCCGGTCAGCCGCTTCGTTAGGGCCTCGGCCTGTTCCGCCGTCATCGGGATGATGATGTCGTCGGCCGCCGTCGCCTTGCGCCATTCCGTCGGCAGCTCGGCATATTCCTCCAGCGCCTGCTGCATCTGGCCGACCTGCAGCGAGAGGGCCGCCTGGTTGAAAGCGATGTCGAGATCGAGCGCCTCCCCCTCGGCTTCGCTTGCGGGCACCGAGGTCAGCTCGTGGCTGGCACGCCACCAGCGGTCGCGCCGCGAGGCATGCGGCGCATCCTCGATGAAACCGTATTGGGCGAGCTGGCGCAGGTGATAGCTGGTCGCGCCGCTGTTCAGGCCCAACCGAACGGCGAGCTGCGTCGCCGTGGCGGGGCCCTCGATCCTCAGCATGCCGAGCATGCGCAGCCGGACGGGGTGGGCCAGCGCCTTCAGCGCGGACGGTTCGGGCACGACACGGCTGACGGTACGCGAGGCAAGAGCATCTGCGGCAGGTTCGGAGTTCTGCTCTTTCATGACCTGATCATATAATCGCAAACATATCTTTGCAAAGATTTCTTTGTAAAATTATTCGACTTTGGAAAGGCATTTGAAAACCAGCGTCGGCCCTAGCCAAGCATCATCACGCGCCCTAAGACCATCCCCACGATCCGCATGAAACGAGGGGGCAAGGGATGTCTGAGGAAGCGCAGAAAAACATCGGCACGTGGTACATCGACCCCGATGCCGAAGACAGGATGGCCGATGGACATGCGCCCATCTGGCGCCACCTATTCGATCTCATTCTGGAGCGCGACCTCTCCGACAAAAGCGTGCTCGATTTCGGCTGCAATCAGGGCGGCCTGCTTCGGCATCTCTATGCGATCCGCCCATTCCGCAAGGGGCTGGGTATCGACATTGCCGAAACCTCTATTGCCAAGGCCGAGACGCTGAGAGGCAATCTGCCGATCCAGCATCAGGTCGGCGGCAGGCTGGAGGGCTGGAGCGACGAATTCGATCTCGCCCTCAGCCACGAAGTCATTTATCTCGTCCCCGACATCGACGCGCACGCTGCCAATATTCGCCAGGCACTGAAGCCGGGCGGCGTCTATTATGCGGTGACCGGCTGCCACACGGACAATCCGCTCTGGCCGAAATGGCGCGAGCTCGTAGCCAACCGCACCAATACCGTCGTTCAGGATCGGTCGATCACCGATTACGGCCGCGCCTTCGAAAAGGCAGGCTTCGACGTTTCCGCCCGCAAACTCGAATATGACGGATTCATTCCCTTCGTCGCGGATGGCTGGACGCCGGACTTTGCCGATGCGCTGAATTACTACACGCAGACAAAAATCGTCTTCAGGCTGGTGAAGCGCTAAACACTGCCGGCTGAAGTTTCATCAGCTCCACATCGAAATGCGGCGCACTATTTGGAGCGACCTGGACGAAACGGCCCCTGACGCGGAAGATGTCCTGGATGAGGTTGCGCTCGGCAAGCTCGCGGGGCGCGCCGTCGAACCTGAGCTGCCCCTTTTCGAGCAGGGAGATGCGGTCGCTGACGGCGATCGCCTGGTTGATGTCGTGGATCGCCATGACGACGGTCACGCCCTTTTCCCGGCTCAGCCGATGCACGAGATCGAGCACTTCGACCTGATAGCCGATGTCGAGGAAGGAGGTCGGCTCGTCGAGCAGCAGGATCTCCGCTTCCTGGGCGAGAGCGGCCGAAATCCACGCCCTCTGTCGCTCCCCGCCGGACAATTCGCGCAGGCTGCGATCGGCTAAATCAGACAGGTCGGTGCTTTCGAGCGCCCATTCGATCGCCTCTTCGTCGCGGCTGTCATAAGAGCGGAACAAGCCGACATGGGGATAGCGGCCCTGACGCACGAGTTGGGCGACGGTCATCTCGTCCGGTGCGGTCGGCTGCTGCGGCAGGAAGGCGAGCTTCTTCGCCAGCATCCGGCGCGACATGGAGGCGACGGCAACGCCGTCGAGCGACGCCCTGCCCTCCGCCGGGCGGATGAGCCCGGCCAGCGCATGCAGCGCCGTGCTCTTGCCAGACCCGTTCGGCCCGATCAGCGCCCGGATCTCGCCTTTTTCGAGCGAAAGGCTGAAACCGCTGAGGGCCTTTCGCTGGTTGTACATCACTGAGAGGTCGGAACAGGACAATGGCATTTCGGCCTCACATGGTTTTGCGCAGCAGCGCGAGCAGAAGCGGCACGCCGAAAACGGCCGTGACCACGCCGATCGGGATTTCCTCGGCCTGGCCAAGCAGCCGGCCGATGAGATCGCCAAGCGTGACGATGACGGCGCCGAGCACGATCGTCAGCAAAAGCGACAGCCTGAAATTCCGCCCAGCCAGGAAGCGGGCGAGATGGGGCACGATGAGGCCGACGAAGACGATCGGCCCGACCGCGCCGACGGCACTTGCCGCAAGCGCGCAGGAGACGATCAGCACGATCGAGAACTGCCTCCGATAACCGAGCCCGAAGGAGCGAGCGACGGGCGCATCGAACTGCAACAGCATCAGCGGCCGGTAGATGACCGGCAGCATGGCGAGGCCGGCGATGGTGAAGGGCAGCAGGAAGAACGCGTGATCCCAGCTGCGGGCGTAAAGACTGCCTGACAACCATTCGAGAATGATCTCGATGCGGGCCGATCCCCATCCGGCGATGAGGCCGATCGCAACTGCATGCAGCACCGCGCCGACCGCCACGCCGCAGAGGGTGATGCGCAGCGCACTGAGCCCGAGACGGAAGGCGAGCAGATAGATCACGCCGCCGGCAAGCAGGCCACCGGAAAGGCCTGCCGCAGGCAGCCATGCGACCGGCAGTTCGGCCAGCGTATTCGAGCCCGGCTCGAAAATATAGACGGTAAAGAGCAGGAAGATCGTCACCGACAGTGTCGCTCCCTGCGACACGCCCATCAGCGAGGGATCGGCCAGCGGGTTGCGGGTAATGGTCTGCAAGAGATATCCCGCCAGCGAAAAATGGATGCCGGCGAGAATGCCGGTGGCGATGCGTGGCAGCCGGATATCGAGAATGATCAGCCGCGCTTCCGCCGATCCGCCGCCGGTCAGCACGGCCGCGACGTCACCCATGGGAATATCGGCGACGCCGAGGAAGATCGCCGCCGCAAGCGACAGGACGGCCAGGACGGCGAACGCGGCCGCCATGCCAAGGCTTGCCGGGCCGGCCGATGTCGATGCCCAGGTGCTCATCGCGCCTCACCTGCGAGGCTGAGCCGCCCCCGCTGAATGAGATAGATGAAGATCGGGCCGCCAAGCAGCGCGGTGACGATGCCGACCGGCAGCTCGCGCGGAATGGCGATGCTGCGCGCGAAAACATCGGCGGCGGTCACGATCAGCGCGCCGAGGGCCGCACTCAACCCGATCTCCCATCCGGTGCCGCGGGGTTTCAGCAGCCGGGCGATGTGGGGAGCGGCAAGGCCGACGAAGGCGACCGGCCCGGCGATCGGCGCGATACCCGCGACCGGGATGACGGCCAGAATGAGGATGAGCGGCTTCCACAGGCCAAGCTGCAGGCCCATGCCGGCTGCCGCATGGTCGCTCAGCATGAACATGCCGATCACCCGCTGCAGAAGGAGCGCCCCGGCGACGCCCGCGATCGTCCAGGGCAGCATATAGAGGAGATGCGACCAGGTGCGTCCCTGGAAGCCGCCGGCGAGCCAGAAGAGCAGCGATGCCGATTGCGGCCCGGTCAAAAGCAACACATAGGTGGTGCTCGCGCCCAAAAACAGCGAGACGCTGACGCCGCCAAGCGCAAGCTGCAACGGCCGCCCTTGCCCGCCGCGCGAAGCCCAGAACGTCACGGAAGCCGCGGCAAGCCCTCCGGCAAGGCCGATGAAGGGATAATAGGCAGGCGAAAGCCAAGGCAGAAAGACGAAGCAGCAGACGATCGGTGCGACCGCCCCCGACGTCACGCCGGTAATACCGGGATCGGCCAGCGGATTGCGCGTCAGCGTCTGCAGCACGTAGCCGGAAACGGCAAGTCCGGCGCCGCCGGCCGCCGCCGCCAGGCTGCGCGGCAGGCGCAGCGTCCAGACGAGAACGGATTCGAGCTTACCGTCGGGCACCAGGAGCACGCGAACCGCGGTCTCGACCGAAAGCGTCTTGGCGCCGACCAGCAAGCCGAACATCGCCGCCAGCATGGCGGCGACGACGATGAGCCCTATGGCCAGAAATGATTGACGGGGGCTCATCGCAGGCCTGTCCTTGGACTTAGTTCTGCAGTTCGGCCGGGATCAGCTTGGCGGCTTCGGCCTTGACGTCGACGGCCGGGAACGTGTCGGGGTAGAGGTAATGCGCGGCTTCGCGCAGCACGATTTCGCGGGCGATCGGGCCGTTGGTCTCGACCCACTGGTCGCCGACATAGAAGACGCGGTTATTCTTGACCGCCGACAGCTGCGACCAGATCGGGTTGCTCTCATGCGGACGATCCGAGCCGGAATCATAGACGAAGATGACCTCCGGGTCCTTCTCCAGCATGGTTTCGAGACTGAGGTCGATGCCGAACTCACCGCCCGGCGTCTTGGGGCCGGGAACATTGTCGCCGCCAATGGCAGCGACGATCGAGGCCGAGGTATTTTCCGTGTGGAAGGCAAAAGGCGTTGCGCCTCCCCACATGATCAGGAAGCGCGGATGAACGTCCTTCGGCGCCTTGGCGGCGAACTCCGCAAGATGCTTGCGGAAATCGGCGTTCAGCTGTTCGCCGCGCTCGGGCTTGCCGAGCAGCTTGGACAGCGCGGCCGTCTCGCTGTAGCTCTCTTCGAGCAGTTCCATGTTATAGGCGACATAAGGTGCGATGTTTTGAAGCTGCGCCGCATTGCCGACCGTATAGCGGCGGATCGCGACGATCAGATCCGGCTTGGCTTCGGAGAGAAGTTCCAGATTGGGCTTGGCGCGCTGGCCGATCTGCTTCATTCCGGAGGTCAGGCCGAGCAGGAATTCGGGCTCGCGGCCTTTCGTCATATAGGTGCTGGCGACCGGCTTGATGCCGAGTGCCAGCGCGACGTCATCTGCGAAATAGGAAATCGAGGCAATGCGCGTCGGCTGTGCCGGAACTTCCACGGTGACGCCGCGGTCGTCGACGATCGAGACTTTCTTGTTGTCGTCGGCGTGCGCGGACCCTGCCACTAGCACTGCGGACAGGCCGAGCGCCGTGAAAAATTTATGTGCGTATCGAGTCATATCTGAAAACTCCCCTCTGACGGGCAGAGGCTTTAACCAAAAAAGCGGAGTTTAACAATCATGATTCTTTTGCGCGGTTTCGGGGAAGAGACGGCACTGCATGCACAAGCGGACAGTACCCATCTCAGGGCTCAATCCTCAGCCAAGGTGAAGACGGCGCAGGGCGCGGCGATGCCGCGCAGGGCGTGTTCGCCGAGCGGCGTCAGCGCGGCCTCGGTTTTCGCCGCCACGGCACCTGAGATCAGCACGCTGTGGCCGAGCGGCTTGCAGAGCCCTTCCAGCCGGCTGACCAGGTTGACTGCCGGGCCGATGGCCGTGAAATCAAGCCGGTCGGCGGCGCCGATATTGCCCCAGAGAATCTCGCCGAAATGCAGGGCAGCGCCGAAGGGCAGCGGCGCCAGCCCCTGCGCCCGGCGCATCTGGTCGAGATGGGCCATTCCGGCGCGGCAGGCGGCGACAGCCCGAAGTGCCGCCTCGCAGGCCTCTCGATCAGCCCCGGCCTCGTTGCCGGAAGCCCTCGTGACAGGAAATATCGCCAGCACGCCGTCGCCGATGAATTTCAGTACCTCGCCACCGAAGGCGTGCACGGCGCCGGCGACGCGGTCGAAATAAGCGTCGAGCGCAGATATCATCGCCTGCGGCTCCGTCACCTGGGAAAGCGCGGTGAAATCCCGCAAATCGGCGCAGAGAAGGGCCGCGCGAATGGTTTCGCCGGTGCCGCGGGCAAGCGCACCCGACTGAACCCGAGCCGCACTGCGCCGACCGAGATAGGCTTCCAGCAGTGCTGCCCGCGCCTCCCGCGCCGCAAGGGCTGCGAGCGGCGCGGCGGCAAAACGCGCGACCTCCTGCAGCCGCGCGGCTTCATCAGGAGCAAATTCGTCCGCCCCTTCCCCTTTGCCGATGCCTGCCCAGCCAAGCATGGCGCCGTCCTGAGAAGCTCCAACCCTCTCCTCCCAAACCGGCCCGAGCCCAATCAGCCATTCGCGCCCGGCATCGCTTCGAGGTGCGGCGGCAAATCCCAGCGCCTCGATGACGGCCCCGGTTTCGGCCCGCCACAGCCAGGTGCGCCGCGCGATGATCGGATGCGGCACCGAAAGTGTCAGCGCGCCGCCGGAAAGCGCCAGGCCATCGGCCAGCAGCCGGCGCCCAAGCTCGGCCAGAAACCGTTCGGGACCGGGCGAAGCCGTAGCCTCGTCAATCAACCAGGCAAGGGAAGGAGGCAGATCCATGTGCTAACATTGGCATCGCCCTGAGAGGTTCGCAAGCGAACGTTGCCGCAGCCCGGCAGGACACCTCCGGTGTCCACAGGCCTTGGCAAACGACTGCGAAACCCGAGACGTCATCCTCGGCCTCGTTGTTGTGCCGAGGAATTGCGCCGTTTTCTCGTCAAGCAATTGCGTCTTCAGATGCTCGACACAAGGCCCAACATGACGGAGGAGACTTTGTCGGCAAACTGAGGCCACCTCCGATGTCCAGGAGCGCCCTCATCGGCTCTTGCCGCTCGGGGCATCCGCCACGGCCTCCCCACATCCTTGTCAACCCCACCTCCGAAGAACCCTGTGGAAAACCATTCACCACGGTGGAAAACAATGAAAAAAACACTTTAAACTTGCGCGGCTTTGATTCCATTATGTGCCAGCTTGTCATCGACGATTGAGGGGTTGCGATGGGCACGACATATTGGCCGAAAGACCCGCTTGACGGGAATGACATGACGCTATTGACGTCGATCCTTCGGCGGTGGTGCGCGCGCTATGGGATCGAGTTTACGGCCGAGGAAAGCAAGCGGAAGGCGAAGGAACTCGTCGAATGGTTCGAGTTCGGCGTCAAGGATCCGGCCGAGCTCGAAGAGCTGATCGACGGAAAGCACTGGCTCGTCTGCCGCATCTGAGCGCAGCCGGGCGAAACATCGCACCGGCCCTCGTTCGTCTGCCTCTGTCAAAGGCTTTTAGTAGTCGTCCCGCCAGCGGCGTTCACGATCCCAGCGCCGCTCATAGCGCCAACGTGGGCCATCCCAGTCGCGATGACGCCGTTCCCAGCCCCAGCGGGGCGGACCGCCATAGAAAGCTACAGGCGGCGGGCGTCGCCAGTTGCGCCGGCATTCGCCCCAGCGGGTCAGATGCCAGCCGCGACCGCAGGCGTAGTCGACCTTTGTGACAGTGCTCTCAACCTTGATTGCCCCAATCGGCATCGCCTGAGCCGTGCCGATCGAGAGGCTGCCAGCGAGCAAGGCAGCCGCGATAGAAAGTGCCTTCATCGAAAACTCCATTTCATCCAGCCACAAACACCTTAGGACCGCCAAATTGAACTGGAGATGAATTGCACGTTCATGTTTGCGGACGAAAAAGCAGCACCTTTCGGCCGCCGGCGGACCGTTCTTCCCGCAACGTCAAGCGCTTGAGGAGCGTCCCGCCGCCTGCCGAAAGCCGTTCATCTCCTGCCGTAAAATGGATCGGGACCGGGGTCCCGCCCGGCAGCGACCTCCGTGAGCCGTCCGAGGTAATGCGCCCAGCCTTCCTCATGGCCGGCGCATTGCTCCGCACTCGGCAGGCCGCTATGGGTGAGCCGCAAAAGCGTCCCGCCCCCCTGCTCGATCAGGTCAATCTCGACCAGGCTCGATCCCGGCGGCACCACCTCGCTGCCGTCCCAGCCGAAGCTGTAGGCAAGCCGATGCACCGGCACCACCTCGCGAAACGAGCCGCGCGCAAAGCGGGCGCCGGTGACATTGACGAGATAGAGCCCGCCGGGCTCCGGCTCGACCTCGGCCTCCGTCCCCATCCAGCGCAGGATCTTTTCCGGATCGGTCATCAGCGCAAACACCGCCGCCGGCGGCGCCGCAAGATGCGCCTCGCGGCGCACGACGAAAGATTCTGGCATCGCTTTCTCCAAGGTTGCCGCCCCGTCTCGGGAACAGCGTATCATGCTATATTGACGTGGGTGCCCTCAATGGAAGCATGTAGGCTTGAAGATGTGTCCAGCAAGGGCGGGCGACAACCTCCAACCTCGCTCATCCTGAAGCGCGCAGGCCGAAGGCCGAAGCCTCGAAGGACTCTCTCCAGCGCTGCATCCAGCGTTCACTGAGATTGATGCTCCCAGCTCGCTCTCTTCGGAGCCTGTAAGGGGCACCATCTCTCCACCTCATTCCTGTGCCTGTCACAGGAATCCAGCCGCGGCGGATCCATTCCCCTATTGCCAGCCCGCCGCCTTGCCCCTATTGTCCGCGCCGTTCTCAGGGCGGGGTGAAAGTCCCTACCGGCGGTATGCAGTTCGATTGCGAGCCCGCGAGCGCCTTCCTCGGAAGGGTCAGCAGATCAGGTGAGATGCCTGAGCCGACGGTCATAGTCCGGATGAAAGAGAACGTGCGCTGCCGCTGCCCTTCGGGACTGGCTGCGGATGCTCGTGATCGCCTTGGGTGACGTGTCTGTACGCCAAAGGAGATTACCATGACACCCACCCGTTATGCCTTCGTCAAAGCCGGCTGGCACGCCGATATCGTCGACCGTGCGCTTGAAGGCTTCCAACAGCTTGTTCCCGCCGAACAGATCGACGTATTCGACGTCCCCGGCGCTTTCGAAATGCCGCTGTTGTCGCGCGATCTTGCCGCCACCGGACGTTATGCCGCCGTCATCGCCGCCGCCTTCGTCGTCGACGGCGGGATCTACCGCCACGAATTCGTCGCCCAGGCCGTCGTCGATGGCCTGATGCGTGCCGGCATGGATACGGGCGTCCCGGTGCTGTCTGTTTCCCTGACACCGCACCACTATCAGGAAACGGAGCACCATACCCAAATCTACCGCGCGCATTTCGTCGAGAAAGGCCGCGAGGCCGCACGCGCCGCCCTGATGATCGGCAAGACACGCGCCGCTCTTGCGGCCTGAAGCATGCCGCGCAAGAGTGTGCAGCGGTTTTGCGGCAACGACATGCGTGAAAACAAAAACCTAAAGCGCAAAGAGCGAATCCGAAAGATCGCGATGCGCTTTAGCTGCCCGCGCGACAGCGGCGGGATCGGCCCGCCGTCTCTTCTGCACCGACAGAATAATTGATTCGACGCACTTACCGCGCTGTGGTCCACTCGAGCCTGACATGTATCGCCATTCTTAATGCGTCCAAACCCTAAGGGAGCTGAAGATGAGCAATGCAATGCGCAGTGAAACCTCCATTGAATCCATGAGAACGCGACCGGTCGACACCAAGCTCGAAGTGATCGTCATCCCCGTTTCCGACGTCGACCGCGCCAAACGCTTTTACGAAAAGCTCGGCTGGAGGCTCGACGCCGACTTTTCTAATGATGCCGATTTCCGCGTGATCCAGTTCACCCCGCCTGGCTCCGGCTGCGCCATCATCTTCGGAAGGAATGTCACCGCTGCCGCCCCCGGCTCCGCCCAAGGCCTCTATCTCATCGTCTCCGACATCGAGGCCGCGCGGCGCGATCTCGCTGCCCGCGGCGTCGAAGTGAGCGAGGTTTTCCATGATGCATCGGGCGTCTATGCCGGCAAGGATGAGCCCTATCTCTTCGGGCGCCTGCGCATCGCCGGCTGCGACCCCGAGCATCGCAGCTACCGTTCCTTCGCCTCCTTCAAGGATCCGGATGGAAACGGCTGGCTGTTACAGGAAGTCACGACCCGCCTGCCGGGACGCATCGACGCCGATGAGACAGCATTTTCAACTTCGAGCGACCTGGCAGCCGCACTCCGTCGCGCCGCCCACGCCCACGGCGAACACGAGAAACGCAACGGCGGCAAACACGACGAGAACTGGCCGGACTGGTACGCCGAATATATGGTCAGCGAGCAGGCCGGCAGGCAACTGCCGTTGTAGTGGCTGCGGCAGATGCTGGGAGCACCGGCCTCGCCATTCGATATCCCCTGCGGGCACTCGGGGTGAGGCTTTCTTGGGCGGGAGATACTTTCTTCCTTGCTTTACAGGCGTGCCGTGTGGCCCCCTCTGCCCTCTCATCCCAAGTAGCGCTCACAGCCGCACGTTACCGGTCGAAAATGTCCCGCCACTGCTTCTCGCCGATCAGACAATCCGTCGTCGGCGGGTCGGCGGCGATCCTCTCCACCGTCGGCGAGGGTGAAATGCCGCTGATCTCCATCACCAGCTTGCGGCGAACGGCGACGGCGAAGTCCTCGATCTTGCGGACCGGCAGCACGAAGGCGCCGGGGCCGCCGATGACGCAGTCGGCATAATATTTGTCGAGCCCATCGGCCGCATCGGAAGGCCGCAGCATGAGGGCGAGGCCGTTGATGACCATGCCTGATGCCACCGCCTTGTCGCGGACGGGCGTGACGGGATTGCCGGAATTGTTCGGGCCGTCGCCGGAGACATCGATCACCTCCCGCCTGCCCCGGAAGGGGCTGGCGATGATCATGCTGACGCCCTGAGCGATCGCGGTGGAAATCGAGGTGCGCCGCTGCGTGGCGATCGGCCGGGCGTCGAGCTTGTCGGCAAAGGCGATCGCATCCTGCTCCGTCGCGATCACCTGCCAGTCGATCACCGAACCCTGGACGACATAACCCGCCCATTCAAAATAACTGATGGCGATGCGGCCGGTGAGCCCGCCCTTCACCGCGTCGATGAATTCCTTGTGTTTCAGCGCCTCGACATAACCGTCGCGCTGGATGCCGATCTCTTCGAAATCCATCGACCGCGAGGTGTCGACGGCAAGCACCAGCGTCACGTCGACCTCGTTTGCCGCAGCCTGCGCCGTCGGCACGACACCGGAAAGACCCATGAGCACCGCAAGTGACGTCAGCATCGGCAGATCCCCGCGCCATTCCCAAGCCGGGCGACTCTAGCACAGCTTGATCGGGGCAGAACGCGCCGCCACGCGTTGGGCTTCAATTTTCGGTGATGGCCCCCTCAATGCAACGGCAGCCACAAAGGACTTTTCCATGCCTTCAGCGCGTCGAGGAAGACCTGCAGGCGCAGGGGCAGGAAGCGGCGCGTGGGATAGACGGCGTGCACGAAGATTTCCGGCGACGACCAGTCCGGCAGCAGGCGGATGAGCGCGCCTCTTCGGATCTGCTCGTCGCAATAGGTCGAAGGCAGGAGACCAATGCCGTGGCCACGATAGGTGAAGGCGCTGACCGCATCAAAATCGCGGCTCGATGCCGGCCCCGACACGCGCACGTCGACCGATTTGCGGCCGCTGACGAGATGCCATTCCGCTTCGCCGTTGCGCCCGTTCAGGAGCACGCACCGATGGTCCTTGAGATCTGCGGGCTTTGTGGGAAGCGCCCTCTCCTTCAGATAATCCGGGGCGGCGACCAGATAGCGTACGCTCTTGCCGAGCCGCTGCGCGACGATGGTGGAATCCTTGAGTTCGCCGAAGCGTATGCCGAGATCGATATTCTCCGCGACCAGATCGAGGAACAGGTTAGTGACGAAAAGATCGACTTGGATCTCGGGATAGGCCTTCAGGAAATCGGAAATGAATTCGTAGAAGACCTCTTGGCCCAAGATGACCGGCACCGAGATCTTCAGCAGGCCTTCCGGCTTTCTCTGCGTTTCAGTCAGCGCCTGCTCGGCGTCGATGAGATGAGCAAGCGGCTCGCTGCACCTGTCGTAATAGGCCCGGCCCTGCGCGGTGAGGCTGAGCTTGCGGGTCGTGCGCTGGATCAGCGTCACGCCGAGCTGCTCTTCGAGCGACGTCACCTTCCGACTGACGGTCGAAACAGGCATGCCGAGCGAATGGGCGGCGCGGCTGAAGCTGCCATATTGCGCCACCTTCACGAAGACGGCGATGTCGTTGAGATCGGCCATGCCGGCATTTTTGCACTGATGCAAAAGAGAATCCAGATATTTCCATCTAATCGAGCAATGAGGTTTTCGCCATATTCACCTTGCGAAAACAACCAACAACCCGATGGCGGCGCGATCGCGGCGGCCTCATCTCGAGCGACCACCTTGCCAGGTCTGCGTTGCCCGAACCAGATTATGGAGTTCAACATGACCAAGCAAAGGACTGTCATCGTCACGGGCGCCTCCCAAGGTATCGGAGCAGGGCTCGTCAACGCGTTCGTCGAGCGCGGCTACAACATTGTTGCCACCTCGCGTCAGGTCAGCGCTTCGGATGCCTTCCAGGCTTCCGACGGGCTGGCTCTGGTCGACGGCGACATCGGCGATCCCGAAACAGCGGCCCGCGTCGCCAAAACCGCAATCGACCGGTTCGGTTCGATCGACGCGCTCGTCAACAATGCCGGCATCTTCTTCACCAAGCCGTTCGTCGATTACACGATGACTGACTTCCGTAAGCTCTCGTCGACCAATCTTGAAGGCTTCCTGCACCTGACGCAGCGGGTCATCAGGCAGATGCTCGCCCAGAAGACGGGCGGCAGCGTCGTCAGCATCACCACCCCGCTGATCGACCATCCGATCGCCGGCATGCCCGCTTCCGTGGCGATGATGACCAAGGGCGGCATCGACGCGATTTCGAAGAACCTTGCGATGGAGTATGCAAGCGAGGGAATCCGCGTCAACACGGTCGCCCCCGGCGTCGTCGACACGCCCCTTCACAAGGACAATCCGAAGGAGTTCCTGAGGACGCTGTCGCCGATGACAGGCATTTCGAATGTCGATGAAATCGTCGACGCGGTGGTCTTCCTCACTGAAGCTCCGCGCATCACCGGGGAGGTGCTGCACGTCGATGGCGGCGCACATCTGGGCAAATGGTAAACCGTGAGAAAGCGCAGGCAGCCGGCGCGGAACGGCGGCTGCAGGAACTCGGCATCCCCCTTCCCCCGCCGCCGACACCCTTTGGGGCCTATGTCGAGGCGACGAGAACAGGCAATCTGGTCTTCTTCAGCGGCATGCTGCCGGTTGTCGGCCACGAGCCCCGCTATATCGGCCGTCTCGGCGGCGCGCTGACATCGGAAGACGGCCGCAAGGCAGCCGAGACGGCAACGCTGAGCGCGCTTTCCGCCGCCAAGGATTATCTCGGCTCGCTGGAGAGCGTCTTGAGGATCGTGAAGCTCGGCGTCTATATCGCCACCGAAGGCGATTTCCGCGACCACCCCAGGGTCGCCGACGGCGCGTCCGAATTGCTGCTTGCGGTCTTCGGCGAGGAAAAGCTCTCCGGCCGCGTCGTCCTCGGCGTCGCCAGCCTGCCCCTCGGCATGCCGGTCGAGATCGAGCTCGTGATCGAAGTCGCGGATTGAATGAGCGGGGCGCGCGTCTTCAGCGCGCCCCGCCTTCTTGCCTTCGCTTGCGCTCAGCCTGCCGCCAACAGCAGCACATAGGCAATGACGCTCACCATCAATCCGCGAAAGGCGACAGTGACGCAGCGATATTTGCTGCGGGCGATGCAGGAAAGAATTTCGGCGTTTTCGAGATACTGATCGAAAAGATAGCGCTCGTCGCGCCGCAGGGCCGCTTCGAAGAACAGGTCGCGGTGCTTGGGCCAGGCGCCCCAAAAGAGCGAGGTCGATGTGCCCAGACGACGGGGCAGCACGACGAGAATGGCCGAGAGGATGGAGAAGACCGAGGCTGCGGCAAGCAGGCCCGAGAACAGAATGCTTCCCGGCGCGGCTCCGATATAACGTGCCGGGCTGAAGACTGCCCTCACCTCGCTGGAACTCACCAAAAAGGCGAGCATGAAAGTAAAGATATAGGCGGCCTTCTGGTCGGATATCTTGATCTGATCATAACATATGTCGTTGATTTTCTTGATGTGATCGAAATACTGAGTGCTGACATCTCCGCTCGACGGCCTGCTCAGCATAACCTCCGTGACATTTTCGAATTCGCTCACCTGAATACTCCAGCCCCTAAAGTGTTTCCCTGATATTACACTTTCAAACGAAAGCAAGAACACGTGTGCAACATGCTTGACTTTTCCGCTCTGCGCGGACAAAGGGGAAGGCGGGGAATGGGGTCGAGATCATGCGGAGTTATTCCAATAACATCTGTCGCGTCGGGATGGCGCTGGCGTTTGCCGTGCCCGGTTTCGGGCTGCCGGCGATGGCCGATCCCGTGCAGCGTGCAACCCCGGTCGCGGGCTCCGTCATCGCCCGCAAGACCGGCGAGGAGGTCCGCTTCATCGACGTGTCGGACTGGCGCATCGTCGACATCAACCAGGATCTTCTGACCGGCGACGTGCTGCGCACCAATGCCAACGGCCAACTCGCCATCGTCTTTTCCGATCACACCCAGGTCCGCCTCGGCCGCAATTCCTCGCTGCAGGTCAAGAAGATGGCGGCGAGCGGCGACACGATCCTCAATCTGCAGTCCGGTACGATCTGGGCGCGCGCCGAACGCGGCGGCCAGGGCCTGGCGGTCGAGACCCCCGCGGCGGCCGCCGCCATCCGCGGCACGGACTGGACGATGACCGTAGAGGGCTCCAAGACCTCTATGATCGTACTCGAAGGCCGCGTGGCGCTCTCCAACCCGCAAGGCACCGTCGAGGTTAGCGAGGGTGAAGGGGCGGTCGCCACCATCGGCCAGGCGCCGCACAAGATCATCAGCGTCAATCCCGATGATCGCGAACAGATGCTCTTCTATCTCGATCTGCGCGACGGCTTCGATCTGATGCCGACGTCACCACTACGGGCGGACCGTATGGCGACCGAGCGTCGCCGTCTGCTGGCGCTGCCGCCGGAGCGGCGTACGACCGAAGACTGGTTGGAACTTGCCGAAGTGCAGAGCGCCTTCGAGGGTCGCCAGGCAGCCGCCGCAACCTTGCAGAATATCCGCGGCCACAAGCTGACGGTGGCCCAGCAGGCGCGAGTCGATCTGATCGACGCCGCTATCGCCGGCTCGGAAAAGCGCTATTCCGATGCCGCCAGGCTCTTTCACAAGGCATTGCCGCACCTCGACCCGACACGCCGCAACATGGCGCAGTATGGCGGCTATTTTGCGAGATCGCTCGCCGATCCCAAGCATGCCGAGCAGCCGCCCGCCAATACCGCCGGCCCCTATGGCGCGATCATGCAGGCCTATACGACAGGCTTCCTCGAGAATCCGCGCGCAGCACTCGAGATCATTAAGAAGGCGGAACAGCGCTATCCCGATGATCCGACCCTGCCAGCGGTTCGCGCCGAGCTGGCGGAGCTTATCGACGATCGCGAGCAGATGAAGGAAGCGGTGGAACGCTCGCTTGCCCTCGACCCCGACCATCCCATGGCGCTCGCCGCCCGCGCCAGTTACAAGGCAGCCTACGAAAGCGACATTGATGGCGCGCTTGCCGATCTGAACCGCGCCATCGAGCTTGCCCCCGGCGCGTCCAGCACGCTGAATTCGCTCGGCCTGCTGCAGAGTTCGCGCGATGCCAATGGTGAAGCGGAAAAGGCTTTCAAGAAGGCGATCGAGCTCGATCCGCAGGACCCGCTGCTGCATGCAAACCTGGCGATCCTCTATCTCGACCAGGACCGGATGAAAGAGGCCAAGCGCGAGATCGACACAGCAATCGCCCTCGATCCGTCGTTTGACATCGTGCTTCTCGCCCGCGGCCGCTATTACCTGCAAACCGGCGAACGCGACAAGGCGCTGCAAGACCTGCTCGCCGCCAGCACCGCCAATCCGGCGCATTCGCAATCCCAGCTGCTGCTCGCCGCCGCCCACTATGAAAAAGGCGACCGTATCCCTTCCCAGCAGGCGCTCGACAACGCCGACCGGCTCGACAACAACGATCCTTCTATCTCGGCCTTCCGCACCGCCGTCGATATCGACGATTACGACACCGACGGCGCGATCCGCAACGCGCAGGAATACCTGCGTCGCTCCCGCGCCCGCGGCGGCGATTACAGTGCGCTCGGCGCCAATGCGAGCGCCGGCTCGACGCTCAACAACGCCTTCCGCCTGCAGGGATTGGATGCCTGGGGCCGCTATTACGGCGATGCTGTCTTCGATCCCTTCAAGGGCACCGGTTATATCGACCAGTCGATCAAGGGCAGCATCTTTCCTTTCGTCAACGCGACGAGCTTCAGCGACGACAATATCATCCAGAACCGTGGCAACGCATCGAGCTACTCATCCTTCATCCAGGGCCTGCTGCTCTCTCCGCACATGCTGTCGGGCCGTTCGCGCTCGGCAACGCTGTTCGACGTGCCCTTCATCGAAGGCTCGCTCGGCGGCGGCATCAACAGCGTCGACGGCCATACGAGGCGTATCGGCGAGGCCGAAATCCAGGGCTACTCCAATGAGACGATCCCGATCAGCTTCTATGCCAACCTCAACTGGGAGGAGATTGCCCGCGACGGCAACTATACGGATTTCGGAGGCTTCTCCACCGACAACAAGATCCTTGGCGGCAACGGCTATCTCACAGCGACGATCACGCCGGACGATCGCGTCGTCGCTTATGTCAACAGTGGCAGACGCGATTATAATCTCGATACTTTGAGTGAGAACTCTCAGCTGTCGACGCTTTTGAACGCCGGGCTGTTCCGACCCATTTTCGGCCCCGGCGGTCTCGCGGCACCTGATGACTTGCCGCTTTACCTGAACCGGCGAGATATAACCACAGCAACCAATGCCGGCCTCGGCTGGAGCCACACATTCGGCTACGAAAACATAATGAACGCTGCACTGCTTTATTCCGCGGCAAGAACAAAGACGACGACAGACCTGCAATTCGACTGGGAGACGGTGCCGATCCTCGGTGGTCCAGGCACCGACATTCGCCCCTTCGGCCAAACGATCGAGGATCAGAGTTCGAAGACCTATGTCGCAGCCCTCAACCACAACATCGGCACCGGGCCGTTGACCTTCCGCTACGGCATCGAGGGCGGCTGGATCGACGCCCGCAACACTAGCTACTTCAATCTCGAAGAAATCTTTCCCGTTCTCCTGCCGGGAGTTACTCTCGGCCCGACGGAAGCCGAAAATCGTGTTGACATCGCCCGCGCCTACATCGACATGCTGCACGAGATTACGCCTGATCTGAAGGCCGAATATGCGCTGTTCGGCACGCAGATGAGCGGTGGCAGCATCGATGTCAACCGACTCGAGCCGCGCGTCGGCCTTGCCTGGTCGCCCGTCGAGAACCACTGGCTGCGCGCCGCTTTCATGCGCCATGGCGTCGATACCGGCGTTCCCACCCTTGCCCCGATCGGCGTTCTCGGCCTGCAGCCGAACCAGTTCGCGGTCGGCATCGACGGCTATACTGATACTGTCGCGTTGCAATGGGATGCCGAATGGACCGACCGCTTCTTCACCTCGGTCGAATACCAGCACCAGGATTTGCATGATTTCTCGATCGACCTGCCGCTGATCTCGCTGCCCTCTTCGGATAGTCTGCCGCTGTCGCGCGGCAGCCTCGACCGCGCCGCCATCACCGCCAACGTCGTGCTCGAGCATGGTTTTGGCCTTTCCGCCACCTATGCCTATATGGAATCCGAGAACAAGGATCCGCTCGAGCCGAATTACGGTGGCTCCCTGCCCTATATCCCGAGGAATTCCGGCCAGATTGCGCTGACCTGGGTCAACGAGGCCAAGGTCAAGGCGACGGTGGCGGCGAATTACATCGGCGAGCGCGACGGCGACGATCTCGGCACCAAGCTCGACGACTATTGGAGCCTCGACGCCCACCTTGTCTGGGAACCCTTCGACAAGCGCATCGAGCTCGAGGCTGCCGCCTATAATCTGCTCGACGAGGATTTCGAGATCACGCCCGGCGTGCCCGGCTGGGGCCGCGCCTTCAAGGGCACGCTCAAAGTCCGCTTCTGATGCGGGCGGAGCACAAGTCGCGGCAGGCCGGACTGGACAGCGGCCAGGCCGGAAGCCGCCGCCTCCGGCTGCTGGTGCTGTCGCTCACCGTGTTAATCGCCATATCGTTGCTGTCGCGCCTGCCCGCCTGGTCGCTGCTGGAGCTTAGAAGCTTCGACTACCTCTCGACGTTCGACGATCCGCGTCCGCCGCAGGGCGGACCCGTCATCGTCGCCATCGACGAGCCCTCACTCGCCGATATCAACGCGCAATGGCCCTGGCCGCGCAGCCTGCATGCGGAACTTGTCAGCCAACTGCGCGCTGCCGGCGCCCGCGTCATCGGCCTCGACATCATTATGGCCGAACCATCCAACCCCGAGAACGACGCGGCAATCGCCAAGGCGGTCGGTCCCGATGTTGTGCTTGCCGGCGATGAAACGCTGATCGAGACGCCGCAAGCCTCGCAGCTGATCCGCGCCACGCCACTGCCGGCGCTGACCGACGCGGGCGCGGTGACCGGCATTGCCTCGATCGATCTCAGCGGCGACGGCATCTTCCGCCGTATTCCCGGTTATGAGGACGGCTTTGCCGCCATGCTGGCGAAAGCCTCGGGGGCAGCGGCGGAGATCCTGCCGGCCGGCCGGCTGATCCAATCCCTCGGCCCGGCCCGCAGCTATCCCACGGTTTCCTATTATCAGGCGCTTGATCCTCAGAATCTGCTGCCGCCGGGCTATTTCAAGGACCGCGTCGTCCTCGTCGGGCTCAGCCTGCAGAATGCTCCTGAAATCGACAAGGGCGGCGTCGATGCCTTCGCCACGCCTTACACCGTTCACACCGGCAAGCTTGTCCCCGGCGTCGAAATTCAGGCGACCATATACGACAATATCCGCTACGGCCTGTCGATCCGCGAAGCGCGCCTGCCGGCGGTCGCCGCCTGCATCCTGATCTCGGTGCTGCTTGCGGCCCTTACCGTCTGGCGCTCGACGGGATGGCTGACGATCGTCACCAGCGCGGCCGCCCTCCTCGCCTTCGCGGCGGCCAGTTTCGCCGGCATCCGGCTTGGCCGTGTCTTCGTTTCGCCGCTCGGGCCGACGGTCGCCTATATCGCGGTCGCCTTCGGCCAGGCTGCCTTCGACTATGCCGAGGAGCGCCGCAACAAACGCCAGATCATCCGGGCCTTCGCCCAATATATCTCGCCCGACCTCGTCCGGCGCCTGTCGAACGACCCCTCTCAACTGAAGCTCGGCGGCGAGCGGCGCACGCTGTCGGTGCTATTTTCCGACGTACGCGGCTTCACCACCATCGCCGAGACGCTGAAGGACGATCCGGAACAGCTGACCGGCCTGATCAACCGGCTTCTGACGCCGCTCTCCGATGTGGTGATGGATCACGGCGGCACGATCGACAAATATATGGGCGACTGCATTATGGCCTTCTGGAATGCACCGCTCGACGATCCCGACCATGCGCTTCACGCCGTGCGCGCCTCGCTCGCCATGCAGGCGGCGATATCGAGGCTGAACGGCCAGCTGGAGCGTGAGGCGGCAGCCCTTGGCCGCAAGCCGCACGTCCTGAAGATGGGCGTCGGCATCAACACCGGCGAATGCATCGTCGGCAACATGGGCTCGACCCGCCGCTTCGACTATTCCTGCCTCGGCGACAGCGTCAACCTCGCCTCGCGCCTCGAAGGCGCCTCGAAGAATTACGGCGTAGCGCTGCTGCTCGGCGAGGAAACCGCAAGGCTGGTCGCCGATACTTACATCATCGTCGAACTCGACCGCATCATCGTCAAGGGCCGCACGGTCCCCTCGCCGATCTTCACCGTCGTGCACAAAGCCGACGCCGAAGCGCTGGCGGCTCATCAGGCCTTCATCGACGCAAAGTATGCCGGGACGCTTGCACCATCGCATGTCATCTTCGAAAAACTGGCCGGCGATATCCCCGAGCTTGCCGCCTATTACGCGATCGTGCAGGATGCGCTGGTTGGCGATGGTGGGGAGTAAGTCGGGGACTAATTCCACCAGCGGGCGGCTAAGTGGATGAGACTTTTCGATCTAACGGTAATGATGGGGTCTTTCAATCTGCCCTCATTAGCGTGGGAGACCGCTATCTATTCGGAGCCACCAGACCGGAGCTCAAGGATCACCTTTCCGGAAACCAGCTTTTCGATGGCCACCATGTTTTCGGCACCCGATGTTTTCGCTGGGAATTCGATCTGAAGCTGCCGTCCAGAAAACAGAACCGGGTCATTTAGGTGCGGCGATAAAACGATATTATGGTCAATCAAGACATCTATGTTCTTGCCGACATGACGCGCGGTAAATTCGGAAAAATTTCGGGAGCCGTCAGAGGTAAGGGTCAGCCGAAGTCGATTCTCTTGGCTTGACCGCGCAACCACTTCTCCGCTCGCGACCTGCAATTGAACAGTTTCTGCTATCGCGAGACCCGCCCATGAAACTGAGCAAGAAAAGATAAACGCAGCTATTTTTGTTCTCATTCGATCACTCCGATCCCGGCCTTAATCTGCTCGCATGCCTCGTTGACGGCAGTGCCTTAAGGAGTAATTGCCCGCAACTTCGCGACCTCTGGTCCAACCACCGCGATGAACAATCCAGGATCGCCGAGACCCCGCGCCGACAGCATCGCCCCATGAACGGAAGCCATCAGCATCTGGGCCTGCTCTTCCGGCCGCCTGTCCAGCCGGAACAGCCCCTGCTCGACGCCGGCCTTTAGCACCGAGGTCAGCCATGCCGCCAGGTTTCGGAAATGGGCGCGCACCCGTGATGCCACCTCGTCGGGCAGCATCTGCATTTCGCTGGCGAGCATGGCGCAGACGCAGAAAGGCTGCGAGGCGTTCTCGATGCAGGAACGCCAGTAGTCGACGTAGAACTGCAACTGATCGGCAGGGCTTGCGGTTCGCTCGCGCAAAGACTGCAAACCCGCCTCCGCCTGCTTGGCATAACGATTCACCAGCACCGCGACCAGCTCGGCCTTCGCAGGAAAATGGTGGTGGATACTCGCCTTCCGGATGCCGATCGCGGCCGAGATGTCGGCATAGCTGAAGCCGTTATAGCCGCCCGCCACGATGAGCGACTCGGCGACGTCGAGAATTTTGTCCGAGGTGGAGGCCATTGATTTCATAACGCCGCCTACCTTTTGGTAGGGAGATTGTCAAGCCCTGGCGCTCCGCTCTCCCCTTTCACACGAAGGTGTCCGCAAACCACGTTGACTTCATCTTGTTACCTTCCTACTAGTAGGTAGACAAAACAAGGAGAACCTTCCCATGCAAACCGAATCTTACAACCAGTCCGAGTGGCTGCGATCCTATTATTTTACCCGCGCCGCATTCTCGGTCATCTGGATTGCCGCCGCCATTGCCTTTGCCGGACAGCCGGGCGCGGCGGCCTTTCTGCTGGTGAGCTATCCCTTGTGGGATGCGCTTGCCAATCTGGTCGACGCCCGGGTCAATGGCGGCCTGCGCTCCAACCCGTCGCAGACTTTGAACGTCGCGGTCAGCACGGTCACGGCGCTCGCCGTCATTATCGCTCTTGGCGTCGGCACCCATGCCGTCCTCGCCGTCTTTGGGGCCTGGGCCATTCTCTCCGGTCTGTTGCAGCTCTATACCGGCGTGAGGCGCTGGCGCACCCAGGGCGCCCAATGGGTGATGATCCTCAGTGGCGCGCAATCCGTCCTCGCTGGCGGCTTCATGATCGGCCGATCGCTTGGCGCCGCCACGCCGACGATCCTCGATATAGTGCCCTATGCAGGCT
Source organism: Rhizobium mulingense (assembly GCF_029194105.1). Classification (NCBI taxonomy): domain Bacteria; kingdom Pseudomonadati; phylum Pseudomonadota; class Alphaproteobacteria; order Hyphomicrobiales; family Rhizobiaceae; genus Rhizobium; species Rhizobium mulingense. The sequence goes on along the minus strand of NZ_JARFVE010000004.1, from coordinate 515,443 downwards.
TTGGCGCATTCTACTTCCTGCTCTCCTCGGTCTGGCTCGCGGTCGCAGTCTACCGCAGGGCGCATTCATAGGCGCCATCCCGTTCTTGTGGCGGCAAACTTGCCGCCGCAGCAGGCCGCATCGGCCCATTCCAAGATCTCGGCGATACAGGAGATTTGCTGGAGACGATGACATTCTTTCGCGCTATGAAGGGTGATCACAGTCCCCGCCCATAGACCCCGAGGTCACTCCCATGGCTTTGAAAGTTCTCTTCGTCGGCGGCACCGGCCAGATCTCCTATCCCTGCGTCGAGCGCGCCGTCGCCGCGGGCCACCATGTCAGCGTCTACAATCGCGGTTTGAGAGATGCCGCCCTGCCCGCCGGCGTCACCTCGATCGTCGGCGAACTGGGATCGAGCGCCTACGCCGATCTCGCCAGGGCCGGATATGACGTCGTCTGCCAGTTCATTGCCTTCACGGCCGATCAAGTCGCCCGTGACATCGAGGTCTTCTCGGGCAATTGCGGCCAGTACATCTTCATCTCCTCAGCCTCGGTCTATGAAAAGCCGCCGCGTCACTATGTGATCACCGAGGAGACGCCGGCGATCAATCCTTACTGGCCCTACAGCCAGGCCAAGATCGCCTGCGAGGAATTACTGAAGAAATCCGCCAACCTCGCCTGGACGATCGTCCGCCCCAGCCACACCGTGCGCACCGGCCTGCCGATAATGATGGGGGACAGCGACATCATGGCAAGGCGCATGCTGGATGGCGAGCCCATCATCGTGGCGGGCGACGGCCACACGCCCTGGACGCTGACCCGCTCAGTCGATTTCGCCGTGCCTTTCGTCGGCCTGTTCGGCAAGCAGGCGGCGCTGAACGAGATTTTCCATATCACCTCCGACCGCGCGCATATCTGGGACGACATCCAGAAGACGATCGCAAGGCTGCTCGGCGTCGAGGCGAAGATCGTCCACGTGCCGACGGACACGCTGATCCGCTACAACGCGGAATGGATCGGCCCGCTCCTCGGCGACAAGGCGTGGACTGCCATCTTCGACAATTCGAAGGTCAAGCGCGTGGCGGGCGACTTCACCTGCGCCGAAAGCCTCGACGAAATCCTCGCCGACTCGATCATGCACCTCAAGCAGCGCCTGGCCAAAAGCCGGCCGCCAAGGGGTGAGCTGGATGCCCTGATCGACAGGATTTGCGCCGATCAAGGCGCTTTAGGCTAGGATATTCCGCGGGCGTGAACAGATGGCGACAACCGGCCGCGGGAGGCGCCACCGCCTCGTCTGTCGATGAGAATGGCCGGCCGAAAAAGGCCCGCCCTGCTCTATTTCTTTCTTACATTGATATTGACCGTGACGTCCTTGATTGTCCCTTCGCCGTAGGAGACCCTCACCTTATACATATCCTTTCCGGAATATCCGCTATTGGAAGTATAATATTCGGACACGCCAGGAGATTTCCTGGAATTGCACCTGATCTGAGGGGCGCCTGTCGGATAATGTGAGAGAATCTTTTCGCTGACGAATTCTACCGATCCATGCGCGGGAGGCTGCACAAGTTTTATGCTCGGCATTGTCGAAGCGGTGCAGTCTGCATTCAGATTGTAAGACTGGCCCATTTTTGTCCGCTCTCCACTCACGGCGCGGCTATGATCGGTAGAGACTTGAACACCATCCTTGCTGGTAACGCATCCGGACAGACCCAAAGTTACGGACGGTATGGAAATTAGAATATGGCTTGCTCTGAACAATCGCGAACCCGGCATTGTTCTTCTCATCCTATGGTTTTAACAATATTACAATTCACCTTATCCAATCGGCAGCTCATTGCAATGGCGCGGGCCGCCTCACGGCTGGTCCGGCAGCAGACATCCTATCCTTGCCCAGATCCGAGATCTTGCCTGTCTGTCGAGGGTAAAGCGGCATTCTCCGATGCCTATGCTTAGGCGGGCATCCTCCAAGGTTCCTCATCCTGAGGTGCGCAGGCCAAAGGCATGAGCCTCGAAGGACACGCGCCAACGCTGCTCCTTGTCTCCATCACCCCGGTGCACCCGCCTCGCCCTTCGAGGCCCCTGCGGGGCACCTCAGGATGAGGCTCTCGTGGACGCAAGCGCCTTGGCAACGCCCTCGGACGAGACCAATGGCGCGGCTTCCTCGTCCCTATTCAGCCGCCGCGCCTCCAGCGGGGCCTCCTGCCTGAAGCCGTCGAAACAGCGGCCGCCGTGCAAAGCGAGCTCGCGGTCAGCCAATGCGAGGATCTGGCTGCCGTCACCCTGCGCCGCCAGCCTGAATGCAGCGTCGAACTCGGCTGCGAGCTGCACATCGAGCTTCCTGATGAGACGCGGCGCCCATTTGCCGCGGCCGCTCCATGCGCCGCGCCCGAGCAAAATCAGATCGGCGAGCTTCTGGTAGAGAGCTGCGGCGATGGCGGCGATTTCCTCCGGCGAGCGGTCACCGCGCAGGTCATCGGCCAAATCGGTGACCTGATAGCGCAACATGTCGTAGCTTGCGCCGGCAAGCAGCTTCGGTCCTGCGGCCAGCACACCCGCCGCCTTTGCCTGGATCAGGCGCGCACGCTCGATATCCGACCCCACGATGCGACCCGTGGCGACCATGTTGACCATGATCGGGCAGCCGCTCTCGGCATCGGCATGAAGATAGTGCGCCAGCGTCTCTTCGTCGTGGATGAAGGCTTCGACCGGGAAGCCCTCATGCGTGAAGGATTCCCGCCAGGCCCTTTCCAGCGACGGAAACACGACGACGAGATCGATGTCCGAAAACGCCGTCCCTTCGCCGCGCATCAGGGAGCCGGTGGCGTAAGCGAAAGCCGCCCCGACGTAACGGTTGGTGACGCAGCGGCGGGCGGCAGCGAGCACCTGCTCCGCAAGATTGTCTCTTTGCAATTCGTCCATGATCTCGTCCTTGAATGCGGGAGGCGAGCGGGCAAACAAAAACCCGCTCGTTTCCGGCGGGTTGGGCCTCAGCAGCAATGAACGGAATTCAGTTCACGCGTCGCCACCCACCGCCGAGGCGGTGGTCGTAGACGTCGAAACTGCAAACATCCTTTTCATGGCGGCGAGGATATCGCGCGGCAGCGATAGCGTCAATCTGCCGAGAATGCTTCCCCGCCCCGCCGTTTTCCGTCTAAGATGAGGGAAAGACTCGTCAACAGGAAGAGCCCGCCCATGTCCGATCCCGCCACCGTCATCCCGCTTCCGCAACCGGTTCTGCTGCCGGTGGACGGCAGCGACGAGCGCTTTCCGGTGCGCCGCGTTTATTGTGTCGGCCGCAATTACGCCGACCATGCGATCGAGATGGGCCATGACCCCAGCCGCGAGCCGCCCTTTTTCTTCCAGAAAAATGCCGACAACCTGCTGCCGGCCGGGCAGGCCTTTCCCTATCCGCCGCTCTCGAACGACGTACATTACGAAGTCGAATGCGTGCTGGCGCTGAAATCGGGCGGTGCAAACATCGAAGCCGGCCGAGCGCTCGACTGCATCTACGGCTATGCCGTCGGCATCGATTTCACCCGCCGAGATCTTCAGGGTGAGGCAAAGAAGCTCGGCCGCCCCTGGGAACTGGCCAAGGCCTTCGAACATTCCGCGCCCGTCTCGCCGATCGTGCCGGCCAGCCGCATCGGCCATCCCGGCGAAGGCCGGATCTGGCTGGAGCAGAACGGCAAGCGCGTCCAGGACGGCAATCTCAACCGGATGATCTGGAAGGTGCCGGAGATCATCGCCGAACTCTCGAAACTCTTCGTGCTGGCGCCCGGCGATGTCATCATGACCGGCACGCCAGCCGGCGTCGGCGCGGTGTCGAAGGGCGACCGCGTTACCTGCGGCATCGACGGCGTCGCGACGCTGTCTGTCGAGGTCGTCTGACCGGGAGGAAATCATGCCGATCTACGCTCTTGGCGGATTGACGCCGAAACTGCCGCCTGCCGGGCTTCACTGGATCGCCCCAGATGCCCATGTCATCGGGGATATCGAACTCGGCGAGAATGTCGGCATCTGGTTCGGCGCGGTGCTGCGCGGCGACAACGAGAAGATCACCATTGGCGCCGGCACCAACATCCAGGAAGGCGTGACGGCCCATACCGACATGGGCTTTCCGCTGACGACGGGAGAGAGCTGCACCATCGGGCACCACGCCATCCTGCACGGCTGCACGCTCGGCGACAATGTGCTGATCGGCATGGGCGCGACCATCCTGAACGGCGCCAAGATCGGCAATAACTGCCTGGTCGGCGCCAATGCACTCGTCACCGAAGGCAAGGAATTTCCGGATAATTCACTGATCGTTGGCGCCCCCGCCCGTGTCGTGCGGGGGCTCGATGAGAAGGCTATCGAAAGCATCCGCCGCTCGGCGGAGAATTATGTGAAGAATTGGCAGCGTTTTGCGCGGGATCTGAAGCAGATCGGGTGATCGGCGGGGGCTGGTGCCGCCCTCGCCTTTCGAAGCCCTGCGGGCGCTTCAGGATGAAGGCGGAGAGAAGCGCGGCCTGCCTGCCGGAGAACATAATCGCCGCCCGGCAATCGATTTGCGTGACGTCGACGCTGATTTCAGCGCCGCCTCCGTAGTCAACAGCCACGTTGTCCGCAGTTGCCGTTGAGGTAATAAGCAATAACGCTGAAAAAAATCCTTATTCGGCGGCTTCCATGAACTGGCTCGCTCCAGACGAGGCGACGAGCGCCCGAACCCTGGCTTCCGTCTTGGCTATCAACTGATAGAATTCGTCCTGCGCTTCGACATCCAGTTGAATGACCGCATTGACATCATCGGGCGTATCGCAAACACAGGCGACCGCCGAAATGGGACAGATGCCACCGGGGTAACGCTTGCCGGTCCCCGTATATGCGCGACGGCCCCAACGCTCGGAATAGACCGTTTCCTCCCGATCGAGGTGGAGGATCGTTCCCTTGCAGGCGGTCACAATGGCCGCCTTGCCGTAAGCGAACCAATGATAGTTCAGCTTGCGGAGAATATATTTGCCAGTGATGTCTTCGCCAGCCAGTTCGGCAGGGTCTTCTATCATTCTGATCATGACGGCGTCCTCAACGTCTGGGCAATATCCTTCAAGTCCTCTTGCGCAGCAAGTCAAAAAACGCTGCTTTTGGAGGCACTTAGTCACAAAGTGTTTCCGATTCTTACATCGTCCACGTTTTACGCCGCTTTCGGATGCACAATTCTTCGTCGAATTTACAGCGACCTGCACCCGTTTCACCCTCTCGCGCGCAGCAATGTTCATGCGCCTCGCCACTCAGGCTTGAAATGTCCCGATAAGGCCGAAAGCCGCACCAGTCTCCGCCGTTCGGCGGCATCGAGACACCGCGGAATGGCGCAGGAGACTTTCGATCCGCAAGACGGGGCCAGTTTGCAGTCGAGCGCACTGGCTCGCCAAGCATCTTGCGTTTGCACGACGCGCGGGGTTCAGGAGAATTCGCCGGCGCGGGGACCGGCAAGTGTCACCCGCCAGCCGGTTCGCGACTGAAAATCCTGGGTGGCCAAAAACGTATAGCCCGTCATGCGCCAGAGCCTGACGGCGCTGGACAGATTATCGAGCACGTAATCGCCACCGTCTGTGCGGGCAATAAGAACGACGTGATTTTGATCATGCGGGCCAATGACCACTGAAAGCGCCAGCCTGTTTGACGGAAAACCAGCGTCGATCAGGTCTTTCATCTTCTGGAGGGCATAGTCCTCACAGTCGCCCCGGCCGGCAACCGGCAGAGACCAGACATCTCCGTGGGAAGACGGACGATCTTCCGCGGGAATGATGCGTCCATTGACCGCCCGATTGACCTTTTGAAGCAGCGCTATGCCTGCCGCGTCGTGCGGCTGTTGAGCCGCCACCCTGCCGCACAGCCACTTGTACTTGGCGCAGGCCGCCGCAAACCCCACGGGCGCGCCGATACTTCTCATCACAGGCAAAGAGGATCCAGCAACAGCCTGAAAAGGCACAAGAAAGGACAAAATGACAGCGAGAGAAAGTAGACGCTTCATAGCCGATTCCCTTATTTCCGCCTTCACAATAACACGGTCGGGATAAAAATTTATTAAAATTTTATACTTGCGAATTTAACCGTAATATCTAATCAAGACAGATTAACCATCGTTTATTCTTTCCGTTAATAGATCGTTAGTATAGAAGCTCTCCCCATTAACCTCCAGTTAACCCTTGGGAGACGATTGAAATGCGCAGCAGAGCATCGAAATTCAGCGTCGCCGTTGCTTTCCTTATGGCAAGTAGCAGCTTGACCATGGCAGCCCCGGCAGTCGTTAATTGCAATACCGCCGTGCGCGGCACGCTCGAATACCGGTTGTGCATGCCGACCAAATCAATTGCCGGCAGCAAATTCAACCCGAACGACAGCGATCGCGGCAGCCGAGGCATCGGCGGCGGCCAGAAGACGTCGAGCACCAGTCCTACTGCCGAGTCCAGTGGCAATAGTGGCAGTGGCAATCAGGTTGCGGATGATGGCGGAAACGACACCGGCGACAACACTGGTGACAACACCGGTGATAATACTGGTGACAACACCGGCAACACCGGCGGCAATACCGGTGGTAACACTGGCGACAATACTGGTGACGACACCGGTAACAACACCGGCGACAACGACCACGGCCACGGCCATCACGGCGGCAAGGGCGGCAAAGATCACGATCATGGCAAAGATGGCCATGGGAAAGGCAACCACGGCGACAAGGGCGGCAAGGATCACGGGCACGGCAAGGACGGCCATGGAAAGGACATCCACGGCGGCAAGGAAGATCACGGTAGAGGTGGGAACGACGGTCGCGGCAAGGGCGACAATGGCGACTCTGGCAAGAACGAGAACGGCGGTTCCGCCAAGAACGACAATGGAGGCTCCGACAAGAGCGACAATGGCAGCTCTGGCAAGAACGAAAACGGCGGCTCCGGCAAGAGCGACAATGGCGGTTCCGACAAGAGCGACAACGGCGGTTCCGGCAAGAGCGACAACGGCGGTTCCGACAAGAGCGACAATGGCGGTTCCGACAAGAGCGACAACGGCGGCTCCGGCAAGAGCGACAATGGCGGCTCCGACAAGAACGACAATGGCGGCTCCGGCAAGAGCGACAACGGCGGTTCCGAAAAGAGCGACAATGGCGGCTCCGACAAGACCGACAACGGCGGTTCTGGTAAGAGCGACAAAGGCGGTTCCGGCAAGGGCGGACCGAACTGAGCTTGTCATCGTAGAAACGCAAAAGGTAAGGCCGGTCTCCGGCCTCACCTTTCCTGGATCATCGGCTTGAACCTCAATCGCCGGCCATTACCGTTCTCTGAAAAAGGACATGGCGGCGAACCAGGCGGGCTGCTCAGGCAGATTCCAGACCATAGTCTGGCGATCGACCTTGTGTTTTGCCGCCCGCGCTCGATATGAGTCTCATCGGCCAGACGCCCGCTCCCCTGCTTAAATCCTGGGAACAGCGGGCCGGCGCCCTGCCAGCAGGAGACTCTCATAGTCGAGGCGATCAACCCGATCTCCGCCACCGCCGCATCCGAGCCTGACGACATGCCCTTTGGCGAGCGCCAGGCGATCGTCTAGTCTGACCTAGGCAAAAAGCTGTCTTCCTTCGCCACAGTAGATCTGGCGGACAACACACATCCCCACTCACTCTGTGCTCGTCACAGGAATGAGGTGGGAGGTGAGCACTCCCCCTTAATATTCGCTCGGCGTGATGGGATAAGATGCCGACGACAGTTTTACCACTTACGCCGCACAAGCCTCGCACAGGCCACGGATCTCAATCGTTGTCTTCTCGGGCTTGAACTTCTGCCCGCGCACCCAGGCCATCAGCCGATGGTCAACTTCATGGTCGTGGAACTCCATCACCTGGCCGCAGCTTTCGCAGATGGCGAAAGCGACAATGCCGTGGCTGTGGCAATTCTCGCCCGGGTGGGCGCAGGCGACGAAGGAATTGATGCTTTCCAGCCGGTGCACGACGCCATATTCGAGCAGTTTCTCCAACGCACGGTAGACCTGCAGCGGCGCGCGAAAGCCATGATCGCGAAGCTTGTCGAGGATGGTGTAGGCGCTGAGCGGGCCTTCCGCCTTTTCGAGCACGTCGAAAACCAGCGACTGGTTCTTGGTGAGTTGCGGTGTCGTCATGAGCCTTGTCCTTGCGCGACCGCGCGATGGCGCCTGACGGGAAGCAGGCTGAGAATGAAGAGAATGAGCGCCGCAACCACGATCGAAGGACCTGACGGCGTGTCATAGGTGAGCGAACCGAACAGCCCACCGACGACGGCCGCCGCGCCAATCAGCGAGGCGAACACTGCCATGATCTCCGGAGTGACCGAGAAACGCCGTGCCGCCGCCGCCGGAATGATCAGCAGTGAGGTGATCAGCATGATACCGACGATCTTCATGGCGATGGCGATGACGATGGCCATCAACAGCATGAAGAACAGCCGCGCCCGCTCGGGTCTCAGCCCCTCGGCCTCGGCAAGCTCGGCATTGACGGTTGCCGCCAGAAGCGGCCGCCAGAGCCAGGCGAGCGCCGCGAGCACGAACAAGCCGCCGCCCCAGATCATCGCGATGTCTGTCCTGGAGACGGCAAGGATATCGCCGAACAGGAAGGCGATGAGATCAATCCTGACCCAGCTCATGAAGGCGACCATGACGAGGCCGATCGCCAGTGTGGCATGCGAGAGGATGCCGAGCAGCGCATCGGCCGACAGCGCCTGACGCTTCTGCAGGAAGAGCAGCAGCACCGAGACGAGGGCGGCGACGGCGAAGACGGCGAGCGTCAGGTTGAGTTCGAAAAGCAGCGACAGCGCCACGCCGAGCAGCGCCGAATGGGCGATCGTATCGCCGAAATAGGCCATGCGCCGCCAGATGATGAAGCACCCGAGCGGCCCCGTCGTCAGCGCCAGGCCGACACCGGCAAGGACGGCGCGCACGAAGAAATCGTCAAGCATGGCGGCCCTCCCCGCTGCGGGAATGGGCGTGTTCATGCGCATGATCGTGTGCGTGCTCATGGGTGCCATGAGCGTGCCCATGCCCGTCATGTGCGTGATGGCCGTCCTCGGGATGGCAATGATCCGTCACGGAACCATCGGCATGCCGCACGCGCCCGTCCGGCAGATGCGTGTGATCGTGGTGATGGCTGTAGACGGCAAGCGTCTGGGCAGCACGGCTGCCGAACAGGCGCACGTATTCCGGGCTGCGGCTGACGGCCTCTGGGGTGCCGCGGCAGCAGACATGGCCGTTGAGGCAGATCACCGTGTCGGTCTCCGCCATGACGACGTGCAGATCGTGCGAGATCAGCAGGATGCCGCAGCCGCTGGCGTTGCGGATCGATTTGATTAGGTCGTAAAGGGCGATTTCGCCGGAAAAATCCACGCCCTGCAGCGGCTCGTCGAGCACCAGCAGATCGGGCTTGCGGGCAATGGCGCGCGCCATCAGCGCCCTTTGGAACTCACCGCCGGAGAGATGCTGCACCTCGGCATCGATCATATGGGCAATGCCGGCGGCTCCGAGGGCTGCCTGCATGTCGCCCTGCGGCAGCGGGCCGGTCAGCGTCATCAACCGGCGCACCGAAAGCGGCAGCGTCCAGTCGATCGAAAGCTTCTGCGGGACATAACCGACCTTGAGGCCGGCCAGCCGCTCGACCCTGCCCTCGTCCGGCTTCAACACGCCGATCGCCGCCTTGGCGCTCGTCGATTTGCCGGAGCCGTTCGGCCCGATGAGCGTGACGATTTCGCCGCGTGACACGGAAAACTCGACGCCGCGCACGAGCCACCGGCCGCCGCGCAGGACGCCGACATTCTCGAGCGAAACCAGCGATTCGCCCTTCTTGTTTGCGGGAGAGAGCATCAAATTTTCCGACAGCGCTGTTGCATCCTGCTATTGCACACGTTATAGCATAACGCAATTGATGTAATAACATAACACTTGCAGTTCAAGCGGAGCACCTGATGAAACGCGCCCTGAGGCCTCTGAAAACGTGGGCCTTCAATATCCCGGCAGTCCTCTCCATTCCGGCTTTGGCGATCCCCGCTTTGCTCTTTGCCGGCACGATGCGGGCGGCCGACGCGCCTGTTGTCGTCACCTCGATCAAGCCGATCCATTCGCTGGTTGCGGCGATCATGCAGGGCGTCGGCGAACCGGAGCTGATCGTCGATGGCGCCGCCTCCCCGCATACCTACAATCTGAAGCCCTCGAACGCGCGCGCCCTGCAGGAAGCCAAGGTGATCTTCTGGACCGGCCCCGGGCTCGAGGCCTTCCTGGAAAAGCCGTTGCAGGCACTGGGCTCGAAGGCAAGCATCGCGGAGCTCGACAAGGCGCCCGGCCTCGTCAAGCTGCCCTTCCGCGAGGGCGGCGCTTTCGAACCGCATGACGATGGTGATGGCGATGATCACGACCATGCCGCCGAAACCAGGCATGACAATGAGCATGATCATGACCACGACCACGGCGCCTTCGACACGCATCTCTGGCTCGACCCGATGAATGCCAAGGCGATGGCCGCCGAGATCACCACGACGCTGGTCGCCGCCGACCCCGCCAATGCGCTGACCTATCAGGCCAATGCCAAGGCGCTGGACGACAGGCTGACGGCGCTGGACAAAGAGATCGCGGCCACTATCGCGCCCGTCAAGGACAAGCCTTTCGTCGTCTTCCACGACGCCTACCAATATTTCGAGCACCGCTATGGCATCCGCGTCGCAGGTTCGATTACAGTCAGCCCGGAAACCATTCCCGGCGCCGAGCGCGTTTCGGAAATCCACCGCAAGGTCGGCGAACTCGGCGCAACCTGCGTCTTTGCCGAGCCGCAATTCGAGCCGCGCCTCGTCAATGTCGTCATCGAGGGCACCAGCGCCAGATCCGGCGTGCTCGACCCCGAAGCGGCGACGCTGAAGGCCGGCCCCGACCTCTACTTCACTCTCATGCGCGGCATCGCCGAGAGCATGAGGGCTTGCCTCTCCAGCGCATGATTGCCGTGCAATCTCCTGGAGACAGCTGAGGCGGAAAGAGGCGGATGACCCCGTTCCGCCTTTTTTCGGCTTAGCGTAAGTTATGATATAACATTAATATCAACGAGGTACCCATGGACGACAGACTTCCGGTCACGGTGCTTTCCGGCTTTCTCGGCGCCGGCAAGACGACGCTGCTCAACCACGTGCTCGCCAATCGCGAGGGCCTGCGCGTCGCCGTCATCGTCAACGACATGAGCGAGGTGAATATCGACGCCGCCCTTGTGCGCAACGGCGGCGCCAATCTCTCGCGCACCGAGGAGCAGCTGGTCGAGATGACCAATGGCTGCATCTGCTGCACGCTGCGCGACGACCTTTTGAAGGAGGTCCGCGACCTCGCCAACCAGGGCCGCTTCGATTACCTGCTGATCGAATCGACCGGCATTGCCGAGCCGCTGCCCGTCGCCACCACCTTCGAGTTCCGTGGCGAGAACGGAGAAAGCCTTTCGGATGTCGCGAGGCTGGACACGATGATAACGGTGGTCGACGCCGCCAATCTGCTGGCCGACTACGCCTCCGCCGATTTCCTCGACGACCGCGGCGAAACCGCAGGTGACGGCGACAACAGGACCCTCGTTGACCTGCTGGTCGAGCAGATCGAATTCGCCGATGTCGTGGTGCTGAACAAGATCGGCACGGCAAGCGACGAGCAGCGCGACGCCGCGCGCAGGATCATCATCGGCCTGAACCCCGATGCCAAGCTGATCGAGGCAGATTTCGCCAAGGTGGCGCTGAAGGACGTACTTGGCACCGGCCGCTTCGATATCGACAGGGCCGAGACCCATCCGCTCTGGTACAAGGAGCTGCACGGTTTCAAGGACCATGTGCCCGAGACCGAGGAATACGGCATCCGCTCCTTCGTCTATCGCGAGAAGCGGCCGTTCCATCCGGCCAAGCTCCAAGCCTTTCTCGACAAGACCTGGCCGGGCGTGGTGCGCGCCAAAGGCTTCTTCTGGCTGGCCACTCGCCCGCACCATGTCGGCGAGATCAGCCAGGCGGGCGCGATCGTGCGCACCGGCAAGATGGGCCTGTGGCGGGCGGCCGTCCCCCGCGAACAGTGGCCGCAGGTGCCTGGCTTCCTCAACGCCCTCGGCCCTTATCTCGATCCCGTCTGGGGCGACCGCCGCCAGGAAATCGTCTTCATCGGCGCCGACCCGATGGACGAGGGCTGGATCAGGAGAGAACTCGATGCCTGCCTGGTGGAAGGCGATTCCTTCATGCCGGAGCGCTGGCGCAACCTGCCCGACCCTTTCGCCAGCTGGAACAGGGAGGCCGCATGAAGGCGGCGGCGATCAAGCGCTACCGCTGCAGCTGCGAGGAATGCGATCCCCTGCCGCCGATCGAGGGGCTGCATCCGCTGACCTATGAGCGGGAGGCTGAGGTTGCGGCCGAAAGGCCGAAAGGGTTGCTCGGGATCATTGCCGAGCGGGTGATGTCGTCACGCCGGCAGGGGTGACGATTTGTCTGTGCAGGAAGCGCGCCTGATTTTGCGCAATTCTCGTACTTCTCTCCTTCTCGCGTCGGCGTGCTGTAGCACCCCCTCTGACCTGCCGGGCATCTCCCCACAAGCAAGGGGGAGATCGGCTGGGCTGATGACTTTGCCAAACAATAACGGCCTGATGTTTCCGCACGACGGCGGAGAGGGACTGGCGGGCCAACCCTTTGCCGATCTTCCCACCTGTCGGGGAGATGCCCGGCAGGTCAGAGGGGGTGCTACACGGCACGCCTTCTCTCTCAGAATCTAAAAAGGGCGGCCGAAGCCGCCCTTGCCATATCCTGCCATCAGCGCCCGGCGATGATGCCGGAGATGATGCCGCTGGTAACGCCGATCAGCAGGAAGTCGTTGTCGGCGCGGACCCAGCGATAGCCGCGCGGCGGAGGCGCGAGCCGGTAGCGGCGGTAGTCGTTGACGTCGTGAAACCGGCGGCGTTCGCTGGCGTTGACGCGGTATCCCTTCTTCCAATGCGGCCTCACGACCGTTTTCTTGACGATCACCTCTTTCTGAACGACGACGGGCGGACGGCGGAAATCATCCGCGCTCGCCTGGGAGGCAACGATCGGCGAGAGAAGGAAGGATGCGGACAGGAGAGCTGCAAAGATCTTTTTCATGTGCGGTTCCTCGTGTTGGGCACGGGAGAAAACTAGGGCCGAAAAGATGAACCGAAACTGAAAGCTAGATTAAACTTCCGTAATGAAATCCGCGGCTTCCGCGGCGTGTCTTCCATTTTAGATAAAGCTCATATACCAACATTGGTGGCCGCCTCGCCCTTCGAGCCCCCTGACGGGGCACCTCAGGTGAGGTAGGAGAGAAGCTGCGGCCGCCATCGTCGTCTTCGTCGGCGGATCATTCGGCCAGATCGACGCGATTGCGCTTGGAGCGGCGGCGGGGCTCGTTCTCTGTCGCGCCGATGCGCCCGCACTTGCCGGCCGTCTCGGCTTTCCCGGAACGCGCCGTGCCGGCGCGATCGCGCTTGTCATCGTCCTGCTGCTGGCAGCAGGTTCGGCCTCCCTCGCCGCGACCGGCGGATAGCCCAAGCTCGGATTCGATTTTCGGAACGATTGGGCGCAGATTTGAAACAGGAGCGTCCGCCGCACCGTCGCGTGCAGCGCTCCACGACAGCGGAAACACCATGGAGGAAACCATGCCCGGCATCAGCATGCGTTATATCGTCGACGACGTCGACGCCGCGGTGGAATTCTACACCAGGCATCTCGGCTTCTCCGTCGCGCTTCACCCGGCACCAAGTTTTGCCATCCTGACCAGGGACGGCTTCCGGCTGCTTGTCAGCGGCACGACGGGTCCGGGCGGAGCTTCCCAGGCCATGCCGGACGGACGAACACCGGAACCCGGCGGATGGAACCGCATCCAGATCGAGGTCGCCGACCTCGAGGCGGAAGTCGCCAGACTGCGCCAGGCCAGCGCGCGTTTTCGCAATGACATCGTGCAGGGCATCGGCGGCAAGCAGATCCTGCTCGAAGACCCCGCGGGTAACCCGATCGAGCTCTTCGAAGCGCCGAAGAGATGACCGCCGCGGCAGCGCAAGAACGACGGCTGCGCCTTGTCAGCCGTCCCCGAGCGTGTAGTTTCGGACTCGCGTCAATTCAGAGGTAGGCAAAATATGTCCGAATTCGCGGGCGGGCTCTTCGACTATGTCGGGATACTAGCCGTGTTCTTTCTCGTCGCCGCCAACGGCTTTTTCGTCGCCGCCGAATTTGCATTGGTGTCGGTGCGGCGCAGCCGGGTCGCCGAGCTTGCCGCAGCCGGTCGCATGAATGCCACTGCGCTCCAGCGGGCCGTCGACAATCTCGACGCCAATCTCGCCGCCACGCAGCTCGGCATCACCATATCGTCGCTGGCGCTCGGCTGGGTCGGCGAGCCGGCGCTCGCCCATCTGATCGAGCCCCTGCTCTCCTGGCTGCCCGAACCATGGGCGACGACCGGCGCCCATACGGTCGCCATCGTCGTCGCCTTCGTGATCATCACGGCGCTGCATATCGTGCTCGGCGAGCTCGCACCCAAAAGCCTGGCGCTACAGCGCAGCGAGGCCACCTCGCTGGCCGTCGTGCGTCCGCTCGGGCTCTTCCTTGTATTGTTCAAGCCTGCGATCTTCACCCTCAACGGCATGGGCAACCTCGTGTTGCGGGCCGTCGGCCTTCGCGCCGGAACCGGAGAATCCTCGTTCCACTCGCCGCAGGAACTGAAATTGCTGGTCGCCGAAAGCCAGGAAGCCGGGCTTTTGAACCCGGTGCAGCAGCAATTGGTCGAGCGGGTATTCAACATCGGCGACAGACCGGTCTCCGACATCATGACCCCACGTCTCGACATCGAATGGTTCGATGCTGACGACAGCGAGGCGGAGATTCTGAAAACGATCCGCGAATGCAGCCACGAGCAGCTGCTGGTCGCCCGCGGATCGATCGACGAGCCGATCGGCATGGTGTTGAAGAAGGATCTTCTCGACCAGGTCCTTGATGGCGGCAAGGTCCGGCCGCTGGAGGTAATCAAGCAGCCCCTGGTGCTGCACGAGGGTACCAAGGTCGTACGCGTCATCGACAGCTTCAAGGCTTCGCCCGTGCGCCTCGCCATCGTCGTCGACGAATATGGCAGCCTCGAGGGCATCGTCACCCAGACAGACCTGCTGGAAGCCATCGCCGGCGATCTGCCGGGCGCCGATGAGGAGCCCGACATCGTTGTTCGGGAAGACGGCTCGCTGTTGATCGACGCGATGATGCCTGCCTTCGACGCCTTCGAACGGTTGGGCCTCAAGGATCGCCCCGACGCCGACTTCCATACGCTCGCAGGCTTCGCGCTGCACCAGCTTCAGCACATCCCCGAAGCCGGCGAAACCTTCCTCTTCGACGGCTGGCGCTTCGAGGTGATCGATATGGACGGCATGCGCATCGACAAGATGCTCGCGACGCGCATTGCCGCCGAGGGGGCAGAGGTTTAAAGCATGTCGCGCAAAAGTGAGCAGCGGTTTTGCGGCAACGACATGCGTGAAAACAAAGTGCTCAAGCGCAAGGAGCGAATCTGAAAGATCGCGATGCGCTTTAATCAGTTCATCGCCAGCGTCCAGACCATGCCGGCGGCGGCGCAGCTGAGCAGCGTCGCGATAACGGAGGTCTTGAACCGGAAGATCGCGATCGCGGCGACGGCAGACAGCGCCATTGCCGCCGGCACCGCCGATTGCAGCACCGGAATGTCGAGCCGCAGGCCGGCAAGGCGGACGACAGCAACTTCGGCAAACAGCGTATGTAGACCAAACCAGATGGCGAGGTTGAGAATGACCCCGACCACCGCCGCCGTGATCGCCGACATCGCCCCTGCCAGCGCGACGTTGCCACGCAGTTTTTCGATGAACGGCGCCCCCAGGAAGATCCACAGGAAACAGGGCACGAAGGTCACCCATGTCGTCAGCATCGCTGCAAGCGTGGCAGCCAGCATTGGATCCAGCGACCCTGGATTGCGATAGGCGCCCATGAAGCCGACGAACTGCACCACCATGATCAGCGGTCCCGGCGTCGTTTCGGCCATGCCGAGGCCATCGAGCATCTCGCCCGGCTTCAGCCAGCCGAAATGCTGCACAGCTTCCTGGGCGACGTAAGCGAGAACAGCATAGGCCCCGCCGAAGGTGACGACGGCCATCTTGCTGAAAAACAGACCGATCTCGGCGAAGACGCTGTCCGCACCGAAGACTGCGTAGACGGCAGCGACCGGAATGAGCCACAGGGCAAACAGCACCGTCGAGATGCGCAAGGACCAGGCGAGGTTCGGACGCACATGCGCCGGTATGGCCTCGCCCAGCACTGAATCGGCATCCGAAAGCACCGGTCCGCTGCCGGCCTTGTGCCCGCCGCCCGTCTTGAAGGCGGCAAGTCCGAACCGACCGCCGAAAAAGCCCATAATGCCCGCTGCAAGTACGATCAGCGGAAACGGCACATGAAGGAAAAAGATGGCGACAAAGGCTGCACCCGCGATCGCGACCATGACCTTACTCCTCAAGGCCCGTCCGCCGATCCGAATGACGGCCTGCACGACGACGGCAAGCACGGCTGCCTTCAAACCGAAGAATAGGCCGGCGACGATGGCAACGTTGCCATAGGCGGCATAGATGAAGCTGAGACCGAGAATCGACAGAAATCCCGGCAGAACGAACAATATGCCGGCAACAAGGCCGCCCGGGGTCCGGTGCATCAGCCAGCCGATGTAAATGGCGAGCTGCTGCGCCTCGGGGCCGGGAAGCAGCATGCAATAGTTGAGCGCATGCAGGAAACGGTGCTCGCCGATCCATCGCTTTTCGTCGACGATGATCCGGTGCATGACGGCGATCTGACCGGCGGGGCCGCCGAAGCTGAGCGCCGCGACGCGGAGCCAGACCTTGAAGGCTTCGCCGAACGAAACGCCGTGATGACGCTCCTCGCCTGCCTGTTTCTCCGCCATTTTTCCGGCCAACGCATTTCCTGTCATCTCGACCATCTCATGCCCGCTTCTTCGGAGCGGGCCAATTGTGGGTCTCATCGGTCGCATCGCGGCACCAGCGGAAGAAGGCGTCATAGAGAAGCATGCCGGCCTCGAGCTGCTCCAGATCGTCGGCGTACATCCTGGAGAGGCCAAGCGACGCGGCAAGCAGGCCGGGCGCCTCGGGCGCAAGATCGAGCCTTGCAGTATCGGCGGCCCGGATGATCCGCGCCAGGCGCAGGAGCGGTTCCGACCCCAACCCGAACTCCTCAACCATCACGTCGAAGGTGCAGAGCTCACCGCGATGGCTCCAGAACACCTCTTCGATATCGAATGGTGTTGCCCCGAAGCGCGCGCCGACCTCCAAAACCTCGGTCGTCGGCACGAACAGGAACAAGGCGTTCGGATCGACGAAACGCCGGATCAGCCATGGACAGGCAATGCGGTCGATCTTCGGGCGCGCCCGCGTCACCCAGACCGTGCGTCCCTCGAGGTCGCGCCGCGGCAGCTTTTCCTCCGGTACCGCCAACCCCTCAGCGGTCCAGGATTCGAAACCGCCTTGAAGACTCTCGGCGTCGATCCCGGCATGGCGAAGATAAGCGGCTACACCATGGCTGAGCTTGCCGCCCCTCTGGCAGACTACGACGACGGCATCAGCCTCGACGCTGCTTGCCCAGGAGGCGACATCGGTATGGCTGCGCCGGATGGAGCCCGGCACCAGCCGAGGATCGAGCGCAAAGTCCTCTTCCGTGCGAACATCGATAATACAGGGCGCAGCCGGCGTTCCGATGAGCCGGCTGAGTTTGTCGGGAGAAATTTCAAGAAATGACGGCATGACGCGTCCTCCGTTAATCGGGTTTACTGGACGCGATTCTTCAGCATGGCGCCTCGTGGGGTGATCGCGACCCCATGGCAAAATCATGCGCAAAGAGACCCACCCATGTCAAGCGCTCAGCCCGCCAAGACGGCGGTGCGCTGACATCGCCCTCCGGCCGCGCTGCAGATTCAAACGCCGATTCTGGCAGGTTGCAGGCGGAAATCCCTGATATTGCTCGCCTCGCGGCGCCAGAATGGAACAAAATGCTCTTTGCTCCATTTCCTTGTCACCGCAAGAGGAGAAAGTACCATGACGTACGACCCCAATAATGCCAACGACCCGAACCGCCCGCTGAATCCGAATCTAGATCTGCGCACGACTCCGACCGCGCGCAGCAGTAATACGTGGGTTGTCTGGGTCGCTGCATTGGCCGTGATCGCTGTCGCTGCATTCGCCTATTCGCAGTGGAGCAGCACCCCCGGCACCTCCCCGGACACGACGGCCTCCACGACCCAATCCGAGCCGGCGCCGGCCAAGCTGATCGCTCCGACCGACAACAGCGCAACGCCCGCACCCGCACCGGCACCAGCCCCGGCCACGCCGCCGGCTGCCCCTGCCCAGCAGTAAGCGCAGCGTCGCAGAAAGAAGCCGACCCAATGCCGGCTTCTTTTCCGCGCCAGGGCCTTGAACGTCGCCACGCAAGTCCTATCTAAGGGCCATAGAATTTGTCTCTGACGGTTGACCACGGAGGTACTGGCAGCTGTTGTCGAGACAAATCGAGGAAGGGTCGGTGCGAGTTTCGCCCGGCCTTTTTTCTTGCCCTATCGGTCGGCGCGCAAAGCATACCTTCTCGGTGCCCGCATCCCGATCTTATTTGGGGATCCTGTTGTAGAAGGATTGGGGATCGTACACGCACTCATAGTCGAGAAGGCACATTTTACCGTTCGCATCCCTGACCGTTGCCGTGTCGTATTTGTCACCCAGATTGCATCTGGCCGGCGGATAACGGAAGCTGCGACCGCCGATCCCCATGCGCACGAAGACCTTCTTGTTCTGACGGATGATCTGCGCAAGCTCGCGGCAGCTGTGATCGCCCGCTCTGACCTCCATTGCGCCTGCGCAAAGGCCGGCAGCGGCAACAATAAAGCGACGGCAAAAACGACGATTCTCATGACCCCTCCGTTGGCAAAGAAAGACAAGGCGCGTATCAACCGCCGTTGCCAGTCCTAAGCATGCGGCCCGCTTCGGCGCAAGACCTGGCCTTGACCTCTAATATGTCAATCTTATCAAGAGATTTGGTGGGTGATGTAGGGCTCGAACCTACGACCCGCTGATTAAGAGTCAGCTGCTCTACCAACTGAGCTAATCACCCGTTCGCGCTTGGCTGCGCGGTGTGACGGGGCGTATAAACAGGATCGGCAGGCTTGTCCAGCGCATCGGCGAAAATTCTTTGGTTAATCTCAAAGATTTTTCCGCATGGCCGAAATGCAGCGCGTGATCCTGAAGCCGCGCCGATCCTCGGAAAGGATTATGCGCAGATTCAAAGTGATAAAGCCTCCACAGCGCGTCCTGCCGGACGCAGCGGCGCTCTTATGAAATCAAAGGTCGAGGGTGCCGCTGGCCAGCCGCACCGCCTGACCGCCGATCCGCGCGTTGGAAATCGCCCCGCCTTCGACATCAATATGCAGGTGAATGAAGGAGGGGCGACCCATCTCGACACCCTGCTCGATCATGATCGGGTGGTGCCCGTCCGTCAGCCGGTCGAAATGGCGGATGGCACCAGAGAGTGCGGCTGCCGCCGCGCCGGTAGCCGGGTCTTCGACAATGCCCATGCCGCTGGCGAACATGCGCGCATGGAACTTCGCCACGTGGTTGACGCCGCCGCGGCAATAGACATAAGCCGAGGCCAGCGCGCCATCGACGAAGGGCACGATCTTTTCCCAGAGCTGCGGATCGAATTCCACCCGCTGCGCCGTGCCGACATCGTGCACCGGAATGAGCAGGAACGGCACCCCGGCGCTCCAGAGCGAAGGCACGTGATTTTCAAAGCCGATCTCGGTGACCTTCAATGATAAAGCGTCGGCGATGCCGAGCTTGTCGAGCGGCATCACCGCCTGCTGCGATTTGCGCGGCAGGTCGAATTCGGCAAAGCTCGCCTCGCCCTCCCTCAGTCGCACGGCGCAACGCACCGGCCCGACATTTTCCTCAAGCACGGTAACGAGATCGACCGCCGCTGCGCCATGAGCCCGCTCGGCCAGCGCGATCGCCGTGCCGACGGTCGGATGGCCGGCAAAGGGCAGCTCGCGGCCAGGCGTGAAGATCCGGAGCTTCGCCGCATAGGCGGGATTGATCGAAGGCTGCACGAAAACCGTCTCGGAGAGATTGATCTCCCGGGTGATCGCCTGCATCGCCTCGTCGCTGAGATCGTCTCCGTCGAAGACCACCGCCAGCGGGTTGCCGGCAAGCTTTCGATCGGTGAACACGTCATAGACGCTGTAGCTTCGCGCCACATCGGCCTCCCTGAATCGTCATCGCGCCGCCAACCTGCCCGACCAAACGGTCGAGTGCAAGGCGCTAACGCCGGTTACCCTTTCCGAAATACCAGTCGATGACGGGCAGCATGGCGACGTTATAGGGATGGGCGGCGGGATCGGCCGAACGGATCGCCGCCGCACCTGCGATTTCCTTGTCCGTGGCGACCAGCATGTGGGCCTCGATCCGTTTCACCATCTCGTCCGCCGTCAGGTCGAAGCGGAAGAGCCTGAGCAGCGTCACCGTGCGTCTGGCATGGCTGGCAAAGAGCCCTTCCGCCGCGACCGCGTCGGCCAGATCCAGTCCGGTCTCCTCGTGAACTTCGCGGCGCATATTGGCCTCGATGTCGCAGCGCCCGTCGATGATATCCTCCGGCTCCAGCGAGCCGGCCGCGAAATAGACCTGGCCGGGATTGGCGGTATGCGCCCCCATGCGGATCGCCACGAGCGCGCCGTCCGAGCTTTCGAGCACCGGATAGGCGAAGATGTGCAGGCCGCCCTGGCGCTGCGGCTGCCGGCGCCAATACATGAAGGCGGAAAATGGAGTGACGTAGCCCTCGCCCACAATCCCCTCTTCACTGAACGACAACCGCTGTTGGAACACCAGGCGGCCGTCGAACAGCGCCGGGTTGGCGGCGGTTTCCTTCGCCCAATTGTCTCGGATCGCCGCTTCCTCGGCGATGACGAAGGGATGGGTGCCGGGCAGCACACGCAGGTCGACGCCGGCGATCGGGAAAACCGTTGCTTCCGGCGGCCAGTCCACAAAATCATCGGAAATATCGCCGGTCGGAAATTTCATGTTCAAATTCGTTTTCATGGGAGATCCAGTGTCATGACGACGGGGCAGTGATCGGATGCTTTCGGCCGGTCCCAGCCGGTACGTGGATATCGCTCCACCTCCTGGCCCGGCGGAAAGACCGTGCGGTAGGGTTGGCCGTTGCGGATGATTTCGGGCAGACGGCCGCTATTATGGGCGGCAAGTGCGGGCGAAAGCCAGATATAATCGAGCTGGCAAAGGTGCTGCTCCTGCGGTCCGCGCGCGTGATAGAGCGTCCAGCGGTCAAGCGGCTGGCGACGGACCACGACATTTTCGGCAAAGCCGTCATGACTGAACACGTCAAGCGCGCTTTCGGCCTCCGTCTGATGCTCGAAACGATAACCGGCGCCGCGCCGGCCGACCACGTCGACGCGCTCCTGATAATCGTTCATATCACCACAGATGGCGAAGCTCTTCTTGGCTGTGCGGCCGGCGCCGAACCTGTCCTCGATGATGCGGCGCACCGCGCGCGCCTCGGCGCGACGGAGCGGCAGCGTCGATTGCCGCCCGTCCAGCCCGTCGCGAGGATTGCCCATCGATTTGAAATGCACGACATAGAGCGAGAGCGGCCGGCCGCCGATCAGAAGGTCGAGCTCCAGGCAATCGCGCTTGAAGATCTTGTCGTCGATGCGGTTGGTGAGCGCCAAGTCCTCATCGAAGAGATCGAAGTCGCGATAGGTCGTCATCGCGTGGCTTCTGATGTCCCTGAGCTCGATTTTCTGGCCGTCGCGCGTTTCCTCGCGCATCAGGACGGCGACATCGATGCCGCGGCCGTCATTGCCCTCGACCAGGAATTTCTGGCGGTAACCGTTCCCGACCATGCGGAAGAGATAGCCGTATTCGAAGGCCTGCAACGCGGCCATATTGTCGATTTCCTGCAGGCAGAGAATGTCGGCGTCCGCATCGGCGATCGCCAGCGCCGTCATCTGCCGGGTGTCGTCGGTGGCGGCAATCACCCGCGCCTGCTCGAGCTGCTGATAGACGCCCTCGCTATTGACCTCGAAAAGCTTGATGACACGATCCTGGCGCAACTGGTTGCGGAAGCCGGTAAAATCGAAACGGGTCAGCAGGTTTTCGACATTGAAGGTGGCGAGGCGAAGCGACATGACGGGAATCCGGTTGTGGGCAGTACCTTATCCGGCAATTGCCACAGGGAAAGGTGGCGGGGCCAAGAAAGTTGCGGACTACCAGCCTCTTTGAGCCGAAATGCGATTGCCGGTGTCAATCAAAGCCGCTAGCCCGCGCGGATGACGGCGCGTACCGCCTCGCCGGCCTCGACGGCCACGCGGCTGAAGGCGCGCAGCGTCTGGCCATTGCGGAGGGTCAGCTTGACGGCATAACGCTCGCCCTCGAACAGCACGGATTCGACGGTTGCCGGAGCGCCCTCGCCGCCGATGATCACATCTTCCGGCCGCACGAGGATATCGGCGCCATCGGTATTGGCCGCCTGGAGCGCATCCTGCAGTTCATTCCATTCCAGATGGCGTTCGCCGCCCATGACAGGCAGCGTCAGGATCGCGCCGCGCCCGATCAGGCCGCCGACGATGCGGCCCTGCGGCCGGGCATAAATCTCGGCCGGCGGCGCCACCTGCAGCAGGCGCCCTTCGAACATGACGGCGACGTCGGTCGCCAGCGCCATTGCCTCGCTCTGGTCATGGGTCACGTAGATCATCGTCGCACCGGAGCGCTGGTGAAACTCGCGAAAGGTCTCCTCCATCTCCTGCTTCAGGTGCCGGTCGAGATTGGCGAGCGGCTCGTCGAGCAGCACGAACATCGGGCGAAGTCACCAGGCAGCGGGCGAGCGCGACACGCTGGCGCTGGCCGCCGGAGAGATCGGTCGGCTGCCGCCCGGCATAATCGGCAAGCCTGACGGTGGAAAGCGCCTCGCCGACCTTCGTCCGGTATGCCTCGCCCGAGACACCGCGCACCTTCAGGGGATAGCCGACATTGTCGGCGACGCTCATGTGCGGCCAGAGCGCATAGGACTGGAAGACCATCGCCATGTTGCGCTTCTCGGGCGGCAGCGATTGGGCAGCATCGGCAAGCAGCCGCTCGCCGAGATGGATCGAGCCGTCGGAGGGCGTCTCGAAACCGGCGATCATGCGCAGCACCGTCGTCTTGCCGCAGCCGGAAGGCCCGAGCAGCGCCAGGAAGCCGCCCTCGCGCACATCGAGCGAGACATCGCTGACGGCAGCGCGGCCGGTGCCGAAATCCTTGGCCACCCGGTTGAGGATCAGTTTCGCCATGGGACCACTCCTTTCGGCAGGTGTTTCGCCAGGAGTTCCAAAAGCAGCATCATGACGACGACCATCAGGACGACGAGCACCGACAGCGCCGAGGCAAGGTCGGAGCTGCCGCTGTCGTCGAGATTGTAGATGGCGACGCCGAGCGTCTGGGTTCCGGCCGACCAGAGCAGCGCGGAGATCGTCAGCTCGTTGCAGGCGATCAGGAAGACGAGGATGACGGAAGCCCCGGCGGCGGGTGCAATCAGCGGCACGATGATATCGGAAAGCCGCGGGAAGAAGCCGGCGCCGGAAAGACGCGCCGCCTCCTCCAGCGCCGGATCGAGCTGGTGGAAGGCGCTGACCACGGGCTTCAGGCTAACGGCGAAGAAGGAAGAGAAATAGGCGATGAGGATGATCCAGATCGTGTCGTAGAGCGAGATGTGGAGGAAGGGGATGGGCGATGCCAGGATGAAGGCGACCGCCATAACGATGCCGGGCAGCGAATAGGGTATCTCGATCAGGCTCGCGATGATGCGGGACGCCGCATCCTTGCGCCGCGTCAGCACATAGGCCGCAAGCACGGTCACCACCAGGAGACACAGGGCGGTGGCGCCTGCAAGCGAGATCGAATTGACGAAAGCCGTGCGCGTCACCGCCTGCCGGAAGAGAATCTCCTCGAAGGCATGCAGCGACATGGTCTTGAAGGTGAGCGGCACGCCGTAGGCCGGAACCAGCGCGCCGGCGACGAGCGCGAAGAAGGGTGCGGCGAGCATGAAGAACAGGATCGCCCAGAGGAGCGGCGTGAAGGCGAACCGCCAGGCGCCGAGCTCGAAGGCGGCGCTCGCCCCGGACAGGCCGATGACGCGGTAATCGCGGCCTCTGAGCGCCCTATCCTGGATCATCAGCCCGGCGACCGAAATCATCGCGATGATTGCCGACAGCACGGCGACATCGCCGAAGGTACGGCTGGTGAAGGCGGAAAACTTGGTGAAAATCAACGTCGGCAGCGTGAAGATCGAGGCGGGTATGCCGAGAATGGCGGGAATGCCGAAATTGCCGGTGCAGGAGACGAAGGAGATCGCCGCACCCGCGATGATGCCGGGCAGCGACAGAGGCAGGATGATGTCGCGGAAGACCCGAAAGCTGGAGGCGCCGGAAAGCCTTGCGGCCTCGACGCCGTCGCGCGGCAGCGTCATCAGCCCGGCCCTGAGCGCGAGATAGACCAGCGGCGCATGCTGGACGCCATAGAGCAGCGCGATGCCGCCCACCGAATAGAGCGGCTGCGGCGAGCCGAGCGGCGGAGCGATCGCGAGCGCCTTCAGCAGCGGGCTCGAAGGCCCCGACATCTGCACCCAGGCAAGGGCCGTCACCTGCGGCGGGATCATCATCGGCAGCACGAAGAAGAAGCTGAGCAGCCCCTTGCCCGGGATGTCGGTCAGCGTCAGCAGGAAGGCGAAGAGGCAGCCGATGAGAAGCGAGACGATCGTGCCGAGAACGGAGGTGACGACGGTGTAATAGGTGGCCTGCCAGAGCGCCGGGTCGGCGAGCACATCGGCGACGCCGCCGCTGGCAAACGCCGCGATCCCGGCTATGGCGAGGCGGGCGAGCGGCAGCACGCTGAGGATGAGCACGGTCATGACGATAAAAGGAAACAGCCAGGCGGGCTGGCTGTTTCCTGCTCTGAGACAGCCTGGCATGAAGAGATCAGTTCGAGCCGTAGATGCCCGAGAAGGTCTTCAGGTCCTGGTCGGTATTCTTCAGCGCTTCTGCGGCATTGACCGGCAGGAGCTTGATCGTGTCGCGCGCCGGGAAGCCTTCCGGCACCGTCATGCCGTTGCGGGCCGGGATATAGCCGAGCTTGAGGAAGCCTTCCTGGCCCTTTTCGGAGAGCACGTAATCGACGAACTTCTTGGCGGCCTCGGCATTCTTGCTGCTGGCGAGAATGCCGACCGGCTCGGTGACGGCGGAAACGCCTTCGCTCGGGAAGACGAATTCGACCGGGGCTCCCTTGGCCTTTTCGCGGATCGGCAGGTAGTCGACGACCATGCCTAAGCCTTCTCGCCCGAGGCGACAGACTTCAGGACGGCGCCATTGCCGCCGGCGGCGATCGCGCCGTTTTCGGCGAGCGACTTGTAGAAGTCCCAGCCGAGGCCGGGAACGGCCGCAAGCGTCTGGGCATGGATGAGTGCGGCACCCGAAGCAAGCGGGCTCGGCATGGTGACGAGGCCCTTGGCTTCCGGCTTGGTCAGATCCTTCCAGCTCGCCGGCTTCATGCCGGCCGAGGTGTTGTACATGATGCCCGTGGTGATCAGCTTGGTCGAGTAATAGTAGCCGTCGGCGTCATAGAGCGTAGCGTCGTACTGGGCGGCTTCCGGCGACTTGTAGGCAAGCAGCTTGCCCTCTGCCTTCAGGCGCTCCAGCGTCACCATGTCGGCGATCAGGAGAACGTCGGCGACCGGGTTGCCGGCCTGGATCTCGGCCTGCAGCTTGGCCATTATCTTCGGCGTGCCGTCGCGCACCCAGTCGACCTTGATATCGGGATTGGCGGCCATGAAGCCATCGACCGTCGCCTGCGCGTCTTCGTTCGGCTGGCTGGTATAGAGAACGAGGTTGGCGGCCGAAGCCGGAATGGCAAAAAGGCTCGTGGCGAGAAGGGCTGCGGCGGAAACGATCGTTTTCATGGGAGGGGTCCTCGGGATTGCGTTGACCCTCCCTTATTAGGGGTCGTTGACAGCGATGTGACAGGCGGCGGCAGGCTCCGCTTGCCGGCATTCGGGCCGCGGCACTTGCGCGCCGCGGCCCGTCAGAAAACGCTACTTCGCAGCCTCTTCGATCAGTTCGGCAACCTTATCAGGATGCGAAACCATCACGACATGGGAGGCGCCATCGACGACGACTGTCCGCTTGGACCCTGCCCGCTCGGCCATGAAGCCAAGGGCTGCGGCCGGGATATTCTTGTCGCCGGTGCCGTAGACAAACCACGACGGCAGCTTCTTCCAGGCGGGCGCGCCGGATTTGTCAATCAGGGCGGCCTCGGTGACCGGGCGTTGGCCAGCCGCCATCAGGGCCGCCTGTTCGGACGGCACGTCGCTGGCGAACTGATCATGGAACTTCGCCTGGTCGATATAGAGATCGACACCGCCGCCGCTGAGTTTCACCGGGGCCGCCAGCGCCCCGCTCAGCGTGCCGCCCGGAAACTTGCCGGCGAGATCGGCAACCGATTCTCCTGCATCAGGGGCGAAGGCCGCGACATAGACCAGCGACTTGACGTTGTCGTGGCCGTTGGCCGCGGTCGAAATGACCTGGCCGCCATAGGAATGGCCGACGAGAACCACGGGGCCGGCGATGCTGCCGACGACGTCGGAGACATAGGCAGCATCATTGGCAACGCTGCGCAGCGGATTGGCGGCAGCCACGACCGGAAAGCCGTCCTTGCGCAGGATTTCGACGACGCCGTTCCAGCTGGATGAATCGGCAAAGGCGCCATGGACGAGGACGACGGTCGGCTTGGCCGGCTGGGCAACGGCAGCACCGGAGAACAGAGCGCACGCCAGGGCGACGGCAACAGCAAACTTGAACATTGGTCATTTCCTTTCGTCGGTTGAGTGTCGGAGGAGCCGAAGCGGGGTTGACGTGCTTTTCGGCTCTTAAATTCGTCATTTAATTTGTAAGCGATTTATTTGTACACGATCTATCTAATCCATCTCTTCTGGCGCGTCAATAGCTTGCAAACAGATCGCGCACAAATTATATTGAAGCCGAAGGAGAGCGTGATGAAAAACACCACACCGAATGATCTCGCCGCCGTGCCCCAGATCAATGAAATGCTTTGCTTTTCAATCTATTCGGCCGGCCACGCCTTCAACCAGCTTTACCGTCCCCTGCTCGACCAATTGGATCTCACCTATCCGCAATTCCTCGTCATGACCGCCTTGTGGGCGCGTGAAGACCGCACGGTGAAAGATCTCGGCGAGACGCTTTTCCTCGATTCCAGCACCCTCACCCCGCTGCTGAAGCGGCTGGAAAATGTCGGCCTCGTCACCCGCAACCGAAATCCCGCCGACGAACGCCAGGTGCTGCTGCGCCTGACGCAAGAGGGACAGACGCTGAAAAGCCGCGCCACCCACGTGTACGACTGCATCGGCAAAGCCGTCGGCCTCGACGCCGAGACTGTCGGCAAGATTCGGGACACGGTCGCTTCGATCCGCGACACCATTCACAACAGGGATAAGGACGAGGCCTGACCCTGGCAGGCACACTGCGTCGCTGCACCAAACGATTTTCTTCGACAAGCCGGTGGCATGTTGTACGATCCCTCTGCTGCCGCCGCGCGCGATCGGTCATCACCGCCACGCGGCGCGAAGATGCCGGCGCTCGCTGTCTTGCCTGAGCCTCACGCAGGACGCGCCGCCATTGCCATTCGGCCGCGCTGAGGTGCGTCAATCCTGTTTTGATGAAGGAGGAGTTTCAATGGAATATCGTCTGCTCGGCCGCTCCGGCCTGAAAATCTCGACTTTGACCATGGGCACGATGACCTTCGGCGGCGTCGGCTGGGCGAAGATGGTTGGCGATCTCGGCGTCTCCGAGGCGAAGAAGATGATGGATATGTGCATCGATGCCGGCGTCAACCTGATCGACACCGCCAACGTCTATTCATCAGGCGAATGCGAAAACATCATCGGCGAAGCGCTCGCCGGCAAGCGGCCGCAGGGCGTGCTGCTCGCCACCAAGGCCCGCTTCGGCATGGGCGACGGCCCGAACGACCGCGGCCTCTCGCGCTACCACTTGATCCGCGAATGCGAGGCAAGCCTGAAGCGCCTGAAGACTGATGTCATCGATCTCTACCAGGTGCATGAATGGGACGGCCAGACGCCGCTCGAAGAGACGATGGAAGCGCTCGACACGCTGATCAAGCAAGGCAAGGTCCGTTACGTCGGCTGCTCAAACTATTCGGGCTGGCATATCATGAAGGCACTCGGCATCGCCAACGAGCACCGCTACCAGCGCTTCGTCAGTCAGCAGATCCACTATACGCTCGAATCCCGCGACGCCGAGTACGAGCTGCTGCCGATCTCGATCGACCAGGGCCTCGGCGTGCTGGTCTGGAGCCCGCTGGCCGGCGGCCTGCTCTCCGGCAAGCACCGCCGCAACCAGGCAGCACCCGAGGGCACGCGCCAGTTCGCCGGCTGGACCGAGCCGCCGATCCGCGACGAAAACCGCCTCTGGAACATCGTCGAGACGCTGGTCGCGATCGGTGAAGAGCGCGGCTTCTCGGCCGCTCAGGTGGCGCTCGCCTGGCTCATCGGCCGCAAGGCGGTGACTTCCGTCATCATCGGCGGGCGCACCGAGGCCCAGTTCCGCGACAACATCGCCGCTGCCGATCTGAAGCTCGCCGATGACGAGCGCAAACGCCTGGACGCCGTCAGCCTGCCGCCGGTTCTCTATCCCTATTGGCACCAGTTGAACACGGCAAGCGACCGGCTGGGCGAAGCCGACCTTGAGCTCTTCGGTCCGCACCTCCAGCAATAGAAAGCGGACTCGCTGGGGGAGAAGCGCAATCGTGGCAATGTCTCGTCTTCTTCTGTTGTGAAAACGGGAGCAAGCGGCTTGCTCCTGTCCTCTCCCCAGCGGGGAGAAGTGGCCCGAGGGGTCGGATAAAGGGGCTGCGGGCACGACGTTCATTGCACTTCGCTTACGCTCAGCGCACTCGCTCCTCTCGTCTTCAGCCCTCATCTGCCTGCCGGCATCTTCTCACCGTGGGGGAGAAGGGGGATGTGGCTAACTCTCACCCCTTCCCTCACCTGCTCCAGCTCACCCGCCGATCTCGTCAGCGATCAGCTTGCCCAAGCGGCCGATCCCATCCTCGATCATCTGCTCGTTGGCGCACGAGAAACTGAGGCGGAAGGTGTTGGCGCCGGAGCCGTCGGCGAAGAAGGCCTTGCCGGGCACGAAGGCGACCTTGGCGGTTTCGAGCGATTTCCCCAGGAGCTTGGCGCCATCCATGCCCTCCGGCAACGTGATCCAGATGAACATGCCGCCTTCCGGCTTCGTCCAGCTGGTGCCCTTGGGCATATATTTCTCAAGCGCCACCAGCATGCAGTTGCGCCGATGGCTGTAGGCGGCCTTGATCTTGGCAACCTGCGCATCAAATCCACGCTCGGCAACATGGCTGATCGCGATCTGGTTGATCGTCGAGGAATGCAGGTCGGCCGCCTGCTTCATCAGCACCAGCTTGCGGATAACCGGCGCATTGGCGACGACGAAGCCGACGCGCAGGCCGGGCGCCAGCGTCTTGGAGAAGCTGCCGCAATAGATCGTGCGCGTGTCGTTGATATGGCCCTTCTCGGCAATCTCCAGCGCCAGGATCGGCGGGATCGGTTCGCCGTCGTAGCGCAGCGACTGATAGGCGGCGTCCTCGATGACGGCGATATCGAGTTCTTCGGCAAGCGCCAGCACCCGCTTGCGGCCGGCGAGATCGACCGTTTCACCGGTCGGATTGGAGAAATCGGCGGAGAGATAGGCAAAGCTCACCCTGCCGCCGGCGGCGGCTGCCGCCGCGCGATAGGATTCCGGCGTCCGGTTGCCGCCTGGCGTCAGCTGGTCATAGGCCGGCTCATAAGCGTTGAAGGCCTGCAGCGCTCCGAGATAGGTCGGCCAGGTCACCAGCGCGGTGTCGTTCGCAGACAGGAACAGCTTGCCGAGATAATCGAGCCCCTGCTGCGAGCCGGAGACGATGAAGACATTGTCGAGTTCGCAGGGAATGCCGAGGGCCGCCACCTGCTTGGCCAGCCATTCGCGCAATGGCTTGTAGCCTTCGCTGACCGAATATTGCAGCGCCGAATTGACGGCAGGACCGGCAAAGATGTCGGCGTAGGCCTGCTTGAATTCCTGATCCGGAAACAGCGCCGGATCCGGAATGCCGCCGGCAAAGGAGATGATGTCGGGCCGGTCGAGAAGCTTCAGGAGCTCGCGGATTTCGGATGCGCGCATGCGCGACGAGCGCGATGCGAACATGGTGTCCCAGTTCAGCATGGGGTTTCCTCATATTTTCTAGATCCCCGACAAACCATGCGATGGAAATTATGTCAATAATGCTGACCTATTTTCTTGTCATGGTGACATGTCGGAGATCTTATATTCCAGAGCTTTGGATGTTCCGGATATTCCTTAATATTGGCGCCATCCGACATCGAAGCCGCTCGGTCCCGGATTTGCCGCTCGACAGCAGCCACATCAAGCGATTATTCCTCCGGTCAAAGCCGAAACCGGCTGATTCAGATCTTTCCAAGACCGGCTCGGCGGCGGTAGTGTCGCCGCCACTCTTCAATTTACTATCAAGGTGCAGCAATGACCGTGACGTCGGCCTCTCCTGAAATCAAAATCGAACTCCACAAATCTCCCGTCCCGGACGCCGAACGTATCCAGGCGCTGGAGACGCCCGGCTTCGGCAAGCTCTTCACGGATCACATGGTCTTGGCACGATGGACTGCCGACAAGGGCTGGCACGACGCGAAGGTTACGCCCAGGCGGCCCTTGGAGCTCGATCCGGCGAGCGCCGTGCTGCACTACGCGCAGGAAATCTTCGAGGGCATGAAAGCCTACAAGGCGGACGATGGCCGAATTCTGCTCTTTCGGCCTGAAGAGAACGCACGCCGCTTCGCGCAGTCGGCGACCCGCATGGCAATGCCTCCCGTGCCGGAAGAACTCTTCCTGAAGGCGGTCGAAGAGCTGGTCCGTGTCGACAAGGCCTGGATACCCTCAGGCGACGCCAGCCTCTACCTGCGCCCCTTCATGTTCGCCAACGAGGCGTTTCTCGGCGTTCGTCCGGCGCAGGAATATGTCTTTTGCATCATTGCCTCTCCGGTCGGCGCCTATTTCAAGGGCGGCGCTAAGCCCGTCTCTCTTTGGGTCGAGACCGAATACACCCGTGCAGCCAGCGGCGGCACCGGTGCTGCAAAATGCGGCGGAAACTACGCAGCCAGCCTCGTGGCGCAAGCCGAGGCGACGAAGAAGGGTTGCGATCAGGTCGTCTTCCTTGATGCCGCAGAGCATCGCTGGGTCGAAGAACTCGGCGGCATGAACGTCTTCTTCGTGATGAACGATGGATCGGTGGTGACCCCACCGCTTGGCGGCACGATCCTGCCTGGCATCACCCGGGCTTCCGTGATCGTGCTCGCCGAAGAAAGAGGCTTGCGGGTCGAGCAGCGCCCCTACTCGTTTACGGAATGGCAAGACGACGCTGCCAGTGGCAGGCTCGCCGAAGCGTTCGCTTGCGGCACTGCCGCAGTCCTGGCGGGCATCGGCCTGGTCCGACATGCCGGCGGTGAGTTTCTGGTCGGTGACGGACAGACCGGCAAGCTGACCAGCGAACTGCGCCAGCAGCTCGTCAGTCTGCAGAAGGGCGTAACGAACGATGAGCACGGTTGGACGCGCCTCATCCCAGTCTGAACTCGGTCGTGCGCCGACCCGCCTTCGGAAAGCCACCTTCAATCAAACCGACTTTCGGATCGGCCGCTCCGCATGCACAGTGACAGCACCTCCACCTTCTACGACGAAAACGCCGAGGCTTATGCAAGCCGGGCGCGCAGCCTGCCAAAGCAACAGCTCGATGCCTTCCTCGCGCGGCTTGCACCAGGTGCCGCAATCCTCGAACTCGGCTGCGGCGGCGGGCAGGATAGCGCCTACATGTTGTCGCAAGGCTTCGACGTGACACCGACCGACGGCTCCCCCGAGCTTGCAAGACAGGCGGAGATGCTGATCGGCAGGCCTGTCAGGGTCATGCTGTTCCAGCAGCTCGACGCCGAAAACGCCTACGGCGGCGTCTGGGCGCATGCGAGCCTGCTCCATGTTCCGAGATCCGGGCTCGCCGACGTCTTCGCCCGTATCCATAATGCGCTGAGAACCGACGGCATCCTCCACGCAAGCTTCAAGGCGGGAGAAGCCGAAGGTCATGACGGTTTCGGGCGCTACTACAACTACCCCTCCGCCGATTGGCTGTCGGCGCTTCTGTCGGCGGGCGGCTGGCGTAACCTCGCCATCGAGGAAAGCGAAGGCACGGGATATGACGGCAAGCCAACGCGCTGGCTGATCGTCAGTGCGCAACGATAAAGGTCGCGCTCAGTTCGGCCCATAGGCTGCCAAACCGCGAAGCGCGCATCGTCCGGTCACGCGAAGCACTTCGCGGACAAAGGATTCGATCCGTGACAGAATTATTTCTATTGTCGACTGCGGCAGCGGTCGTTTCCGATTTTTTTCTTCAACGGGAACAGAAAACCATCGAGAGGGTTCGATCACAATCTGACGAAGCCGGCTAAGCTGAACATGCCGCAGGTATCTCAAAAGCGGACGAAGATTGGTGGGGGAGATACCGAAGATCTCTTGCTGACCACCTGTCTCCCTGGATGGATCGCCCGTTCTCTCGCCAGAAGTGGAATCCATCGGATGAGCCAATTGGCAGACATGAAGAATGCCGACCTCCTCCAGCTCCCCGGGATTGGCCCCAGATCCGTCGAGCAGATACGGTCGGCGATCAGAAAATTCAAACGTAACCGAGCACACATCTCGGCGACGCGTTCGAAACAATGACCGACGCTTGCGGATTGGAGTAGGGAATGAACGAGAAGGCTCGTCTGGAAAGCGACATCGCAGCCCTGGGGCCATGGTTTCACAATCTGCGAATTAACGGCGTTCAAACCGCGCCGGATCATTTCCTTGGCGACTATCCGTCCTTCAAATGGGCCCACTTTCAGCAGGTGGTGCCTGAAGATCTCCGCGGCTGCAGCGTGCTGGACATCGGCTGCAACGCTGGGTTCTACTCGCTTGAAATGAAAAGAAGAAAGGCCGGGCGGGTCGTCGGAATCGACTCTGACCCCCGTTATCTCAGGCAAGCCGAGTTCGCAGCCAGACAGATAGGTGAGGATATCGAATTCAAGCTGATGTCGGTCTACGAGGTGGAAAAACTGAAGGAGAGATTTGATCTGGTCCTTTTCATGGGTGTTCTTTATCACCTGCGGCATCCGCTACTGGCGCTCGACCTTCTGCATGAGCATGTCGTCGGCGAAAATATGCTGTTTCAATGCATGCAGCGGGGGGAAGAGGAAGTCGCCGAGCTCAGCGAAAATTACGACTTCTTCGACGCGGCGATTTTTGAGCAGCGCGGCTTTCCCAAGGTTTATTTCGTGGAAGAGCGGTACGCTGGCGATCCCACCAACTGGTTCATTCCGAACAAGGCGGCCGTCGAAGCGATGCTGAGAAGCGCCGGGTTTGTCATTCGTGCCAATCCCGAACGCGAAGTTTATCTGGTGGAACGTGGAACCCGCCACCCGATGGCGGAAGCACCCCCGATGCTTGGCTGATCAAATTTCCCTCCACCCACTTCCGCAGTCAGGGTCCAACCAATTCCGCCAAGCGGTCCAGGTAACGCTTTACGGTGCTTCCGATGCGCTCCGTCTCGGCGCAATCGGCGCTGGCTTTCGCCTGCGACCATAGACCGATCTGGAAACCAAGATAACATGCCTCGAAAAACCTGAGTACATCGTCGCGCAAATCACAATCCGCTTCTCGACCGACGAGATTGGCGAGATGCTCGCGCTCCTTGCTCGAGAGTTGAAATTCCACACATGCACCCGCGACGTCCCAGGCGATGTCCTGACACCCAATCAGATCGTGGGCCGCATTGTGGTCGAGCGCATCCGTCTTCATGATGCGCCCGGCCGTGGTAGTCAGCCATTCCCATGGGTGAAGCCGGTTGTCCGTATTGACACGTCGCAATCGTCCAGACAGGCGGTCGGGCGTGTCTATCACGCGCCTCAATTTCGCTGCTGTATCCGGTCCTGCCGCTTCCGCGACATTGAAAACAGCCATTTCGGAAAGTGTCTGTATCGACGCGCCGCCGTTTAGTGCCGGGAGGTGACGGGCACGAAAACCGAGGTAACGTCCGAGGTGATCCACGATGTGGTGCCGGGTTGGACCGCTATTGACGAGGGGTACTCCCTCCAGCCATTCCTCGACGATAAAGCCGTAACACGTGCCGGCAATCTTGGGAATGAAGCCAGCTTCGCTCAGCAACGAGCCTCGTCTTGCCTTCTCCACGTCGCTGCCGCAAAGGCCGGCAAACTTGACATGCCATGCCCCGCCTTCGGCTTCCATCAGGAATTTGCGTTTTTCCATCTGCATAAAGCTCGGCGGCCAAGCTGACGGATCGCGATAGCGAACAGAACGCCATGCGCCG
Organism: Rhizobium mulingense; assembly: GCF_029194105.1. Lineage (NCBI taxonomy): Bacteria > Pseudomonadati > Pseudomonadota > Alphaproteobacteria > Hyphomicrobiales > Rhizobiaceae > Rhizobium > Rhizobium mulingense. The sequence goes on along the minus strand of NZ_JARFVE010000004.1, from coordinate 480,870 downwards.
CCTGACAGGTCCCGCCAAGAGGATCTCGCCACTCCGACAACGTCGGCCGCCCATGTATGCAGACGATGTCTTGGGTCCTCGGCCTCGCTGGTAAAATCGTCGAAGCTGACAACATGCCGTGGCCGGTCTCGCCAACGGGTCCGGTGTGGCTCGCTTGCATGCGGGCCTGGTTCACCTGCGTGGCTCGGGAAGAAATGAAGCCGACCAGATGCCACACCGTTAGCCTGCAGCCAGTCCCCGACGCAGCCGAATGAACTCCCCGACAGCCCTGGTCCTTCATCGACGATGGCAAAATCGGTTTCAGGATCCGCAAGAATGCGCCTGGAAAGAGCCGCTGTGACCTGTAGCTGCCGCTCGAAGGGGTGACCCGTTGGCCGTACCGAATAGGCAGGCTCGGCACCCAAGGCTGCGGAAACCAGAGCCGCGAGGCCGGTCCCGATGCTGCGTATGCCTATGACGACCGTTTTAGGCGTTAGATTTGAGATCGAAGCCGCCTCGATATAGCTCTCGGGATACAAGGCATAAAAGGCGTAGCCCTCTGCACGCTTCATCCGCACCGGATCGGCGCTGTCTAGAGACTCGAGTTTGGCTGCCCAATCCTCCTGGAAGGACAAAATCCCGGCAAATCCATTTCGCCAAGAGTGCATGATCGCGCGTGATTGCATGAGCAGAAATTTCGCGCCTGCGTCCTGAAGCTCGGACAGATCGTCCGCGCCTTTGCTTGCGAATTCCTGATCGGCTAATCCCTGGACTAGTTCTCCAGTCAGGATGAAGGCTCGAACCAGGGTTTCGTGGCGCTCACGGCTTGGCTCCATTTCGGCGCAGGCCATCATCAGTCTTGAAATGGATGCGCGCACTGCTGCCGCGCTCTCGATGTGCTCGACATCACCATAGACAAGCATTCGGGTTCTCCTTCCTTACCGCAATTCCTGCTCGAATTGGAGATCGTCAGACGTGATCGAAAAATTCGAAAACCCGGGAACCCCTGCGGTTCCCGCTTGTTAGCTTTGTAGATGCCGCAGCAAGCAGCCCCTGGAGGGAGCCATGCGTTCTAAATCCATTCGCGTTGGACTGGTGGGAGTTGGCAATTGCGCCTCGTCATTGGTGCAAGGAGTTACCTACTATAAGAACGCCCGGGAAAACGAGCCGGTTCCAGGCCTGATGCACATCGATCTCGGTGGATACCACGTCCACGATATTGAGATATCTTCTGCCTTCGATGTCGCGGCTTCAAAGGTTGGGCGTGATGTCGCGGAAGCGATTTACGCCGAGCCAAACAACACCCAACGTTTCGCAGATGTCGCTCCGACTGGGGTCGAGGTGAAACGCGGCCGGACGATGGATGGGATAGGCAAGTACCTTCGAGATCGAATCGAGGAATCCACGGCGCCTTCCGTTGATGTGGCGGAAATCCTTAGGCAAACCCGGACGGAAGTGCTGGTTTCCTATCTTCCCGTCGGCTCGGAAGAAGCAACGAAATGGTATGCCGAGCAGGCGCTGGCGGCAGGTTGCGCCTTTATCAACTGCATTCCGGTATTCATTGCCTCCAAACCGGATTGGCAGCAGAAGTTCGCTTCCCGAAAGCTGCCGCTCATCGGCGACGATATCAAAAGCCAGGTGGGGGCAACGATCGTCCACAGAATGCTCGTCAATCTTTTCCGCGAACGGGGCGTCCATGTGGATCGCACCTATCAGCTCAATTTTGGCGGAAACACCGATTTTCTCAATATGCTGGAGCGCGAGCGGCTGGAATCAAAGAAAATCTCCAAGACCCAGTCGGTCACCAGCCAATTGGATATTCCGCTTCCTCCAGACGATGTCCATGTCGGGCCAAGTGACCACGTCCCGTGGCTCACCGATCGGAAATGGGCCTATATTCGTCTCGAGGGCACGACTTTCGGAGGCGTGCCGCTCAATGCAGAGCTCAAGCTTGAGGTGTGGGACTCCCCCAATTCCGCCGGTGTGGTCATCGATGCAATACGCTGCGCGAAACTGGCCCTCGACCGAGGCTTGGGCGGAGCCCTGACAGGGCCGTCAAGCTATTTCATGAAATCGCCGCCGCAACAATTCACCGATCACGAGGCCCGCCGTCGAACGCAGAATTTCATCGATGACCAGGAAGATGTTCTGCGCGGAGCCGCGGAATGACGGCAACGTACTTCCTTGTCCGCCACGCCGCGCACGACAATGTCGGGAATTTTCTGGCGGGCCGTACAGCTGGCATTACGCTTGGCGAAGCCGGTCGCGCGCAAGTTCAGCGTCTTGGGCAGAGGCTGCGCCGCGGGGACATCGATGCAATCTACACCAGCCCGCGCGAACGAACACTGGAGACGGCAGAAGGTATCGCATCAGCCTGCGGTCTGGCTCTGCCGCAAACAGACGCGGCTTTGGACGAGGTGAACTTCGGCGACTGGTCCGGTAAGACGTTCGAAGTTCTCAATGACGATCCCCGCTGGCGCCGCTGGAACACCACACGCAGCCTCACCCGCACGCCGGGAGGCGAGACAATGCTGGACGTCCAAACTCGGATTTTCGGCCTTATGGAGACTTTGGCCAGCGGCGGTAACGATCGGCGGATAGCCCTGGTGTCTCATGCCGATGTCATTAAGGCGGCTGTGAGTCATGTTCTGGGACTGCCGATCGATGCTTGGCCTAGATTTGATATTGCGCCTGCCTCCGTCACGACGGTTGTGATTGGCGACTGGGGTGCAAAAGTGATGACGCTCAACGAAGTGATCTTTTAGCCCGTCCGTTAATTCCTGCCACGGGGAAGTCAGATGATCGAAGCTGCAATGATCTGGAACGAGCCGAACAACAAATCGCACTGGGATCCTGAGATCGATCCTGAATGGAGCCTGTTTGCGCAAATGGCGATCCTCGCTGCCGACGCCATCGCAGCCAAGAATCCGGAACTGACGAAGGTGCTCGGCGGTATATCGCCAATCGACCCCTTCTTCATCAGCCGCATGAAGAATTACGGCGTGCTCGATCACCTCGACGCGGTCGCGTTGCATGGTTTCCCGCTCGACTGGAACCTCTGGCAAATTCATGAGTGGCCGGAGAAGATCAACGAAATACGCGCTGTCACCGATCTGCCGATCTGGGTCAGCGAAGTGGGTGTCTCGACCTTCGGTGCGGAGGAAGTGCAGTTGTGGGGTTTGCAACGAACTGCCGAATTGCTCAAGGGTAAAGTCGAGCGCTGCCAATGGTACAGCCTCTACGACCTTCCCCGATCATGGGAGGCAACAACGCGTCATCGCGAAGCCGAAGGCTCCTCCTACTATCGGCACTACTATATGGGCATTCTGCGCGAAGACGGAACGCCAAAACCGGCGCTTGAGGAGTTTGCCAAGCACACTCCGGATTTGGGGCTGGTGCAATGGTTCCACTTCGAAGACCCGCGGCTGGATGAGGCTGCTGCCTGGATGAGGCGGCTGGGCGTGAAATCTGTGCGCACCGGGCTTTCCTGGGCGGACCGATTCCGGCCCAATGCCCTCGATTGGTTCGACCGACAGATGCAGGCCCTCGAAGATTTCGACGTAACGGTGACATTCTGCTTCACGCCGGAGCATAGAGGCATCGCGCCGCACCATACCAGCGCGCCCCTGGTGCCCGAAGAATTCGCCGGGTTCTGCGAAGAAATGGTCGAACGTTACGCACCGCGACAAAACAGCGGATATGTGTCACGCGGTGCCAAGTCAGCCCGGCTACTGGGGCTTGAATCACGTGCGTCCCTCGGAGCCGGCTAAACCCAGGCTCTGGGCTATCCGCCCGATCGGTCCTCGGGAATAAGCGACCCCCTGATAGCATGCCAAGGCAGCACGAGCCCACACAATGTAAAGTCTGGGGCTACGCAAGAAAACGGCCATTGAAAAGACGCGATGACTCCAGAAGCTGATCCAATAGCGCATGATATAAACCGCCATGCGCTGACGAGACAGGCCCTGGCGGCAGGCACGGACGCGTTTTCGCGGGCGCATGCCCATACGAGGCCAGGTCAGCCGGAATGCGAGACCCTCGCGACGCTGGCGGAATCCGGCGGCCTGGGCGGCTACGACAAAGTCGGAATTGACATGAGAGAGTACGATCCTCTTCTGACCGATCCCCGCATGGATCGCATCCAGAAGTACTGTTGAGCGGACGATCACAACGTTCGTTCCTCTTCCATCAGAGGAGTAGGGCTCCTTCCAGGCATCGCCGAAAGCGATATCCGCCGTTTCTGCAACGACGTCATCGCAGAAATTGCAGGCGGAGTTCTGAAAAAAGCCGGCACCCCAGTCCCCATCGACCAGATGCCACCAGTCCTGGGCACACGTCTCTCCGTTTTCGAGTGTCAGCTCAGCCCGATACCAGTTCGCAGGCCGATCCTGGGCTTTCTTCCTGTAGTCGAGCCGTTTAACCTTCCCGATGTCCTGCCCCATCTGCCATGCGAAGCTCTCGGCCATGCGTGCGCTTTTCATATGGCCGCAAAACAACCCAAGCGTGAAGGCAATTCGCTCCTTCAATATTGGGTCATCGGCACAAGCCAGGCGCACCGCCTTGATGAAACAGGGAATGCCAACCACGGCATACCGGCCGGGCGCCTCGCGCATGGTCTGAAGCACTCCGGAAAGCTCGATCGGATAATACCGAGATTTGGCGCCCGCCTGAAGTTCCTGCAGATTTCGTGACAGCGAGTAGTGAAACAGGCGCCCTTCCGATCGCCGATCATCGCTCTCCTTGACGTGAGCGACACCGTCGACAAGCCCCAGGCGCAGCAGTTCAGCCGCCACCCAGGTGACCATGCCGCCGGAGCTGCCGTTCGAACGATATTCGCCTTCCTCGACATGGCCGACAAAAGCAGCTTCGTAGCGCCCCAAAAGAGGGTCTCGGTTTTTCGCACGGGAGAAATACTCGGCCGCCAATTCGTCCTCGTCCCGAGCCACCGGCGAAAACGGGCAGATTCGGGCAAACTCCTTATCGCGGCCCCGCAACCAAGTCTTCGGACCGGTCGGCTTCATCTGCCCGTACCGATCGAGTTCCATGTGCACATCAGGTCTCGCTGACCTTGCGACACAGGAGCCGCAGCCGATGCAGAAACCGGAGCCTGCAATATCGGTGGGAGCGATGCCCGGCGTGAGCCGATTCTGTTGACCGGAGCTATTGCAAGGCATGGCTGAGATAGGCGTTGGATGTATCGCGCAGCGAAGATATCCGCTGCGAAATACCCGGAGGGAGCGGGTTGCCGAGGATAACATCCAGATTCGAGAGGGCCGTATCTTCGGTCAGAACATGATGTTCAGCTCGGACGAGCCGCATCAGGTCGCGAATCTTGTTGGAGCGGTAATCGGAGAAGACACATGCAAACGGCTTCTCGTTGACAAGCGAGAACACGCATCCATGGAAAAAGTTCGTCACGACAGCCTTTGCTTCGGAAATGAAGCTGGCGAAGTCCTCCGGGCCGGCATCAATCCATTGCTCGTCGGCCCAGTCGTTCCGATAGCCGATGCTGACAAGCGGATAGTCCCGGTTTCCTGCCCATCGGCGCACGGTATCCTGAAACCATGTGGGAAAACTGTGCCCGTAGACGGCTATATAGGCTGCCGCCTCCCCGTCATCCCTGCTCGCCTTCATCGTCAGCGGAAATTGCAGGCACGGGTCGAGAACCAGTTCGGGCTCCAGTCCCAATGTCTCGCGAATGATCCGCTCCGAATGCAGGTCCCGGACCGAGATATGAGAGAACTTTCGCAGCTTTTCCGCCCACCCCTCCAGTCGCGCCGATGAGGCCAGACTTCCAAAGGTCGCGGCATAGGAGACAATTCGCCGGCATCGCAGGCCGTCTCCATAGAACACTGGATAGCCCCCGTACCAGGGATGGCGAAGGTTCCACACCTCATCGCTGCCGACGACTATGAGCGAATAATCGTCCATTGCGGCTGGGTTCTCCAACGGAAATGACGGTGAAAGAGGCAAGCTGGCGAACGATTGAAAGAATTTCCGCATCTTCGCTTTGTAGAGCGGGTAATCTTCCGTCGGCGTTGCGGCAGGAAGCAGCGGTTGCAACGCGCATCGCCATTCCGCCCGGTTTACGCGATCGGACATATGTTCCAGTAACACGGCATCCACACCCATGGATGCGAGGCCTTCGGCCAAACAGCGAGCCTGCCAATAGGAGCCGTAGTTTATACAGCGATGAAAGGTTAGAATTCCGACCTTAGACATTTGGCCCCTGAAGTAGATCGAATATTTTCCACTAACCGAGCAACTCAAGTTACGTTCCCAATAAACGGAAAGAGCACCTCCTAGTTCGAGATCAGATGTTTTGCTGAGCGGCAATTCCCATAGAGCCGGCAGCGCGGCCATCGCTGATTGAGGTGACCACCACCCCAGCCGGTGTTCGACTGGCGGCAGCTCCTCGCAGACCCTCTGGCCGCGCCAAATCTTACCAATCCGTATGTTGTGGCCGCGGCATCCCGTCGGTTAGGTATTGGCCTCCACAGCTGCGGGAACGATCAGGCTGATGAAAATCCTGCTTATCGAGGACGATGCCAAGACATCGGATTACGTCTCCAAGGGCTTTTCGGAGGCGGGCCATGTCTGCGATGTGTTCGCCGATGGCCGCGACAGCCTCTTTCAGGCGCAGCGGGAAGCCTATGACGTCATCGTCGTCGATCGCATGCTGCCGGGCCTCGACGGTCTTGCGATCGTCCGCTCGCTGCGCGCCGCCAAGGTCGGCACGCCGGCGCTGTTTCTGACCTCGATCGGCGGCGTGGACGATCGCGTCGAGGGGCTGGAAGCAGGCGGCGATGACTATCTGGTCAAGCCCTTCGCCTTCTCTGAGCTTCTCGCCCGCGTGAATGCCCTCGGCCGCCGGCCGCCAGTGCAGGAGCAGAAGACCGTCCTGAAGGTCGCCGATCTCGAGCTCGATCTCATCCGGCGCGAGGCCCGCCGCGCCGGGCAGATTATCGAGTTGCAGCCGCGCGAATTCACCCTGCTCGAAGTGCTGATGCGCGGCGAAGGCCGGGTCATCACCAAGACGATGCTGCTGGAGCGGGTCTGGGATTTTCACTTCGACCCGAAGACCAGCGTCGTCGAGACCCATATCAGCCGGCTGAGGGCAAAGGTCGACAAGCCCTTCGAAACGCAGCTTCTGCACACAGTCCGCAACACCGGATACAGCCTGCATGCGCCTCGCTAAGCTGCGCCGGAGCACGCCGTTCCGGCTGGCCGTCACCTTCGGCGTCCTCTTCGTCGCCACCTTCATCTTCAGCGGTGCGATCATGTACCACATGCTGCGCGCCGGCCTCGACCGCGATCTGGAACAATCGCTTCATGAGATGAATTCGCTGATCGCTTCGGCCTACCAGCCGCACGATACCGAAGATCTGATCAACGCGCTGGACAACTATGCGAGCTTCCAATCGACCTCCGATGGGCTCTACTCGCTGATGGATGCGGGCGGGCGCAAACTGGCCGGCAATTTCGCCGCGCCCCGCATCCCGAACGGCGTCTATACCGTAACCTCGGGAGACGTCGGGCTGAAGGGGCACGAACGCTACCGCATGCAGGTTTCGGCGATCGGTCCCTATACCCTGGTGGTCGCCGAAAACTTCAACGATGTCGACGAAATGCTGAGAATCGTCCTCGTCAGCTTCGAATGGGCTGCCGCGATTGCGGTGGCGACCGCCATCGGCGGCGGCGTCTTCCTGGCATTTCGCGCCCAGGCGAGACTGGACAGGGTTGCCAACACCATGAACGACGTCGCCCACGGCGCGCTGCAGGCCCGCATTCCGATCACCGGAAACGGCGACGATCTCGATACGGTGGCCATCCAAATCAATGCCGCCCTGGAACGGCTGCAGACATTGGTCGAGAGCATGCGGCAGGTCAGCGCCGATATCGCCCATGATCTCAAGACGCCTCTCAACAGGCTGCGTCTGACGCTGGATGCCGCCGTGGCGCGGAACGACCGGCAGCTCGACGTCTCGGCTCTCCTCGACGAGGCGAGAAGCGAGAGCGACCGGATCAACGCGACCTTCGCGGCACTCCTGCGCATTTCGCAGATCGAGGCCGGCGCCCGCAAGGAGCGTTTCCAGGCGACCGATATCGACGATGTGCTGGCCGTCATTTCCGAGGTCTATACCGATGTTGCCGAAGACGCCGGCCGTTCTCTGTCAATCGCTGAGCGCTGTTCCGCGCTCGTCTGGGGCGACCGCGATCTGCTGACGCAGATGATCGCCAATCTGGTGGAGAACGCCATCAATCACTGCCCCGCCGGGACGGCGATCACGCTGTCGCTGCGGCGGCAGGACAATCGCGCCATATTGGCGGTCGCCGACAGCGGGCCGGGCATTCCCGCCGAGGAGCGCGAAAAGGTGTTCCGGCGTCTCTATCGCCTCGATAAGAGCCGGACGACTGAAGGAAGTGGCCTTGGTCTCAGCCTGGTCAGGGCGGTCGCCGACCTGCACTCGGCGGAGATCGCCATGGGCGACAACCATCCCGGCCTCACCGTTTCGATAGGCTTCCCGCTGCTGCCGGCTCCTCTTTCCAGCCCCGCATCCGCAGCGCCGCAAGCCTGACGAAGCGCACGGCGAAACGGCGCACCTCGGCCGCCGCGCGATACGGCAGGACGCTCCAAGGCCGGCGGCGGCCAAGGCGGTAGGTCGAGAGGCCTGCCTGTATCTGGGAATGCCGATCGGCCCGCTGGCTGACCGGAACCGGATCGACGAAGCAGGCCCGCAGCCCCTCGTCGAATTCCAGATCGAGCGCGAGATCATAGGGCAGCCGCATCGGAACCAGCCCATCGGCAATCCAGCCGGCAGCCTTGCGATTGATGAGATAAGCGCCCGAGCCCTTCTCGCGGGTGAGCGCGATCGCCAGAGAACGGGATGCCGTCAGCGGCTCCACCCTGTGCTTGCGGCCCGAATTCACCGTCGAAAGCCGCAGGATATCCCAGGATTCGCAGTGATCGAGCGCGGCGGCGAGCACCTCGGCGAAGTCGTCGTCGAAATCGAGATCGTCTTCGAGAATGAGAGCAAATTCGCCGTTGCCGGCGAGGAACCTTCTCGCGCACTCGACATGGCTGAGATAGCAGCCGATCTCGAAAGGATTCGGCTTTCGGCCATGCCGGCGCAGATAGGATTGCCCGTCGAAATCGCGGCGCGGCAGGGAGATGCCGACCCCGTCGACCGCCGCCACGCGCTCGAAGCCTATGCCGATCTCGGACAGCAGTCGCTCCATGCGAAACCGGCGAAGCTCCGCCCGGTCAAGATTGATGAGATAGGTGTTGATCCGCAGGCTGACCGGATGGACTGCCGTGGCGATGGCGGCGGTTGCGGCGCGCATGTTCATGAGAGCTGGCCTCGACTTCTATAGTGACGACGACTCCAAGCTGCGCCCGAAAACTCACAGGCACTTCGCCCGAACCATACAAATTCGTAAGACGCCGGTCTTTCGCCGAGCCGGGGCAACCGGCTCTGCCCTGCGGCGCGAATGATGGGTTGAGGTGACGCTCGCCAACGGCTATCTCAGGCGGTTCCCGCAAACGACAAGGCCACGGCTTCCATGATCCCCGACTTCCTCGTCACCCATTCCGGTGGCTTCCATGCCGACGAATTGCTGTCGAGCGTCATCCTGACCCGGCTGTTCCCGCAGGCGCGCATTGTCCGCAGCCGCGCGCCGGAATGGATCACGCCGGGGAAAGACCGCATCATCTATGATGTCGGCGGCGCCTATGACGCCGAAGCTGGGATTTTCGATCACCATCAGCGCGGCGCGCCGCTGCGGGACGATGGCCAGCCCTTGAGTTCCTTTGGCCTGATCTGGAAGCATTACGGCCATGATTATCTCGCCGCCGCGGGTATTCCCGAAGAGAATATCGCCGAGCTCCATGCTTCCTTCGATGCGAGCTTCGTCCTGCCGATCGATCTGACGGATAATGGCGCGCTCAGCCCCTCCGGACCGCTCGCCGGTCTCACCCTGCCCGCCCTGCTGGAAACCCTGAAGCCGGTCTTCGATGACCGCGCCCCCGAGGCAGACGACCGCGCTTTCCATGCAGCGCTTGCCATCGCCAGCAGCTTCGTCGAGGCAAAGATCGCCCAGAGCGCCGCGAAATTGCGAGCCGAAGCGATCGTGCAGCAGGCAATCCGCTATACCGGTGAAGGCCGCGTTCTCGAATTGCCGCTGGGCATGCCCTTCCGCCCCGCGATCGTGAAGGCAGGCGCCGATCACCTGCTCTTCGTCGTCCACCCGCGCGAGAAGGATTGGTGCGTGACCGGCATCCGGCGCGCCGACGAAGGCTTCGAGCTGAGAGCCGATCTGCCCGCCGCCTGGGCCGGCCTGACCAATGGCGAACTGGAGGCCGTCTGCGGCGTACCCGGCGCCAGCTTCTGCCACAACGGCCGCTTCATCGCCGCTGCCAGGACCCGCGAGGCAGCCCTCGCCATGGCCGGGCTTGCGGTCGAGGAGGCGGTTTCTATCGGAAAGGTCTGATCGCGGCCAGGGACGTTGAACAGAAGATGCCGGAGCCTTCAACCCTGCCGAGATTGTTGGCAGGCCGGCCCACCACCCTCCGTCATGCTCGAGCTTGTCCCGAGCATCTGCCTCCGGTCGACAGGGCGGGAGATCCTCGGCACAAGGCCGAGGATGGCGCCGAGTTGAGAATGAGGGCTATCAAAGCAAGAAAGGCCGAGCTTTCAGCCCGGCCTTCCGTTCAATATCAGCGAAGTCGCTTAGTTCACGCTCTTGTCGACCAGCTTGTTCTTGCCGATCCAGGGCATCATGCCGCGCAGCTTGGCGCCGACTTCCTCGATCTGGTGGCTGTCGTTGTTGCGGCGGATACCCTTGAAGCGGGCCGCGCCCGAGCGGTATTCCTGCATCCATTCGGAGGTGAACTTGCCGGTCTGAATGTCCTTGAGGACGCGCTTCATCTCGGCCTTGGTTTCTTCGGTGATGATGCGCGGACCGGTGACGTATTCGCCCCACTCGGCCGTGTTGGAGATCGAGTAGTTCATGTTGGCGATACCGCCTTCATAGATCAGGTCGACGATCAGCTTCACTTCGTGCAGGCACTCGAAATAGGCCATTTCGGGCGCGTAGCCTGCCTCGGTGAGCGTTTCGAAACCGGCGCGGATGAGCTCGACGAGACCGCCGCAGAGAACGACCTGTTCGCCGAAAAGGTCGGTTTCGCACTCTTCGCGGAAGTTGGTTTCGATGATGCCCGAACGGCCGCCGCCGACGCCGCAGGCGTAGGAGAGAGCGAGTTCGAGCGCGTTGCCGGATGCGTTCTGGTGAACGGCAACGAGGCAGGGAACGCCGCCGCCCTTCTGGTATTCGCCGCGAACCGTGTGGCCCGGGCCCTTCGGCGCGATCATGACGACATCGACCGAAGCCTTCGGCTCGATCAGGCCGAAGTGAACGTTGAGGCCGTGAGCAAAGGCGATGGCTGCGCCGTCGCGGATGTTCGGCGCGATGTCGGCCTTGTAGATGTCGGCCTGCAGCTCGTCCGGCGTCGCCATCATCATCAGGTCGGCCCAGCCGGCGGCTTCGGCAACGGTCATGACCTTGAAGCCGTCGGCTTCAGCCTTCTTGACGGTGGGCGAACCGGCCTTCAGAGCGATGACGAGGTTCTGAGCGCCGCTGTCCTTGAGGTTCAGCGCATGGGCACGGCCCTGCGAGCCGTAGCCGATGACGGCGACCTTCTTGGCCTTGATGAGGTTGAGATCGGCATCACGATCGTAATAGACGCGCATTTGAAGTTCCTTCCCTTGTGCTTGTCCTGTTGACTGTCATTCAGGCGAAATCAGCCGAGAGCCGGCATCTCCGCCAGTACCTTTTCCGTGCCGTAGAGCCGGAGGAAGGCGGTCACCGCCTTCTCCGCCTGGCGCGCGGTATCCTTGAGGCCGGGTTCGCCGAGCAGCATGCGCACATGCAGGTCGGAGACCACAAGGCCGTAGAGCGTATGATAGGCCTCGTCGGCATCGGCAAAGCGCAGCAGCCCTGCCCTCTTGCCGGCATCGATCAGCGCCATGGCGCGCCGGTCGATCTGGCGGCGGCCGCGCTCCAGCAGCAGCTTGCCGAGCTTCGAGCCGTCGCGATGCGACTGGCCGATCGCCAGCCGGTTCAGCGCCAGCGAGACGTCGCCGGCCAGCACCTCGAGCAGGTCGCGCGCGAAGATGACGACATGGTCGTGCAGGCTCGCCGCCGTCAGCCGCTCGCCGTTGCGCTCGAAGGTGCGCACCTTGCTCGCCTGATAGGCGATCATCGCAGACAGCAGACCATCGCGGTCGCCGAACCACTTGTAGAGGCTTTCCTTGGAGCAATTGGCGGCGCGCGCCACACCCGAGGTCGTCAGCGCCTTCTCGCCGCCATCGACGAGCAGCCGCAGCGCCTGTTCCAGAACGGCGTTCTGGCGCGGCGAAAATTCGCTCGGCTCTGCAGTATCGACGGACACGATCACGGCTCCCATATACGTACCGTACGGTACGGTTCGTGAGCTTTATGCGGCAAACCGATCGGGCCGTCAAGCCGGGCCCGGCAGATTTTTATACGGGAAAGCGGGCCCGGCACCAGAATTGGATAGGCGGACACTGATGGCGATTGCATAATGCTTGTCGAACGTCATTTGCCGGGAGCCTTCCATGCCGCGCCATTCTGCTGCCCTTCTCCTGGCCGGAGCGCTGCTCCTGGCGACGGCGCCCTTCACCGGCCGCGCCACCGCGCAGGATAGCGAGGTCTATGACCGCATCGAGGAATTGCACGGCGATGCCGCGGGCTTCGACCGGCCGCTGCGCCAGCTCGTTCTCGCCATGCGCTCCGGCGACACCGAGACCATCGCCGGCCTTGCCGAATATCCGCTAAGCGTGAAGGCCAATGGCGAGACTTACGATGTCGAGAACGCCGAGGATTTCGTCGAGAATTTCGACGATCTGGTGACGCCTGAGACCCGCCGCGCCGTCGGCCGCCAGCAATATCAGGATCTCTTCGTCAGCAGCGAGGGCGTCATGCTCGCCAACGGCGCCGTCTGGATGGGCGCGGTCTGCGACGACAACGCCTGCGACGAGAGCCATTGGGCGATCATCGCCATCAACAATTAATCTCGCGCAGCCATGTCAGCCATCGCTGCGAAGCTTGCGCGCCAGCGTCTGCAGCTCCTTGAAGGCTTCGTAACGCTTGCGGTGGAGATCGGAAACCTCGCCGTCCGACGGCTGAAAACGTGTCTCCACCCTGGTGAGCTCGCTCATCGCCGCGCGCACATCGGCAAATTGGCGGCCGGCGACGGCCCCGAGAATGGCCGCGCCGAGCAGCACCGGCTCTTCGGCCTTCGTGGCGACCACCGGCTTGCCGCTCGCATCGGCAAGCACCTGGCGGACGAAATCGTGCTGGCCGGCGCCGCCGCTGATGACGATGTTTTCGACGGTGACGCCCGCCTCGGCCTGCGTTTCGATGATCTGCCGGAGGCCGTAGCCGATGCCGCAAAGCCCGGCGATGTAGAGCGCAACCAGGCTGTCGAGATCCCGCTCCATGCCGAGACCGGCGATAACAGCCCGGGCGTGCGGATCGGCAAAGGGCGCGCGGTTGCCGAGGAACTCGGGAACGACATGCAGCCCGGCCGCCAGCTTGACCGCATCGGAAGCACGGCCCGCCTTGCCGGCGGCCATGTCGGCAAGCAGGACCGGCAGCGCAGTGCCGGCGCTCGTCGCAAGCTCCCTCGCCTCGCCGGCCGCCGGATGGAAGGAGAGGAGCTGGTCGATCGCCGCGCCGGCGGCACTCTGGCCGCCCTCGTTCAGCCAGAGGCCCGGCACCATCGCCGAATAATAAGGTCCCCAGACTCCGGAAACGAAAGACGGTTCCGCCGTCGAGGTCATCGTGCAGGAAGAGGTCCCGAAGACATAGGCGAGATTGGCCTGCGGATCGGCGCCGACGGTTCCGACGCCGCCGGCATGGGCATCGATCAGCCCGGCCGCAACGGCCGTGCCCGGTATCAGGCCGAGGTCCTCTGCCGCAGCAACGGTCAGTCCTTGACCAAGCGCCGAGCCGGGCTCGACGATGGAGGTGCCGATGCGGGCAAAACCTTCGTCCGCCAGCACGCCGAGGCCGATCTGATGGAAATAGCTGCTGTCCCAGCGCTTTTCATGGGCGAGATAGGTCCACTTGCAGGTGACGGTGCAGGTCGAACGCGAGAGGTCGCCGGTCGCCCGCCAGGTGAGGAAATCCGCAAGGTCGAAGAATTGCCAGGCGGCATCGAACACCTGGGGGCGGTTTTCCCTGAGCCAGAGAAGCTTGGGCGTTTCCATCTCGGGCGAGATGCGGCCACCGACATAGCGCAGCACATCATGCCCGAAGGCGTTGATGCGCTCCGCCTGCGGGACGGCACGGTGGTCCATCCACACGATGATGTCCCGGTCCGGATCTTCCGAAGGCCCGACGGGCAGCGGCTTGCCGCCTTCGCCGAGGACGACGAGCGAGCAGGTGGCGTCGAAGCCGAGCCCGACCACGGAAGCCGGATCGACGCCGGCTGTGGCAACCGCCTCCCGCACAGCCGCGCACACGGCGCGCCAGATTTCGCTGCTCGACTGCTCGACGATGGAACCGGCTTCATGAAACAGGCTGATATTGCGCTTGGCGGAGGCCAGCATGCTGCCGGCCATATCGAACAGGCCGGCCCGGGCGCTGCCGGTGCCGACATCGACGCCGATGACGTATCTGGCATCCGCCTCCGGGGTGTGGAATGTGTCGCTCATGGTCTCTCGCTTCAGATCGCCTGCGATCGGGGTTGATGGGCAGTTTCAGCCCGATTTCAAACTCTACGTCTGGAAAGATCGCCTCCAGGGAGGCTGACATTACGCAGTCGCGGCGCCATGGCAAGGAGGCCAACGCGCTGGGCAGATGCCGTCACAGCCTTCCTCCGACATTTTCGAGAATGGCGGTGAGCTCCCCCGCCCCTGTCGCAACGGCGGCCGCTCCGGCGGCATCGAGCACCGCGCGGCGGCCGGGCCTCGGATCGGCCGGATCGACAAAACCGATGGCCGTCATGCCGGCGGCGATTGCCGCCGCCACGCCATGGACGCTGTCGTCGATCATGACTGATTTGCCCGGGCGGGCCTGGAAACGCTCGGCGCAATGCAGCAGCAGGTCGGGCGCGGGCTTCGGTCGGGAAACGAATTCGGCGCTGAACACGTCTTCGCCGAAGGCGCACCAGAGATCGAGCTTGCCGAGGCTGTTGCGCAGCCGCCGCATCGTGCTGTTCGATGCGACGCATTTCGGGCGGTCGAGATTGTTGACGACCTCGGCAATGCCGGCAATCGGTGTCAGCGAGCGTTCGAATTCCTGGAACAGATGGCGATGCCACCTCTCGAACAGCGCCTCGACATCGCTGATTCCGTATTCGCGCCGGCACATTTCGGCGATGATGCTTTCCGAATTGCCGGTGAATTTGACATGGGCCTCCGCCGCGCTGATCGCAATACCGGCGCCTTGAAGCGTTTCCGCGAGCGTACGGCTGGCGATCGGCTCGCTGTCGATCAGCACGCCGTCGCAATCGAAGATCACGAGGTCGATGCTGTCCATGGCGCTTCGCGTGCCGGGATGATCGATGCGGCTATCGAGCATGCCTCACCTCCGCGCTTGCAGGGCGAGATCCGGCCGGTCCGTGGTGATCTGCCGGATCGGTTTGGCGAGCCAGTATTCGAGATCGCTCGTTTCGTTCGGAACCCAGGCGCCGAGCCGGTCGAGCGGCACGTGCTGGGTGATCTCGTCCCACTTCGCCTGAAGCAGCGACTTCTCGATCGCGATAATATCCGAGCACTGCTTCATCAGGCGGAGGCCGCTCGCAAGGCCGAGGCGCTCGGCCGACTTGGCGTCGAAGGACGACAAGGTGCGAATTCCGGGCGCGGCCTTGCGAATATCGGCAAGCACGTCGGGATGAAAGCTCGTCAGGATCGAGCGCTCCTTTAGACCAAGCCGCTCGACGGCGGCGAATGCCTTGGCCGCCAACCCCTCGTAAGGCGTCCCGTCGGCGTGCGTCTTCAGTTCGATGTGAAGTTCGAGCGGCGTGTCCTTGAAGACGGCAAGGACCTCTTCCAGTGTCGGGATCGCCTCCCCGTCGCTGTCCTTGAGGCTGATTTCCCGATGTTTGCCGGGTCCGAGATCGGCGACCGGCCCATGTGTATCCGTGGTGCGTTCGAGCGTCGGGTCATGAATGACGAGCATTTCGCCAGACCGCGTCAGGTGGATGTCGAATTCCACGCCATCGACCGGCATTTGCGCAAGTTTTCGGAAGCCTGAAAGACTGTTTTCAGGCCAGAGATTGCGGCCACCGCGGTGGCCGATGATATGCACCATCGTCTGAATATCCTTGAGATCTTCGTGTTATTTTCCGGAGTCCACCAGCCCTTTGGTGAACCAGCGTTGCATGAAGAGAATGACGGCCGCAGGCGGCAGCATGACGAGCAGCGCAGCGCTCATCGCAATGTTCCAGGCAGGCGCGGAGTCCGAGACCGGAACGAGCTGCTTCAGCCCGAGGACGGCCGTTCCCATCTCCTTGTCGGTGGTGAAGAGCAGCGGCCACAAATACTGGTTCCAGCCGTAGAGAAACAGAATGATCGACAGCGCCGCGATGTTGGCGCGCGACAGCGGCAGCAGGATATCCTTGAAGAACTTCAACGGACCGGCGCCGTCGAGCTTGGCCGCCTCGCAAAGCTCGTCGGGAACGGTCAGGAAGAACTGCCGGAACAGAAAGGTCGCCGAGGCAGAGGCGATCAGCGGCAGGATCAGCCCGGCATAGCTGTTGACCATGTTCCATTTCAGCGAGGCTTCGATGCTGTATCCGGTCAGCCGTTCGACGACGCCGGAAAGGCCGATCGTGCCGGCAAGCCAGCGGATCGGCCCGGCAGCATCGGCGACCGCTTCATAGGTTGGGATGATGCGGACCTCGACCGGAAGCATCAGCGACACGAAGATCAGCCAGAACGCCGTCATGCGGAACGGGAAGCGGAAATAGGTGACGCCGAATGCGGCGATCAGCGAGATCGCCAGCTTGCCGACGACGATGCCGGCGGTGACGATGATCGAATTCAGGAATAGCTGGGAGAACTCGCCCTGCTGCCAGGCGGCGGCCAGGTTTTCGAAGAAATGCGAGCCGGGCAAGACCGGGAACGGCGCCTGCTGAACCTCCTGCAAGGTGAGCGAGCCGGCGACGAAGGCGAAATAGAGCGGCAGGCAGACGAAAACCGCGCCGATCAACAATATGGCGTGGCAGAAGATCGATAGACCGAGATGGCGTTCGGGCATGGCTACACCTGGTAATTGACCTTGCGCTCGAGCGCGCGGAATTGAACGATGGTGAAGAGGATGGCGATCAGCATCAAAAGCACCGACTGGGCGGCCGACGAGCCGAGGTCGAGCTGCACGAAACCGTCCTGATAGACCTTGTAGACCAGGCTGTTCGTCGCCCCCGCCGGACCGCCGCGGGTGACCGCGTCGATGATGCCGAAGGTTTCGAACAGGCCGTAGACGAAGTTCATCACCACGAGGAAGAAGATCGTCGGCGAGATCAGGGGAAGCGAAATGGTGAAGAAGCGCCGCACGGGCCTTGCGCCGTCGAGCTTTGCCGCCTCCAGCAGCGAGGCCGGCACGGCCAGCAAGGCCGCGACGAGAAAGATGTAATCGTAGCAGACATTCTTCCAGACCGAGGCGATCGTCACCAGAAGCTGCGCATCGAAAGGCCGCCGGTTCGGGTCCCATTCGAAACCGAACCCATGCAGAAGCTGCGCGACCGGCCCCACCGCCGGATTGAACAGGAAGGCCCAGATCACCCCCGATATGACAGGCGCGATCGCATAGGGAAGCAGGATGATGCTCTTGTAGATCCCCCGGCCCCTGATCACGAAATCGGTCGCGAAGGCAAAGAGACCGGCAAGCAGAAGCGTTGCGGCGTTCTGGGCCACGGTGAACCAGAGCGTGAACAGCGCGCTGCCGCGATATTCCGGGCTTGCGAATAGATTGTAGAAATTCGTGAGCCCGACGAAAATCTCGGTGCCGCCGAAGGGATCGACCTGCACGAAGGCCAGCGACAGCGCCTTGTAGGAAGGAATGAAAAAGAAAAACAGCAGGATCAGCAGCTGCGGCGCGACCAGCCCGAAGGCAAGCCACGGCCTATTGAAGTGGGCGGACTTCAACCCGGCCTCCGACGGCTGCGCGACCGAGCGGCCCGTCGACAGAAGATCCGGGATGCGAAGGCGCCGGGCGGCGCCTTCCATCTTTCCCATGGTTCTACTTTGCTGCATGAAGCTGCTCGTACTGGCGAAGGATCTGGTTTCCGCGCACCGCCGCCTCATCCAGCGCCTCCTGCGGGGTTTTCTGGCCGGTCCAGACGCCCTGGATCTCTTCCACCAGAAGCGCCATCGACTGGTTATGGTTGCCGAAGCGGAAGCCGCGCGAATTGTCGGTCGGTGTTCCGCGCGTGAGCTGGAGAATGGCGATCTCGCGGGTCGGGTGATCCTTGAAATAGCCCTCGGACTTGGCCTGTTCATAGGCGGCGTTGGTGACGGGCACATAGCCGGTCTGCTTGCTCCACCAGACCTGCGTCTTCGGTGAGGCGAGGAAATTCAGGAAGGCGGCGGCACCGGCATATTCCTCATCCGACTTGCCTTTCAGGACCCAGAGCGCGCCGCCGCCGATAGTGCTGTTCTTCGGCTCGATGCCTTCCTCATGCGGCAGGAACGTCGCACTCCAATTGAATTTCGCACCGCTTTCGACGGCAGCATGCGCCGCGGTGGAAGCCACATAGGTCGAGCAGGTGCCCGAGGTGAAGAGCTGGTCGGGCGAGAGGCCCTGCCCAGCGATCTGCAGGATGCCGGCGTCGAGCCAGGTCTTGAGGCGCGTCACCTGGCCGACGACCAGCGGACTCTTGTTGAAGATGAATTCGGTGTCGAGGCCGCCGAAGCCATTCGCCTTGGTGCCGTAAGGCTGGTCCTGGATCGCCGCGTAGTTCTCGATCAGGCTCCAGTAGAAGTCGTTCGCCAGCGCCATCTGGCACTTCGAAACGCCCTTCTCCTTGATGGCACGCAACTGCTTGTCGAGCTCCTGCCAGGTCTCGCCCGGCTTGTCGAAACCGGCTGCCTTGAAGTGATCGGCATTGTACCAGAAGATCGGCGTCGAGCTGTTGAAGGGCATCGCCACCGGCTTGCCGTCGACCAGATAGAAACCGGCGACCGGCGCTACGAAATCGTTCCAGTCGATCTTGTAGCCTTCTTTTTCCATCAGGTCCGGTACCGGAATAATGGCGCCGGAATTGTACATGGTGAGAAAACCCCGCTCGGCCGCCTGGATCAGCACCGGCTGCTGGCGGACGCGGTAGGCGGCCACCATTGCCGCCATGGTCTCCTCGTAATTGCCTTTGCCGATGCCGACGACCTCGTATTTGTCCTGCGAGGCATTGAAGTCGGCGATCAGCTTGTTGGTGATTTCGGCGAGGCGCCCGCCTGCCGCATTCCACCATTCGATCTTGACGCGATCGGCTGCGCTCACCTCACCCGCAGCTGCCAATCCAAGCGTCGCCAGTCCAGCACCCGCCGCGAACGAGCGGATCGCCCGCCGCAAGCGGGCGCCCATCGAAGACTCTGCCGTCATTTCGTTTTCCTCTCCATAGCCGTTGTTCGCCGACCGGCGCGCTTGCGCCGATCAACCCCTCCCAGAGTGGCGATAAAACAAGGTTGGGGTTACTTGTTACAAATGTCAATAGCATGTTACAAATGTATGACGACGGCGAAGGAGGATGCCATGGCAGCGATCGAACTCATCGATTTGAAGAAGAATTACGGAGCGGTTCCCGCGGTGAAAGGGATCAATCTCAGCGTCGCCGACGGCGAGATGATCGTGCTGGTCGGGCCTTCGGGATGCGGGAAATCAACCCTGCTGCGGATGATCGCCGGCCTTGAAGCCATAAGCTCGGGGCACTTGAGAATCGCTGGAAACGATGTCGGCCATGTCGATCCGGCCGACCGCAACATCGCCATGGTCTTCCAGAATTACGCGCTCTATCCCCACATGACTGTCCGTGAGAATCTCGAATACGGCCTCAAAAATCGCCGCGTGCCGCGCGACGAGATCGACCGGCGGATCGCCAATGCCGCCGGCGTTCTCGAGATCGGCGAGTTCCTGGAGCGGCGCCCTCGCCAGCTCTCGGGCGGCCAGCGCCAGCGCGTCGCCATGGGCCGCGCCATCGTCCGCGATCCCGCCGCCTTCCTGTTCGACGAGCCTCTATCCAACCTTGATGCGAAGCTTCGCGTGCAGATGCGCGTCGAAATCCGCAGGCTCCAGCGGCAGCTGAAGACCACGAGCCTCTACGTCACGCACGACCAGCTCGAAGCTATGACGCTCGCCGACCGGCTCGTGGTCATGAACGGTGGCCGGATCGAGCAGATTGGCACGCCGATCGAGGTCTACCGCCGTCCCGAGACCGTCTTCGTTGCCGGCTTCATCGGCTCTCCGCCGATGAACCTGATCGATCTGGACGAGCTCGGCCCCTGTGACCTCGCGCTTCCCAGAGACACGGATCTCATCGGCATCAGGCCGGGTGCGGTCAATCTCGGCGACGGATCGGCGCACGATCTCCGGTTCGACGCCCTTGTCGAATTGATCGAGACTGTCGGCGACGAGAACAACGTACATCTGCGCATCGATGGCAGCGACAAGCGCATCGTCGCGAGCGTTCCCACCGATCGGCGGCTGCAGGAGGGCGACCGCATTTTCTGCCATGTGCGAAGGGGTGATCTGCACCCCTTCAACAGGACGACGGGGCGGCGAACCGATTGACCGGCTGACGGCGGGCCCCTGCGATTGACAAGCGCCGGGGATTTGAGATCCATGGCGTCGAAGCGGAGGCGCAGTTTTATCGCATGTCACAGAACAGAAGTGCTTCTCTTGCGCCCGTAGCGCTGCCCGACGAGCAGATGCAGGTGCGCGTGGTCTGGCTCTATTACATGGAGGGACGCACGCAGGGCGAGATCGCCGAAGCGCTATCGACCAACCGGCTTCGCGTCAACAAGATCATCGCCGAAGCGCGACGGTCCGGCCTCGTGACGATCACGCTCAATTCCCGGCTAACCTCCTGCGTCGCCCTGGAACAGCAGCTGGCGGCGGAATTCAACCTCACTCGGGCGATCATCGTTCCGACGCCGGAGGACGCGGAACTCATCCCTGTTCTCCTCGGCCAGGCGGCCGCCGATTATCTCACGCAATTGCTGAACGGCGGCAATATCCGCGGCGTCGGCGTCGGCTGGGGGGCGACGCTGCGCGAAATGGTGCGCCACATGCCGTCGCTGAGACGGCCCGATCTCTGCGTCAATTCGGTCATGGGTGGGCTGACGCACGGCATCGAGATCAATACGTTCGACATTGCGAGCGATCTCGCCCGCCAGCTCAATGCCGAATGCGCCTATCTCGCAGCGCCGATCTATGCCGGCAGCCCGGCGTCGCGCACCGCGATCATCAAACAGGACGTTTTTGAAACGGCCTTTCGCCAGATCGAGGCCAATGACGTCATCGTGCTCAGCATCGGCGACATGACCGAGCGCTCGCTGCTGATGCGCTACGGCCTGCCGAGCAACATCAATATCGAGGAGCTGCTCGCAGCCGGCGCCTGCGGCGATATTCTCGGCCAGTTCATCGACAAGACAGGGCGGCCGATCGAACATGCGATCAACAGATGCGCGATTGCTCCTGAGCTCGAAGCGCTGCGCGCCATTCCGAACGTCGTCTTCGCCTCCGGCGGCCTGAACAAGGCGCAGGCTATCGCCGCCGTGCTGCTGTCCGGTCTGGGCAACGTGCTGATCTGCGACGAAGACACGGCCCGGCAAGCGCGACAGCTTGCACTCGATCTGAGGGCAGGCAACGGCTCATAGAGCCGCCGGACAACCGGCAGGAACCGAAAGGGACTCTTGCGGCACCACCTTCTCGATCGCGTAGAGCTTGGCGAAACCGGCATCCTCGACCAGCGTCAGGCCGACCGGCATCACAGTGCCTACATACCGGTCGGAAGTATCCGCATTGACGGCGAGGATGAAATCAAAACGTCCGCGCCAGTCCAACAGATAGGGTGTGAAGTCTTCATAGGCCTGCATCATTGCCGGGCACAAAAGCACGCCGATCGACAGCAGATTGCCTTCGGGGACCGCGATCTCAGACCATGGTGTCAGAACCGATAGCGGCTGCTTGCCTTTCGCGGTGAAGAGGGTCGGCACGAACGCATGCGCGAAAGGCGTGGCAAGCGTTGGAAGGTGCCAGAAAGTCTCTTCTCTGAAGAAAAAATACCGGCTGGAGTGCGCAAGGCCGCTCACCGTCTTGGGATCATGCTCCAGAGGCAGAACGGCCGCGCCGACCGGCACCTTTTTAAGCACGGTCTCGACGGCAGCAATGTCCTTTTGTGCAAGCCACCAGTTCCAACCGATCCAGCCCGTCCGGCCGAAAACCGCGAGATTGACGACGAGCGCCAGCAACAGCGCCTGGCGGCGCGTCAGATTGGCGAAAGGACACACCATCGCCATGGCAACGAGTGCCGTCATGATCGGAAAGCGCCAACTGATCCATCCAGTTCCGAGCATATGGCGAGGCGATACACAGGAGAGCAGCAGCAGCCCGCTGGCTGCCACGGCAAGCCCCGCATGCACGCGGATATCGCCCGCGCGTGCGGCACGCGTGCAGATGAGAATCAACGGCAGAACCATCACCACGTCTACCGCCGGAATGTATGTGGTGATCGCGGAGAGCAAATTCATGACAATCAGGACGACGCCGTCATTCCAGGCAAGGGCAAGGCCGTTATCACCGGCATTGGGCAAAGCTGGCGAACGGAGATAGAGTGCCAACGGCGGCAGAACGCATGCGCCCAGCGCCAGCGTTAACCGGCTGGCGAGCCTCACCAGGCCGGACTTCGATCGCAAGACATCGAAACGCCAGGAAAATTCGAGGCCGCAGATAATCGCCATATAGAAGCCGAGCGAGAAGATGTGCATCACCGTCAGCATCAGCATGGCGGCAAGCCGCCAGGCGAAAAGCAGCAAGGGATTGCGGCGCTGTAGTCGCAGGTCGGCGCAGGCGAAGAACAAGGCCATGCCAAGGCCGATCTGGAAATTGATGAATCCACCGATCATTGTAGCGCACCAGCCAAGCGACAGCATGGCGATCTGCCAATAGTGCCGGCCGCCGAACAGCGCCCGGTGCAAACTGATTGCGCCAAGCGGCGGCAGTACGATCGCCAGGAAAAGCAAAGCCCGCGCCAGCCTGTCTGCGCCGACGAGCGGCCCCATCCAGGCCGCCAGAAGGTCGATGCCGACATTGGTGAAGGTGCGGTTCCAATCGACCGTATAGACCTCCGGAAAAGGCCGCTCGCCGATGCCCCCGGATAGCAGCCAGATACGGGCGTAGTGATTTGCGTAATCAAGAATCGGCGGAAAGCGGAACAACACGACCAGGGTGGCGACAAACGCCACGAAAACAGCGATCGCAACGGTGGAATCCTGCCGGGCCACCAATTCATCAGACCCGGCTGCCGCTACAGCAGGCGTGGAAATCCGGTCCATTATCCGATCCGATTGCTCTTGTGCGACGATGCCAACGCTTCGAATCCGAAGGCAGTATCCAGCGCGGCGCGCTTGTCGCCGGCATTCATCTCGGAAAAAGCAGTCGGCAGCTCGGCGCGTTCGCGGCCCCGCAGGATCGTTTCGATCATGAACATCGGCCGCTTCTTGCTTTCCTGCACGAGACGGCCGAGATATTCGCCGATGATGCCGATGCAGATCAGCTGGATGGCGCTGAAGGCGCTGACGGCGGCCATGATCGACGACCAGCCGGTGACCGTCTCGCCCTGCAGCCAGCGAACGAAGGTATACACGAGCAGCGCCATCGCGATGCTGGCGCTGATCATGCCGAGCCATGTAGCGATGCGCAGCGGCGTCGTCGAGAAGCTGGTGATCGCATCGAGCGCGAAGTTGATCATCTTGCGCAGCGGATATTTGGTCGTGCCGGCGAAGCGGGCATCACGCTCGTAGGGCAGAGCGACCTGCCTGCCGCCGATCCAGCTGACCATGCCGCGAATGAAGCGATCGCGCTCCGGCATCGCCAGCAGGATATCGACGACGCGCCGGCGCATCAGCCGGAAATCGCCGGTATCGTGCGGGATGGTCACGGAAGCGAGCCTGGAAAGCGTGCGATAGAACAGCGAAGCGATGGCGAGCTTGAACCAGGTCTCGCCCTCGCGGCGCGTGCGTTGGCCGTAGACGACGTCTGCGCCGCGCTCCATTATCGGCATCATCATCAACAGCAGCTCGGGCGGATCCTGAAGATCGGCGTCGATCAAAAGGACGCGCTCGCCGCGCGATGCGGAAAGGCCGGCCGTCGACGCCAGCTGGTGGCCGTGATTGCGCAACAGACGGACGCCGAGCACCTGCGGCAGCTTCGCCGCCAGTTCCGAAATGATCTCCCAGGTGCCGTCGGACGAGCCGTCATCGACGAGGATAATCTCGAAGGCATCGCCGGCAACGCTCTGAGCAGCGGCGGCCGCACGGCGACAGAACTCGCGCAGTCCCTCTTCCTCGTTATGGCAAGGAGCGACGATGGAGAGAAGTGGTGCTTGCGTCATGCGCTGGTCAGTGCCTACTGGATGTTTGGCGCCAGACTAGCCGCGAAAAGTCAAACATCCTTTAATACAGAGCAAAGCAAGTATATCGCGCCGGGCGCGGCGTCTATTCCGCCGCCATCATCTCGCGCACGCCGTCGATGTAGCGGACCGGCGAAGCGCCGTAGAGGCGGCTGTATTCGCGGCTGAACTGCGACGGGCTCTGATAGCCGACGCGATGGCCGGCGGTGCCGGCGTCCAGTCGCTCCACCAGCATCAGCCGGCGCGCCTCGTGCAGGCGAAGCTGCTTCTGATACTGCACCGGTGTCATCGCCGTCACCGACTTGAAGTGGTGATGGAAGGACGACACGCTCATGCTGACGCGTTCGGCAAGGTCCTCGATGCGCAGCGGCCGTGCGAAATTCTCCTTTAGCCAGGCGACGGCACGGGCGATCCTGTTGCTGTGGCTGTCCGATGTGGCGATGTTGATCAGCCGCGCGCCGTGCGGCCCCGTCAGCACCCGATAGAGGATCTCCTGCTCGATCAGCGGCGCCATGGCCGGAATGTCGCCTGGACAATCGAGCAACCGGAGCAGACGGACGGCGGCATCCATGAGCTCCGGTGGCGCGACGCTCACGACCATACCGCGCTGTCCGTCGCTATCGGCGGCCGGGCGCGGAATATCGGTGCGGCTGAGCAGCTCCAGAAGCTTTTCGGAATCGATCGCCAGCCCCAGACAGAGATGCGGAACCTCGGGGCTAGCCTCCGTGACACGCCAGGCGACCGGCAGGTCGAGCGAGGTCAAGAGATAGTCTCCGGTTCCGTAGCTGATGCGTTCTGTGCCGAGCTGCAGGCTTTTGGCCCCCTGCAGCACGAAGGCAAAACAGGGACGGTACCTGCTGTGAAAGGGATCGCTCGGCCTGGAACGCCGGCTGATGCGGAGATTGCCGATCTCGGTCGAGAACTCGCCGTCGTCGGTCGCGAAGCGCATCGCTATATCGACGATTTCCTGATAGGGGTTGAAAGGCAAAGTCATGCGGCAACTCTTTCTGTCTAACGCCTGCTGAACGGCTCTTATCCGAAGTGGCTTCTATCTAGGTTCGCCCAGGCAATTCGAAAACAGGCCATCGGCTCATTTTTGCAGGATCGTGCAAGAAGCTTGGAGGATCACTCTACCTCCCTGGCCGCGTTCGGAGCAATAGTGCGCCATCCCGCTCAACCCCACCTCAAAAATCGAAAAAGGATGGTTCCCATGCCTATTGCAAGAGGCTACGCCGCGACTGATGCTTCCAAGCCGCTGACCCCTTTCACCTTCGAACGCCGCGAGCCGAACGCCGACGACGTCGTGATCGACATCAAGTTTGCCGGCATCTGCCATTCGGACATCCACACCGTGCGCAACGAGTGGAAGAACGCCGTCTACCCGATCGTGCCGGGCCATGAGATCGCCGGCATCGTCTCGGCAGTCGGCTCCGCCGTGACCAAGTTCAAGGTCGGCGACCGCGTCGGCGTCGGCTGCTTCGTCGATTCCTGCATCGGCTGCGCCGAGCGCGACCTCGACCGCGAGCAGTATATGCCGGGTCTCTGCGGCACCTACAACGACTTCGAAGCCGACGGCAAGACGCGGACGCAGGGCGGCTATTCTGACTCGATTGTCGTTAGGGAAGGCTACGTCATGTCCATTCCTGACAACCTTCCGCTCGATGCTTCCGCGCCGTTGCTCTGCGCCGGCATCACGCTCTATTCGCCGCTGCGCCACTGGAATGCCGGCCCCGGCAAGAAGGTCGCGATCGTCGGCATGGGCGGCCTCGGCCACATGGGCGTCAAGCTCGGTTCGGCCATGGGCGCCGATATCACCGTTCTCTCCCAGAGCCTTTCCAAGAAGGAAGACGGGCTGAAGCTCGGCGCCAAGGAATATTACGCCACCAACGATCCCGAGACATTCACGAAGCTCGCCGGCACGTTCGACCTGATCATCTGCACCGTCAGCGCCGAAATCGATTGGAACGCCTATCTCGGCCTTCTCAAGGTGGATGGTTCTTTCGTGGTCGTCGGCGCGCCGGAAAATCCAATCCCGGTGCATGCCTTCTCGATCATCCCCGGCCGCAAGAGCATCTCCGGCTCGATGATCGGCTCGATCAAGGAAACTCAGGAAATGCTCGATTTCTGCGGCAAACATAACATCGTCTCCGAAATCGAGAAGATCAACATCGATCAGGTCAACGAAGCTTATGAACGCGTCCTGAAAAGCGACGTCCGCTACCGCTTCGTCATCGACATCGCCTCACTGGCGGCTTGAGGAACAAGAGCGGCTCCTTCGGGAGCCGCTTTTTTATTGGCGGCACATTCAAGCTTCCTCTGCGCACCTCAGCATGAGGCTCTCTTGGACTGCAACCGCAACAAATATTCCACAGGGTTGAACGGATCAGGCCCCGACCGTGGACGCAGGCGCGGCGGCCCTGATATCGCGGCATGGTGATCGAAAGCCGTCTCCATCGTCCCTGCCCCGCTCGTCAGCCCCGGCAATTGCTGCTGGACACGCTGGACCATCGCTGACACCAGAGTGCCTTCCAAATGCGCCATGCCATCGGCAATCACCGAATCCGTCGTCGTAGCGGCGGATTTCGCAAGCAGGGTCAGCACGCCGCCCAGACTCTCGGCCGGCGTTTCCAGATGAAAGCGGTCTACCGGTTCGCAGAGCACGGTTTGCGCGGCCGAGAGCGCCGTTGCCAGCACCCAGGGCGTCAGCTGCCGGAAGTCGGCGGCAGTGCTTGCCGGTGAGCTGTGGCGCGCTGCCGTCATCGCCACATGGCAATCGATGACCTGCCAACCGAAAATGCCTTTCAGCGTCTCGAACACGGCCTCCTCGACCGCCCGATAAAAGGCGACCGGCATCTGGCCGACATCCACTTCGAGCGCGAAGCTGTTGCCTGCGCCGGCGGGACGCGGCTCGACCCGCAGGCCGACAGTCGCAAGAAACGGATTGGGCTCCTTGAAGAGGATCTGCAGGCCGCTTCCTGTTGCCGCCGGCGTCTCGGCCAGGATGGCCGTGCTTACCTCGAAGCTGGCATCGAGGCCGAAATCCGCCAGCAGGGTCGATTGGATAACCTCCTTCTGCACCTCGCCGTAGAGCGAGACGAAGACCTCGTCGGCATCTTCGTTCCGGTGCAGGTTGATCAGGGGATCCTGTTCGGCCATCTGGCTTAACGCCAGCCACAGTGCTGCCCTGTCCGAAGGCCGTCGGGCAAGGACGCGGGTTTCGAGCGTCGGCGGCACGAAGTGGGCCCTTCCGGTCGGGCCCCGATCGCCGCCCACGGCATCGCCGATCCGGGCGCCGGCAAGCCCGCTGACGCGCGCGATCTGTCCGGCGATAAAGCTCTCGGCGCCATGACTGCGCCCGGCCTGAAAGAGCTGGATTGCGGTCACCCTTTCCGGGCCCTTCGGCAGATCGAGATATTGCCGAAGCCGCACCGTGCCCGCCGTCAGATACACATAGCTCAGCTTCTCGCCGCCCCAGCCGCGCTCGATCTTGAAGATCTTGCCGGCGACCGGCCCATACGGGTTGGGGCGCCGCTCGGGCAAGATCGCCGTGATGGCCGAAGCTAGCGCCGGCACGCCGGCGCCGGTCATGGCCGCCCCCGCGAAGACGGGATGCACCAGGCCGCGCGCCACCTGATCGGCCAGAGCGTTGCCGAGCCTTTCCTCCGTCAGGCGCTCAGGGGCGAGCACATAATCATCGAGCAACACTTCGTCGTTTTCCCCGAGCGCCTCGCAGAGTGCCGAAAAAAGTGGCTCGTTTCCCGGGTCCAGGGCTTCCACCCGGGTAAGCTTGCTGCCGGCATCGATGACCGAAGACATGGGGATGGGGCGCACCGCGAGCTGCGAGGCAAGCGCCTCCATCACCTCCCCATACCGGGCGCCGAGGCGATCGACCTTGTTGATAAAAAAGACGAAGGGAACGCCGAGCCGCCGCAGCGCCCGCACCAGCACGCGCGTCTGCGCCTGCACGCCTTCGACCGCCGAAACTACGACCACCGCCGCATCCAGCAATCCCAGCACCCGTTCCACCTCGGCGATGAAATCCGGATGGCCGGGCGTATCGATCAGATTGACGGTCCTGCCGCCGATCGCAAACGACACCACCGCGGCCCGGATCGTGATGCCGCGATGCCGTTCGAGTTCGAGCGTATCCGTCTGTGCATCGCCGCTATCGACGCTGCCGAGCTTGTCGATGACGCCGCTGTTAAAAAGCAGTCTTTCGGTAAGGCTAGTCTTGCCAGCATCCACATGGGCGAGGATGCCCAGATTCATAGTGCGCATGAACCACCAACTTCTCAGAAATTCGGATGTGATTTTCGTGAGAAGTGACTCGGCGCATTGGAACCTCTATCCGTTGATACGGCTGGATGCGGCGCCCACTGATGGGAAGACGCGGGTGGGATGCTACGGGCGTTTGGGGAGATGTGTCAAGGTTGGGCGTGTGCGCCGGGCACAACGATCAGCCCTCATGGTGAGGAGGCCCGTAGGGCCGCCTCGAACCACGAGGGCGGGTGGCTGGGCGGCAAGCGATATCGCCAGATGAAGCGGCGGCGGCCGGCCTCGTCCTTTGAGGCCCCTTCGGGGCACCTCAGGATGAGGCCGGAGAGACGGCGCGGAATGCCTACCCCTCCTCCCGCATCGTCTCCCGCTGCGTAATGAGTCGGGCGCTGTGCTGGCCGCTCAGATAGATCCACAGCCAGTTCCAGGCGACAGCAAAGCGCGAGCGGGTGCCGATCAGGAAGTAGATATGGGCGATGCCCCAGATCCACCAGGCGATCCAGCCCTTGAGCTTGATCCGGCCGAAATCGATGATTGCCGCACTCTGGCCGATCGTTGCCAGGCTCCCCTGATGCCAATATCTGAAAGGCGCAGGCGCCGGTTTGCCGGACAGGCGGGCGCGGATGACTTTTGCCACGTAGCCGCCCTGTTGCTTGGCGGCGGGCGCTATGCCGGGCACGGGCTTGCCATCCTCCCGCATGACAGAGGCCGTATCACCGATAATGAAGACATCAGGCAGGCCCGGCGCGCTCAGATCCTTCTCGACGATGGCGCGCCCTGCACGGTCGGCTGGAATATCGAGCCACCGCGCCGCCGGTGAGGCGGTGACGCCCGCCGCCCAGACAATCGTGCGGCTGGGCGTGAAAGTCTCGCCGATTCGGACACCGTCGGCGCTGCACTCGGTGACCGGCTTGCCAAGAAGCACCTCGACCCCCAGTTTCTCCAGCGCCTTTTGCGCATAGGCCGAGAGCTCTTCGGCGAAGATGGGCAGCACCCGCGGGCCAGCCTCGACGAGCACCACACGGGTCTTGCGCGTATCGATATTGCGGAATTCCTTCGGCAGCGTGAAATGCGCGAGCTCGGCGATGATGCCGGCGAGCTCGACCCCGGTCGGCCCGGCGCCGACAATGGTGAAGGTCAGAAGCGCGTCGCGCACGGCGGGATCGGCCTCCATCTCCGCCTTCTCGAAAGCGAGCAGCACGCGGCGGCGGATCGTCGTTGCATCTTCCAGCGTCTTCAGGCCCGGTGCCACCGGCTCCCATTCGTCACGGCCGAAATAGGCATGTGTTGCCCCGGTCGCCAACACCAGCGTGTCATAACCGAGGGTCATGCCGTTGCGTAATGACACCGTCTTGGCGCCGCTATCGACACCGGTGACCTCGCCGAGCAGCACTGTCACGTCGGGCCGGTCGGCATAGAGGCGGCGGATCGGCCAGGCGATCTCCGAAGTGGAGAGAATGGTCGTCGCCACCTGATAGAGCAGCGGCTGGAAGAGATGATGATTGCGCCGATCAACCAGCGTGATCTTCGCACCAGCGCCCTTTAATCCGTTGACGAGTTGCAGCCCGCCGAAACCGCCGCCGACAACGACGACATGGTGATCGCTCATGCCTTGCCCCTTTGCGCCATCTTGCTGAAAGTCAATTTGGTCCTCGCCGCAAAGGTTGCAACCACCGTTTCGAAATGGCTCCCCTGCGCCGACCGCAGTCGACGGAGGCGTTTCGCGCGAAATACGCAGCGATTTTCGGGCGAGCACCGCATGTCGAAAATTAAAAATTTAATGCACGAGGAGCGCATCTGCGCCGCGCCGTAAATCCGAGATTACATATTCCTGCAATCCCCGCCAGCAAAGCTGGCCGAGCGGAAGTCACGTGTAGTGATCGCTGTCCGGCCGGCCTCATCTCTGCAAGCCGACATTGGTCGGCTTGCACGCAGTTCCGAGCGCCGCTGCGCAAGCGCCAATCAATAAGGACTGATGCACTGGCGACGGGGTCCATAATAGGGCTGGAACGTGTTATCGAAAGCCCTGTACGAACGATAACGCGCGTAGCACCAGCTCACATGGCTGCCGCCCCGCCCATAATAGACGGTAGAAGCATAGTTCCGGTAGGGCGGGGCATAATACCGTCCATAGTAGCGGTAGGGCGGGCCATAGTAGCGGTAAGGCGAGCCATAGTAGCGGTAGGGCGGGTCGTAATACCGGTAGGGTGGGTCGTAATACCGGTAGGGCGAGCCGTAATAGGGCTGGGACAATGCGCTGCCAATGATGGTGCCGACGGCTAGACCACCCAAGGCCCAGCCCCAATTATCCCGCCGATGATGCCCGCCTCTGCCACGCCACCGTACCTGCTCTATCTGTTGCTGCTGCGCCTCGATCTTGGGTGGGTTGATAGCGGGAAACGCCTGAGCCGGCGTGATCCCAGGGGCACCTATGATCAAGCATAACGCGGCGACGGTTAGCTTTCTCAT
Organism: Rhizobium mulingense; assembly: GCF_029194105.1. Taxonomy (NCBI): domain Bacteria; kingdom Pseudomonadati; phylum Pseudomonadota; class Alphaproteobacteria; order Hyphomicrobiales; family Rhizobiaceae; genus Rhizobium; species Rhizobium mulingense. The sequence goes on along the minus strand of NZ_JARFVE010000004.1, from coordinate 449,492 downwards.
GACTGTTCTCCTCTGTCCTCCAACTGGAGGAAATATCCTCCCCTCATCCTGAACCAAAGGTGAACGCAATATGTCGAAAACCGTTCCACAAAGAAACGAAATTAATCGCGATCGATGGCAAATTACGACTGATATCGCTATCGCCCATGCTAGTGCAGCTTCTCGGAGCGATGGCTCACCGCGCGTAGCCCACGGGTATCGCCATTCCATGTTTCAATTCTTCCATCGAGATCGACGCTGAAACGTCGAAGAGTTCCAGCTTGCGCACGATCTGCTTATAAATCACGTCGTAATGCTCGACGCGCGGCAGCACGATCTTCAGGATGTAATCGTGGTTTCCGGTCAGCCGGTGCGCCTCGACGATCTCGGGGATGTCGCTGATGATCCGGCGGAAGGCTTCCGTCCACTCGTCGGAATGGTGGGCCGTCTTGACGAGGGCGAAGACCGTCGTCGGCACGCCCATGCGTTCGCGGTCAAGCACGATGATGCGCCGGGCGATATGGCCGCTTTCTTCCAGCCGCTGAATGCGCCGCGAGCAGGCCGACACCGACAGCGCCACGCGCTCGGCAAGATCGGTTACGGATATGCCGGCATTCTTCTGCAGCATATCGAGAATGCGTCTGTCACGATCATCAAGCATGTGTGAAATGAACCCCTGCGCTCTCAATTTGCGTCATTTGGCCAATCGATGCAAAATAATAGCACCCCTTCCTCATAAAGGACAAACAATGCAAACGCGCCGCGCGACCATTGAGGCATCATTTTCGAAACTCGAAGCATGGGAGCACGGAGAGATGGAAACGATCGGCCTGATAGGCGGCATGAGTTTCGAAAGTTCGGCGGTTTATTACCGTCTGATCAACGAGATGGTGCGCGCGCGCCGCGGCGGCCTCGCCTCGGCAGAACTCATTCTGCATTCAGTCAATTTCGAGGAGATCGTCGCGCTTCAGAAGGCCGGCGACTGGGCTGGAGCGTCCCGCCGTCTCGGCGAGGTGGCCGAGCGCCTGCAGGCTGCCGGCGCCGGCTGCATTTTGATCTGCACCAACACCATGCATCTGATCGCCGATAAGGTCGCCGCAAAACTCTCCGTGCCGCTGATCCACATCATCGACGAAACGGCGAAATCGCTGCGTGCCGCTGGCCACAAGCGGCCGCTGCTGCTTGCAACCCGCTACACGATGGAGCACGGCTTCTATACCGACCGCATGAAAAGCCTTGGCCTCGATATCATGGTGCCAGACGCTGCCGACCGCGCCACCGTGCACGACATCATCTTCAACGAACTCTGCGCCGGCCAGGTGCGCGACAGCTCGCGCGACAAGCTGCTCGACATCATTGACCGCGCCGTGGAGCACGGCGCCGATAGCATCATCCTCGGCTGCACCGAGATCTGCCTGATCCTCGACCCCAATCGCCTGCCGCTGCCGGGCTTCGACACCACCGCGATCCACGCAAAGGCTGCAGTCGATTTCGCCCTTGGCACGGAGGACGCGGAGGCGGAAGAGGCTGCGTGAGGCAGCTTTAATTTAGTTGACTAGGTCAACTAAATGCATGACAAAGATGTTCTATCCGCAGACCTTGGTTGGTTCGCGAGCCTGATCTTCTTACTCGACGTCATCCTCGGCCTTGTGCCGAGAATCTGTTGCCCTATCGACCGGAGGCAGATGCTCGGGACAAGAGCATGACGGAAGGGTGAGTGGCCAACTTGCCATCAGCATGAGGTCTTCTTCCGGAGATCACCATGCCCGATACCGCCCTCATCGAAACCGCCCGCGATTTCAACCGCTTCTATACGAATTTCCTTGGCCTGCTGAACAAGGCCTATCTCGACTCGCCCTACACGCTGACGGGCGCCCGCATTCTCTTCGAGATCGGTTCGCATGACGGCATCAGCGCCACCGCGCTTGTCCGCGACCTGCATCTCGATCCGGCCTATCTCAGCCGCATCCTCAAGCGCTTCCGCGCTGAGGGACTGATCGAAACCAGCCCCGATCCGGCCGATCTGCGCAGCCAGATCATCACGGTCACCGAGCGGGGATATACACAATTCGAGGAACTCGGCCGGCGCGCCAATGCGCAGATCGCCGCCCGTTTCGACAATCTTGCGACCGGCGAGCCGCAGGCGGTCGTCTCCGCCATGGACACGATCCGCACCCTGCTCGACCCCGCGGCTAAACCCGCCCCCGCCGTCATCCGCGCCCACCGCGCCGGCGATATCGGCTGGATCGTGCAGAGCCAGGGGCGATTCTATGCCGAAGAATATGGCTGGGACCTGCGTTTCGAGGCGCTGGTCGCCGAAGTCGCCGGAAAATTCCTCGCCAATTTCGATCCCGAGAAAGAATATTGCTGGATCGCCGAACGTGGCGGCGTCAATGTCGGCTCCGTCCTCGTCGCCAATGGCGGCGACGGCGTTGCCAAGCTGCGGCTGCTCTATGTCGACAAGGCGGCCCGCGGTCTCGGGCTCGGCAAGCTGCTGGTCGACGAATGCATCCGCTTTTGCCGCCAGAAGGGTTACCGCGAGCTTTCGCTCTGGACCAACGACATGCTGGAGACCGCCCGCGCCATCTATATCAAGGCCGGATTCCGGCTTGTCTCCGAGGAGAGACATCGCATGTTCGGCCCCGAGACAAACGGTCAAACCTGGGTTCTCACCCTCTGAATCTTCTGCGTCGCAAAAGTTTCGCTTGATTTGGAAACGATCATTCCCTAATTAGGGAGACATGAACGCAACGACCCTTCACGAGAAGACCCGAAGCCGCGGCCGCCCGCGGGAATTCGACGCGGAGGCTGCACTCGATGCCGCCCTGCGCGTCTTTTCCGAGCGCGGCTACCACGCCGCCTCGATCAGCGAGCTCACCGAAGCCATGGGGCTCGCCGCCGGCAGCGTCTACAAGGCGTTCGGCGATAAGCGCGGCATCTTCCTCGCGGCATTCGACCGTTACCGCGCCGTGCGCCGCGGCCTGCTCGACGCCAGGCTCGCCGACGCCGAGCGCGGCCGCGACAAGCTCCATGCACTGATCACCTTCTTTGCCGGCTCGTCCCATGGTGAAATCGGCAGGCAGGGCTGCCTCGTCGTCGGCAGCGCCGGTGACCTCGCCCTCTTCGACGAGGAGGCGGCCGAACGCGTCGCCACCGCCTTCATCACCGACGAGGCGTTTTTGGCCGACCTGATCCGTCTCGGCCAATCCGACGGCTCGATTTCTTCGGATGTCGATGTCTCTGCCACATCGCTGGCGCTGCTCTGCCTCACCAAGGGCATGCGCGTCATCGGCAAGACGGGCCGCAGCGGCGAAGAAATGGCGGCCGCCGCCGAAGCCGCGATGAAACTGGTGACATGACACCCCGGAGGGTGCTCGGCACTCCAGGAGTTCCCAGCATTCCCAGGAGTGCTCGGCACTCCGGGAGTGCTCGCCCTCGCGCCGCGGCAGGAAGCGGGCCGGCGGCAAGACGATTTTACAACTAGTCCTTTCAATCATACCGGAGTTTTTGATGAGCATTTCAGCCACTACGCCGGATAATGCCATTCCACGCGCGCTACCCCCCTGGCTCACCTTTCTTTTCGCCTCCGCCTGCGGGCTGGTGGCCGCCAATCTCTATTACGGCCAGCCGCTTGCTGGCCCGATCAGCGCCGATCTCGGCTTCACGCCGGCCGCAACAGGGCTGATCGTTACGCTGACGCAGATCGGCTACGGCCTCGGCCTGCTGCTGATCGTGCCGCTCGGCGACCTCACTGAAAACCGCCGGTTGGTGCTGGCGTTGGTCGCCGTCTCCGCACTCGCCTTGATCGGTGCTGCGCTGTCGACAACACCCGCCATGTTCCTCACCGCCTCGCTGTCGATCGGCCTTGCCTCGGTCGCCGTCCAGGTGCTCGTGCCCTTCGCCGCCAACATGGCGCCGGATGCGACGCGCGGCCAGGTGGTCGGCAACATCATGAGCGGCCTGCTCTGCGGCATCATGCTCGCCCGCCCCTTCGCGAGCTTTCTCGCCGAGGCAGCCTCCTGGCACACGGTCTATTACGTCACCGCGGCGTTGATGATCGTGCTCGCCGTCGTACTGCGTGCCAACCTGCCCGTCCGCGTGCCGAAGACGAAGGTCGGCTATGGCGAACTGCTTGCCTCCATGGCGCATCTGGCGCTGACCTCGCGCGTGCTGCAGCGCCGCGCCCTCTACCAGGCCGGCATGTTCGGCGCCTTCAGCCTGTTCTGGACGACGACGCCCCTGTTGCTCGCAAGTCCCGCCTTCGGCCTGACGCAGAACGGCATCGCCCTCTTCGCGCTTGCAGGTGCGGCCGGCGCCGTCGCTTCACCGATCGCCGGCCGGCTCGCCGATCGCGGCATGACGAGGATCGCCTCGACGATCGCCATGCTCCTCGCCATGGCCTCCTTCCTGATCAGCCATCTCGCAGCCGACGGCTCGCTCACCGCGCTGATCCTGTTGACGGTCGCGGCGATCATGCTCGATTTCGGCGTGACGACCAATCTCGTCTGTGGCCAGCGCGCCATCTATGGGCTGAACCCGGAACATCGCAGCCGGCTGAATGGCCTCTTCATGGCCACCTTCTTTACCGGCGGCGCGATCGGCTCGGCACTCGGCGGCTGGGCCTATGCGACCGGCGGCTGGTCGATGACAGCCTGGATCGGCTTCGCCTTCCCGGCGCTCGCCTTCCTGCTATTTTTGACGGAAGGGCGCGGGAGGTAAGCCTACCGACGCACAATCCCGGAAATCGGAGTCGATCTCAGGATCATACGTGAGTTAAAGTCAGAGGACGACAGGGTTTTCTCATTCTTGGAGGGAGGCATTCGTTATGGAAATCGATGAAGAAAAGATCGACGACGCCGTTCTCGCTTTGCTCTAGCTGACGCTCCATGACGGCGATCGCGCCTGGAAAGGCTTCGACTGGGATGTCATGGATCGCCTGTACAAGAAGGGACTGATTGCCAATCCGCGAGGCAAGTCCAAGTCGGTCGTTCTGAGCGACGAAGGGTTGCAGCGGTCGGAGGAACTGTTTCGCGCGCTGTTTACGCGCGCGAAGTGACAGAGGCTCTCGCCACTCTAGCTTTCGGCTGAATCGAATCGCGAGCGGGCGGCGCGGACCGCATCGTGGTTCGCCTCCGCCCAGTTCAACAGCTGCGACAGCGGCTGGTAGAGCGAACGGCCGAGATCGGTCATCGAATATTCGACGCTCGGCGGCTTGGTCGGGAAGACCTCCCGAGCGATATAACCGTCCCTCTGCAGGTCGCGCAGCGTCTGCGTCAGCATGCGCTGCGAGATATCGGGAAGCATCCGCCTGAGCTCGCCGAAGCGGCGGGGCTCGGCCGCCAGCACCTCCAGCAGCAGCGTCGACCACTTGCCGCCGATCTGCTGCATCATGTCCCGGACCGGGCAATTGGAAAAATCGAGGCCGGCAAGATCGATCTCTCGCCGCCCCCCCGGCATCCTGTTCTTCAGACTGAGGACTGCGCCGCTCATCTGCTGGTTCCCTTCTGGTAACTTACAGCCGAAAAACTGCCTTCTTTACACCGCGAAGTCAATTCCTATTCTAGTGTTAGTCTCTTTTTGAGACCACCTCGCACAATGCAAAGGGAACGACCCATGAGCGAAACCATCCTGGTCACCGGCGCCGCCGGACAGCTCGGCCAGCGCGTCATCCATCACCTCATCGAAACCTACAAGGTCGCCCCCGGCCAGATCGTCGCGGCGACACGCAGCCCGGAAAAGCTCGCCGGGCTCGCCAGCAAGGGTGTCGCCACCCGCAAGGCCGATTTCGATGATGCCGCCAGCTTGGAACAGGCCTTCACCGGCATCGACCGCCTGCTGATTATCAGCACCGATGCGCTCGACACCCCCGGCAAGCGCCTCGCCCAGCACAAGGCCGCCGTCGCCGCCGCCGCCAAGGCGGGTGTCAAGCACATCGCCTACACCTCGATGCCGGCGCCCGACAATTCGCTCGTCACCTTCGCGCCTGACCATCTCGGCACTGAAAACGCTATTAAGGCAAGCGGCATCGCCTACACGATCATCCGCAACGCCTGGTACCACGACAATTACCTGCACAGCATGCCGCACAACCTGCAGGGCGGCAAATGGTACAGCGCCACCGGCGACGGCAAGGTCGCGACCATCTCGCGCGACGACTGCGCGCTGGCGATCGCCGCAGCCCTTGCCGCCGGCACCTCCGAAAGCGCCACCTACACGCTGACCGGCGCGGAGTCGCTGAATAACCGCGAGATTGCGGTCATCGTCTCCGAAGCATCAGGCAAGCCGCTCGAAGTAGTCGACGTCAATGACGAACAGCTCGGCCAAGGCATGCGCGGCGCCGGCCTCCCTGGCTTCGTCGCCGACATGCTGGTCTCCGCCGACGCCAACATCCGCGCCGGCAACTTCGACATCGTCACCGAGGATTTCACCAGGCTGGCGGGCAAACAGCTGCAATCGCTGAAGGATTTCTTCGTGGCGTATAAGGCCGCTTTGACTGCTTCGGACAATGCCGGAGGTCATTGAGCTTTTCGTACCTCCCTGCGCTGCGCAGGGATGAACGAGCTCAAATTTCAGGCGCTGAAAATCTCATCAGGTGTGTGAGTCACTCACGGCGCAGACGCGCCGTGGCTGGATTCCTGTGCTTGTCACAGGAATCCAGCGCGCCCAAGTCCTTGGGCGGAAAAGACTTTTCTTCACCTCCCATTGAAGCGCGCATCGCAAAGGCGATGACGGGCTTCGAAGGAACCAACCCTTCCTTAAACCACCTGTCCGCAAGCCCGGCAAAACCGCCGCACCGTCTCGGCCATCCCATACTCTAGCGCATCGGCGGTCAGCCCGTGGCCGATCGAGACTTCGGCAAGGTCGGGAATCCGCTTAACCAATGCCGGCAGGTTCGCGACCGTCAGATCGTGCCCGGCGTTGACGGCAAGACCGATGGCGAGCGCGGCATCCGCCGTCTTCCCGAGCGCTTCGAGGATCGGCGTTGTCCGTTCCGGCGCGTCATAGCAGCCGCCATAGGGACCAGTATAAAGTTCGATCCGGTCGGCGCCTGTTTCTTTCGCCAGCTTTACCGCGTCCGCATTCCCATCGCCGTCGGCAAAGAGCGAGACGCGATATCCCATCTTCTTTAACCGCGCGACGACATCGGTCAGGAACCCGTGGTGCTTGCGGAAATCCCAGCCGTGGTCGGAGGTTGCCTGCGCGGGATCATCGGGCACCAGCGTCACCTGCTCGGGTGCGGCGCCGGCGCAGAGTTCGAGGAATTCCTCGGTGGGATAGCCCTCGATGTTGAACTCAGCCTGCGGGAATTCGTCGTCGATAAGATTGCGGATCACGGGCAGGTCGGAAAAGCGGATGTGGCGCTGGTCGGGACGCGGATGCACGGTCAGGCCGCTGGCGCCTGCGGCAAGGGCGATTCGCCCGAGCGCTTCGACGCTCGGCCAGGGCAGGTCGCGCCGGTTGCGCAGCATGGCGATGGCATTGAGGTTCACGGAGAGCTTGGCGGGCATGGCTGGCATCCATCGGTCACGGAAACGGAAGGTCCGCTTTTAAGCCAAGTGCCTGGCGATGGCCAACGAGATTCGCAGATAGATGCGATGCCGGTCGCTGATGAAAGCCCAGCATTTCCAACAAGCATTGACCGGGAAGAGTATTTACCGTCGCCTTTCAAGGCGACTGGCTGATGCGGCGGCGCAACACATGTTTTGCGGCAGCACACACGAAATCACGCCGTCACGTTGCTATCCCATTTAAAAGAGATTATTTTTAGCACTTATAAAAACAATCGTTCACGCATAACGTGGACATTGTATCGCGTAATCGTACGCCGCGTACTGCTTCTTTCCCCACGAATAAGACCGCCTAGAGGAAACCCCACTCGCCGCGCCCGGGAAGCAACTGGCAAATCCGCGTGAGGTGCAACAAGATGCCCTAGGAGGGTTCATGCCAGACGGTTCCAAACGCCTGTTTGCTGCCGCCGGTTTCGCTTCGGAGGCCCGGTCGAAATACCGGTTCCTGCCTTCGGCCGCGCTGCCGCCGGATCTACCGGAAGGTCCAGTGCCCATTGCCGATATGGCCAACGCTTTCGGCGTTACGCACAGGACGCTGCATTTCTATGAAGAGAAGGGATTGATTTCGGCCAACCGCATCGGCCTGATGCGGGTCTACGGCCAGGACGAAGTGATGCGCATGGCCGTCATCACCGTCTGCCGCGAGACGGGCATGCCGATTGCCGTGATCCAGGAATTGATGGACGAGCTTCGCAAAGCCGATTCGCAGGAAAGGGCCGAGGCAATGTTCCGCGAGGCCTTGCAGGTGCGTCGGCGCGAGCTGACGGCGGAGATGTCGACGCTGCACCGCCAACTCCAGCAGGTCGGCGACCTCCTTGATTACGACGGCAGCATCGAGACGCAGCCGCTCAACGACAATCAGGACAGTTCCAGCCTGACCCCGCAGGAAAAGCGCTGCCTGGAATTAATGGCGGAAGGCTATTCCACCCAGCGCATCGCCCGGGCACTCGACCTGAAACACGACGAGACGAGGGATCTCGAAGCCGCAATCATCCTGAAATTCCGCGCCAACAACCGCTTTCAAGCAATCGCCAAGGCAATCCTGCTCGGCATCGTGCAAGCCTGATAGACTCGAACCCGATGGCCGCCACCGTCCTTTCCCGCCGAACCCGGATCAGCGAACGATCGTCAAGGTCTCCGCCGCGCGAGTGATCGCTGTATAGAGCCAGCGTTCGCGCGTGTCGCGAAAGGCCCAGCTCTCGTCGAACAGCACGACATCGTTCCATTGTGAGCCCTGCGCCTTGTGAACGGTCAGCGCATAGCCGTAGTCGAACTCGTCGTAGCGCTTGCGGGTATTCCAGGGAATCTCGCCTTCGACATCCTCGAACGCCTGTTTCAACAGCTTGATCTTGGCCGCCCCCCGGTCCATGTCGTCGTCCTCGGGACGGACGAGCAGGTTGATGCCGGGTTTTGTCGTTTCCTTCGACGAGGTCATCACCTGCCACAGCGAGCCGTTGAGCAAGCCCTTGGCGGGGTCGTTTCGGAGGCAGACGAGCTTGTCGCCGGTCTGCGGATAATCGGCGTTAAAGCCTTTCAGCTCGCGCAGGCGCTGATTGTAGCGCCGCCGGGTGCGGTTGGTGCCGACGAGCACCTGGTCGGCATTAAGCACCAGCTGCTGCGTCACCTCGTTCTTCGAGATCACCTTGGCCGTGCCGTAGTCGCCGTACATCACCTCATTGCCTTCGCGCACCTGCATGGCGAGCTTGATAATCGGATTGTCGCGCGCCTGGCGGTGAATATCGGTGAGGAGGTAATCCGGTTCTTGATTGGTGAAGTAACCGCCGCCCGAAACCGGCGGCAGCTGGCCGGGATCGCCAAGCACCAGGATCGGCGTGCCGAAGCTCATCAGGTCCTTGCCGAGCGCCTCGTCGACCATCGAACATTCGTCGACGATGATCAGTGCGGCTTTCGCGACCGGGCTCTGCCGGTTGATCGAAAACATCGGCGCGATGGAGGTCTTGCCGGTTTCCTCGTCCTCCACCGCCTCCTCGCCGCGTGGCCGATAGATCAGCGAATGGATCGTCTTGGCATTGGAGGCGCCGCGCGAGCGCAGCACCTGCGCGGCCTTGCCGGTGAAGGCGGCAAACAGCACATCGCCGTCGACATTCTCGGCGAAATGCCTGGCAAGCGTCGTCTTGCCCGTTCCGGCATAGCCGAACAGGCGAAAGAGCGGCGAGCGCCCTTCATTCAGCCATTTCGAAACAGCCTTCAGGGCTTCGTCTTGTTGCGGCGCAAATTGCATGGCCCGCCGACTTGGCAGGATTCGCAGCCGTTAGGCAAGGCGGAAAACGGCAAATCACCGGCCCGAACGATCATCCGTTCCATTGGCGGTCCGCCCCGCTCACACACATCGACGGGTCCTGGCCGACGACATCGGTCAGAAAGTCCAGAACCGTCCTGACGCGCAGCGGCATGTTCCGCCTCGAGGGATAGACGACCGTGATCGGCAGGCGGCTCGGCTGAAAATTCTCCATCACGGGAATCAGTCGGCCGGCGGCGATGTCGTGCACGGCGATGATATGGGAAAGCACCGCCAGGCCGGCGCCGGCGAGCGCCGCCCTATGAATGGCAATCGCGTTGCAGGCGGTCAATCGCGGCGTGATCCTGACCGGAATGTCTTCCGACCCGTTCGAGAAGGACCATGTGCACGTGTCGCCTGCCCTATCATAGCACAGGCATTCATGTTCCCTGATATCCTTTGGCACGCGCGGTGCCGCCTTGCGCGCGAGATAAGCAGGCGACGCGACGAGGAACGCCGTCGTCCAACCGATCCGGCGACAGACGAGGCTGCTGTCGGCGACCGAACCGAGCCGCACTTCCAGATCGAGGCGCTCCTCGATCATATCGGAGCTCTGTTCCCGGAAGATGAGTTCGACTGAAAGCTTCGGGTGGGCGGCAAGAAGATCGCCGAGCCTTTCGCTCAAATAGAGGCCGAGCGGCGCGGGCACGCTGAGCCTCACCTTCCCCGAGGCCGTGGCGCCGTTCGAGCCTGCCGCATCGCCAAGCTCCTCCACCGCTTCGAGAATTCGGAGCGCCATCGGCAGCATGCGCTCCCCTTCCGCCGTCAGCGACAGGCCGTTCGTCGTACGATGCAGGAGGCGGGTGTTGAAATGGCTTTCGAGGGACGCAACCTGCCGCGAAACCGCCGGCTGCGTCACGTCGAGGTCGTGCGCCGCCGCCGAGAAGGACCCCGTCTCCACGACGCGCTGGAAGGTCCGCAACGCCGAAACGATATCCATCCCTGCCCCCTCATACTTTTGCGCATAGGCTTTATGCAGGCAGACTAAGCGAGAATGGCTTTACAGTCCAGCGATTACGGATATCTTTTATCCATAAGGATACATAATATCCTTAATGGAAGGAGAAAGACATGACTCAGCGATTGAACTACGCCCAGCAATCCCCCGAGCTTTTTAAGAAATTCATGGAATTCAGCATGGCGCTGAAGAGCAGCGTCATTGACGAGAAGCTGCAGGCGCTCATCGAGATCCGCGCCTCGCAGCTCAACGGATGCGGCTTTTGCCTCGACATGCATGTGAAGCAGGCAAAGATCCACGGCGAGACGGAATTGCGGCTCCACCACGTCGCCATCTGGCGAGAATCGAACCTGTTCGTCCCGCGCGAGCGCGCAGCCCTTGCCTGGACCGAAGCCCTGACGAAGCTTCCCGAAGGCGGTATTTCCGACGAGATCTACGAACGGGTGCGCGGCCAGCTTTCCGAGAAGGAAATCTCCGACCTGACCTTCGTCGTCATGGCCATCAATGCCTGGAACCGCGTTAATGTCGGCTTCAAGACCGTGCCCGGCTCGGCCGACAAAGCCTATGGCCTCGATAAGGCGGGCCTGAACTAGCCCTCGAACTTCATTGAGAAGATTCAGCTTTGACGCTGTCGCACCGCGGCAGCGAATGGAGATCTGTTATGAAAATCGTCGTCATCGGCGGAACCGGCCTCATCGGTTCAAAGACTGTCGAACGCCTGCGCAAGCGCGGGCATGAGGTGATCGCCGCCTCACCGAACTCCGGCGTCAATACGATCACCGGAGAAGGACTGGCCGAAGCGCTCGCCGGTGCCGAAGTCGTACTCGACCTTGCCAATTCGCCCTCCTTCGAGGACAAGGCCGTGCTCGAATTCTTCCAGACCTCGGGGCGCAATCTGCTCGCCGCCGAAAAGGCCGCCGGCGTGAAGCACCATATCGCGCTTTCCGTCGTCGGCACCGAACGCCTGCAGGACAGCGGCTATTTCCGCGGCAAGCTCGCCCAGGAAAAGCTGATCACGGCATCAGGCATTCCCTACACCATCGTGCATTCGACGCAGTTCATGGAATTTCTCGGCGGTATCGCCCAGTCGGGCACCATCGGCGGTACAGTCCGCCTGTCGCCGGCCTATGTGCAGCTGATCGCGTCCGACGACGTCGCCGATGCAATGGCTGATGTGGCGCTTTCGCCGGCCGTCGACGGGATGATCGAAATCGCCGGCCCAGAACGGGTCCGTCTCAGCGAACTCGTCGCCCGCTATCTGAAGGCGATGAAGGACCCGAGGACCGTCGAGGCCGACGCCGAGGCGAAATATTTCGGCGCCAGGCTGAACGACCAGTCGCTCGTTTCCGACGACGATCCGCGCCTCGGCTCGATCACCTTCGAACAGTGGTTCGCCACATCCGCTCGGCCGAAATGATAGGCCTCTTCACCCAGGCAATAAGGAGATTCCCATGATCAAGTCATCATTCCTCGCCGTCGCCCTCGCCCTTCTGGCAACGACCGGCGCTTCCGCCCATGACAGCAGCAAGTCCGCCAAGGTAGCGCTCGTCTATGAGCACGAACTGCCGAACGTGCCGGGCAAGAGCATCAAGGGCGTGCTGGTCGAATACGGGCCCGGCGGCTTCTCCGAAGGCCATACCCATCCGGACTCGGCCTTTATCTACGCCACCGTGCTGGAGGGATCGATCCGCAGCCAGGTCAATGACGGTCCGGTCAAGACCTATCAGGCCGGCGAGAACTTCTCGGAAATGCCGGGCGACCGCCATGGCGTCAGCGCCAATGGCAGCGAGACGCAGCCAGCTCGCCTGCTCGCTGTCTTCGTCGTCGACACCGACCAGAGAGAATTGACCTACCCCCTCAAGAAGTAGGCAACCTCCAAGCCTGTCCGCGCGGGACCGATGCTTGCGCGGACAGCCGACATGCTCAATCATGTGCCGCCCGCCCTCCCGGAGACAGAGAGATGATCTACGACGCGCTCTTCGGCAAGCCGCTGAATTCTCTCATTACAGTCGGCTGCGCCGGCATCGTGGTCTGGTATTTCCTCTCCAGCCAGCGGCCGACGACGCGGCTGGTGGTGCAGATCCTCTTCTTTGCAGTGATGACGCTTATCCTCATCGCAAGCGGCATCGACCCTCACCGGTTTCAGAGATACGATTCCCTGGATCCGCAGGCCCTGCTCGTCATTCTGGCGAAATCGCTCTGGTGGGTTCACCTGGCTTGGGCGGTCATCGGCTTCATCCGGCTCTATCTCGTGCTGGAGGGCAACCCGCGCGAGGCGCGCCTGCTGCAGGACCTCGTCGTCGGCGTCGTCTATATCGGCATGGCGCTCTCAATCCTGGCCTTCGTCTTCGGCGTGCCGATCGGAACCCTTGTCGCGACCTCAGGCGTCGTCGCCATCATCCTTGGCCTCGCGCTGCAGAACACGCTCGCCGACGTCTTCTCCGGCATCGCGCTAACCCTCGGCCGGCCCTATGTCATCGGCGACTGGATTCTTCTGAGCGACGGCACGGAGGGACGCGTCGTCGAGAGCAACTGGCGCGCCACACACATCCTGACCGGTGCAAGCAATGTCGTCGTTCTCCCGAACAGCTTCATGGCGAAGCTGGGACTGACCAATATCAGCCGGCCGGACGAAACCCATCTGCTGGCCCTCACCATCCGCGTCGCCCCAACGCGCATGCCTGCAGCGATCCAGCAAGTTATGGGAACAGCACTGGCAAGCTGCAATTCGATCTTGCGCGAGCCGCCACCCGTCGTCGCGCTCAAGGGACTTGATGCCGCAGCACTGGAAATCGATCTCTATTTTCGAGTGACGAGCCCGAACCAGCGCGCCACGGCGCGAAGTGAGGTGCTCGATCTGGTCTACCGCCATTGCAAATCGGCCGGCCTACTGCTGGCAGCACCGGCCGGCGCCACGATCGTAACGACTGGCCTGCCGACGGAAGAGGGCGCGCGCCCGCCCGGCGTGACACCGCTCGAATTGATCGAGGCCATTCCGGTCTTTGCGACGCTGACATCAGAGGAAAAGGCAAAGCTCGCCGAAACGACCGCTATCCGGCAGTTCCGCAAGGGCGACGTGATCGTGCGGGAGGGCGAAATGCTGCCCTCGTTGATGATGGTGCGCGCCGGCATCATCGCCGCCCGGCATGCGGACGAGGAGCGCGGACGGCTGGCGCCCGGCGATTTCTTCGGCGAGACCGGCCTGCTCGCCGGCATGCAGGAAGGCTGCACCCTAGAGGCGCTGACGCCGGTGACGGCCTATGAAATCAATCAGGAGGCCTTCGCCCCGCTGCTCGCCGAACGCCCGGCCCTGGCCGAAGAAATCGCCGAACAGCTTGCCGGCCGCGCCGAGCGCTTCCGCGACGGCGTCGCCCTGCCGGCGGAACAGGTGCGCAGCGCCCATGCCATCCTGAAGACTATAAGGACGATTTTCAGGGCGTAGGTTTCACCCTCAGCCGGCGCGCTTCAGCACCCACTCGAACGTGTCCCGCCAGATATCCGGCGGAACCTCTTCGGATAGGGTGCCGACGAGATCGGAGAGGCGGACACGACGCAGCGTGTTGCGCCAGGCCTCGTCGGCTTCCCACATGACGCGGGCGACCGCGCAGGGCTTGCTGTCGCAATAGCCGGCCGGTCGGCAGGGATTGTTCTCGCGGATATTTGTGCAGGTGAAGCTGCGCGCCTTGCCCTCGACAGCCTCGACGATGTCAAGGAAACTGATCTCCGACGAGGGCCTGGCAAGCCTGTAGCCGCCGCTCGGGCCGAGCGTGGTTTCGACGAGGGAAGCCTGAGAAAGGCTCTGCAGCGCCTTGGAGAGATATTCCTTCGGCAGGCCATGAAGCTCTGCGAGCGCCTTGGTGGAGAGATACCTGCCGTCGGGCAGGCCCGCGAGAATGGCGCAGCAGTGAAGCGCCCACTCGACCTGGCTTTTCAGGATCATTCAGCAACTCATCATGGCTGGCTCTGCGAGCGGAATTAAGGATATATGTTATCCGCGAATGGCCATGATGTAAATGACCTGTAAAAGCAGGGTGTTGTGTGGCGAATGATAATTCGCCTGCCAGAAAACTTTCTCCACTTGGGAATAAAACCGCCTCGCCTCGTGTCTCATCTCAGGTAGCGCGAAATCGCGTGCCTAACCCGAGGAGAAACATCATGAAGTCCGTGAAATTCCTATCCGTCGTCGCAGCTGGCGCCCTTGCCGCAGCCGCCGCTTTCGCAGCCGCGCCCGTCAAGGAAGTCGAATCCGCCAAGGGTAAGGTTCTCGCCGGCGAAAACGGCATGACCCTCTACACCTTCAAGAAGGACGCCAAGGGCGTTTCCAACTGCTACGACGATTGCGCCAAGAACTGGCCGCCGCTAATGGCCGCTTCCGATGCCAAGGCCGATGGTGCATATTCAATCATCGATCGCAAGGATGGCACGAAGCAATGGGCCAAGGACGGCATGCCGCTCTATTACTGGGTCAAGGACAAGAAAATGGGCGACATCACCGGCGATGGCGTCGGCGGCAACTGGGACCTTGCCAAGCCCTGATGTGACGGCAAGAGAGCTGGCGTGAAGACACCCGCACCCGAAAGTTTCGAGGGCCAGATCCTGGCCCTCCTTCCCTCGCTCAGGCGCTATTCGCGCAGCCTCACGCGCTCGGATGCCGATGGCGAGGATCTGCTTCAGGATTGCGTCGAGAAGGTTCTGGCGCGCCGCGGTCAATGGCGCGGCCTCAACTTGCGCGGCTGGGTCCTGACCATCATGACCAATCTTTACCGCAACGGCCGGCGCGGCAAGGCGCGCGACGGCATGCTCGAGCTCGACGCCGCAGGAGATATGGCAGCACCTGAAGCGCCGGCCGATCCGCTGGAACGCACCCGGCTCGATAACGCGCTGAACAGCCTTTCGGAGGAGCACCGCGCCGTGCTGATGCTCGTGGTCATCGAGGGATATAGCTACAGCGAGGTCGCCGCCGCGCTCGATATCCCCATCGGCACCGTCATGTCCCGCCTGTCGCGCGCGCGCCGGCGCGTCGCTGAACACCTGAAGGCCGATAACATCATTACGCTTCGGAGACCGAAATGAACGAGACCAACCCGATCGTCACCGAAGCCGATCTCCACGCCTATGCCGACGGCCAGTTGCCAGAAACGGCGCGCGCCCGTGTCGAGGCCTTCCTTGCCGACAATCCCGACGAGGCGGCGATGGTCGCTGAATGGCAGGGGCAGAATACGGGCATCCGCTCGCTCTTTGCCGGTTACGAGAAAGCCAGAGATAGCGATCCCCTGCTCGTATCACCGCCGCGCACCCTCTCGCCGGTGACGAACCGCTGGGCAGTCGCCGCCGCAGCGCTCGTCGTCTTTGCGCTCGGTGCCGTCAGCGGCCATTATGGCCCGGCCCTTCTGGCAAAGCCGGACCTGCAGCTAGCCGGTTCCGAAACCCTGCCGAAACAGGCCGAGACCGCCTTCACCGTCTATGCCGCCGAGGTTCGCCACCCGGTCGAAGTCTTCGCCGACGAGGAGGCCCATCTCGCCACCTGGCTCGGCAAGCGGCTGGCGATCCAGAACCTGAAGATCCCGAACCTGCAGCCGCTCGGCTTCAAGCTGGTCGGCGGACGCCTGCTGCCGGTCGACGGCAAGCCGGGCGCCATGTTCATGTATGAGAACGAGGCCGGCGAACGCCTGACCGTGATACTCGGCCGCAAGAAGGAAAACCGCACGACGAGCTTCCGCTTCGCCTCATCGGGCAATCTCGAAACCTTCTACTGGATCGACGGCGAACTCGGTTATGCCGTCACCGGCGAAATCTCGCGCGAAACCCTGCGCGGTGTGGCCGAAGAATGCTACCGGCAGTTTCCGTCGTGAGGATCAGCGCAGCGGATCGTTGACGAGCTCGATCGGTTGCCCATGCGGTGTGGCTTCAGCCGCCCGCTGCCAGCTCTGCTGCAGGTCGAGGATCTCGTGCACATCGACGATGCCGTGGTTGGAAAGCGCTTCCACCCAACAGTCGAAATAGTCGCTGCCGTCTTCGGCCCGACCGCGGCTGTTCAACTGCATCGAGAGCGCATGGGTCCATTCGTCCCAGTCGAAGAGGCCTTTTTCATATAGCCCGACCACCATGGCGAAGGCATCGGCCATCCATGGCTCGGCAAAGACCGGCTCGCCCTCCGGTGACTTCGGCAGGCCGGGTGATTGCGTCAAGGGCGTCGTTTCATGCTCGTTCAAGATAACTCTCCCACGCGTCTATAGAGACCGTCAGCGACGGGTCCGCGCCCTCGCCCCAAATCTCGCCGCCGTCGAAAACGACGGTATAGAGCCATTGCGGATTCTCGCCCTTGCCATGGGCATTATCATCGGGAAAGACGAAGGAGCCCTGCACCGCTTCAACGACGCCGGCCTTGGCACGGGCATAGCGCGGCAATCGCGTATGGGTCGCCGGATTGAAATTCTTCGTCTTCACCCGCTCGCCGACAGCAAATCGCGGCTCGTCATCCACCGGCCTGTCGCAAGGGCCGCCCTTGGCGAGCACAGCTGGCACCATCTCCGCCTTCAGCACCCGTTTCGGCGCCGTGCCCTCCTGCAGCTTGTGGCCGAACAAGAGCTCCTCACGCGTCGCAAAGCCGTGCCGTTCCAGCAGCGTCTCGACGCCGCGGTTCCAAATCTCGTAATAGCTCGCCGACAGGTAGTCGGCCGGCGGGATTTTCTCGCGCGCATGTCGGCTTTCATCGATCGTCCACGCGCCGAAAGCCCCGCAGGAGAGCGTGATGCCGAGCGCACGCTTTTCCCATTCGCCATGGAAATAGGGCTCGTCCTTCTCAGGCGCGACAGGACCGAAGCCCATCTGCCCGCCGAGATCGTGCGGTCCGTTCATGACAGTGCCTCCGGGCTGTCGGCCACGGCCGTGCCGATCATCGCATCGCGGCTGACGAGACCGGCAAGTGCTGTCTCATCCATTCCTTCCGTGCCTTCGGGGCGCTCCGGGATCACGAGATAACGCAGCTCCGCCGTCGAATCCCAGACGCGGATCTTCTTGCCCTCCGGCAGGGTCAGCCCGAATTCGGCGAGCACGCCGCGCGGATCGATCACCGCCCGCGAACGATAGGCCGGCGCCTTGTACCAGACCGGCGGCAGGCCGAGCACCGACCAGGGATAACAGGAGCAGAGCGTGCAGACGACTAGATTATGGGTCTCGGCCGTATTGAAGACGGCGCGCATATGCTCGCCTTGCCGGCCAGTGTAACCGAGACTGGCGATCGCCGCCGTCGCATCGCGCCTCAGCCAGTCGGCAAAACCGGGATCGCTCCAGGCCTTGGCGACGACCTGCGCGCCATTCCTCGGCCCGACCTTGGTTTCGTAAGTCTCGACGATCGCATCGATGGCATGAGGGTCGATCAACCCTTCTCCGTCAGCAGCGTTTCCAGCGCCTTCACGCGGGCCTGCATGTCGGAGTAGTGGTTGTCGTGATCGTGGTGATGGTCGTGGTCGTCGTGCATCGCAAAATCCTCCCGGGACGGCAATCGGCCGCCCTGTTTCCTTAATGCGTGCGGCTCGTTCCTCCTCCTCTTCTCCCCAGCGGGGGTCCGAAGGACGGGTTGAGACCAGCGGCTCAACCCCGGTCGGTGGCCCGACGGGTCGGATATGGGGGCCACACGGCACACCCGTCATTGTTGCCCCTCGCTTGCGCTCCGTGCATTCGCGGCTTTCGCCGCTCACCCCTCATCTGCCTGCCGGCATCTTCTCCCCGCTGGGGAGAAGGGGTAACGAAGCGACGCCTCGCCTTCCCTCAAAACATCCTTCGGGGAAATATTCACTGCTCTTTGTACTATACACCACTACCCCGCCAAGCCCTCCTATCCCGCTCACACTTTTTCGCTAATCTCCCGCCATGAACATCCTGATTCTCGGCGCAACCGGCTTCATAGGCTCCGTCGTCGCGGCCCGGCTCGTTGCGGACGGGCACGCCGTGACCGGGCTCGGCCGCAATCCCGCGCGAGCCCGCCTGAAGCAACCGGCGATCGACTGGCGGCAGGCTGACCTCTCGCGGATGACAAAGCCCGAGGGCTGGGAGGGTTTCCTCAAAGACCAGCACGCCGTCGTCAACTGCGCCGGCGCCCTGCAGGACGGGCTCTCGGACGATGTCGCTGCGACCCAGGGGGATGCGATGCTGGCGCTCTATGCCGCGGCGAAACGGTCCCGTCCCCTAATCGTGCAGATATCGGCAAGGACCGCCGGCGCGGCAGGCGAACTGCCCTTCCTCGCAACCAAGCGGCGGGCCGACGAGGCGCTGGCGGCAAGCGGCCTGCCTCATCTCATCCTGCGCCCTGCCCTCGTGCTCGGCCGCAATGCCCATGGCGGCTCGTCATTGCTGCGAGCGCTCGCCGCCTTTCCGCTGGCGCTGCCGCTCGTCCATGCGGAGAGCCCGGTCGAAACGCTTTCGGTGGATGATGTGGCGGAGTCCGTGTCGCGGGCGATCGCAAGCGACCTTCGCGGCGATATCGATCTCGCATCCAGCGAGGTGCTGACGCTCGCCAAACTTGTCAGCCTTCACCGGCAATGGCTGGGCCTGGCGCCTGTCCGCGTCTTTTCGCTTGCTCCCTGGCTTACGCGACCGGTGACCTGGCTTGCCGATATGGCAGGCCTGCTCGGCTGGCGTTCGCCGCTGCGCTCGACCGCGATGACCGTGATGTCGGAGGGCATACGAAGCAAGGGAGAAAGCGGACTCACCGCGACATCGGCGGCGGCGACGCTCGCGGCCAATCCCTCCGGCGTGCAGGATCTCTGGTTCGCCAGACTCTATCTCCTGAAGCCGCTCGTCATATCGGGCCTGTCGGCCTTCTGGCTGCTCTCCGGCCTGATCCCGCTGCTTTCTTTGGAAAGGGCCTCCGCGCACTTCCTGCCCTTCATGCCCGAAGCGGCGGCAACGGCGCTGACGCTCGCGACCTGCCTCATCGATGTGGCGCTCGGCGCCGCCGTGCTTGTTCGCCCGCTCGCCAGACGCGCCCTTCTCGGCATGCTCGCCGTCTCGTTGGCCTATCTCGCTGGCGGCACCCTTCTCGAACCCGCGCTCTGGCTCGATCCGCTCGGCCCCCTCGTCAAGGTGCTGCCGTCGGTCCTGCTGACGCTGACGGCGCTTGCCACCCTGGATGAACGCTGATGCTCGAGGAATGGCTGCTGCTTGCCCATGTCATAGGCGCGACCGTGCTCTTCGGCACCGGTGCCGGCATCGCCTTTTTCATGGTGATGGCGCACCGCACGCGTGATCCCGCCCTGATCGCTCATGTCGCCGAAACGGTGGTGATCGCCGATACAGTCTTTACCGCCACCGCCGCGATTCTCCAGCCGGTGACCGGCTATCCCCTCGCCCGCATGATCGGCTGGGACCTGTCGGAAGGCTGGATAGCTCTCTCGCTACTGCTTTACGTCATCACCGGTCTCTTCTGGCTGCCGGTCGTCTGGATCCAGATCCGCCTGCGCGATCTCGCCCGCGCCGCTGCGGCATCGGCAAGCGCCCTGCCGCCGTCCTATTTCAGCCTCTACCGCGTCTGGTTTGCTTTCGGCTTCCCGGCCTTCTCAGCCGTCATCGGCATTTTTTGGCTGATGCTGACGAAACCGGCGATCGCATTATTTTAACATCGGCCAGAGGCTCGCCACCAGAAGCGCCGCCATGGTGATGTTGAACCACTTCAGCCGCACGGGATCGGAAAGCCATTTCCTGAGTGCCGAGCCGAAGCCCGCCCAGGTCGAGACGCTCGGCACGTTGACCACCGCGAAAGCCAGGCCGACGATCAGCACGCTGGCAAGGTAGAGTTCGGGATTGGTGTAGGTCGCCATTGCCGTGACCGCCATCACCCAGGCTTTCGGGTTGACCCACTGGAAGGCCGAGACGAAGGACATCGGCGCCGCACTGCTCCTGCCTTCGCTCAGCGAACGCGAGGCGGCGATCTTCCAGGCGATCCAGACAAGATAGGCGCCGCCGGCGAACTTCAGAACCGTATAGACCAGGGGCATCGTGTGCAGCAGCGCCCCGAGCCCGAGGCCGACGCCGATCAGCAGCGGAAAGAAACCGGCGCCGATGCCGGCCATATGCGGGATCGTCCTGCGGAAGCCGAAATTCACGCCCGAGGCGAAGAGCATCATATTGTTCGGCCCCGGCGTGATCGACGTCGTGAAGGCGAAGAGAACAAGGGCGAGAAACGTATCCAGCTGCATGCGACCTCCCGAAGCCGGCTTTATTTAGGTCAGCGTAACTGCCCTAAACTCCTGACGCCATTACATGATTGTCATGGTGACAGGATTGGTTGAAAGATAAGAACGCTACGCAATCTCCTGAAAAATGGATAAAATCATGCAGGGCGACCCCATCCCTTCCGTCAAATTCCCAAACGGCACGGAAGTGCCGGCGCTCGGCCTGGGAACCTGGGCCATAGGCGAGGATGCCGGCTATGCCAAAATGGAGATTGAAAGCCTCATGGCGGGCATCGATCTCGGCATGACGCTGATCGACACCGCCGAAATGTATGGCGACGGCGGCGCCGAGGAGATCGTCGGCCAGGCGATCCGGGGACGGCGCGACGAGGTCTTCCTCGTCAGCAAGGTCTATCCCTGGAATGCCAGCCTGAAAGGCACGGTCGAAGCCTGCGAACACAGCCTGGAACGGCTTGGCACCGACCGCATTGACCTCTATCTCCTGCACTGGCGCGGCAACCATCCGCTGGCCGAGACTGTCGCCGCCTTCGAAATGCTGAAGGCATCGGGCAAGATCGGCGCCTGGGGCGTCTCCAACTTCGACACCGACGACATGGAGGAACTGCTCAGGGTCCCCGACGGCGCCAATGTCGCCGCCAACCAGGTGCTCTACAATCTCTCCCGCCGCGGCATCGAATATGATCTCCTGCCCTGGTGCCAGAGCCGCGGCATTCCCATCATGGCCTATTCGCCGATGGAGCAGGGACATATCCTGCATCATCCCGAACTCATCCACATCGCCAAGGCCTATCAGGCGACTCCCGCCCAGCTGGCGCTCGCCTTCCTGCTCGAACGCGACGGCGTCATCGCCATCCCGAAGACGTCGAATGCCGAACGCGTGGCGGAGAACCGCGACTGCGTCTCGCTTGAGATCACCGATGAGGACTGGCAGGCGCTCGACGCCGCCTTCCCGCCGCCGGCAATGAAAAAGCCGCTGGAGATGCTGTGATCTCCAGCGACTCGAACTGCTGACAAGCCCGCCAACTCCTCTTTCGTCATGCTCGGGCTTGTCCCGAGCATCTGCGCCGCTCGATACGTGGGCAGATCCTCGGCAGAAGGCCGAGGATGACGCCGAGGAAGGGATGAAGCTTTTGTGCCTCACATTCCCTGCGCGCCGCGGTTCATCGCCGCGATGCCGGTGCGGCAGACTTCGATGAGGCCGAGCGGCTTCATGATCGCGATGAACTGATCGATCTTCGAGGACTTGCCTGTGATCTCCAGGATGAAGTGATCGATCGTTGCATCCACGACCTTGGCATGGAAGGCATCGGCAAGGCGAAGCGTCTCGGCGCGCATCTCGCCCTCGCCGACCACCTTGACCAGCGCCACTTCACGCTCGATCGGCCGTTCCTGGCCAAGTTCGCGGGCGCGCACCGTCAGATCGACGACCCGGTGAACCGGCACGATACGATCGAGCTGCGCCTTGATCTGCTCCAGCACGTGCGGCGTGCCGCGGGTGACGATGGTGATGCGGGAGAGATGCGCCTGATGCTCGGTCTCGGAAACCGTGAGGCTTTCGATATTGTAGCCGCGGCCGGAGAACAGGCCGATCACGCGGGCAAGAACGCCCGGTTCGTTATCGACGAGCACCGAAAGCGTATGGCTCTCAATCGCCGTCGTTTCCGGCGAGATGAAGTAGGCAGAGCCCGTGGGCTGAAGATGTGCGTTCATGGTCCTGGGTTCCTACCTTATCGTTATACGAGCTGACGGCCTTTGGCGTCGATCGCGTTGGCGACCGCTTCATCAGTGGCTTCGTCGGGCAGCAGCATTTCGTTATGGGCCTTGCCCGATGGGATCATCGGGAAGCAGTTGGCGAGATTGGCGACGCGGCAATCGAAGATGACGGGCTTCTTGACCTCGATCATCTCGGCGATGGCGTCGTCGAGCTCATCCGGCTTGTCGCAGCGCAGGCCGACCGCGCCATAGGCTTCCGCCAACTTGACGAAATCAGGCATCGCCTCGGTATAGGAGTGCGACAGGCGGTTGCCGTGCAGCAGCTGCTGCCACTGGCGCACCATGCCCATGTACTGGTTGTTCATGATGAAGATCTTGATCGGCGCATCATACTGGATCGCCGTCGACATTTCCTGGATGCACATCTGGATCGAGGCGTCGCCGGCAATGTCGATGACGAGACTGCCGGGATGGGCGATCTGGACGCCGAGCGCCGCCGGCAGGCCGTAGCCCATCGTGCCGAGGCCGCCCGAGGTCATCCAGCGGTTCGGCTGTTCGAAGCCGAAGAACTGGGCTGCCCACATCTGATGCTGGCCGACCTCGGTCGTGATGTAGGTGTCGCGGTCCTTGGTATGCGCATAAAGACGCTCCAGCGCATATTGCGGCATGATCACGTCGTTGCTCTTGGTGTAAGCAAAGGAGTTGCGCGCCCGCCAGCGGGCGATATCGCTCCACCAATCGGCGAGACGGTTCTTCTCCGGCCTCTTCGGCAGCGCCCGCCACAGGCGGACCATGTCTTCCAGCACATGGCCGACATCGCCGCGAATACCGATATCGACGCGAACGTTCTTGTTGATCGACGACGGATCGATGTCGATGTGGATCTTCTTCGAATTCGGCGAGAAGGCGTTAAGACGGCCGGTGATGCGGTCGTCGAAGCGGGCGCCGATGCAGACCATGACGTCGCAGTCATGCATCGCCATGTTCGCCTCATAGGAGCCGTGCATGCCGAGCATCTTCAGCCAGTTCTTGCCCGACGCCGGATAGGCGCCGAGGCCCATCAGCGTTGAAGTGATCGGGAAATCGGTGAGCTCGACCAGCTCGCGCAGCAGCTTGGAGGCTTCAGGCCCGGAATTGACGACGCCGCCGCCGGAATAGATGATCGGCCGGCGCGCATTGGCCATCAGCTCGATTGCCGCATGGATCTGGTTGAGATCGCCCTGGATCTTCGGCTGATAGCTCTTCTGGATCGGGTAATCGGCGGGCGGCGTATAGGTGCCGGTCGCAAACTGCACGTCCTTCGGAATATCGACGACGACGGGGCCCGGACGGCCGGACTGGGCGATGCGGAACGCCTCATGAATGATGGCGGCGAGCTCGTTGACGTCCTTGACCAGCCAGTTGTGCTTGGTGCAGGGCCGGGTAATGCCGACCGTGTCGCATTCCTGGAAGGCGTCGGAGCCGATCAGCGAGGTCGGGACCTGGCCGGTCAGGCAGACGAGCGGGATCGAATCCATCAGCGCGTCCTGCAGCGGCGTGACCGCATTGGTGGCGCCGGGACCCGAGGTGACCAGCATGACGCCGACCTTGCCGGTGGAACGGGCGTATCCTTCGGCCGCATGGCCCGCCCCCTGCTCGTGGCGCACGAGGATGTGCTTGACATCGTCCTGCTGGAAGATCTCGTCATAGATCGGCAGAACCGCGCCGCCGGGATAGCCGAAAATATGTTCGACGCCGTTGTCCTTCAGCGCCTTGAGAACGATCTCCGCTCCCGTCATCCGATTGCCTGCCGCCTGATTGTCCGTGCTCATCTGTCTGTTCCGTTTGATGCTGGGATTTGCGTTTGTGGCCGGAAGCCCGAAATTCGGGCACAAAAAAAGGCCCCGGAGGAGCCTGTCATCTAGCGCATGGGTGGCTGTCGCCGGATGGTTACACCATCCTGCCCATGCGCCTTCCCACCACGATAAGAGCCGTTGCGATTTTCATGGCCGGAAGTGATAGACAGAAAATTTCGCAGCGTCAACGCATGCCGCAATAAAAAACTGCCCCGCGCCTTCGCCCCTGAAAGTCGATAGGATGAAGGATTTGTTAAAGGATCAACTTTATTCTTTAACGCTACCGCAGGGAGTAGCCTTTGCTCAACAACGACTTGCGCATGTCTGGCAAGGCAAGCGAGCACGACAGACGCGACGGCGATGCGCCGGGAAATCGCTTTCTCGGCCGCGTCGTTGCATGCAGCGGATCGAGAGCCACGATTGCCGCCGTCGCCGTCGAGGGCAACACCGATCTCACCGAACTCTGGTCCGTCGGCCGGCTGATCTCGATCAGCGTCGGCCGCAACCGGGTCGTCGCCCTCGTCTACTCCATGAACACCGGCAGCCACGCCTGGGGCGAAGGCGAGGACAATACTTTCAAGATCGAGACCGAGCTTCTCGGCGAAGTTCGCGTTGATGAGGACGGACGCGAGGAATTCTCGACCGGCATCTCGCGTTATCCCTATCTCGGCGCCATCGCCCACCGCATCCGCGCCGCCGACCTGATGCGCATCTACGATGCCGGAACGGGCACGACCGCCGTCATCGGCAAGCTGACGCAGGACGAAAGCATCGATGCGGCGATCCACATTCCCTCGATGCTCTCCAAGCATTTTGCCGTCGTTGGCTCGACCGGCGTCGGCAAGTCGACGGCCGTATCGCTGCTGCTGCATAAGGCGATCGTGGCCGATCCGAAGCTGCGGGTGCTGATCCTCGATCCGCACAATGAATTCGCCGCCGCCTTTCCCAAGCACGCGGTTACCATCGATACCGATACGCTCGACCTGCCCTTCTGGCTGATGCGGCTCGAAGAATTCGCCGAAGTCGTCTTTCGCGGCCGCCCGCCGGTGCCCGAAGAGCTCGACATGCTGCGCGACATCATGCCGGAGGCCAAGCGCGCCTTCCGCGGCAGCGACAACTCACTGGTGCGCCGGACAACGGAAAAAAGCTCGATCACCGCCGATACGCCAGTTCCCTATCGCATGGCCGATCTCTTGGCGCTGATCGATGAGCGCATCGGCCGCCTCGAGGGCCGCGCCGAAAAACCCGCCCTGCGGTCGCTGAAGATGCGCCTTATCGCCGCGATCAACGATCCGCGCTATCACTTCATGTTTTCCAACAACACGATCAGCGACACGATCACCGACACCATCGCGCAAATCTTCCGCATCCCCGGAGACAGCAGGCCGATCTGCACCTTCCAGCTTGCCGGCATTCCTTCTGAAGTGGTCAATTCGGTCGCCTCCGTGCTCTGCCGCATGGCCTTCGAGGTGGCACTCTGGAGTGACGGCGCCATCCACATGCTCGTCGTCTGCGAGGAAGCCCACCGCTATATCCCCTCCGATCCCAGCCTCGGCTTCGTGCCGACGCGCCAGGCGATCGCCCGCATCGCCAAGGAAGGCCGAAAATACGGCGTCTCGCTTGGGATCATCACCCAGCGGCCGGGCGAGCTCGACCAGACGATCCTGTCGCAGTGCTCGACGCTGTTTGCCATGCGCCTGGCCAACGACCGCGACCAGGAAATCATCCGCTCGGCCATCCCGAATTCGTCGATCTCGACGACAAGCTTCATCTCGTCGATCGGCAATGGGGAGGCGATCGCCTTCGGCGAAGCGATCAGCGTGCCGATGCGCATGCGCTTCTCTCGCGTCGAGGAAAATCTGTTGCCGAAGGCTGCCAGCGCCAATAGCAAACACAGCGAGGAAGATCCGGATACGGTCGATCTGCGCAAGATCGTCACCCGCATGCGGGCGGTGACGGTCACGCCCGACATTTCGAATTTCCAGCAGAGCTTCGGCGCATCGGCGGCAGGTTCCGACGAGGAGAATGACGCCGACGAGCTTCTCGAGGCCAAACCCTACGCACCGCCTCCACCGGCCTCGCCACCCCCGGCTTCAGCGCCTCTCGAATCCTACCGGCGCGAACTGCTGCCGCAGACGCCGCGGCTGGACCCGGCCACACCTTCATCCGTCGATCCGCGGCTCGATGCGCTGCGCCGCGAGATGCGCCGCGAGGAACCGATCTTTCCGCGACCTGCGCCGCAGGCGGACCAACCGGCCATCACCCGCCGGGAACCCGGCGCGTCGCTGCGCGAAAGCATTTTGAAAAAGCCGCTGAGCAGCCTTTACAACAAGGACTGAGCCTTCCGTCCGCCCTCCAGAGCGATCAGCGGCTCGACGATCTCCAGCACAAGCTGGCGATCTGCTGATTTCAGCGGCAAAAGCGGTCGCGGAAGCTCCGCCCGGGCGAGTGAGAGATGCTCGAGCAGCATATAGACCACGCGGATGCTTCCGAATGCCTTGAAGGTTTGCCATAGCGGCTCGAGCAGCTTATCGAGCCGGCGTGCCTCATCGACGTCGCCGGCCATGGCGGCCTTGGTCAGGCCGAGAGCCGTGCGCGGCAGCAAACCGCCGATGACGCTGTACCAGGCGTCTGCGCCGGAAAGCAGCGCATCGGCCGCGCCCCAATCGCCGCTGTAACCGATCGCGAGATCAGTCTTCTCCCGCAAGGCCGCAAGTTCCACTGGCAAATCGCCGTCAACAGGCAGCGGCATCTTCACCGCCCTGATCGTTTCGATATCGGAGAGGCGCTGCAGAAGCTCCCGGCTGAAGGTGAAATGGGTCGTGCCGGGATTGTTGTAGATGCAGACCGGCAGCTTCGTTGCCTTCGCCACCGCCAGGAAATGCTCATAAGCTTCTTCCTGCGTCAGCGGCGTATAGGAGACCGGCGCCAGCAGAAGAGCATCCGCACCGGCCGCCTCGGCATCCCTGGCAAGACCCACGGCGTGGTCCGTTCTGAGAGCCCCGGCTCCGACGATGAGAGGAATATGGCCGGCGACGCATTCGGCCGCGGCCTTGACGGCGCGCAACCGCTCCTCGCGCGTGAGGTAAGCATAGATCCCGGTGCTGCCGAGAAGCCCGATAGAGGCGACGCCTGCGTCGCACAAGCGTTCCAGAAGGCGGCCGAGGGCTTCGGTGTCGACGCGCCCGGCGATATTCGCGGGCGTTGCCGGAAAGGCCGAAAGGCCGTGAAAGGGAGAAGCCGAAGACATGATGTGATCCTGAAAAGGGTCAGTTTGATAACAGCAGCCGCGATCCGGCGCCCGCGAAGAACACGGCGAGGCCTGCCTCGATCCAGCGGCGCGCCCTGGCATAGCCGCGCACCATCGGCGCTGTCGAGAACAGCAGGGCATAACCGGCGAATATCGATATCCCGAGCAGCACACAGCCACCGAAAGCCGTCATCGCCATCTCGGGCGAAGCGCCCGGTTTGAGGCCGAGCGACATGATCGCGACCCAGGCCAGAACGGCTTTGGGGTTTCCGAGATGCATCAGGATCCCACGGCGGTAGAGCACGCCGAAGTCCGTCGACGGCCGGGCTGGTTCGCCTACCGGCGCATCCGCGGCAGCCGCCGAACGAGCCGCCCTCCAGGCGAGCCAAAGAAGGTAAAGCCCGCCCGCGATCTTGAGGAACAACAGGGCATGAGCATAGCCTACCAGCAGGGTCGAAATGCCGGTGACGGCAATCAGTCCCCAGCATGTCGACATCGTTATCACGCCGGCGGCAAGCGCCAGGGCCGGTCGGCGTCCCTGGCTCATCGCGACATTCATGATCGCCATGTTGCTTGGCCCCGGGCTTCCGGCTGCGATGACATAGGCGATATAGACGACGAGAAGATCCTGCATGTCCGTTTTCCAGAAGTCGCTGAGGCCTTCCTTCTCTTCTAAAATTGGTTCATCATGAAGCGCCATTTTCAAGAATCTTTATGGACCATTCCGCATGTCCAAGCGGCGGGCGACCATCGAAATTCCATCTCTCCACGGGATCGACAGATCGGCCCATGTCGGCCGCCGGCTTGCACAGGCGCTGCGGCACGCCATTGCCTGCGGCGAACTGAGGCCTGGCGAGCGCCTTCCTTCGACGCGCAGCCTTGCCGCCTCTTTGAAGATCGCCCGCGGCACCGTCGTCGAAGCCTTCGACCAGTTGACCGCCGAAGGTTATCTCGAAGCGAGAGTGGGTGCGGGAACCCGTGTTGCCGCCACCCTGACGGACATGGCGTCGGTACTCCCGCCGCCACCGCCCGCGCCGGCGTCGGCAGAGGCGATGGAGCTGCCTGCCCCGGCTGCCCGGCTGATATCGATCGCCCGTGCGCTGACCCCTCACCCGCCCGTTCCCTTCGCCATCGCCGTGCCCGCTTCCGGCATTGCGCCCGACGACAATTGGCGCCGTGTCGGCAATCGAATGCGCGCCTCAAGACGGGCCGCACCCGCGGGCTACCACGATCCGATGGGCGTGCTCGAGCTGCGCATCGCCATCGCTGACCACGTCCGCCGCGCGCGGGCCGTTCATTGCGAACCCGAGCAGGTCATCGTTACGTCAGGCACCCAGCAAGGCCTCTACATGGCTGGCCGGGTTCTTCTGTCGCGTGACGACCCGGTATGGGCCGAGGATCCCGCTTATCCCGGCCTGACGGCGGTGCTCGACGATCTCGGCGTTCGGACGCATCGGATCCCGGTCGACGCACAAGGGATGGATGTGGAGCGCGGCCTCGAACTCTGCCCGGAAGCGCGCGCCGCATTCGTCACGCCTTCACACCAGTATCCGGTCGGCATGCCGCTCAGCATGGCACGGCGCAACGCCCTGATCGCCTGGGCCGACCAGAACCGAGCCTGGATCGTCGAGGACGACTACGACAGCGAACTGCGTTATGCCGGACACCCTTTTCCCTCCATGCAGGGGCTGCGTCCGTCGCGCGTTGTCTACCTCGGCACCTTCAGCAAGGTGCTCTTTCCATCATTGCGCCTCGGTTACGTCATCGCCCCAGCACCACTTGCAGAAGCCTTCGCCGGCGCACGCGCCATTCTCGACCGGCATTCGCCGATATCAGAACAGCACGTTCTGGCCGCCTATATCAGGGAAGGCTATTTCGAGGCGCATATCAGGCGCATTCGGGGTCTTTATGCCGAACGCCGCGCTGTTCTGCTCGCGGCGCTCGAGCGGGTTCTGCCGGAAGGGTGCCATGTTCAGCCGAGCGACCAGGGCATGCACATCCTTCTATGGCTGCCCAAGGAAGCCGACGACGTGCGGCTGGCAGGGCGCGCCCTTTCGGCCGGCCTCGCAGTGCGGGCGATCTCCCCTATGTATGGCGCGCAGCCGGCGCGCCCCGGCTTGATGCTGGGTTTCGGCGGCTTTCCGCAGGAGCAACTACAGGCGGCGGTGGCCGAACTCGCCAAACTGTTGCACCGCAGCTCGTAACCGCACCTGCAGGGCAGGCCCGGACCTGCGCACTATAGGGGCAGCCGCTCCCAGCTCTCGTCCATCTGATTGCGGAACCAGGTCATTTGCCGCTTGGCGTATTGCCGTGTCGTCGCAGCCCCCTTCTCCAGCACCTCCTCGCGCGTCATCTCACCCTTCAGCATCGCCGCGATCTGCGACACCCCGATCGCCTTCATGACAGGCGCCTCGGCCGGCAGGCCGAGGGAAAGCAGCGCCCTCACCTCGTCTTCGGCGCCCTGCTGCAGCATCTTTTCGAAACGGCCGTTGATGCGGGCATGCAGTACCGCCCGATCCGGCAGCACGACAATCTTTCGAGCCTTCTCCGCGTCGATCAGAACTGGTCCGGACCGCCCCTGAAAATCGGCGATCGACCGTCCCGTCGCCTGGATCACCTCCAGCGCCCGGACGATGCGCTGCCCATCCTGGCGGTTAAGGCTTGCCGACACGATAGGGTCAATTGCGGCAAGTTCGCTATAGAGTCTTTCCGGCCCCTCCTCCAGCAGTCGCGTCCTGAGTTTCTCCCGAAGCGCCTCGGGTATCGCGGGCATGTCGGAAAGGCCGCCGGTCAGTGCCTTGAAATAGAGCCCGGTGCCGCCAACGAAGACCGGCAGTTGCCCAGCGGCTTTCAGTGCCGGCAACAACGTCGAGACGTCGCGCAGCCAGGCGCCGGTGGAATAGGCGACCCCTGCCGGCACGTGGCCGTAGAGATGATGCGATACGCCTTGCATCTCCCATTCCGACGGGCGTGCGGTCAGCACCCGCAAGGTGTCGTAGACCTGCATGCTGTCGGCATTGACGACCGCGCCACCACAGCGCTTGGCTAATTCGACGGCGAGCGCGGACTTGCCGCTGGCGGTCGGCCCGGTTATCAGGATCGCGTTCTCTACGCTCAGAAGGTTTTCCATCATGGCCCTCGTTGCCACGCTTGTTGCCAGTCCGTCAAATCCTGTCCTGACCCCTGCTATCGCCGAACAGGCGGCCGAGGCCGTGGAAGCCTCCGGTCTCTACTGGCTGGCCGACGGCGTCGCCTGCGACATCGCGCTGCGTGACGGTACGGATGGGCAGGCGGCCGAGGCCAATATCCTCGCCGTCATCGCTGGCGCGCCGATCGACCTCGTCATCCAGGAGCAGGAGACCCGCCGCAAGAAGCTGCTGATCGCCGACATGGATTCGACGATGATCGGCCAGGAATGCATCGACGAACTCGCTGCCGAAGTCGGCCTGAAGGAGAAGGTCGCCGCCATCACTGCCCGCGCCATGAACGGCGAGATCGCCTTCGAGCCCGCTTTGCGTGAGCGTGTCGCTCTGCTGAAAGGCCTGCCGATCTCAGTCGTCGACGAGGTCATCGCCCGGCGTATCACGCTCACCCCGGGCGGCCCGGAGCTGATCGCGACCATGAGGTCGAAAGGCCATTACACCGCCCTCGTCTCCGGCGGCTTCACCGTCTTTACGGGCCCTATCGCCGCTACGCTCGGCTTCGATGAAAACCGCGCCAACACGCTTCTCGAAGATGGCGGAATCCTCTCCGGATTCGTCGCCGAACCGATCCTCGGCAAGCAGGCGAAAGTGGATGCGCTGAGCGAAATATCGGCACGTCTCGGCATTTCGCCGAAGGAGGCGATCGCCGTCGGCGATGGCGCCAACGATCTCGGCATGCTGCAGCTCGCCGGCTCCGGCGTCGCCCTCCACGCCAAACCCACGGTCGCCGCCCAGGCGCAGATGCGCATCAACCACGCCGACCTGACGGCGCTGCTCTATATCCAGGGCTATCGGAAGACGGATTTTGTGATGGGTTAACGCCGACACGGCACACACTCCCGCCTTCACCCGTGTGCCGTGGCCGCCCCCCTCTGCCCTGCCGGGCATCTCCCCCACAGGTGGGGAGATCGGCTGGGCGCACCGGCTTCCCCAAACAATTAAGGTCCAGCACGGTGAAACGATAGATAGGTAGAAGGCGCAGGCCATATCCGATCTCCCCTTGTGGGGGAGATGCCGGGCAGGGCAGAGGGGGGTGCCACACGGCACACCCTCTCTTCCCTCATTCCTGTACTCGTCACAGGAATGAGGGGGAACAGGAGACCTCGGCGGCTCGTTCATCACCGCCGCAGCCCCCTACTCCATCGGCACTGCCACGAACCGAAGATCGCCGTTTGCCGATGCGATCATCAGCTGAGCGTTGCGGCGGCCTTCCTGTTTCAGCGATTTCACTTTAGCCGCGACCGCGTCCGGTGACTTCATGAATTCCTGCGCCACCTCAACGATCACGTCCCCTGGCTTCAGGCCCTTTTCGGCCGAGGCGGAATCGGGCGCCACCTCGGTCACGACGACGCCGTCGACGCTCTCGGCGATGCCGAAAGCTTTGCGTGTCTCTGGGCTCAACAGCGACAGCGACAATCCGAGCACGTTCTTGGGTGTTGCCGCATCCGGCGATACCTGGCCCTGATTCTGGTCCGGCGCCGGCGCGCCCGGGACGGGCTGCACCTGATCGCCGGTATCCGGCTGGTCCATATCGTCATTCTCGTCGGGATCAGGGGTG
Source organism: Rhizobium mulingense (assembly GCF_029194105.1). Classification (NCBI taxonomy): domain Bacteria; kingdom Pseudomonadati; phylum Pseudomonadota; class Alphaproteobacteria; order Hyphomicrobiales; family Rhizobiaceae; genus Rhizobium; species Rhizobium mulingense. The sequence goes on along the minus strand of NZ_JARFVE010000004.1, from coordinate 416,936 downwards.
ATCACGCCGTCGTCCTGCGAGCCATCGGGCGCCGCGCCACCGGATGCCGCCTGATCGCTGTCCTCGAGGCGGCCAAGCTTCACCTTGACAGTCTGCTCCTTGCCGTCGCGCAGCACCACGATATCGACTTCCTTGCCGACCGTGCTTTCCGCCACGACACGCGGCAGATCGCGCATTTCATTGACGGCCTTGCCGTCGAATTTCAAAATCACGTCGCCCGCCTTGATGGAGCCGTCGTCGACGGGGCCGCCCTTGATGACGCCGGCAACCAGCGCGCCCTTGGCTGTATCGAGGCCGAGGCTATCGGCGATATCGTCGGTCACCGGCTGGATGCGCACGCCAAGCCAGCCGCGCCGCGTCTCGCCATATTGGCGCAACTGCTCGACAACGCCGGAAGCCAGTTCGGACGGCACGGAAAAGCCGATGCCGATCGAGCCGCCGCTCGGCGAGATGATCGCCGTGTTGATGCCGATCACCTCGCCCTTCATGTTGAAGAGCGGGCCGCCGGAATTGCCCTTGTTGATCGCCGCATCCGTCTGGATGAAATTGTCGTAGGGACCGGCATTGATGTTGCGGCCACGCCCGGAAATGATGCCGACCGTCACCGAACCGCCGAAGCCGAACGGATTGCCGATCGCCATGACCCAATCGCCGATGCGCATCTCGCTGGAATCGCCGAATTTGACCGCTTTCAGCGGCGCTTTCGGCTCGACCTTCAGCACCGAAAGGTCGGTCTTCGTATCCGTGCCGATCAGCTTCGCCTTGAGCTTCGAGCCATTGGCGAAATTGACCTCGATGTCGTCGGCACCCTCGATCACGTGATTGTTGGTGACGATATAACCGGTCGGGTCGATGACGAAGCCGGAGCCGAGCGAGCTGACATTGTGGTTGGGGCCTTTGCCGCCCTGCTGCTTGTTGAAGAAGTCGTTGAAGAATTCCTGGAATGGCGATCCGTCGGGGGCGCGCGGCGCCGGGCCGACGCCCTCGTCGTCCTTCACATTCTGCGAGGTCGAGATGTTGACCACCGCGTCGAGCAGCCCTTCGGCGAGATCGGCGACGGAAGCCGGACCGTTGTTCGGCACGACGCCCTGAATGGGTGGGACCTGCTGCGGTGCCGCGGGGGCAGCCGGAATAGGCGCGGCAACCCCGGGTGCTGCTGTTTCAGGCGTTGTTTGCGCAAACGCAATCCCGCTCACGCCGGCTTGCGCCAGAATTGCAGCGCCGGCCATAAGCGCGAGCGTTCGTCTGAAGGGCGAGCCAATCGTGGGGGCCATCAAGCTTCCTCATAAGCGGTAAATGCGCACATTGAGCACCAGCATAAGGCGGAATGATGGAGGGCGAAATCACCTTTTCGCGAAATCCCCGTGCAATCGGACACCTCCTCGCCAAAGCCCGATTGTCTCAATCAGCGCATGAAAAAAGGGCCGGCGCGGGCCGACCCTTCCAATTGTGCGACAGCGCCCGCGGTGTCAGTTCGCCGCGGGGGCTGCGGGCGCAGCCGTGCCGGGAACGGCCGCAGCCGGCGCACCTGGATTTGTCTGCGGCTGCAGAGCGCCGGCGGCGTTGTCGAAATAACGGAAGAATTCCGAATTGGGCGACAGCACCAGCGTCGTATCCTGTGAGGAAAGCGCCGAGGAATAGGCCGCCATCGAACGATAAAACTCGAAGAAGGCGGGGTTCCTGGAAAAGGCGTCGGCGAACACGCGGTTGCGTTCGGCATCGCCCTGACCGCGCAGGATTTCCGCATCGCGCTGGGCATCCGCGGTGATCTCGACCACCTGGCGATCGGCGATCGCCCGGCGGCGCAGGCCGTCTTCCGTGCCCTGGGCGCGCAAGAGTTCGGCCTCGGCCAGACGCTCGGAGCGCATGCGGTTATAGGTGTTCGGCGCCACATCGGCCGTCAGATCGGTGCGGCGGATGCGTACGTCCTCGATGTTCAGTCCGAGAAGCTCGGCATCCGGACGCAGATCGTCACGCACCTCGAGCATCATCGACACGCGCTCGTCGGAAAGTGCGGCATCGAATTCCCGCAGACCGTAGACGCGGCGCAATGCCGAATCAAGGCGGGTGCGCAGCCGGGCTTCGGCCGCATCGCGATCACCGGAGACCGTTTCGCGGAAGCGGCGGGCATCGTTGATCGAATAGATCACGAAAGCGTCGACGTCGAAGGTCGCACCGCCCTTGACCTGCACCTGGATGTTGTCGAGGTCGAGACGCAGCTTCTGCTTTTCGACGAGCTGAACGCGGTCCGCGTCCATGAAGCTGAACGGCAGCTTGAAATAGATGCCGGGCTCGGTCTTGACCGACTGGATCTCACCGAAGCGTACGACAATCGCCTGTTCACGGGCATTGACCACGTAAACCGATGAATAAAGCCCGACCAGCACGACTGCGAGGATGACGAGAATGACGGGAAGCCTGTTCGAAGTCATGGCTCAACCTCCCTGCTGCGACGGTCTGGAGATCTCGTTGAGCGGCAGATAGGGTACGACCCCCTGCTTCTCATCGATGATGACCTTTTTGGAATTCTTCAGCACCTGTTCCATCGTTTCCAGGAACAGCCGCTTGCGGGTGACGTCGGGCGCCTTCGAATATTGTTCGTCGATGGCTATGAAGCGCTGCGCCTCGCCCTCCGCTTCCTTGACGACGCGGTCCTTGTAAGCGGCTGCATCTTCGCGGATGCGAGCACCATCACCGCGTGCCTGACCGAGCTTCTGGTTGGCGTACTGATTGGCTTCTTCCACCAGGCGCTGCTTGTCCTGGTCGGCGCGCTGCACTTCCTGGAAGGCATCGGCCACTTCACGCGGCGGCGCCACGTCCTCGATCGTCACCTTATTAACCGAAATGCCTGAATTGTAACGCGACATCGTATCCTGGATGATATTGGCGACTTCGCTGGCGATCTCCAGGCGCCGGTCGCGGAACGCATCCTGCGCCGGACGGCGACCGACCACTTCGCGCATCGCGCTTTCGGAAACCTGCTGCAACGTCTGCGCCGGGCTTTCGACGTTGAAGAGATAGGCGCGCGCATCGCTGATCTGGTAGAGCACGTTGAAGCGAACGTTGAGGATATTCTGGTCGCCCGACAGCATCAGCCCACCGGCCGTATTGCTGCTGCCCTGCGTGCCGCCGACATTCAGCAGCTGCTCGGTGACCTTGACGATCTCGACAGTATCCATCGGCCAGAAATGGAAATGCAGACCAGGCATCGACACCGTTTCCCGCGGCTTGCCGAAGCGCAGCTCGACGCCGCGTTCGTCCGGCTGGACGGTGTAGACGCACTGGATCAGCCAGAAGACGGCGACGATCGCCAAAACGATCACCGCCACGCCGCCGTTGAAACCGCCGGGAACGATGTTGCGCAGCTGATCCTGGCCGCGCCGGATAATATCTTCCAGATCGGGCGGTCCGCCCTTGCCGCCGCTGCCGCGTGGTCGGTTCGGCCCCTGACCCCATGGCCCCTGATTGTTACCGCCGCCGCCCCAAGGGCCGCCGCCGCCATTCTGATTGCTCCAGGGCATCAAAACCTCGTTGTTCGTTAAAGTCTTCCCCGCATCCTGGACCGTGGGGGCTAACCGGCGGATGCGTTGGTGACCGTTATAGGTATCACCGCACCGGCTTTCAACGCAGCGTGAGAAACTTGGTCAATTTAATTGGAAAATAGTTCGTTCCTAGCCACGGCGGCGGTCATAGACGACGTAGCGGGTGGGATAGCTGTCCCTTTCGCCGGCCGGCACCGCGATCGTCTCTCCCACCTGCCAGAGATCGGGATTGATCTCGGGAAACGACGCATCGCCATCGAGATCGGCCTCGACATGGGTGATGCACAGCCGGTCGGCAAGATTGATCGCCTGCGCGTAGATCTGGCCGCCGCCGATGATGCAGATCTCGTCGGCGGCCGTTTCGAGCGCCAGCCTTTCAGCCGCGTCTATCGCCTCGGGCAGCGAATGCGCCATACTGATAGCGGGATGGTCGATCGCCGCTTGCCGCGAGATGACGACGTTCGGCCGTCCCGGCAGCGGCTTGCCGATTGAATCGTAGGTCTTGCGGCCCATCACGACAGGTTTGCCCAATGTCAGCGCCTTGAAGCGCTTGAGGTCGCTCGACAGCCGCCACGGCATGTCGCCCTCGCGGCCGATGGTGCCGTTGCGGGCAACGGCGGCGATGATGGTCCTGCGGATATCGGCCATGAACTGTCCCGGATCAGACGGCGATCGGCGCCTTGATGCTGGCATCGGCCTCGTAGCCGATCAGCTCGAAATCATCGAAGGTGAAGCCGAAAATGTCTTTCACGTCGGGATTGATGCGCATGAAGGGCAGTGGCTTCGGCCGGCGCGTCAACTGCAGCTTCGCCTGGTCGAAATGGTTGTGGTAGAGATGGGCGTCGCCGAGCGTGTGGACGAAATCGCCGGGTTTGAGCCCCGTCACCGCAGCCACCATCATCGTCAAAAGCGCATAGGAGGCGATATTGAACGGCACACCGAGGAAGATGTCGGCGGAGCGCTGGTAGAGCTGACAGGAGAGCCTGCCGTCGGCGACATAGAATTGGAACAGACAATGGCAGGGCGGCAGCGCCATATTGTCCACTTCGGCCGGATTCCAGGCCGAGACGATGTGGCGGCGCGAATTCGGATTGTTGAGGATGCCTTTAACGAGATTGGCGATCTGGTCGATATGGCCGCCATCCGGTGCCGGCCAGGAGCGCCATTGGGCGCCATAGACCGGCCCGAGGTCGCCGTTCTTATCGGCCCACTCATCCCAGATCGAGACGCCGTTCTCCCTGAGATAGCGGATATTCGTTTCGCCCTTCAGGAACCACAAAAGCTCGTGGATGATCGAGCGCAGATGCAGCTTCTTCGTCGTGAGGACGGGAAATCCTTCTTCGAGGTCGAAGCGCATCTGGTAGCCGAAGACCGAGCGGGTGCCGGTGCCGGTGCGGTCGCCCCGGTCGGAGCCCTTTTCCATCACGTGCTTCAGGAGATCGAGATATTGCTGCATGTCGCGCTGATTCCGTTTTCTCCAATTTAAGCCTTCGCCTTCAGGAAACCAATCGCCGGCAGGCATTTTTCCGTGCTTTCTGCTGCCGGAAATAAAGCTTTTGTGACGATTACCCTTTCCTTGGGCGAAGGAAATCACTATATCAGCCTTGCCGGCTTTCGGGCCGGCTATGGCAATAAATGAGCGGTGTAATAAACCTATTGGACCCGGGGGCGGTACCCGGCGCCTCCACCAAAAACCGGCGGCAAAGGAAGGCCGGCTTTTGATGGGGGCGAAACAGGATCGACAAGGGTGTAAAGATCGACTTTTTGCTCGGCATTGTACCGCCGTTATCGGGCTAAAATTGTAGTTGCAAACGACAACTATGCGGAAGCTCGTCTCGCTGCTTAATCGCGGTGTGACACTTCAATCAAAGTCCTAGTGGTTCGCACCTCTAGGCGGGGTCCGAAGGCACCTGGCAACAGAAGCCTTCACCTTCTCCCTGCTGACGAAATCATGTATGCTGCGAAAAAACGTGACTCGGCTCCGGTCTTTCCCAAGGCGCCCGGACGTGGCATATAACCTTGTGAAAAGACTTCCGAACCGACGAAAGACAGGAAAAGCATGGGGCAGGATCATATCCGCTACGACATTCTGGCGCAGGATGCACTTCGCGGCGTCATCCGCAAGGTTTTGGCGGAAGTCGCAACGACGGGCCGTCTGCCCGGCGACCATCACTTCTTCATCACCTTCCTGACGGGTGCGGCCGGTGTGCGCATTTCCCAGCACCTGAAGTCGAAATATCCAGAGCAGATGACCATCGTCATCCAGCACCAGTTCTGGGACCTGAAGATCACCGAGACGCATTTCGAAATTGGCCTTTCCTTCTCCGACGTTCCGGAAAAGCTGGTCATTCCGTTCAATGCCATCCGCGGTTTCTACGATCCCTCCGTCAACTTCGAGCTCGAATTCGACGTGCCGCTCGCTGACGGCGAGGAGCTGCCGTCCGGCGAGATTACCGCCTATCCGGTCGATGCCGCAGGAAAGACTGACGAAACCGCCGGCGCAAAACCGGCCGACGGCGAAGAGAAGAAACCCGGTTCCGTCGTCTCGCTCGATTCCTTCCGCAAGAAGCAGTGATTTCAAAGGGAGGCCCAGCCTCCTTTTTTCTTAAGGGATTTCAGCCACCGCATGAGCGCCGAAATCATCAATCTGCGCCAGTTCCGCAAGAAGCAGGCCCGCTCCGAGAAAGAAAAACAGGCCGAGCAGAACCGCGTTTCCTTCGGGCGCACCAAGGCCGAAAAGCAGCTCACCCGCAGCCTGAACGAGAAGGCCGACAAGGCGCACCGCGACGGCCGGATCGAGACGGATGACGACGGCGCATGAGGCTTCACGCAAAGCTTGAAAAGCCGAAAACGAATCTGCGATCAGCCACTTGCCCGATTTGCTTGAATCGACCTTCGAAGCCGATTGCGATGTGAACGTCCTTCATGATCCGGAAGCACTCGGCAACACTGCATGGCCATCGCACCAGTTTTTCGCTGGAAGATGAATTCTGGGCCGAACTGAAGACGATCGCGGCAGGCCGCTCGATGTCGCTGGCCGCCCTCATTTCCGAGATCGACGACCACCGCCAGCCAGACAGCAACCTGTCCTCGGCGCTGCGGCTCCATGTGCTTTCCTGGGCGAAGGCCGGCGGTGGCCGCCAGCCGTGACGCAGATATAAAGGCGATTTCGCCGACACGATGACCTGCAGCGCCTCAGGTCAATCAGACGCGCCGTCATTGCGCCTGAACGTCCGGCAGCTGATCGAAATTGAGCGGACCGGGCTGCGCCTGCCCGCTCCGCCGCGCCGCTTCCGCAGCCGCTCTCGCCTGCGCATCGGCCTTGTCCCTGGCTTCTGCCGCGCGCGCGGCCTCGGCCTCGGCGGCCGCCTTCTGCGCCGCCGCTGCCTGTGCCAGTGCGCGCAGCCGCTCTTCCTCCGCATGCCGTTGCTGCTCGATCTCGGCGGCCCTGACGCGCTCGGCGTCATTGAACCGATAGAGCGCGGCCTCGCGACGCAGCCGCTGCTTTTCGAGCACGATTGCCTGCAGCCGTTCGACGCGCCGCCGTTCGCGTTCGAAGGCGCGCAGCGACAGGTAGCTGGTGATATCGGTCACATCCATCGTCTTGCCGGGGGACGGCAACAGGCCGGAAAAATTCAGCCTGAGCGCCGGCTCGGCGCCGGGAAGCGTTTCGGTACCGGGATTGAGGCCGATACCGACCGTCGCGCTGATCCGCTCTTCCGGCAGCGCAATCTGCGCATCAGCGGTGACGCGGGCCAAATCGTTGGCGACGGTGACATTCTGCACCCTCAGCGTCCCGTCGGTAATATTGAAAGGAATGCCGAGCGGCGGCAGCTTCGCTTCGCCGTTGCTGAGCAGCGTCTCGACGATCGGGTGCACCTTGCCGGCATTGATCTGTTCCTGCATCGTGTCGGTCGCGGCAAGCAGCGGCGGAAGAATGGCAAGGTTCAGCCCGCGTATGCTGGTGTCGCCGAGCCGCAGTTCACCCGAACCGTTAAGCGAGCTGGCGATTTCGCTGACGGTCTTGCCCGAGGCCTCCATCGACAGCGACAGGCCGAACTTACCATTGGCGATCGGCGCACCGTCACGCAGCCAGACGACGCCGGCAAGATCGGAATCGGCAAGCGCAAGCTTCGTCTGCAGGAAGCCGGTGCCGTCGGCATTGGTAAAAAGCAGGTTGCCGGAGAGCTTGCCACCGTCCCAGTTGCCGGCCATGTCGTTGAGCTGAAGTTCGTCGCCCTTATAGGCGACGTTGCTGGTAAAATCGGATACCGCCGTTTCCGGCAGGCCGGGCCAGAACTCTTTGGCCGAAAGTTTCAGCTTAACGTCGAGATCCTTGAAGACGGGCAAGCCCAGCGGGGCCTTCGTCAGCGCACCGTTGGCGGGATCGACGATCTGGCCGAACACGGCCTCGCCAAGCCAGCCGGCATCGACTTTGGAGAGCGTCAGCGCGCCGCTCGCCGTCGTCTTCGCGGCCTTCCGATCGAAGTCCAGTGCCCCTGAAAATGCGTTGTCGGCCGCATGCCCCTTGATATCGGACAAGGCGATCTTGTCGCTGTCGACGGCGGCATTGACCTGCAGGCTGAACGGCAACCCCGTTCCGGTCTGCGGCAGGGCGATGCCGTTCATGATGAGATAGGGGTCGATATCAGCGCTATCGAGCGAAAGCGCGATCTGACCATTCATGAAACTCTCCGGCCGGACATCGACCTTGCCGTTAGCGGTAAACGAAGTCCGGTCGGTGGCGAAGGTCAGCGCCGCATCGGCAGGATCATTGCCCGATGCCTTCACCTTAAGCGTCAGGCGGCCGTTGGCGCCGACATCGACCGGCAGCGGGTCGAGCCCGGCCTGGCCGAAGAGGATGGATGGCACGGCGTTTTCGAGCGTCGCCTCGAGGCTCGTGCTGCCGTTGCCGGTCAGTGCCAGCAGATCGGACATGCGATAGTCGAGATTGACGCGGCTGCCGTTCGCGACACCGGCCAGTGTCACCGTCAGCGCATTGCCTTCCTCGCCACCGAGCGTCAGCGCGCCGCGCAATGCCGTATTGCCGTACCAGCCGGCATTGCGCACAAGCCGGTCGAGCACTGGGTGGTGCGGCAGATGCTCGCGCAGCATGGTGAAGAAGCCGCCGGGATCGGCCGACTTGAAGGTGATCTCACCCGTACCCTTGTAGTCGAGCAGCGAGCCTTCCGCCCGGCCCGTCGCCGTCAGCTCGGCGCCGGCGAGATTCTTGACCGACAACCGGTCGACCGCAAGCGCCCCGTCGGCGATCGTGAAGGTGGTTTCGACATTCTCGGCTTCGACACCGAAGGCGGTGAACTTGTCGGCCTTCAGCTGGGCGGCGATCTTGTGATCGAGGACATTGTCGCCGCTGTCCTGGCCTGTCGCGAGGCCGGCCAGCGCCTGTAGCGCGTCAAGATCGAGCGTGTCGCCGTTCAGCGCCACCGACAGGGTCGGCGTCTGACCGGAGATCGCCTGTCGCTCAAGTCTGCCCTTCAGCGTCGCCGACCCGACGGCGATTTCGAGGTTTTCGAACCGCTGCAATTCATGAGTGAGGCTGACATTGGCGGAAAAACCCGCCTGCCGCAATTGCCGGATGGCCGGATCGACTGAGCCCGCCAGCCAGGAGGCAAGCCCCGTGGGCTGGCTTGAGGCCAACACGATCTGGCCGTTGAACGAGGGCTCACCCTGAAGCAGGAGCTTGCCCTTGCCCTCCACCAGTGTGCGCCCCGGCAGCGTGCCGATGGCCCTGTCGATCATCCAGCCGGTGCCGGCCGGCTGCAGCTCCAGTTGCACGTCGCGCAGCGTCGTGTCGCCGGCGACGATCGCCGGCAGCTTGACGCTCGCCTTGCCCGGCACTTGCGGGATCGGCACCTGCGCGACGATATCGATCAGCGAATTCAATCGCTGGCGCGCCGAAACCGCGGGATCCCGCGTTGTCTTGCCGGCCGCGCCTTCATTGCCGATGCGGTTGACGTCGATTTGCTGACCGTCGGCCGTCAGCAGGAATTCCGGCGCGTTGCCGGTGTCGAGCGTCGCCTCGCCTGTTATGACATAGGGATCGTCCGTCGGGCCGATCTCCATCCGGTATTCGGGAATACGGATGCGTTCATTGGTGAGTTCGAAGCGGCCCTTGACCCGCGGCGGCTGCTCGTTCTTGTTGGCCGATTTGGCGCTGTTGCGGTTTTCGATCGCCGCTGAAAGCTGGCCCTGGTAATTCGGCTTGCGATCGACGAGCTTCAGCTCGCCGTCAAGATCGATGCTGACCGGGAGCTTATCAGGGGAAAGCTTCGTGCGCATGCGCAGCACGCCCTTCTCGTCCGGCTGGCTGCTCGAGATCGAGAAATTCCCGTGTTCGCCGTCGAGCGCCGCATCGCCCTCGATGCGCCAGGGGCCGGCGAGCGACTTGGCGGACATCTCTGCATTCAGGCCGGTGATGCGGCGGCCCCGGCCCGACTGGTCATCGATGAATTCCACCTCGCCGCCGCTGACATGCACATTTTCGAGGACGACCGTTTTCGCCGGTATTTCGGCGCGGCTGCCGCGCATCCAGTCGAGGGTGCCGTCTTTGAGCAATCTGAGGCGCACCTTCGGATTGACGACGCGCATGTCGAAGATCAGCGCCTCGCCCGACAGGAAAGGCGCAAGCTCCGCATCCATGGAAAACTGTTCGACCTTGACGATCGGCGTGCCGTCGGCTTCCTGGCCGACACGCACGTCATGCAGCGTGACCGACGGAAACGGCAACAGGCGGGCATCGACCGTGCCGTGGACGGTGACTTTTTTGCCGATGATGCGGCTTGCCTGATCCTCGAAGTTCTTGCGGAAATCCGTCCAGTCGATGAACAGCGGCGCAAGCAGCGCCACAAACAGCGCTACGACGATCACTCCCCCCAGAAAGACGAGGAACCGGCCTACCAATGCAAGGATTCTCCATTCGGGATTCTGTTGCCGACACTAGCGCTATTCATGCCGGGGGCAAGGCCCAAGTTCATGGGAATATTCCGTTTTCAGCCGTGATGGAAAATCTTGCCGGGATTGAAGATGCCGTCCGGATCGAGCGCCTTCTTCACCTGTCGCATCAGATCCACCGTCCCTCCCAGCTCCTGCTCCAGAAAGGCCATCTTTCCCTGCCCGATTCCATGTTCGCCGGTGCATGTCCCGTCCATGTCGAGTGCCCGGCGGTTGAGCCGCTCAACAAAGCCTTCGGCCCTGGCTATGTCTCCGGCGCTTTTGTCGTCGAACAGCAGCAGCACATGGAAGTTCCCGTCGCCGGCATGACCGACGATCGGGCCGAGCAGCCCGTGTTCCTCGATATCCGCCTGCGTTTCGGAAACGCAATCGGCAAGCCGCGATATCGGAACACAAACATCCGTCGAAAGTGCGGCAAGCCCTGGAGCCAGAGCCCTGGCCGACCAATAGGCATCGTGGCGCGCCTTCCAGAGTTTGGTCCGCTCCTCGGCATTGGCGGTCCAGAGGAATTCGCCGCCACCGCATTCGGTGGCGATCTCTCCAAAGGCTGCCGATTGCAGCGGCACCGTTTCGTCAGTGCCGTGGAATTCGAGGAACAGCGTCGGGCTCTCGGCATAGGAAAGCCCGGAATAGGCGTTGCACGCCCGCATCTGCACCGCATCGAGCAACTCGATGCGAGCCACCGGAATGCCCATCTGGATCGTCATGATAACGGCGTCGCAGGCCGCCTTGATACTTGGAAAGGCGCAGACGCCGCCGGCTATTTTCTGCGGGATCGCTTGCAGGCGCAGCGTCACCGAGGTCAGGATACCGAGCGTGCCTTCGGCGCCGACGAAAAGCCGCGTCAGGTCGTAGCCGGCCGAGGACTTGCGGGCACGCCGGGCCGTACGGATTTCCTCGCCGGTGGCGGTGACCGCCGTGACGGCGAGCACATTGTCCTTCATCGTCCCGTAACGTACGGCATTGGTGCCCGACGCCCGTGTCGACGCCATGCCGCCGATCGAAGCATTGGCACCGGGATCGATCGGGAAGAAGAGGCCGGTATCGCGCAGGTGGATATTCAGGGCCTCGCGGGTGATACCGGGCTCGACCGTGCAGTCGAGATCCTCGGGATTGACCTCGAGCACGCGGTTCATGCGGCTGAAATCGATCGAAATACCGCCATTGGCGGCATTGACCTGTCCCTCCAGCGAAGAGCCGGTGCCGAAGCCGATCACCGGCACCTTGTGGGCCGCGAGACCCTGACCGCCATCTTCACATCCTCGACGCTCTCTGCAAAGAGCACACCGTCTGGCAGCTGCGACGGGATATAGGTGGTCGTGTGGGCATGCTGCTCACGGAGGGATTGGCCAGTCTGGAAGCGCTCGCCGAAGCTTTGCCTGAGAATGTCGAGCACAGCGGCAATGCCCGCCTCGTTGCGTGTGCCGGCCTTTGCGTCCTTCAGCGCCATCCCTTTGATCTCCCTGCCATGCCGCGTAGACGAGATCGCATCCCGCAGACTCCAGCGCTTCCCGCCCGCTCGGACGCACAAGGACGCTGTAGAACTTTAAAATTGCTGCATAATTTCATCTTACATCGATTCCGATCTAAGGAGATATGCAGCAGGCTGGGTATGGGGCAAGTCAAAGCGGCTGTCCAGCTAAGAATGGGAGAAGATTTCATTCCCCTTTTGTCATAGGACGGTCCGCTTTGTCCGACACCTCAGACGATCGGCGGATTGAGCCGGGCGAAGCCCTCCTGCCGTCGATACGGGAAATAGGGATAGGGCGCCGTCGCGGCGCTGACTGCGTCGAGCCTTTCGATGTGCTCCTTCGACAGGCTCCAGCCGACGGCACCGAGGTTCTGCCTGAGTTGCTCTTCGTTGCGGGCGCCGATGATGACGCTCGACACCGTCGGCCGGCCGAGCAGCCAGTTGATGGCGATCTGCGGCACCGTCTTGCCCGTCTCCGTTGCGACGGCGTCCAGCACCTCGACGATGTCGTAGAGCTTCTCGTCGTCGACAGGCGGGCCGTATTGCGCCGTCTCGTGCAGGCGGCTTGCCGCGGGCAGCGGTTCACCGCGGCGGACCTTGCCGGTCAGCCGCCCCCAGGCGAGCGGGCTCCAGACGAGAGCGCCAACACCCTGGTCGGCTCCGAGCGGCATCAGCTCCCATTCGTAATCCCGTCCCGCCAGCGAATAATAGACCTGATGGGCGACATAACGCGGATGGCCGTGGCGCTCGGCGGTCGCGAGCGACTTCATCAGTTCCCAGCCGGCAAAATTGGAAACGCCGATATAGCGGATCTTGCCGGAGGCGATGAGCCCGTCGAGTGTCGACAGCACCTCCTCGACCGGTGTTGAGGCGTCGAAAGCGTGAAGCTGCAGAAGGTCGATATAGTCGGTCCCAAGCCGGCGCAGCGCCTGCTCGGTCGCGCGGATCAGCCGCGCCCGCGACGTTCCCCAGTCCTGCGGTCCCTCGCCCGTCGGCAACGCCATCTTCGTCGAGATCAGCACGGCATCGCGCCGGCCGCGGATCGCCTGGCCGAGCACTTCTTCGGAGGCGCCGGCCGAATAAACGTCCGCCGTGTCGAAAAGATTGACGCCGGCTTCGAGACAGATGTCGACGAGCCGTCGCGCCTCCCCGGCATTGGTATTGCCCCATGCGCCAAACAGCGGCCCACTGCCACCGAAAGTGCCGGCGCCAAAACTCAAGACCGGCACCCTCAGGCCGGATGCGCCGAGATTTCTAGATTCCATGGCTCTGTCTCCTGTGTTTCTCCAGAGATAGACCCGGGCCGTGTGGTGATATAGATTGACCTTCAGCAAAGTATTTGTGATTTGAATTCATCATGGGCCGCCAGGATATTAACCGCTCCGGCGAGATGGAAGTCTTCGTCAGCGTCATCGAGCGCGGCGGCTTCTCCGCGGCCGCCACGGTGCGGTGCATGACGCCGTCCGCCGTCAGCAAGCTCGTCGCCCGGTTGGAGGCGCGTCTCGGCGTTCGCCTCGTCAACCGCTCCACCCGCAGACTGCAACTGACACCGGAGGGCTGCGCCTTCTACGAGCGCAGCATCGCCATCCTTGCCGATATCGCCGAGGCCGAACGCCAGGCCTCATCCGGCGAGGACGCGGCAGGCCGCATCCGCATCAACACCAGCGGCTCCTTCGGCAATCATGTGCTGGCGCCGCTCGTGCCTGCCTTCATGGCGCTTCATCCCTATGTGACGCTGGATATTGCCCACACCGACAAGGTGATCGACCTGATGGAGGAGCGCGCCGACGTCGCGATCCGCGCCGGGCCGTTGAAGAGTTCCAGCCTGATCGCCCGCAAACTCGGCGCCACCGGCAAGATCATCGTCGCCTCACCTGATTACCTCGGCCGTCATGGCGAACCGCACACGGTCGCCGATCTCCGTCGCCATTGCCGCATCGGCTTTTCCTATGCCCGCGCCATCGAGGGCTGGCCGATGCGGGAAAGCGGCGAGACGGTGACGATCCCGATCACTCCGGGCATTCAGGTCGCAGACGGCGAAGCCATGCGGCATCTCGCTCTGTCGGGTGCCGGCCTTGCCCGACTGGCCGCCTTCACCGTGCGCGCCGATATCGAGGCCGGTCGCCTGGTGCCGGTGCTCGAAGAGGCGAATCCCGGTGATCTGGAGGAGTTCTACGCCGTCTATATCGGCCAGGGTGGACCACTGCCGGCGCGCGTCCGCGCCTTGCTCGATTTTCTCGCCGGCCATGTGCGGCTCTGAGGCATCGAACAACGTCCTTATGAAAACAGCGACTTAAGCCGGCCACTTGAATCAAACTCGCACCTGAGATGGCCGACAAGCCCGATTTCGCAATTGACCGCGCTCACGGTCCCCGCCTATACCGAAGCCGCCGACCGGCCTTGCAGCCGGCCTCTCTTCGTCGTGCCGGAGCTTCTTCGACCTTCAGCCTCCGGGCTTGGCACCGGCCAGGAAAGACATGGGGAATCATGCCGATCAGCCACGCACGCCGCCTCCTGCGTGATGCCGGCCTGCCCAAATGGGCGCTGCTGCTCTCGCTCTCGACCGCCTTCACCGTCTTCCTCGAACTCTTTGCCTTGCCCGCCTCGCTGCTGATCGGACCGATGGTGGCCGCCATCGCGCTGGCGCTGACCGTCGGCAAGGGAAAGCTTCGCGTCCCGCTCTGGCCGCTGCAACTCGGCCAGGTGCTCGTTGGCCTGATGATGGCGCGTACCATCACCCCCGACATTCTCGGCACCATGGCGAAGGATGCGCCGCTCTTCCTGCTGTTCATCTTCTCCGTCATCGCCATCGCCACCGGCCTCGGTTGGCTCCTGACGCGCTGGCAAGTCCTGCCCGGAACGACTGCTGTCTGGGGCTCCTCGCCGGGCGGCGCCTCGGCGATGGTCATCATGTCGGAAGCCTATGGCGCCGATGCCCGGCTCGTCGCCTTCATGCAGTATCTGCGTGTCGTCTTCGTCGCCGTGGGCGCCTCGGTGATTTCACGCCTGTGGGTGGCAGCCGACGGCGCCGAGCCGCCGCCGCTCATCCTCTTTCCCGAAGTCGACTGGCCTGCCCTTGCAGCGACGATGGCCTTTGCCGCCCTCTGCGCCTACAGCGTGCGGCGCCTGCGCATCCAAGGCGGGATGATCATCGTGCCGCTCTTTCTCGGCGCCTTCCTGCAAGGCGTCGGCGTCTTGAAGATCGAGCTGCCAATGTGGCTGCTCGCCATCGCCTATGCGCTCGTCGGCTGGAGCATCGGCTTGCGCTTCACCCGCTCGATCCTCTCGCATGTGGCGCGCGCCCTGCCGCGAGTGTCGGCTTGCATCGTGCTGCTGATGGCGCTTTGCGGCGGCATGGCAGCCGCCCTTCACGTCTTCGCCGGAATCGACCCGCTGACCGCCTATCTCGCCACCAGCCCCGGCGGCGCCGATTCCGTCGCCATCATCGCCGCCTCCAGCGATGTCGACGTGCCCTTCGTGATGGCGATGCAAACCGGCCGTTTCCTTGTCATCCTGCTGATCGGCCCGATGCTCGCCCGTTTCATCGCCCGCCGCTCCGGTCTTGCGGAAAGTCCCGTATGAAGAGGCCTCAACACATAAACCTGTGCCTAGCTGCCGGAATTGCGCGCCAGCGCCGCCCACTGCCCGGGCGTCATGCCGTAGGCCTTCTTGAAGTGGCGGTTGAGATGGCTTTGGTCGGCAAAGCCGGTCGCCGCCGCCGTATCCGAAATGCCCTCACCCGCGCCGATCATGGCGCGGGCCTGCTGCAGCCGGCGCATCAGGAGGTAGCGATGCGGGCTCGTGGCGAATGCCGCTCGGAAGTGCCGCGACAGCGCAAAACGATCGAGCCCGGTGACCGCTTCCAATTCGCCGGAATGAACCGGCCGCGTGGCATGCGCTTCAAGATAATCGCGCGCCGCCCGTGTCTGCCGCCAGGCGATCGCTCCGAGCGGCCGGCGCGGCAAGCGCGCGTGCCGCGACAAGCCGCCCGTCACCCGCGACACGAAATCATCGACGAAGAGCTCGTCCAGTTCGCGGTCGAGTTCGCCGAGCGCGGCAAGCAGCACGCCTGCCAGCGCCGGATCGCTGATGACCGGTTCATCGACGAACGGCAGGCCAAGGCCTTCCGCCTCCAGGCATTCGAGCAGCAGCGCCGGCTCCAAATAAAGCATACGGTATTGCAGCCCGTCCTCAGTTCCCGCCCCGCCGTCGTGTTCCTCGTCGGGGTGCAGCACGATCACCTGTCCCGGCAGGCTGAACCGCCGCTCTCCGCGATAACGAAAGGTCTGCACGCCTTTCACGGTGACGCCGAGTGCATAGGTGTCGTGGCGGTGCGGCTCGAAGGCATTGCCGGAGAATTGCGCGCCGATGCGCTCGATGCCGGGAAAGGCGGGCCCGGTCAGAATGCCGTTGCCGGATGGCCCGGTGCACAAACGTTCAAGACCTTCGAAGACCTGCGGATGTAGATCCTGGCTCAATGCCCTCGATACTCCTATTCCATGCAGAGGTGAAAGACTGTCTGATGTTTGATACCAAAATCGCCGTCGTCCTGCGAAACAATCTTGCCGCCTGGCAGAAGCTGAATGTCACCGCCTTCCTGATGACCGGCGTTGCCGGCGGGCATCCCGAGATCATCGGCGAGCCCTACCGCGACCGTGCCGGCAACATCTACAACCCCTTGTCGATCCAGCCGATCATCGTGCTTTCCGCCGACGAGGCGACGATGTCGACAATCCACCGCCGCGCGCTGGAACGGGATGTCACCGCCTCGCTCTTTATCGAGGAGATGTTCGCGACCGGTCACGACGCCGCCAATCGCGCCGTCTTCGCCGAATATGCGCCCGACGATGCCAAGGTCGTCGGCATCGCGCTGCGCGCCGAAAAGAAGATCGTTGATAAGGTCACCAAGGGCGCGACGATGCAACATTGAACACATGTCAGCGGGCCTGGACAAGATACGAACAAAGCAACGACGTAAACACCTTGACGCTTTAACAGAAAAAGGCCGGGAGCGACCCGGCCTTTCGTATACTCTGTCGAAACAGGCTCAGCCCTGGGTGATCGGCGCGATCTGGATTTCGACGCGGCGGTTCTGGGCGCGGCCCGCCTCGCTTGCATTGGAGGCGACCGGCTGCGAGGGGCCAAAGCCGACGGCGGATACGCGGCGCTGGTCGATGCCCTGGCCGCTGAGATAATCGGCAACCGAAAGCGCACGGCGCTGCGACAGATCCTGATTGTGCTGCAGGCTGCCGGTCGAATCCGTATGGCCGTTGACGTCGATCAGCGTGCGGTTGAACTTGCGCAGCACGATCGCAACCGAATTCAGCGTCGGATAGAAGCCCGGCTTTACCGCATCCTGGTCGACGTCGAAGGTGATGTTCGACGGCATGTTGAGAATGATGTTGTCGCCGTTGCGGGTCACCGAAATGCCGGTACCTTCGAGCTGGGCACGAAGCTCTGCTTCCTGCTGGTCCATATAATTGCCGATCGCACCGCCGGCGAGAGCGCCGATGCCGGCGCCGATGAGCGCCGCATTGCGCTTGCCGTGCCCGCCGCCGCCGACGGCGACACCAACGAGAGCGCCGCCGAGCGCACCGAGCGCCGCGCCGCCCGCCGTATTGGAAACCTTCTGTTCACCGGTATAGGGATCGGTCGTCGTGCAGGCGCTGAGATAGCTTGCTGCGACAGCCAGAAGTATGAATTTCTTGATCATGGACAGGACGGTCTCCGTTCAAAGCTGATGCGAGCAAAAGGCAAGGATTACGGCAAGAAAATGAAGAGGTTCCCTTGATAGGGGAATTTCAGGCGCCGAAATAGCAGCCATGTTGCTTGAATGCGCGAATATCACCAGTTTTAGCAACTCGATCAGGCTGACGGGCAGCAGTCGCGACGATCAGCCCTCATGGTAAGGAAGCCCGGAGCGTCTCGAACCGCGGGGGCGGGTGGCTGGGTGATCTCACCTCTTAGAAATTCTGGAACAGCTGCCGCACCGTATCGTAGGTCGCGTTGGCGATGTTCAGCGACTGCAAGCCGAGCTGCTGCTGCGTCTGTAATGCCTTGAGCTTGCTGGCCTCCTCCTCCATGTCGGCATCGACCAGCCGGCCGATGCCAGCGGTGATGTTGTCGTGCAGTTTTGCGGCGAAGTCGTTTTGCAGTTCGATGCGTTTTTCCAGCGCGCCGAAGGCCGAGCCCACCGTCGTCAGCTGCGTCAGCGCCGCATCGACGACACTTATCATCTCGCCGATCTGCCCCTGCGTCGTCGCCGCTGATAGCGAAATGACGACCTGCCCGGCAGTGGTGCCGTTCTTGCTGGTCATCAGCACATAATTCTGCGAGGTCCCGAGCTCGCTGGCGAAATGAGCCGAGGTCAGTACGCCGTATTCGCCGGAGCCGGTCGCCCGGTCATCGATGAGATAGCGCGCATCCTTGGAGCTCGTGGCTCCAACCGGCGTATTGTCGATATGGTAGCTCAGCATGCCGACTGAAATCGTGCCGTCGCCATTGCGGATAAAGGAGGCCGGAATTTGCCGCGGTTGCGTCGGCGTGGCGTCGTTGTTGAGGACGACCCAGTTGTCGCTGTTGAAGGTCGCCGATTCGGAAACGCTACGCAGTTGCTCCTGCAGTTGCGTGAGTTCTTCGTTGATCTTCGTCTTGTCGACCCCGTCCTCGGTCGCGGCGACCAGCTTCGCCTTGATTTCTGACACGAGGTCGACGACGTTCTGGACGCCGGTATAGGCGGTGCCCATCGTCGCCGCCGCCATGCCGAGCGCATCCTGGACAGCCGAAATCGCCTTGTTGTCGGTCCGTGCTGTGGTGGCGATCGACCAGTAAACCGCATTGTCGGCCGCTTTTGCGACACGCATGCCCGTCGTGATGTGGTTCTGCGTGACGGTCATATTGCGGTTGATATCGCGCAGCACATGGAGCGCCGCATCGACGGAGACGCGCTGATAAATACTCACGGGAATAAACTCCAAAAACACAACAGAACGCAACTGAACCAGGAATGAACCGTCCGCGCGGACACTCATGTCCGGGGTCGCTGAATCCAGCGCGTTGCGGCCTTCGAGAAACGGAGAAGACCAGTTGGTTCCTGGTCACGATCATTGCCGCTTGTGCTTAACAAACGGCTAATCTTCAGACGAAATTTATCTTATTTGGCAAGGCTTGATATGCCATAAGAAACCCCCTTGAATGGGAACCCGGCGGGGGATTCAGTCTGATGCAAGCCTCATTCTGCGGCTTGCAGTTGCTCTTCATCTGGTGCGGCGCGAGGCCGGGTGGCGATCGCCATCTCCTCGTGCAGGCGCGCTTCTTCATGGGCGTGCGGCTTGGCAAAACGAGCGAGCAGCAGATAGGCGACCGGGGTGATGAACAGCGTCACCAGCGTCGCGAAGCCGAGGCCGCCGACGATCACCCAGCCGAGCGCCACGCGCGCTTCCGCACCGGCGCCATGGGCAAAGACCAGCGGCACACCGCCAAGAATGGTGGCGATCATCGTCATCATGACGGGGCGCAGGCGTAGCGCGCAGGCTTTCTCGATCGACGCGCGCACGTCCTCGCCCCGGTCGCGCAGCTGGTTGGCGAATTCGACGATCAGAATGCCGTTCTTCGCCATGACGCCGACGAGCAGCACCAGGCCGATCTGGCTGTAGATGTTGAGGCTGGAGCCGGTGATAACCAGCGCGAAGACGGCGCAGGCAAGGCCGAGCGGCACCGTCGACATGATGATCAGCGACGACAGCACGCTTTCGAACTGCGCCGCCAGTACCAGGAAGATGATGACGATGGCGAAGCCGAAGGTCAGCGCCATGCCGTTCGAGTTCTCTTCCAGCGTCGCAGCTTCGGCAAGCGGCAGCAGGCGCGCGCCCGGCGGCAGCAGCGGCTCGGCCAGTTCGGTCACCTGCTTGACGGCATCGCCGAGCGACATGTTTCTCTTCAGCCCAGCGGTGATCGCCACGGAGGCGAGCTGCTGCTCGCGGTTGAGCTGTGGCGCGACCGAGCCCTCCTTCATCGTGGCGATGACCGACATTGGCACGATCTTGCCGTCGCCGGTCTTCAGGAACACGTTTTCGAGGTCGGTCGGATCGTCGATCGGCCGCGTCGTCGAGGTCAGAAGCACAGGATAGGATTCGCCGTCGACGAAAACGTCGACCACCGAGCGTCCTTCGAGCAGCGACTGAATCGCCGTCGAAAGCCCGGTGATGTCAATGCCGAGATCCGAGGCACGCTCGCGGTCGATCGCCACCGACACCTGCGCCTGGCTCGGTTCGTTGGTCAGGCGCGGCGTATCATATTGGCCGGTGGCTTCGAGAGCCTGCACCAGCTTGGCGGCAGCCGCCGTCAGCGCCGCATGATCATTGCCGACCAGCGCCATCTGCACGCCGCTGCCGGCGCCGCGGATACGCAGGCTATTGGAGGAGATCGCGTTGCCGCGCAGCGCCGGCACCTTCGCCGCCGCCTGGTTGATGTCGGCGACGATCTCGGCCTGAGTCCGGTGGCGTTCACCCCAAGGGGCAAGGGTCAGCACCATGAAACCGCTGTTCAGCGAGCCGCCCTGGCCGGAGATCGAGAAGACGTTGCGGATGTCGCCGCCGTCGACCAGCGGCTGCAGATATTCCTCGACGAGCTGCATCTTGTCGCGGGTATATTCGAGGCTCGATCCCTGCGGCGTCGTCAGCCGCATCATCACCATCGACCGGTCCTCTTCCGGCGTCAGCTCGCTCTTGACCGTGGAAAAGGCGATGACCGCTGCACCGGCAAAGATCACCGAGAACAGCATTACGACCACGGGCGCGTTCAGACAGCCATGCAGCGCCCATTTATAGAGACGGGCGAGCGCCCCGCCGAAGCGGCCGAGCGCACCGTGATCCTCAATCATCGGCCTCGTCAGCATGCGCGAAGCGAGCATCGGACACAGCGTCAGCGCCACGATCGACGACAGCCCGACCGAGAAGGCGAGCACGAAGCCGAATTCGCGGAACAGGCCGCCGACCTGACCCGGCAGGAAGGAGAGCGGAATGAACACCGCCGCCAGCGTCGCGGTCGTGGCGACGACGGCGAAGAACACCTCGCGCGTGCCGAGCACGGCCGCCGCCCGCGGCCCCATGCCCTCGGCCCGCCGGCGCACGATGTTTTCGAGCACTACGATCGCGTCGTCGACGACGAGGCCGGTCGCCAGCACGATGGCGAGCAGCGTCAGAATGTTGATCGAGAAGCCGACCATGTAGATCGCCGCCAGCGTCCCGATCAGCGCCACCGGCATGCTGACCGCCGGGATCAGCGTCGCCCGCCAATCGCGCAGGAAGAGATAGATGACGGCGGTGACGATGACGGCGGCAAGCACCAATGCCAGCACCACCTCATGGATCGCGCCCTGGATGAAGACGGCGTCGTCGCTGGTGATTGCGATCGTCGTTCCCTCGGGCAGCGTCTTCGACAATTGCTCGACGGCGGCCTTGATGCCGGTCGAGATGTTCAGCGTGTTCGACTGCGCCTGGCGGATGATGCCGAGGCCAATGCCGGGCTTGCCGTTGGAACGCAGCGTAGTATCCCCGTCGCGGGGCCCAAGCGTCACCGTCGCGACGTCGCCCAGCCGGACGCGGTCCTGCAGCATAACGTTGGAAAAATCGGCCGGCGTCTGCAGGTTGGCGGTGGCCCGCACGACGATATCCTGCGTCGTGCTCTTCAGCGAGCCGGCCGGCACATCGAGCGCGGCATTGTCGAGTGCCTTCGTCAGATCGCCGATCGTCAGTCCGCGGCTTGCCAGCGCGCCCTGGTCGACATCGACACGGAAAACCTTCTCCTGATCGCCATATTCCTCGACATCGGCCACGCCGTCGACGGAGGCCAATCGATCGATCACCTCGTTCTCGACGAGCTGCGTCAGGTCGTCCATGTTGAGCTTGGTGGAGGTGACGGCTAGGCGCATGATCGCCGAGGAGTCCGAATCCGCCTTGACAATCTGTGGCGCGTCCGCCTCGTCGGGAAGGTTCTGGGTGATGCGGCCGATCGCGTCGCGCACGTCGTTGGCGGCGACTGCGAGATCGATCGCATCGGAAAATTCGAGCGTCACCCGGCTCTGGCCGAATGAAGAGGTCGACGAGATCGATTTCAGGCCGCTGACGCGGGCGACCGCGCCCTCGATCACCTTGGTCAGTTCCTGGTCGATCGTCTGCGGCGATGCGCCGTCGAAAGTGGTGCGCACGGTGACGACGGGACGATCGACATCCGGCAGCTCGCGGACCTCGACGCCGACATAGGCCGCAAGGCCGGCGACGACCATCAGCGTGTTGAACACCAGCGCCAGAATCGGCCGGCGAACGAAAAGCGCGGTGAAGCTCTGCTTGCCCGACGATCCGCCCTGATCAATCTCAGTCACGCTCATTCGGTCGCGACCTCCCCGTTCGCGGCGACATCGGCGGAAACACGCACCGCCCCGCCCTCACGCACCCGCTGCAGACCCTGCGTCACGATCTTGTCGCCATCCTTGAGGTCGGCCTTGACGAGAATGAAGTCGGGATTGCGCTGCACGATGCTGACCCGCACCTTGTGTGACTTGTCATCGGCCACTTGCCAGACGAAGGAGCCTTGCGAATCCCACTGCACGGACTGCGGATCGACCGCCGGATATTTGTCGCCGGGGAATTTCATGCTGACGCTGAAGGACATGCCGGCGCGCAGCTCGTCCGACGAGTTGTCGATCCGGGCGCGCAGGCGCAGCGTGCGGCTCGCCGCATCGACGCGGTTGTCGACGGCCTCGATCACCCCCGAGAACACCTGCCCCGGCTTTGCGACCGACATCGCCTCGACCGGCTGGCCGACCGCAACCGTATTGGAGAAGCGCTCCGGCACCCAGAAATCGACGAGGATCTCCGAACGGTCGTCGAGGGTGACGATCGGCGTCGTCGTCGTGACGTTGTCGCCGATATTGACCGGCACGATGCCGACGATGCCGTCGATCGGCGCGATGATATTGCGCCGGGCGAGGTTGAGCTCGGCGGCCTGGAGCTGCAGGCGGGCACCCTGTTCGGCGATCTCGGAATCGAAGACGTCCATGCGCGACACGCTGGACTTGATGTTGTGATAGAGATTGGATTTTTCCACGGCGGCCCTAACCGCCACATCCGCCTGGCCGCGGGCGATCACCTGCTCCTCGCTGTCGAGCTTGGCGATCACCTGGCCGGCCTTCACCATGTCGCCCGACTTGATGAGAATCTCGCGAATAGTCCCGGATGCCTGCGGCGTCACCGCGACCGAACGGATCGCGTCACCCGTGCCGATGGCGTTCAGCCGATCGTTGACGACGCCCTGGACGACAGCCTCGGTCGCGACGAGAATCGCGCTATTGCGCCCGCCGCCACTACGGCGGTTCTGTCCTTGCCATTGACCTTGCCCGTGCAGCTGCACCTCTGCACGGGCAAAAGCATCGGCATTGGCCGTCTCAGGAGTTTTGGGCGCGATCTTGGAAACGAGGTTCTCTGGAATGCCTGCATCGCGCATCATATCGCCGGCACCAGGCACAAAGAAAACCCATGCGGCAAAGCCGGCAATGATGACGATGAGCGAAAGTATGAACTGCTTCCAAAAGGCCATTCACGTCTCCGGAGGGACTCGAGGTTGGACCAGGGTCGGTCGAAAGAGGCGCTGCGGGATCGAAGTCCCCCCAGGGATCAAGAACCCCTGTTGATGCGACAATATCGCGCGTTTACAGCTTAACGGCAAGCATAAGCACCCGGCATTACCGATTTGTAATATCAGCAAAGAATGGAAATAACCCGAGCGCTCACTTTTGCTTGAACGAAGCTCGCAAACGTCTTGACGAAGCCGGTTTCGAGGCAAAATTGCTCGGCAAACCAGGACCCGTAAATGTCTACCGACGCATTGACCACCGCAGACCCAGCACCGCCGCCAGGCCCAGCACCGGCCACACCGCCCAGAAGCGTCCTTCCCAGGTGAAGAGGTTGATGCCGATGATGCCGAGTGCCACGATCGCCAGCGCCGCGAGCTTACGATCGAAGAGGGCCTGGCCACGGTTCCAGGCCAGCGCCGCCACGACGGCGAGCGCAAGGACGGGAAAGCGCGCCCAGAAAACGCCCTGCCACGACAAAAGATTGATACCGATCAGCACGGCGGCGATGACGCCGAGCACGGCAAACAGCCTCCGTCCGCCGGGTGCCGGCCTTGCCTCCTCCGTGACCGTGAGTGCGGGCGATGGCCGGGCAGCGGCAGATCGCTCGGCAGACGGCGCCTCGTTGCTTCCGTCGCCGATCCTCACCGCATAGCTTGGCACACCTTCCTGGACATTCTTGACCATCAGCGGCCCGAGAAACTCGAAACCGACCGCCACCTTGTTACGAACCTGGTCGTAGACCGTGCTCGATATGACGATTCCGCCCGGCGCGGCCGAAGCCTGCAACCGCGCGGCGATGTTGACGCCGTCGCCATAGATGTCGTCGCCCTCGACGATCACATCGCCGAGATTGATGCCGATACGGAAGAGCATGCGCCCGTCGTCCGGGCGGCGGGCGTTGAAGCCGGCAAGTTCGTTCTGCGTGTCGACGGCTGCACGCACGGCCTCGACCACGCTCGGGAAATCGGCGATCAGCCCATCGCCCCAAGTGTTGACGACACGGCCGCCATGGCTTTCGATCAGCCGGCCCATCGCCTCCCGGCAGCGCTTCAGCGTCGCAAGCGTCCCCTCCTCGTCGGCTCCCATCAGCCGCGTATAATCCTGCACGTCAGCACAAAAGATCGTCGTCAGCTTTCGCCGCGTTTCATCCATGGTCCCTCGTCTCCGCACCATCCGATCCGGAAGCTTCGCTGCAGAGGCTGAATCCGTTTGAATAAGATCGATAAAGCGATCGCAGCGGCGGCAGATTACGAAGGCTTGGCCCTTGTTGCCACCGATAATTGCGGATCAGCGCCCTTTCAGGAGCGAAAGATTCGGCGGCTTGCGCTCGCCCCGTCCTTGCCTCTTGAAGGCGCTGAAATACGCGCAAGTCCTTCTCACGCGTAACGACGATCGCCGCGGTCGCGACTGCATCGGCGGCAAATCATTCCTGCCCAGGGATTACTGACCGATCTTGCGTGGGCTCGCCGTATGTTCCCTGGCGACGGTGCTCGAACCGTCGATTTCCTGGAGCAAGACGTCGTAGCCCCAGAGATCGGCGAGATGTTGCAGGACGAGCTTCGTGTCGTTTTCCTGAAGATAGCAGCCGTTCATGACGATATGCTGCAGCAGCAGCCGGCGATCGCCGGCGAGGTCGACATCAACGATGTCGATGGCCGGATCGGTCCAGCCGATATCATATTCGCGGGAGAGCTGGCGGCGGATGCGCAGGTAGCCCCGCTCATTGTGGATCGCCGAAACCAGCACACCCTCGGCCTGTTCCGGATCGTCGTACAGGTGAAACAGGCGCAGCTGCCTGATGAGGTTCGGGCTCAGGAACTGGCTGATGAAACTTTCGTCGCGGTAATTGGCCCAGACGTCGCGTAGGACTGCCATCGCATCGCCGCGGCCGGCGATATCGGGGAACCACGCGCGGTCCTCCTCCGTCGGCTTGGTGACGATCCTCTCGATATCCTGCATCATCGCAAAACCAAGTGCATAGGGATTAAAACCCGAAAACCGCCGATCGTCGTAGCTCGGCTGGAAGACGACATTGGCGTGAGACCTCAGAAATTCGAGGAAGTTCCCATCACTGATCTGCCCCCGCTCGTGAAGCCGGTTCATGATCCGATAATGGACGAAGGTGGCGGTTCCTTCATTCATGACCTTGGTCTGCCGCTGCGGATGGAAATATTGCGCGACATGGCGGACGATGCGAAGAATCTCGCGCTGCCACGGCTGCAGCCGCGGCGCCGATTTTTCAAGAAAATATAATATGTTGTCCTGCGGGAGACCGAGCGCGGCACGGCGCTTTTCCAGGCCGACGTCACCCGCCTTTTTCGCCTTGCCGACGGGAACCGTGCGCCACAGATCGTTGAACATCTGCTCCTCGTGGGCGCGGCGCTCCTGCTGCCGCTTCTCCTCCTGGCGAAGGTCGATGGTGGTCTTGCCGGCATATCGATGCACGCCATGCGACATCAGTGCATGCGCCGCGTCGAGCGTTCTTTCGACGGCCGTCTCACCATAACGCTCTTCGCAGCGGGTGATATAACCCTTGGCGAAATCGAGGTAATCGAGAATTCCCTCGGCATCGGTCCAGAGCTTGAAGAGATAGTTGTTCTTGAAGAAGTGATTGTGGCCGAAGGCCGCATGGGCGATGACGAGCGTCTGCATCGTCGCCGTGTTTTCCTCCATCAGATAGGAGATGCAGGGAGAGCTGTTGATGACGATCTCGTAGGCCAGGTCGCGCATCCCGCGGCGGTAGAAGGTTTCGTGATGGGCGAAGTGTTTTCCGAAGGACCAATGGCGGTAAAAGAGCGGCATGCCGGTTGAGGAATAGGCATCCAGCATCTGCTCCGAGGTGATAACTTCAATCTGGTTCGGATAGACATCGAGGCCGAGTTCACCGAGCGCGATCTCCTCGCACGCATCGTGGATGCGCTGCAGCGTTGCAAAGTCCCAGTCGGCCCCCTCGAACAAGAGCCGCTCCCTTGGTCTCACCGTGGTGGTCATGGCGTCACCTTCGACTGTGCGTCACGTTTCTGGAAGAGATCGTGGAAAACAGGGAATATTTCGCTCCGCCGGCAAACTTTGCGCATTGAAAGCGGCAGCGGTTCGGAACGGATCCCGTCATAGAGCATCCAGAGAGGCGATCGCGATACTGAAGAGTCGCCTCCTTCCTCGCCGACTTCAATATAGGCAAAATACTGGCACAGCGGCAAAATCTCGCGCAGCAACTGCCCTGTCAGGTTTCCGTCGGAATGGGCGTTGTCGCCGTCCGATGCCTGGGCGCCATAAATATTCCACTCGGCCGGATCGAACCGCGCCGCGATGATCCCGCGCATCGCAGCTAGCGCGCTGGAGACCAGCGTGCCGCCCGTTGCCGGGCCGTAGAAGAAGGTTTCCTCGTCGACTTCCTCTGCCCTGTCGGTATGGCGGATGAAGACGATTTCCACCTTCTTGTAACGCTTCGACAGGAAGAGGTAGAGCAGCAGGTAGAACCGCTTCGCAAGGTCCTTCATGTGCTCCGACATGGAGCCGGAGACGTCCATCAGGCAGAACATCACCGCTTTCGCCACAGGCTTCGGCTCGTTTTCGAAGCGGCGATACCGAACGTCGAGCGGATCGATATAGGGAATGCGCCGGCTTTTCTCCGTCAGCAATTTGAGCTTTGCCTCAAGCGCCAGACGGCTCTCGTCGTCTTCGCATTCCTCGATCTGCCGGTGCAGCACTTCGATTTCTTCGCGGCGTGGGCGTCCCAGCGCGACGCGGCGCATCATCGCAAGTTTTGTCGTGCGGCCGACGGCGATGTTGGAGGGCGATCCCGAGACGGAATAGCCGGCTCGAAACGGAGTTTCCTCCTCGGTTTCCGCTAGCCGCCGCTTGGCAAGGTCGGGCAGTTCGAGATCGTCAAGGAACACATCGAGAAATTCCTCCCGCGTCAGCACGAAACGGAAGCCGTCCTCGCCATCGCCCTCGCCCGCATCCTTTGGTTTTCCACCCCTCCTGCCCGGCGGCCGCGGAATGATGTCGCCTTCGACGAAGGCCCGGTTTCCGGGCAGGATGTGATCGGCGATGCCGCCTTCACCCTTTCGAAAGCTTGGTTCGGCCATTCCATCGATCGGCAGGCTGATCTCCCCTCCGTCGAGCACGTCTCGAATGTTTCGGTTTTGCAGAGAGCGTTTGACCGCCTGCTGCACGGCTCCCTTCATGCGTCGAAGGAAACGCTGACGATTTTCCAGACTTTTACCGCGCGGATTTAGCCGCCGGTCGACAATGTGCATAATGGCTCCGCATTAACTTGCCTGTTTGACGCGCATGTACCACTCGACAAGGCGCCGAACCTGCCGCTCGGTGTAACCTCGCGCGGCCATGCGCGAGACGAATTCGCTGTGCTTCTTTTCGGTTTCCGAATCCTTCTTCGATCCGAAGGAAATGACCGGCAAAAGATCTTCCACCTGCGAGAACATACGCTTCTCGATGACTTCCCGGATCTTCTCGTAGCTCGTCCATGACGGATTTTTTCCGCCGTTGGCTGCCCGCGATCTCAGTGAGAACTTGACGATTTCGTTGCGGAAATCCTTCGGATTGGCGATTCCCGCCGGCTTTTCGATTTTCGTCAACTCCTGATTGAGGAGCTCGCGGTCGAGAAGCTGGCCGGTATCGGGATCCTTGAAGTCCACATCTTCAATCCAGGCATCGGCATAATCTACGTAGCGGTCGAACAAATTCTGTCCGTAGTCCGCATAGGATTCAAGATAGGCCTTCTGGATCTCATTGCCAATGAACTCTGCGTAGCGCGGTGCAAGATCGGCCTTGATGAATTCCAGATAGCGCTTCTCGACATCGTCGGGAAATTGCTCGCGACGGATCGCCTGTTCCAGCACATACATCAGATGGACGGGATCGGCGCCGATATCCGTGGTATCGTGATTGAAGGTGGAGGCGAGCACTTTGAAGGCGAAGCGGGTCGAGATCCCGTCCATGCCTTCGTCGATACCGGCAGCATCGCGGTATTCCTGGACGCTGCGGGCGCGCGGATCGCTTTCCTTCAGGCTTTCGCCGTCATAGGTGCGCATCTTCGAGAAGAAGGTCGAGTTCTCATGCTTGCGCAGGCGGGAAAGAACGGAAAAACGAGCCAGCATTTCAAGCGTTGCCGGGGCGCATGGCGCATCTGCCAATTCCGATCCCTCGATCAGCTTTTCGTAGATCTTCTGTTCTTCCGTCACCCGCAGGCAATAGGGCACCTTGATGACGCAGATACGGTCGATAAAGGCCTCGTTGTTCTTGTTGGCCTTGAAGGTTTGCCACTCCGCCTCGTTCGAATGCGCAAGGACGATGCCGGAGAAGGGTATGGCACCGATATTTTCGGAGCCGATATAGTTGCCTTCCTGCGTCGCCGTCAGCAGCGGATGCAGCATCTTGATCGGCGCCTTGAACATCTCGACGAATTCGAGAATGCCCTGGTTGGCGCGGTTGAGCCCGCCCGAATAGCTGTAGGCATCGGGATCGTTCTGGGAGTAGGTTTCCAGCTTGCGTATGTCGACCTTGCCGACCAGCGACGAGATATCCTGATTGTTCTCGTCTCCAGGTTCGGTCTTGGCAATTGCGATCTGGCGCAGCCGCGAAGGTTGTATCCTGACGACGCGGAATTGGGAAATGTCGCCGCCGAAGTCGTCGAGCCGCTTCAGGCACCATGGGCTCATCAGCCCGTTCAGGCGCCGCAGCGGAATGCCGTACTGCTCCTGGAGGAGCGAGCCCATTGTCTCAGGATCGAAGAGGTTGAGCGGGCTTTCGAACACAGGACTGATCTCATCACCCGCTTTCAGCACGTAGATCGGATGAACTTCCATCAACTGCTTCAGCCGCTCTGCGAGCGACGACTTGCCGCCGCCGACCGGGCCGAGCAGATAGAGGATTTGCTTGCGCTCCTCGAGCCCCTGCGCCGCGTGCCGGAAGAAGGATACAATGCGTTCGATGGTCTCTTCCATGCCGTGAAAGCCGGCAAATGCTGGATAGACCCGTATGGTCCGGTTCATGAAGATCCTGCCGAGGCGCGCATCCCTGGCGGTGTCGACCATTTGCGGCTCGCCGATCGCAGCGAGCAGGCGCTCCGTCGCATTGGCATAGGCGATCGGTTCTTTTTTACAGAGGTCGAGATATTCCGAAACCGACATGTCGGCCTCGCGTCGCGCTTCATAACTGCGCGTGAACGCATCGAATACGGATTCACTCAGCATGGGACCTCCATTAAGGTTATGCCGCAGGCTCTAAGCCGTATAACCATCGAGATGGCCACGGCGTTCCTAAGAATCAATAGTTTCGTAGGTATATTCGACGCTCACCGGCGGTTTGAAGCAATGCACAAAAAATTGCATGCACCGGTAATTTTTTACTCTACGAAACTGTTTCATATTGTAGTTGAAAAAAGGCCTATTGCGATATCAGCACATTTAGCGACGTGACATGAATGTCAAAAAGGTGTGCAATGGCGCCCGTGATTCGAGAATGCGAGAACACAGCGATCGGCAGCCGATAAGGGCAGCCTCGATCGAGCGGACGCCGGTACGCCGCCAGTAAATTCGGTAAATTTCAGGGGAAAGGCGCGTGGCGATCACGCGCCCGATTCCTAATCGCGCCTCCAACGGCCTCAGCCGTTGAACGCCCTCTCCAGCGCGGCAAGATCAATCTTGACCATGCCGAGCATCACCTCGGTGACGCGCTTGGCCCGCTCTTCATCGCTGTCGGCGATCATCTCGGAAAGGACCCGCGGCACGATCTGCCAGGAAAGGCCCCACCGGTCCCTCAGCCAGCCGCAAGCCTCCGGCGTGCCGCCATTGGCGAGGAAGGCGTCCCATATCCGGTCGATCTCGGCCTGGCCTTCCAGAAGAACTGCAATCGAAAAAGAATGGTTGAAGCTGTCGAGCGGGCCGGCCTTCATCGCCAGGAAGGCTTGATCGCCCAGCGTGAATTCGATCAGTTCGACGCTGCCCGGAGGTCCACTCGGCGTTTCCGCCGGCAATATGGTGGTGTGGCCGATCCTGGAATCCGGAATGACCGATACGTAGAATTCGACGGCTTCGCGCGCTTGCTCCGCGAACCAGAGATTTGAAACGACCTTCGGCATAGATAGCTTCCTGTTGGCTAGGGCTGCCGGACTCCTGTCCGATGCCCCAAGGACGTCTCGTCGGCCTTGGTTCCGACAGGCGAGGCTCGGATTTTTTTGCTGCGCGTCCGTACGGCGATCGCAGTCACACCCAGCGGCGGCCCTGCCGCCCGATCGGTCTGCAATAGCGGTGGTTCAAGAATGAAAGCAGAACATCTTTTCTGGTCTTTCCCTCCCGAATCACTACATTACGCGCCATGAGCAATAGTTTCGACGATATTCCCTTCTTCGACGAAGAGCCGAGCGAGATGGCGCGCAAGCCGCAGCCGTCTGCCGCATCCGCCGAAAGGGCGC
The DNA here is from genome assembly GCF_029194105.1 of Rhizobium mulingense. NCBI lineage: Bacteria > Pseudomonadati > Pseudomonadota > Alphaproteobacteria > Hyphomicrobiales > Rhizobiaceae > Rhizobium > Rhizobium mulingense. The sequence continues at coordinate 385,881 of NZ_JARFVE010000004.1, read as the reverse complement.
CAGCCGGTATCGCCGCCCGCGCCATGGCGGCACGCGACGGCGGCAAGCGACCGGATTACCTCGCAGGCCTTAATCCCGAACAGACGGAAGCCGTGGAAACCCTGGAAGGGCCGGTTCTCGTCCTTGCCGGCGCCGGCACCGGCAAGACACGGGTGCTGACCACGCGCATCGCCCACATCCTCAACACTGGCCGCGCCTTCCCCTCGCAGATTCTCGCCGTCACCTTCACCAACAAGGCCGCGCGCGAGATGAAGGAGCGCATCGCCCTGCTCGTCGGCGGCGCCGTCGAAGGCATGCCCTGGCTCGGCACGTTCCATTCGATCGGCGTCAAATTGCTACGCCGCCATGCCGAGCTGGTTGGCCTAAGTTCCGATTTCACCATTCTCGACACCGATGACGTCGTCCGTCTGATCAAGCAGCTGATCCAGGCCGAGGGACTCGATGACAAACGCTGGCCGGCCAAGCAGTTCGCCGGCATGATCGACACCTGGAAGAACAAGGGTCTCGGCCCGGCCGATATTCCCGAAGGCGACGCGCGCGCCTTCGCCAATGGCCGCGGTCGCGATCTCTACTTCGCCTATCAGGCGCGCCTGTCGACGCTCAACGCCTGCGATTTCGGCGATCTGCTAATGCATCCGATCGCGATCTTCCGCAAGAATCCGGATCTTCTGAAGGAATATCACGGCCGCTTCCGTTATACCCTCGTCGACGAATATCAGGACACCAACACCGCCCAGTACATGTGGCTGAGGCTGCTGGCCCAGCGCAGCAAGGGGGAGCCGCAGAATGTCTGCTGCGTCGGCGACGACGACCAGTCGATCTACGGTTGGCGCGGCGCCGAGGTCGACAATATCCTGCGCTTCGAGAAGGATTTCCCTGGCGCTAAGGTAATCAAGCTCGAACGCAATTACCGCTCGACCGAACATATCCTCGGTGCCGCCGCCCATCTGATCGCCCATAATGAAGGCCGCCTGGGAAAGACGCTGTTCACTGACCGCGCCGATCCCGACGACGTCAAGGTACAGGTCCACGCCTCCTGGGATTCGGAGGAGGAAGCCCGCGCCATCGGCGAAGAGATCGAGCAGCTCCAGCGGGGCAAGCATCTGCTGAACGACATGGCGATCCTTGTGCGCGCTTCCTTCCAGATGCGCGAGTTCGAAGACCGCTTCGTCACCCTCGGCCTCAACTATCGTGTCATTGGCGGCCCGCGTTTCTACGAGCGCCTGGAAATCCGCGACGCCATGGCCTATTTCCGCCTGGTCGCGCAGCCGGCCGACGACCTTGCCTTCGAGCGCATCATCAACACGCCGAAGCGCGGCCTCGGCGACACGACAGTACGCGCCCTGCACGACTACGCGCGTGCCCGCGACATCCCGATGCTGGCGGCAGCCGCCGACATGATCGAGACGGATGAGTTGAAGCCGAAGGCGCGCAAAGCCCTCTTCGACGTGATTCAATCTTTCCGCCGATGGCAGGAACTGCTTGAAAATACGCCGCACACCGAACTTGCCGAGCAAATCCTCGAAGAGTCCGGCTATACCGATATGTGGAAAAACGACAAGAGCGCCGAAGCGCCGGGCCGCCTCGAAAACCTGAAAGAACTGATCCGCTCGATGGAGAGCTTCGAGTCGATGCGCGGTTTCCTCGAGCACGTCTCCCTCGTCATGGATGCAGAAACCAACGAAAACCTCGACGCCGTCTCGATCATGACGCTGCATTCGGCCAAGGGCCTGGAATTCGATACCGTCTTCCTCCCCGGCTGGGAGGAAGGCCTCTTCCCCCACCAGCGCTCGCTGGATGAGAGCGGCCGCGCCGGTCTGGAGGAAGAACGACGGCTGGCTTATGTCGGCATTACCCGCGCCAAGCGGCGCTGCCATATCTGGTTTGTCTCCAACCGCCGCATCCACGGCCTCTGGCAATCGACGCTGCCCTCGCGTTTCCTTGACGAGCTGCCGGAAACCCATGTCGAGGTCGCCGAGATGGAGCAGAGCTACGGCGGTTACGGCCGCGGCGGCTACGGCCAGTCCCGCTTCGACAAGGCCGAACCCTTTGCCAACTCCTACTCCACGCCCGGCTGGAAACGCGCCCAGGCCAACAGGACCGACGCCACACGGGACAACTGGGGCACTCGCTCCGGCCACGCCGTCGAACGCATCGGCTATGGCGAAAGCGGCCCGAAGGGACGCACGATTGAAGGCGAACTGGTCGCAAAGTCGACCTCGTCGGAGCCATCGCGCTTCACCCTCGGCGATCGCGTATTCCATATGAAATTCGGCAACGGCAACATTACCGGCATCGAAGGCAACAAGCTGACGATCGACTTCGACCGGGCGGGGCAGAAGCGGGTGCTGGACGGTTTCGTCGAGCGTGTCTGACCGCGCGAAGATATTGCAGGACAGTCACCCGAACATCCGCATACTGCTGAGCCCGAGGATGTCGTTCAGCAGCGCGATCCCCATTCCGATGGCAACAATCGACAATCCGATCAGGAACAGCCGGCGGGCTCGGTCGTATTTGACGGCGAGCAGCGAGTCTCGCGCCAAAAGATCGGCAAACACCTTCACCTGAATGGCGATGCCGACGGTCAGAAATACCATCGGCAGCAGATCGACGCGGCTCCAGTCATTCGGGTTGGAAACCCACAGACTGATGAAGTTGAGCGAGAAACCAAGAATGATTCCGGTTGCCGTTAACGATCCGTTGCGGAAGGTTGCATCGATTTTTTCATCTGTCTGGGGTTCGGACATGGTCTCGCTCTCGGCTTGCTGCTGAGGCAAGAAAGGCAGAAATCGGGGCGTCCGGCAAGGCCGGCTCTTTGCCGGATTTCTGGGACGCAACCGCACCCTATCGCATTGGTTGCATTAGCGAATTCTTTTTCCGCCGACTGCTACCAACAGTGACAGAATTAACGCTTGCATGCGGGCTTGCGGGAATTCACTAGTGATGCATTCGGTGCATTTGGCATTAGCATCGCCATAACGCGAAGGGATTGGCCTTGATGAAAGCGCTGCTGCTCGTCGATATCCAGAATGGCTTCTGTCCGGGTGGAAACCTGCCGGTGCCGGACGGGGACAAGGTCGTTCCTGTCGCAAACAGGCTGATCGACAGCGGCAAATACGACCTGATCGTCGCCTCCCAGGACTGGCACCCGCCCGGTCACGGCAGCTTCGCCTCCGCCCATCCGGGTGCCGCCCCCTTCGAAATGGGCGAACTGTCCGGCAAACCGCAGATGCTGTGGCCCGACCACTGCATCCAAGGCACGCTTGACGCCGAACTGCATCCGGCGCTTAAATCCGAAGAAATCGACCTGATCCAGCAGAAGGGCGAGGATCCCGGGATCGACAGCTATTCGGCCTTCCGCGACAATGACCGCGACTCTTCGACCGGCCTTTCCGATTTCCTCGAAGATCAGGGTGTGACCGATCTCGACGTCTGCGGTCTGGCGACCGATTACTGCGTCAAGTTCTCCGCGCTCGACGCGCTCGAGATGATGCCGGGCGTGCGCGTGCGCTTCATCGAGGACGCGAGCCGCGGAATCACGCCTGAAGGCGTCGCTGCTGCCATCGACGAGATGCAGGCGCATGGCATCGCGGTGATCAACAGTGCGGATGCCTTGCGCGAATAAACCGCCGATCCTTATTTCAAGAGATACGCATCGAATGTCTCATCGCTGCCGGCAACGGGGCCGAAGCGCTTGAGGAGGGTCGTCTCGCTCCGGAATGCGGCAATCTCCTCTGGCGTCAGAGACAGCAGCCAATTGTAACTTTCGTGCAATGAGACGGGCCCGGCAATTCGGTCAAGCCGATGTGAGAGAAGAATGACAATGGGCGCGTGCTCACTCTGCTGCAGTTGCCGCGCCGTCTGCAGTATATCGGCAAGGCTGAGCGAAAGCCGCGCACTGCGAGTATACCGCACGATCGCGCCGAACCGCTGCTCCCGTAGAAGATAGGTGCGATTGAGGATGTAATAAGGCAAGGGTTCCACGAGGTAATCGGGATCCGCCATGATGATCGCATCCTTGAGGTCCGGGCGCGATTGAATGAACGACCCGAGATCCCGGGCTCGGCCCAGCGGAATGTCGGTGAAGAGGAACTGATGGATCTTTTCGATACCGGAGGCGACCTGCAGCGCCAGCAATATCATGAAGCACAGACGCCCGATCTTGACGACGCCACCGGCTGTCTCGCCACAGGCTATGCCCGCGGAGCCGGGCCGAGGGAACGTGGTGAAAGCAGTGATGCCGATCATGAAGACCAGCCACAAGGCCTGATGTCTGTAACTACCTGGGTAGACAAGCGTAAAAAGCAGCGAAAACCCTAGGAGAACCGATGCGGCCGCGAACATCGCCGGCCGCCGGTTGGCCAGCCCAAGCAGACTGCCATAGATGAGCACCGCCATCAGCGAGGCGAAAACCCGAGCAAGCGATGGCTCGGCCACGACCAACCGAAGGATCCTGTCGGGGTAGAACTCCATGAAATAGGAAGGCGCCGCGGCAAAGGCATGAAGGACAAGCGGGACGAAATTCTTGCCTGCGAGATTGTTCTGCCCGGCATCGTTGAATGTGGGATAGACCGTCATGACGCACAGAACAACGCCGACTGCGGCAATGACCGCGGCTGTCGCAAAGGCCCGATATGCCGACAGAGAAGGTCTCGGACGCGCCAGGACCAGATCGAAAAACCAATAGGCAAGAAAGCCGCCGACCAGCACGACCGAATGGACGTTGGTATTTGCCAGCAAGGCAAACAATAGGCCGAGCACCATGCCGTTGCGCATTCCCCTCTCCCAGCTCAGGACGATAAGGAAGACCAAAAGCATGCTGATGCCGTAATTTCGCGACATCGCGGCGTAGTCGAAAACCGAAAAGCTGCTGAACAACGACAGCAGCATGATCGAGCGCGGCAGTTCAAGCCTGAAAACAAGAAGGTAGGCCGAGCCGGCCGCAATCGTCAGCGCGACGACCTTCAGGACGACGGGAGAGCCGACAACAAGATGAGCGGCGCGCAACAGGATATACCAGAGAGCCGGATGACCTTCGCCATGCATCTGGCGAAGCATATCGATGAAACTCTCTCCCTGAAGAGCGAGCGACAAGGCGCGAACCTCATCGCGCCACACGGTTTCTGACCAGCAAAGCGCGGATGCCAGCGCAAGCCACACCACAAAGATCAACGTCTTGGCGAGCGTTGTTGATCGAGGTTCATCGATTTTAGAGACAATAACAGCCAACGGACAGCAACCCGGTCATCGAAAATGCCGCGACCATAGCGGCGCCCCGATAATTTGACGTTAAGGTGAAATATCCTCGCGGGAATAATGCGTCGGTGTCGGTTCGGCTTATATCGATCCGTCCTTGCTTCTGAACAGACCAAACATGGGAGTTGAGAGATGAGAAAGCTTGTAACTGCGGCCTTCGTGAGCCTCGACGGTGTTATGCAGGCGCCTGGCGCGCCCGAGGAAGATCCGACCGGCGGCTTCAAACTTGGCGGCTGGACCGTCAATTACTGGGACGAGCCGATGGGGGAGTTCATGGACGGGATCTTTACAGATCCCTTCGCTCTGCTGCTCGGCCGCAAGACCTACGAGATTTTCGCCGCGCACTGGCCTTTGTCGGGCAAGACGACCCCATCGGAAAGGCTCCTTCAATGCCGCGATCAAATATGTCGCGACGACATCGCAAGAGCCGCTCACCTGGGAAAACTCCGTTCCGCTGCGCAGCGACGCCGTCGCCGAAATCGCCCGGCTGAAACAGGAGGACGGTCCCGACCTGCTGACGCAGGGCAGCAGCGCACTGTTGCAATCGCTGCTGGCGCACGACCTGATCGACGAACTCCGGCTCCTGACTTTCCCGCTCATCCTCGGCCCCGGTAAGCGCCTGTTCGGCACGGGTGCCACACCGGCAGCGCTGAAGGTCACCGCTAACTCGATATCGACGACGGGCGTCATCATGAGCGTCTATCAGCGCGCCGGCGAGGTCAAAGCCGGCAGCTTTGCGATGCATGAGCCCTCGCAGGCCGAACTGGCGCGCCGGGAGCGGATGAAGCGCGAGGGATGAGGCCGGTCGCTCAGGCGCCCGCAGCCTTGTTCGTCTCGTCACGCTCGAGCAGATAGATGTCCTCTGCAAGGTCCTCCATCTTCTTCGAAAGGGCGGCGTGTGCATCGCGAAGGCCCTGATTGTAATAGTGAGCGCCGATCTCCTCGGCGAAGAAATCGAGCAGGAACTCCGCCGGCAGCGCGCCGATCGGCTGGTCGAGTTCCGTCTCGAAATAGCGGCGGATGCGCGAGACGATCGCCGCTTTTGCTTCCTTGGTAAATTCGATCCTCTTCATTGGCATCGTCTCCCCCGGTTGTGATCAGCACGTTGATGCTTCAGCGAAATCGATTGATCAATCAACGAAATTCAATTGCCGCTGCAGATCGCAGACCATAAGGGAAAGCTGAATTTCCAACAGGATCACCCAGATGAATCGCGCCGACTTTGTTGAAGGTTTGCGGGGCGGCTCCGCCGTTGCACTGGCGTCGGCGCCCTTCGGCGCGCTGTTCGGAGCGCTCGCGGTCGAAAACGGCATGTCGCTTTCCGAAGTCGCCTTCATGAGCGCCACCGTCTATGCCGGCGCCAGTCAGATGGTCGGCATCGAGCTCTTCGGCCACAATGTCCACGCCTGGCTGATCGTGCTGTCGATCCTCGCGGTCAATTTTCGCCACGTGCTGTATTCGGCGGCGCTGGCGCGCTATATCGGCCATTTCACGCCCGTGCAGAAATTCTTCACCTTCTTCCTGCTGGTCGATCCGCAATTTGCCGAAGCGGTAAAGCGCAGCGAGGCTGGCAAACCGCTGACCTTCGCCTGGTATTTCGGCTTCGGCATCATCATCTACATTCCCTGGGTGCTGATCAGCGTCGCCGGCGGCATGCTTGGCGGCTTCATCGGCGATCCGAAGGCGATCGGCCTCGATATCCTGCTGCCGGCCTATTTCCTCGGCATCGTCCTCGGCTTCCGCAAGCGCGATAATTTCCTGCCCGTAGCACTCGTCAGCGCCGTCGCTTCGGTGCTCGCCTATCGCTATGTCGGCTCGCCCTGGCATGTGAGCCTCGGCGCTGCCGCCGGTATCGTGCTCGCCGCCCTGCTGCCATTGGCGCCGCAAGAGCCCGATCTCGAAGCCGACGCCCTTCAATCCGAAGTGCATGAGGTCTGAGCCATGGAATTCGATCTTCACATGGCGCTCGTCATCCTCGCCGCCGCTGCCGCCACCTTCGCCACCCGTATCGGCGGCTACATCCTCATTACCCGGATGAAGAGCATTCCGCCGCGCATGGAGGCGGCGCTGAATGCCGTCCCGGCGGCCGTGCTGACGACGCTGGTGGCCCCCGCCTTCTTCATCGGCGGCTGGGAGTCGAAGCTGGCGCTGATCGTCGCCCTCTTCGTCGGCCTGCGCGTCTCCCATAGCTGGATGCTGGTCGCCGCCTGGATCGTCGTGATGATCTGGCGCCACGCCGGCGTTTAGCGCGGCCGGCATGGCCCCCTCTCCTAATATTCCAGCGGCAGCGTCGCGTTTTCGAGCCACGTCCTAACATCGTGATCGTGGATCAGCGGCATCAGCGCTTCGCGCGTGCGGCGATGATAATCGTTGAACCAGTGCAGCTCGTCATGGGTAAGCAGCTCGGGGATGACCAGGCTGCGGTCGATCGGGCAGAAGGTCAGCGTCTCAAAACCGAGCATGGCCAAATCGCCGCCCTCGACCTCCTCGGCCTCGCGCACATAGATCAGGTTCTCGATGCGGATGCCGAAGCTGCCCGGCCGGTAATAACCCGGCTCGTTCGAAAGGATCATACCGGGCAAAAGTTCCTGCGTCGAAAGCCTGGAGATGCGCTGCGGCCCCTCGTGCACCGAGAGATAGGAGCCCACTCCATGACCGGTGCCGTGGGCGAAATCGGCCCCCGCCCGCCACAGCGCGATGCGCGCCAGTGGATCGAGGTCGCAGCCGCGCGTACCCCTAGGGAAACGCGCCGTGCTGATCTGGATCATGCCCTTCAGCACCAGCGTGAAGAAGCGGCGGTGTTCCTCCGAAACCGCGCCTATGCCGACGGTGCGGGTGATGTCGGTCGTGCCGTTGATATATTGCGCGCCGGAATCGATCAGGAATAGTTCGCCGGCCTCGATTATCCGGTTGGACTCGGTCGTCACGCGGTAATGCATGATCGCCGCATGTTCGCCCGCACCCGAAATCGTATCGAAGGAAATGTCCTTCAGCGGGTTCTGCATGCTCTGGCCGACGCGGGCGCGCGCCGCTTCGAGATGCTGGGCCGCAGCGATCTCGCTGACCGTGCCGGGTTTTTCCTGCGACAGCCAATAAAGAAATTCCACCATCGCCGCCCCGTCCTGCAGATGCGCGGCGGCCGAGCCGTTGATTTCGACGTCGTTCTTCACCGCGCGCGGCAGCTTGGCGGGGTCGATACCTTCCACAGCCTCTCCGCCCGCCTTGCGAATGATCTCGACGAGCGCATGGGAAGCGATATCGGGATCGATCAGCACGCGGCCGCCATCCCTGGAAACAGCGGCGAGCCGCTCTTCCAGAGCCGAAGGCGGCAGCTGGGTGCAGATCTGCCCGAGATAGGCCTCCGGTTCGATGCCGGTCTTGCGCTTGTCGAGAAAAAGCTCGGCCCGCCCGTCGGCATGGACGATGGCCCGCGCCAGCGGATGCGGCGTGTGCGGCACGTCGGCGCCCCGGATGTTGAAGATCCAGGCGACCGACGAGGGATCGGCGATCAGCACCGCCGCGAGCTCCTTCTTCGAAAGATTGGCGGCGATTGTCGCGATCTTTTCGCTCGCCAGCACTCCGGCCTGGGCGACATTCTGGATGGTCACGGCGCCGAGCGGCTCGGCCGGCCGGTCGCTCCAGAGCCTGTCGAGCGGATTGTGCGGCAGGAAGACGAGGTTGCCGCCAATCTCCGAAAGCGCCCTTTCCAGACGGCGCACTTCGGCACCCGCATGCAGCCAGGGATCGATGCCGAGCCGCAAGCCCTTGCCGCCGTTCGCGGCAAGCCAGGCATGCGGCGGTTCGTTGACGAGATCGCCGCCCGAAAACACCGAACCGTCGACCTGTTCGGCAAGCTGCGTCACATAGCGGCCGTCGACGAAAACGATCGCCTGCGTGCGCAGGATCAACGCAACACCCGCCGAACCGGTGAAGCCCGTCAGCCATGCCAGGCGCTCGGAGCAGGCGGGAACATATTCGCCGTTGAATTCGTCGGCGCGCGGCACGAGGAAGGCGTCGATGCCGAGCGAATCGAAAGTGGCACGCAACGCCGAAACTCGATCCTTACCGAAGTGCGGAGTGGAGGTAACCTCGAAAGACTGGAACATGCTGGAAACCCGAATGATTGAAACGAATCCGGCTAATGGGATGCCGGCCATGTTAGCGAAATTTCAATCGATGGGGAGAAAAAGCGACGAAACGAGTCGAAAGCGTTCAGCCCGCTCAGCATTTTGACAGAACTGTGGCGACAAAAGTTTATCTGGCACGCTTTATGCATTGGCCGCATGGCTCCCATGAGCAAAACCCTCTGCCTCCGCATTTCAGAATAGCTATATAGGCGCCATCGAACGGTTCGGACGAACCAGCAAACAAAGGATTTTTTTGAAATGACCGCCTCTCTCTCGCGCTTCGCATACAGCAGCCCGGTGCAGGCTGGCGAACGCCAGACCGTGCGTCACGTGATCGGCGCCCGCCGTCCGCAGAGCGAAGACAGCCTCAAGCTGCTCGGCGCCGGCCAGCGCGTCACGCGCCACCAGGGCTCCACAAGCTACGCGTTCTGAACCTGAAAGCCCGTCCGTCTCCTCCCTCCCGGACCGGCCTATTGGAATGCAGTAGAGCCCGCTCGAGCGCTCCTCCTCCTTCGAGCTCGCGGGATTGGCCGGATAGACCGGTCCAAGGCGGTGCCACTGGCACCGCCTTTTTTGTTCGGGAAATCAGGAAAGGTGGTCAAGATCGCGGTTTGCTTCCTCTTCTCCGCAGCGGGAAGAAGGTGGCCCGAAGGGTCGGATGAGAGGGCCACGCGGCACACCCTATCTAGCCTTACGCTACGCTCAGCGCATTCGCGGCTTTGCCGCTCACCCCTCATCTGCCCTTCCGGCATCTCTCCTCGCTGGGGCGAAGAGGGAGCAAGCCGCGCTGTCAGGCCCAATTTTCTACCTCGTCACGGCCGATCCAAATGGATCGTCACCCAGCCGTTTCGCCAGATGGTCCTAACGTGCCGGAGCCTCGCACCGCTATAGGCGGCAATCACCTTCCACCGCTGCGCGGCCAGAATCCCCGACAGGATCACCGAACCGCCGGGCGCAAGGTGGGCGGCGAGCTGCGGCGCCATCCGGATCAGCGGCCGGGCGAGAATGTTTGCGATGATGAGATCGAAGGGGCCGTGCTCGGAAAATGCCGTCGAATGAAAGCCTGGCGCGGTTCTGGTCACGATGCCCGAGGCAATGCCGTTACGGCGGACGTTTTCGGCGGCGACCCGTGTGGCGACCGGGTCGATGTCGGTCGCAAGCACCGGTATGTTTTTCAATTTGCGCACCGCAATCGCCAGCACGCCGCTGCCGGTGCCAAGATCGAGCGCGTTGCGCACCTGGCGCGAACGCACGACGGTATCGATCACTTCGAGGCAGCCGGCCGTCGTGCCGTGATGGCCGGTGCCGAAAGCCTGGCCAGCATCGATCTCGATGGCGATATCGCCGGGACGGACCTTGTCGCGGTCATGCGAGCCGTGCACCAGAAAGCGCCCTGCCCTGACGGGCTTCAGCCCCTCCAGCGACCTCACCACCCAATCGACGTCGGGAATGACCTCCCGCAGCAACTGCGCATCAGGAAAGGGGCTTTTCAGCGCCGTCTCGACACGGGAGCGCACCCGCGCCTCGTCCTCTGCCATCATGTAGACGGAGGCTTCCCAGATATCCCTCTTCTCATCGACCTCAGTGGTGCCGATGGCAAAATCTTCTTCGCCGAAGACCTCGCTGAGAAGGTCGAGAATCTGTTCGGCCTTGCTCTCGGTCGTCGATACGTAAAGGCGGATTTCACTCACGATAGGCGGTCTTTCCCGTTTCCGTTGCCCGCCACCGGTCGGGCCAGCGCCCTATCACGCTGAAGCCGTCACCCTTTGTTGACGAGATTCTCCAGCTTCTTTACCGCCGTGTCCGGGTTTTCGCCATAGGCGATCGTTCCGGAAAACCGGCCGGCCGAATCGAGCAGGAAAACCGAGGCGGTGTGGTCCATCGTATAGGCGCCGTTCGGCTCCTTCTCATCGACAGGCACCTTCTTTGCATAGACGCGGAACCCCTTGATGACTTCGGCGATCTTCTCCGGCGGGCCTGAAATGCCGGTGATACGCTTGGACACATTGGAGACGTACGCGTTCATGATTTCGGGCGTGTCGCGCTCGGGGTCGACGGTCACGAAATAGGCCTGCAGCTTGCCACCCGAGGGATCGACCTTCTCCAGCCATCCGTTCAGTTCGAACAGTGTCGTTGGGCAAACTTCGGGGCAATGGGTGAAGCCGAAGAACAGTGCTGTCGGCTTGCCGCGCAGCGCTTGCTCGGTGATCGGCTGTCCGCTCTGGGACACCAGGGTGAAGGGCACGCCGAACGGCGCCTCCGCTACGACATCGGAAGACTTCTTGGGATAGAGCGTGATTGAGCCGAGAACGCCGGCAACGATCAGCACGGCGACCCAGATGACGATACGAAATGTCTTCATTTTATGAACCTCGATCGCGACGCGCTTGCGCGTTCCGCGTGATTATAGTCTTGGCCCCATACACGCAATTAAAGAATATGTTTTCTGACCCGTGATTAATTGTCTCATCGGATAGGGAAATCGCTTGCGGAACATCAGCCCGCCCCCTTGGCAAAGGTCAAACTATCTCATGTTTTGAATAACATGCTTCGCAGCGTGGCAGGCAACGGCGAAAGACATATCGTTAGGAAAGACTTAAGCCGTCATATCTATATTTAACGGTGCGTGCGGCCCATCATGCCGTTCTGACATGAAGTCTGCCGAGTGGCGAACCCCCGGACGTCCGCATGAGGGTAGGTAAAACATGAACCCAAGCGGTTTGTGGAGGGGGTTTTTCATGACGAATTCAGCAGTGCCTAAGAGCCTGTCGGTCAGCCAACGGCTCTGGACGCTCGGCGGCGCGGCCTTTCTCGGGTACGGAACGATGCTCGGCGTCGGCTGGTACGAAAATGCGCGGGTTGACGCCGGCCTGCGCCGTGCCAGCGAGATCCAGGCAAGCGTCGACCGTGTCGACGAAATGCGGCTTGCCAATCTGACGCTGGTGCTGGCCGCCATGGACGTCATCGTCGACAAGGACGACAAGGCGGTGCCGCCGGAACGCATCAAGCTGATCGGCAACTCCCTGACCACGCTTTCCAAAGGCGCCAAGGATATGCGCCTGCTTGCAGAAGACATGAAGGCCGGCGCGCTGCTGACGAGCTACGACGCCGACGTCGCCGACATGGGCAGGGCGATCCAGACCGACCTAATCGCGCTGGTTCAGCAGGGCGCATCCGACGCCGAATTTGACAAGATCGACGACAAGATCGACGGCGCCGGCGAGAATCTGACCCAAACCCTCGACGAGCTCGCCGCCGAAGGAGTCAACTACGCCCACCATCATGTCGAAGCCGCCAATGCCATATCGCAGCGAGCTCTCTTCCTGCAGATCGGCCTCGGCGTCCTAGCGATCCTCTCCATGGGCGTGCTGCAATATATCCATGGCGGCTCGATCCGCCGCGGCATCGGTGCCGTGCGCGAAAGCATGCAGCGCGTCATGAACGGCGATCTTGCCAGCGACATTGGCGAAAAGAACCGCGGCGACGAGATTGGCGAAATGGCCCGGGCTGCCGATGCCTTCCGGCTCGCCGCCATCGAGAAGCGCGACCTTGAAGTACAGACCCAAACAGACCGCCAGCGCAGCGATGCCGAGCACCGCGCCCGCGAAGCCGCCAAGTTTGCCGACGCAGAGGCGCTGAACGCCGCCGTCGCCGCTCTCGGCGCCGGCCTCACCCGTCTGTCGGGTGGCGACGTCGCCGTTACGATCGACCAACCGTTCCGCGAGGAACTGGAGCGTCTACGCCTGGATTTCAACCAGACGACGGCGACGCTGCGCAAGGCGATGAGCGACATTGCCCTCAACAGCAGCTCGATCGAAGCCAACAGCCGCCAGATGCGCGCCGCCGCCGACGATCTCGCCAAGCGCACCGAGCAGCAGGCCGCGTCTCTCGAAGAAACGTCGGCGGCCCTCGACCAGATCACCGCTACCGTCCGCAACGCGACCAACCGCGCCGAGGAAGTCGGCCACATGGTCTCCCATACCCGTGAGAATACCGCGAAATCCGATCTCGTCGTCGGCGATGCGATGGCCGCCATGCAGCGAATCGAAGGCGCTTCCCGAGAGATCGGCAAGATCATCAACGTCATCGACGAGATCGCTTTTCAGACAAACCTCCTGGCGCTCAACGCCGGCGTCGAGGCGGCGCGTGCCGGCGAGGCCGGTAAGGGTTTCGCCGTCGTAGCCCAGGAAGTGCGTGAACTCGCCGGCCGTGCGGCGGGCGCAGCCAAGGATATCAAAGCCTTGATCGAAAAATCCGGCGCGGAAGTGAAGATCGGCGGCGAACTGGTGACAGCCGCTGGTGAAGCGCTTCGCCAGATCGGCGAAGATGTTCTGCGCATCGACGAACATGTTAAATCAATCGTAACCTCTGCGCGCGAACAATCTGTCGGACTGAACGAAATCAACACGTCGATCAGACAGATGGATCAGGTCACGCAGAAGAACGCGGCCATGGTTGAAGAGACGAACGCCGCAAGCCATACGCTCGCCATCGACGCGGAAAACCTGACGCAGCTGATCAAGCAGTTCAAGACCGACGAGGGCATGAGCGCCAGGCAAACGCCGCGAGAGGCAACCGCCGCTTCGCATTCGAGACCTTCTCCCGCGCGTAGCCTGATCGGCAAGGTCGCGGGCGCATTCAACGGCGGTTCTGCCGCCAAAGTCATCGCCTCTCCCGCCGGGGACAACTGGGAAGAATTTTGACCATGAACAACAACACCATCAAGCAGTCGGGCGCATATCTCGAAATCGTTTCGTTCCACCTGGGTGATCAGGAATTTTGCATCGACATCATGGCCATCCGCGAAATCCGCGGATGGGCGCCGGTGACGCCGATGCCGCATACTCCGCCTTACGTGTTGGGCCTCATCAACCTGCGCGGCGCGGTGATCCCGGTCATCGACATGGCCTGCCGCCTCGGCATGAAGATGACCGAACCTTCCGAGCGCTCAGCGATCATCGTCACCGACATCGCCGGCAAGCTGGTCGGGCTGCTGGTCGAGCAGGTTTCCGATATGATGACCATCAAGAGCGAAGACCTGCAACCGCCGCCGGAAATCATCCCCGAAGCCCAGCGCGCCTTCTGCCGCGGCATCGTCGCACTTGAGAAGACCATGGTCTGTTTCCTGAACCTCGATACCGTCATTGCCGACGAGTTGAACCAGGCGGCTTGAGATTTATTTGGAAAATGGAATGCGAAGGCCCGGCTCGTCCGGGCCTTTTTGTTTGATGCGCCTGGCATGGTTCCGATCTTCGAAAAACCCCTCCCCACAAGGGGGAGGGACTACCCTGTGACTCCGCCGCGCTCCTCCCGAAACATCGAAGATCTGGAGAGCCGGTGCGGCAGGTTAAGCCCCTCCCCCTTGTGGGGAGGGGTTTGGGGCGGGTCTTCAGCAACGAGGACCAGATATCCGACGTGCTTGGCCCTACGGCTTCCCATTCTTCCAGGTTACGTTCTGCCCATAGAGCGGAACCGTCGAAATCGACATCTTCGCCGAGCCATCCGTCAGCTCCCGGGAATGGGCGAGGTAGATCAGAGTGTCGTTCGCCTTGTCATAGATCCGGTTGACGACCAGTGTCTTCCAGATCAGCGACATGCCTTGGCGAAACACCTCGCTGCCGTCCTTGGACAGGTCGATATTGCCGACCTCGATCGGCCCCGTCTGGCGGCAGGCGATGGAATTGTTGGACGGATCTTCGAACCAGTTGCCGTTCTTGAACCTGTCGATCAGGCTGCGATCGAAATAGGTGACGTGGCAGGTAACGCCCTTGACCTCGGGATCGGAGAGCGCCTCGACGATGATGTCGTTGCCGATCCAGTCGACGCCGACCTTGCCGACGACTTCGGCCGAGACGGCGCCCGCTGAGAGCGCGAAAAGAGAGAGGGCAGCAAAGAAAAGATTGCGCGGCTTGAACATGGCGGCTCCCAGGAGCGCCGCGCGTCCGACGGGACGTGCCAAAGGCGCTCTATCGCTTGATCGGCGCTTTCTAGATAAGTACGCGCTCATGCTTTGCAAGAAACCGCTCAGGGCTTCCGGCACGTGCAGGGCGCATAACCGCGGGCCGTCAGCCGCCCCGGCGTCATGCCGATCAGCGCCGGGATCGCCTCCACCGCTTTCGCCTTGACCGCCTTCGCCATCTCGATCGCCGCTGCGGCGCAGACCGCCGCATCCTCGGCGGCGTTGTGGTGCATGAAGCGCAGGCCGAGATGTTCGGCGATCAGGTTCAGCCGGTGTGACAGGAAATGCGGCCAAATCCGCTGCGCCATCTTCAGGCTGCAGAGATAGGTGAGTTCGGGATAGGATTGCCGATAGAAATCGAGGCTCGCCCGCCAGACGCTGAAATCGAAGGCGGCATTGTGCGCGATCATCGTCGCGCCCCTGAAATCGTCATGGAACTCATCCATCACCTCGGGAAACTCCGGCGCGTCCTCGACATCTTCCGGCCGAATGCCGTGAATGGCTATGTTCATCCCGGAAAAGCGCATGTCGCGGGGCCGGATCAGCCGTTCCTCGACGCGTGTCACCCTGCCCTCCTCGATCCAGGCAAGGCCGACGGAACAGGCGCTGCCGCGCTGCTCGTTCGCCGTCTCGAAATCAATCGCAATGGTCTTCAATGCTGCCTACCGAATCGTTTCCCCGGCCAGAGAAATACCGCCGCGCGTGCGGTCGCGCAAATTGCACACGCCCTGTGGTTGACATTTCGGCGAACATATCCAAGATTGCTACCCATGATCAGTTCCGTGACCATGGCAGCGCTCATCCATCACACCACGACCCTTGCAGGGTATGCGGGAGCAATGGCGCGTTAACAGCGATCCGATCATCCCGAAACCCTGCCGAGGCGAGCAGGGTTTCGAAACCGGCTCTCCTCCTGAACCCCAAGGAGAGCATCCAATGTCCGAAAATGAAGAAAAGGAACCGAACCGCCGAGCGCGGCTGCCGGACGGCATCCTGGTGCGTTCAGTCCGCCTTTCCGACGCGGAAGAACTCACCGATCTCATGAACTTGCCGGGCTACCGTGCCGGCACGCTGCGGCCGCCCTACCAAAGGGTCGAAGAGGTTCGCAAAAATATGGAAAATCCCTCGCCGGGCGCGCTCAATCTCGTCGTCACCCTGAACGGCAAGATCGTCGGCAATTGCGGCCTCAACCGCCTCGGCGGGCGCCGGCAGCACGTCGCCAGCGTCGGCATGGGCGTGCATGACGATTTCACCGGCCGCGGTTTCGGCCGCATCCTGCTCGGCGCCATGGTCGAGGCCGCCGACGACTGGCTGGACGTCAAGCGGCTGGAACTGACCGTCTATACCGACAACGACGCCGCCATCGGCCTCTATGAGAAATTCGGCTTCGAGCGGGAAGGCCTGCTGAGGGCCTTCGGCTTTCGATCGGGAGAGTATGTCGACGCCTATACCATGGCGCGGTTGAGACCTTGAACGAACGAGGCTGACGCCCGCCGTCAGCCTCTCACCCGCTGATCAGCGCCAGCCACTCGTCCTCATCCATGGTCTGCACGCCGAGTTCGCGCGCCTTGTCGAGCTTGGAGCCGGCGCCGGGACCGGCGACGACGATGTCTGTTTTCTTCGAAACCGAGCCCGCCACCTTGGCGCCAAGGCTTTCGGCCCTCGCCTTCGCCTCGTCCCGCGTGAATTTCTCCAGCGAACCGGTAAAG
This sequence comes from Rhizobium mulingense, assembly GCF_029194105.1. Taxonomy (NCBI): domain Bacteria; kingdom Pseudomonadati; phylum Pseudomonadota; class Alphaproteobacteria; order Hyphomicrobiales; family Rhizobiaceae; genus Rhizobium; species Rhizobium mulingense. The sequence goes on along the minus strand of NZ_JARFVE010000004.1, from coordinate 368,830 downwards.
ACCACTGTCTTGCCGGCGACCGGGCTTCCTGCCGTCACCGGCTGTTCAGCCTCCTGCGGCGTGACTTCGTCGAGCAGGCGGCCGATCACCTCGACATTGCGCGGCTCCTTGTAGAATTCGACCATGGCTCGCGCCACGACCTCGCCGATGCCCTCGATGGCGTTGAGATCGTTCCAGGCGTCGCCGGAAAGCGGTGCTGCTTCCTTCATCGCCGTCGCAAAGGCTTCGTAGGTGCCGTAGGAGCGCGCCAGCAGCTTAGCTGTGGTCTCGCCGACATGACGGATGCCGAGCGCATAGATGAAGCGGTGAAGCGCAATGCTGCGTCGTTCGTTGATCGCTGCATAGAGCTTGCCGACACTGACTTTGCCGAAGCCGTCGATATTCTCCAGCTTGGTCAGCGAGTCCTGCTGCCGTTTCTCCAGCGTGAAGATCTCGGGCGCCGTGCGGATCTGCAGCGACGGATCCTCGTTTTCGAAAAAGAAGTCGACCTGCTTGGAGCCGAGCCCCTCGATATCGAAGGCGTTACGCGAGACGAAGTGCTTCAGATGCTCCGTCGCCTGCGCCCGGCAGATGAAGCCGCCGGTGCAGCGGCGCACCGAATCCATCTTGCCGGTCTTCTCGTTGACCTCGCGCACGGCATGCGAACCGCAGACCGGGCAGGTCTTCGGAAACTCGTACGAGCGGGCGTCGGCGGCGCGTTTTTCCATCACCACGTCGAGAATTTGCGGAATGACGTCGCCGGCGCGCTGGACGATGACCGTATCGCCCTCGCGGATGTCATGTTCCTCCGGCCGGACGCGCTCGCCGCTATTGCCGATGCCTTTGATGTAATCTTCGTTGTGCAGCGTAGCATTGGTGACGACCACACCGCCGACCGTGATCGGCTTCAGCCGCGCCACCGGTGTCAGCGCGCCGGTGCGGCCGACCTGGATTTCGATCTTCTCGACCTCGGTGAAGGCCTGCTCGGCCGGGAATTTGTGCGCCGTTGCCCACCGCGGGCTGCGCGAGCGAAAGCCGAGGCGCTGCTGCAGTTCGAGGCTGTCGACCTTGTAGACGACGCCGTCGATGTCGTAGTCGAGATCCGGGCGCTTCAAACCGATCTCGTCGTAATGCGTCAGGATATCGGCGACGGAATTCAGCCGCTTCATCAGCGGGTTTACGGGAAAGCCCCAGTCCTTGAAGGTCTGCACCATGCCGAATTGCGTATCTTCCGGCATCTCCGACATCTCGCCCCAGGCATAGGCGAAGAATTTCAGCTTGCGGCTCGCCGTCACCTTGGCGTCCAGCTGCCGGAGCGATCCGGCGGCCGTATTGCGCGGATTGACGTAGGTCTGCTTGCCCTCCGCCTCCATCTGCCGGTTGAGAGCCAGGAAATCGCTTTTGGCCATATAAACCTCGCCGCGGATTTCCACCACGGCGGGAACGCCCTTCGGCAGCTCGTTGGGGATCTCGGCGATCGTTCGGATGTTGGCGGTGACGTTCTCCCCCGTCGTGCCGTCGCCGCGCGTAGCGGCTGTTACCAGCCTGCCGTTTTCGTAACGAATGGACATCGACAGACCGTCGATCTTAGGCTCCGCGGTAAAGGCGATCGACTGGTCCGGCAGGCGGCCGAGGAAGCGATAGACGCCGGCGACGAAATCCTGCACGTCCTCCTGCGAAAACGTGTTGTCGAGCGACAGCATCGGCCGCGCATGAATGACCGGCGAGAAGGTGACGGAAGGAGCGGCTCCGACATGCCGCGACGGGCTATCCTCGCGGATCAGCTCGGGAAACCGCGCCTCCAGCGCATCGTTGCGGCGCTTCAGCGCGTCGTAATCGGCATCCGATATCTCCGGCCGGTCCTTGCCGTGATAGAGCGCATCGTGATGCGCGATTTCCTTTGCCAGCCGCTCAAGCTCGGCGGCAGCCTCTTCGATCGTCAACGCGTCGACGGCGGAACCTTCGGTGGACATGCAACCTCACTCCAGGGAATCTGGCCAGAAAATCTGCATTGTTTTTAGACCAAAATTTCCGGATGAAAAGAGAGAGCGGATATGCTGCATGCCGGATGGCGCGGGCTATCGGACAGGGCCGCCCACCTCTCCGCCTCATCTCTGTGTTCGTCACAGGGATCCAGCCACGGCGCGTCTGCGCGGTGAATGACTCTCATACAGGCAAGAAGTCTCTCGCGCTCAAGGACTTGGGCGCGCTGGAATCCCTGTGACGAGCACAGGGATAAGGGAGATTGGGGTCACCGTTCGCGACAAATTCATATGTGTGGGACGCTTGTCATGGCCTCCGGCCCGGCGGGTCTGACCGGCCTATTCCCAGTCTCGCGCATTCCGCAGCCGAATGCCGCTGACATGCAGGCCGGTGTTCCAGAGGTCCTTCAACGGCCGCAGGTTATCGACCACCCGGAGATCCACCTGGCGTGGCGCAAACTCCTGGTCGAGCTGCGACATGGCGGTCCGCTTGACAGGAACGACGCGTCTGCTGGACACCCACATGCCTGCATCCTTGAGCTCTTTGAAGCCGTCGGACGCCATTTCATAGCGGTGGAGGGTCTCCACCTCGAGCCTTTCCAGCCAATGACGCTCGACGAAGGCAACGGCGCGCCAATCACCGAGCCAGCGCCGGCGTTCGGCCTCGGGCGTATCCGGCGTCCCCCACAGTAGGATACGCGGACAGTCTCGCGGAAAGAGGTACATAAAGTCATGATCGCCTTCGATCGCCCAGACGAGCGGGTCATTCAACCATTCCCGACCAACCGGGCGAACCGAGGGAATGAGAACAGGGCGCGGCTCGAACACCGCGATATCGGGATCATCGCTGAAATGGAAAAGACGCATGGCAAAGGATTACCACTGATCGGGACTTCTTGTCACCGCAACCGGCCGGCCGATCAGCCGTTGCCGGCCAGCAGCCGCTTCGCCGCCGCCCTCGCCTCTTCGGTGACCGAAGCGCCGGCGAGCATGCGGGCGATTTCTTCGGTGCGGTCCGTCTGCGCCATCGTAGCCACGCGCGTCGCGATCTTTTCCGAACCGTCAGTCGTCGGCCCTTTGGAGATCAACAGATGCGTTGCCGCCCTTGCCGCGACCTGCGGTGCATGGGTGACCGACAGCACCTGGACACGATCGGAGAGCCGCTTCAGCCGCTGGCCGATCGCATCGGCCACCGCACCGCCGACGCCGGTATCGATTTCGTCGAAGACGAGCGTCGGCGCCGATCCGCGATCGGCGAGCGCCACCTTCAGCGCCAGCAGGAAACGCGACAGTTCACCGCCGGAAGCGACCTTCATGATCGAGCCTGGCCGCGTGCCCGGATTGGTCTGCACATGGAACTCGACGACGTCGATGCCTTCTGCCAGCGCCTCCTGCGCATCGGTGGTGATCTCGACCATGAAACGAGCGCGTTCGAGCTTCAGCGCCGGCAGCTCGGCCATGACGGCCGCGGCCAGCGACGTGCCGGCATGATGGCGCTTGTCGGAGAGTGCGCGTGCCGCGGTATCGTAATTCTCCCGCGCCAGGCCGACCTCGGCTTCCAGCCGCGCAAGCTTCTCTTCGCCTGCATCGAGATCGGCAAGATCGGCGATCATGCGGACGGCCAGCGCCGGCAGCTCGGTGACCGGCACGGAATATTTGCGCGAAGCGGCCCGGAGCGCGAAAAGTCGCTCCTCCACCCGCTCCAGCTCGCGCGGATCATATTCGGTCTTGCGTAGCGCCGCCTCGACTTCCATCTGGGCGTTGGAAAGCTGATCGAGCGCGGCATCGAGCAACGTCACAGTGTCTTCGAGCAGTCCCGGCGCCTCATGGCTCTTGCGCTCCAGCCGGCGTACCAGCGAGGCGATATGGGGCACCGGCGAGGCATTGCCGTTCAGGAATTCGGAGGCTTCGGCGATGTCGCCGGCGATCCGCTCGGCCTTCATCATCTTCTGCCTGCTTTCGGCGAGTTCGTCCTCCTCACCGTCCTGCGGCGAGAGTTTCTCGAGCTCTTCGACGGAGGAACGCAGATAGTCGGCCTCGCGCGCCGCGCTTTCCACCTTCTCGCGATGCTTCTTCAGGGTCCGCTCGCTGTCGCGCCACAGACGATACAGCCGGGAGACTTCTGCAACTTCATCGGTCAGTCCGCCGAAGGCATCGAGAAGGGTACGATGGGCGTTGGTATCGACCAGGGCGCGATCGTCGTGCTGGCCATGGATCTCGACCAGCATCTGGCCGGCCTGGCGCATCAGTTGCACGCTGACCGGCTGATCGTTGACATAGGCCTTGGTGCGCCCGTCTGCCGATTGCTGCCGGCGGAAGATCAGATCGCCCTCGTCGTCGATGCCGTTTTCACGCAGCAGCGCACGGGCGCCGTGATCCATGCCGACGTCGAACACGGCCGTCACCTGGCCCTTATCTTCGCCATGGCGCACCAGGCCGCCGTCGCCACGCCCGCCGAGCGCCAGCGACAGACTGTCGAGCAGGATGGATTTGCCCGCCCCAGTCTCGCCCGTCAGCACGGAAAGGCCGGTCTCGAAGGCAAGATCCAGCCGCTCGATCAGGACGATATCGCGGATCGAAAGCTGGATCAGCATTGGACTTAGGAACCGAGCAGGAGTTTCTTGCCTGCCGCAGCGATCCACGAGCCCTTGTTTTCACGCGGCTCGGCGCCACCGGTCTGCAGCAGCTTGTAGGAATCGGCGTACCACTGGCTGTCGGGATAGTTGTGACCAAGAACGGCTGCCGCGGTCTGAGCCTCGTCGACGATGCCCATCGCATAATAGGCCTCGACGAGACGGGCGAGCGCCTCTTCGATCTGGTTCGTGTTCGGATATTTCTCGACAACGATGCGGAAGCGCGAGATCGCGGCGAGATATTCCTTCCGCTCCATGTAGTAGCGGCCGATCTGCATTTCCTTGCCGGCCAGCTGGTCGCGCGCATAGCGGATCTTCGCCTGCGCGTCGTCGACATATTCGGAGTTCGGGTAATTGTCGACGACAGCCTGCATCGCCTCGATCGTCTTGGCCGAGGCGCGCTGGTCCTGCGTCACGTCGACGATCTGCTTGGAATAGGTGAGGCCGATGAGATACTGTACGTAGGCGGCATCCTGGGACTTCGGATATTGCGCCATGTAGCGGTTGCCCGACGCGAGCGCATCATCGAGCTTGCCCTGGCGATATTTGACGAAGGTGCTCATCACAAGCGCCTTGCGCGCCCACTCGGAGAATGGGTTCTCGCGGTCGATGGCGTCGAACTTGCGCGCCGCTTCCGCCATGTTGCCGGCCTTCATATTGGCAAGGCCCTGGGTGTAGAGCACATCAGGCGGATCTGTTTCGAGGCCGAGCTTGGTGATGTCGATATCGGGGTCCGACTGGCAGCCGGATATCGAGGCGCCTGCGCTGAGCACCAGAAGCGATGCGAACAAAGCGCGCGCTGTCTTCATCATACCTTCAGATCCTGCATAAGCCATTCGAAAGAACCCCACTGCCGCCGCCCGCTCCACGGCAGCCACGCCTCGCTGGCGTTTCTAGCCACAAATGTGCATCGAGAGCAACGCAATGATAAGGCATTAACGCATTTTTGTGGCAGCCGCGGCCGGAAATGCTCGGCTTTTCACCTTCTTGGCGACCTGTTGCAGCTAAGCACCTGCCGTAAAATGCCTATCGCCGCAAACTCGGGCGACATAAAAAAACCGCCTCCGGGAAAGAGGCGGCCTGGTCTTTGAGAATATGCTGGAGGTCATGCCGACCAGGGAGCGAATTCCGCAGCGCTGACGGCGATCAGTTCCCGAGCAGCGACGCGCTGGCGCGGCGTCGAGGTCTCAACCACTTCATAAGCGGAGGGATCGGCGAGCAGCGCCTTCAATGCATTGGCATTCATCTTGTGGCCGCCACGATAGGAACGGTAGCAACCGATAAACTGGACGCCGGCGAGCGACAAGTCGCCGACGGCATCGAGCGTCTTGTGGCGGACGAACTCGTCCTTGGCGTAGCGCAGTCCTTCGACATTGATGACGGTGTTGTCGTCCGAAATGACGACGGAATTTTCGAGCGACGAGCCGAGCGCATGTCCGGAAGCCCAGAGCCGCTCGACATCGCGCATGAAGCCGAAGGTACGGGCGCGAGAAAGCTCGGTCTTGAAGACTGCGGCGCTCATGTCGCCGGCCCATTTCTGTCGGCCGATCAGCGGGCAGTCGAAATCAATCTCGACCTCGAAGCGCGTGCCGTCATAGGGACGGAATTCGCTCCAGGAACCGCCATGCTCGATCCGCACCGGCTTGGTGATACGGATATAACGGCGCTTGACGCCGAGCGAGACGAGACCGGCCTGCTCGATCGCGTCGACGAAAGGCAACGAGCTGCCGTCCATGATCGGCATTTCTGCGCCCTGCACTTCGATCACCACATTGTCGAGGCCGAGCGCATAGATGGCGGCCATGACATGTTCGATCGTCGCGACCGAATGCGTCGGCGAAAAGCCGAGTACGGTGCAGAGATCGGTATGGCCGACCTGCGACGAAACGGCCTTGAGTTCGGTAATATCGCCATTGTCATGCAGGCGCTGGAAAACGACGCCGGTGTCCGATTCGGCCGGGTTCAGCGTGATCGAGACATTGGCACCCGAATGAACCCCGATGCCCGAGAGCGTCACGGGACGCGATACGGTCGTTTGAAAACCCAGCAAGCCAATTGCCATAAAATCTGCCTTTATTTTTCCGCTCCAGCGATCTGTTCCACGGTGCGGTTTTCATTCGTTCTGCAGAAGGAGCCTCGTTGAGGGGTCTCCTAGGGCAGTTTCCTTGCACCATACTTACGTGCGCCGGCGCTCCAATCCAAATCACTGTTTCTTTCGGTTTGTTACGAAGTCACACGATTGATATCGCTCAGCAATTCGGGGCTGAAAAACGCAAATGCCCGGGACCTGGATCCCGGGCATGAAGGGTGTCGGATCGCAGCCTCAGTTCGACTGGCGACGCAGGAATGCTGGGATTTCCAGCTGGTCGTCTTCCTGCATCATGCGGGCCTGCGGAACCGCACGACCCTGATCGTCGAGATTGCCGCGGCGCGGTGCGTAGAGGCTTGCCTCCGGCGACAGCGGACGCCGCTGCTGCGAAGCGGCCGGCGGCGCGGCGGTCATGTCGGCGGCGACAGCGTCATCGTCGCGGCGCCCCAGCGAATTGGTGATTCGCTTGAGCAGGCCCATTGGGCCGCGCTCTTCCTGGCCATGGGCGGAAGCCGCCTGCGTGCGGTGGTCGAGTTCGGCCTGAACGACCGGCGGGAAATCCTCCACCTTCGGCATGCGGACGGGTTCCGCCGCCTGACGGATGATCGGCTCCTGCCGGACCGGCTGCGGCTGGATCGGCTGCTGCTGCTGGATGGGCTGGCTCATCACCGGCTGGCTCATCACCGGTGCGGGAGCCTGCTGCTGCACCTGAGGACGCATGGCGGGAGCCTCCGGTGCAGGCGCGAAAATCTTGCTCTGCGGACGGAAGACTTCCTGCTGCGCAGCAGGCTGCTGAAGCGGCGCGGCGGCACGCGGGGCCGGAATCTCAAGCTCGCGTTCCATCTCGGCTTCGCGGATGGTCTGGGCGATCGGATCAACGGCCTTGGGTGCCTGCATCACCGGCGCAGGCTGAACTGCGGCCGCTGCCGGAGCAACAGCCGCGGAGGGACGGATAGCGGGCTTGGCGGCCGGCTGGTAGTTGCGCTCGGCAGCTTCGCTGATCGCCCGGTCGATACCGGTTGCGACGACCGAAACGCGGATGATTCCTTCAAGCGATTCATCGAAGGTGGCGCCGAGTATGATGTTGGCGTCCGGATCGACTTCCTCGCGGATACGGGTTGCGGCTTCGTCGACTTCGAAGAGCGTGAGATCGCGACCGCCCGTGATCGAGATCAGCAGGCCCTGGGCGCCCTTCATCGAGGTTTCGTCGAGCAGCGGGTTGGCGATCGCCGCTTCGGCGGCCTGCAGTGCGCGGCCGGCGCCGGAAGCTTCGCCGGTGCCCATCATCGCGCGGCCCATTTCGCGCATGACCGAGCGGACGTCGGCGAAGTCGAGGTTGATGAGACCCTCCTTCACCATCAGGTCGGTGATGCAGGCAACGCCCGAATAGAGAACCTGGTCGGCCATGGCGAACGCGTCGGCGAAGGTCGTCTTATCGTTGGCAATGCGGAAGAGGTTCTGGTTCGGAATGACGATCAGCGTGTCGACAGACTTCTGCAGTTCCTGAATGCCCATCTCGGCGAGACGCATGCGGCGGCCGCCTTCGAAATGGAACGGCTTGGTGACCACGCCGACCGTCAGGATGCCCTTGTTACGGGCGGCCTGCGCGACAACAGGAGCAGCACCGGTGCCGGTGCCGCCGCCCATGCCGGCGGTGACGAAGCACATATGCGTGCCGTTCAGGTGATCGACGATCTCGTCGATGCATTCTTCAGCGGCCGCGCGACCGACTTCCGGCTGCGAACCGGCACCGAGGCCTTCGGTAACGTTGACGCCGAGCTGGATGATGCGCTCGGCTTTCGTCATCGTCAGCGCCTGCGCATCCGTATTGGCAACGACGAAGTCGACGCCCTGTAGGCCGGCGGTGATCATGTTGTTGACGGCGTTGCCGCCACCGCCACCAACGCCGAACACGGTGATGCGCGGCTTCAGCTCTGTGATGTCAGGCTTTTGCAGCTTGATGGTCATGGTACCTGTTCCTTCTCTCTCTGGCCGCATCGCCACGCCGGCCAATTACTCAATTTCAGAAGCTTTCCTTCAACCACTGGCCCATCCGGGCTATGCGGCTGTTATTTCCCCCAAGCGACATGAGCAGACCGCTCTGTGACGCATGTGTCTCCATGTCCGCGACCTGCGGATAGATCATCAGACCGACGGCCGTCGAAAAGGCCGGGCCCTTGGCCGCCGTCGGCAATCCCGACACGCCCATCGGGCGGCCGATGCGGACGTTGCGGGCAAGAATGCGCCGCGCCACTTCGGCAAGGCCGGTCAGCTGGCTTGCGCCGCCCGTCAAGACGACGCGCTTACCGACGATCGGGCTAAAGCCGGAGCGCTGGATCCGGTCGCGTATCAGTTCCATCGTCTCTTCGATTCGCGCCGAAACGATGCGCGAAACCAGCGCCCGCGGCACTTGCGACGGCTGGTCGCGATCATCCTCGCCGATCGGCGGGATCGAGATCAGCTCGCGCTCGTCGGAGGAATTCGAAAGTGCCGAGGCATGCACGACCTTCAGTCGTTCCGCATCCTCGATGCGGGTCGAGAGGCCGCGCGCCAGGTCGGTGGTGACGTGATGGCCGCCGAGGCCGACGGCGTCGGTGTGAACAAGCTTGCCCTCGGCAAAGACCGAGATCGTCGTCGTGCCGCCACCCATGTCGATCGCCGCGCAGCCGAGCTCGACTTCGTCATCGACGAGAGCGGCAAGCCCGGATGCATAAGGAGTAGCGACGATGCCTTCGACCGACAGATGCGCACGATTGACGCTGAGCTCCAGGTTCTTCAGCGCCGAGCGCTCCGCGGTGACGACATGCATGTCGACGCCGAGCGCGTCGCCATACATCGCCAGCGGATCGCGGATGCCGCGCTCGCCATCGAGCGAGAAGCCGGTCGCCAGCGAATGTAGCACCGAGCGGTCCTGGCGCAGCGACTGCTGGCAGGCGGCCGACAGCACTTTTTTGAGATCGTTGAGCTCGACTTCCTGGCCGCCGAGATCGATGGTCGCCGTGTAAATGTCGCTGCCGAGGCGGCCGGCCGTCAGGTTGACGATCAGGCTCTCGACGGTCAGCCCCGCCATGCGCTCGGCCGCATCGACGGCGAGCCGGATGACGCCTTCCAGCGCGTCGAGGTCGGCAATGACGCCGGTCTTGATGCCGCGGGACCGCTGGTGGCCGATGCCGATGATCTCGATATTGTGCGTGCGGCCCGGCAGGATCTGGCTTTCCTCGCGCGGCGTCAGCCGGCCGATCATGCAGACCACCTTGGTCGAGCCGATGTCGAGCACCGAAACGATATGCGACCGCTTCGACGAAAGCGGCTTCAGGCGCGGCAATCCGAAATGGGATGAACCGAACAAGCTCATATATTCTGCCCCGCCTTCTTCAATTCTTTCGTACGCTCCGTTACTGCCGCCTGCCGGCGAACCGCCGCTTCCGGCGTCAGCTGGACGGCGGTTCTGTCCGGCAATCTCAGGTCGACCGCAGCGATGTCGCGCTCCAGTAGCTGATGCTGCTTGTCGAAGGCCGACAGCGTCGCTAGCGCCTGGTCGATACCGTCTTCCGGCAGCTTGACGACGACGCCATTGTCCATGTGGAGGTCCCAACGACGACCCGATATCCAGACATAGGCCTTCACGCGCGCTTTGACTTCGGGCCACTTCGCGAAGGCGTCGTCGAGCGAAGCCGCAGCCGTTTCCGCATCGCGGCCGACGACGAGCGGCAGCGACGAAAACTTGTTGTCGCGCAGCGGCGCAATGACGCTGCCGTTCTTTTCGATCAGCGAAAGCTCCTGCCCGTGCTGCCAGATCGCATAGGCCTGGCGCTCCCTGAGCTTCACTTCGATCGTCTTCGGATAGACCTTGCGAACCTCGACGCTTTCGACCCAGGGAAGATGGGCGATCTGCCGGCGGGCGGCATCGACGTCGAGCGCGACCAGCGAGGTCGTGCCGTCGAGGCCGATCAGCTGCAGAATTTCGATTTCGGAAGTTTCGGAATTGCCGGAGACCTTGACGTCCTCGATCGCAAAACCCGCCGCCGTCGTCGTCGCCTGGGCGCCGGCTTCCGTGTGACCGCCGAGCGACATGCCGTAAAGTCCGGTCGCGCCTAAAAAAGCCAGCGCCGAAACTGTGCCCGTATGGGCCGGGATGTAGATGCGGCCGCTGCCGAGGCTAATCAGGAAACGAGTGACGCGGCGCAGCGGACGCGGCAGGACGAATCGCTCTTCGGCTTCCAGGGTCGGAAGCACGGCATGATGGCTGGGACGCCCTATCCTCTTGACCGTCAACGCAAACAAGACGCGTCCTCCACCATCCACCGGAGAAACTCACCAAAGGAATAGCCGGCATGGCCGGCCATTTCGGGCACGAGCGAGGTTGGAGTCATGCCAGGCTGGGTATTGACCTCCAGCCAGATGATTTCGCCGTCTTCGGAGAAACGATCGTCGTAACGAAAGTCGGACCGACTGACGCCGCGACAACCGATTGCCTGATGCGCCCTTAGGGCCAATGTTTGTATTTTTTGGTAAATATTCGGTGAAATTTTAGCCGGGATGACGTGTTTTGAACCGCCCGCCGCATATTTGGAATCGTAATCATAGAAATTGTGTCCCTGCGGCACCACCTCGGTGACACCAAGCGCCGTCTCGCCCATGACGCCGCAGGTGAGCTCGCGGCCATAGACATAGCGCTCGACGAGAACGTCCTCGCCATAACGCCACTCGGTCGAGCTGACGACCTGGGGAGGATGCGCTTGATCTTCCGTGACGATGACGACGCCGAAGCTCGACCCCTCGCGAACCGGCTTCACCACATAGGGCGGCTTCATTGGATGCACGGAGGGAAAGGCGAAACGGTTGACGACCTGCGATTCGGCAACCGGAATGCCGGCAGCGGCTGCGACAAGCTTCGCCTTGTCCTTGTCCATCGCCAGCGCCGAGGCAAGCACACCCGAATGCGTATAGGGAATTTCGAGATATTCGAGGATGCCCTGGATGGTGCCGTCCTCGCCAAAAGGTCCGTGAAGTGCGTTGAAGGCGACATCGGGCTTCAGCGCCGCAAGCCTCTCGGAAACGTCGCGCGCCACATCGATGCACGTCACCTGGAAGCCTTCGGCTTCGAGGGCTGCTGCGCAAGCCTTTCCCGAGGAAAGGCTGACGGGCCGTTCCGAGGAAAATCCGCCCATCAGGACAGCGACATGCTTGCGACTCATCAACACCCCCAAAAATAACTTTCACTTTTGAAAACGACGCTTGCGCGAGCCTGTCTGCGCCGTTTCGGGCCTTTGTCCGATCTGCATGCATTAGAGCATCATTATGGTTAATGAAGTGTTTACTTTCGTTAACTCCTGCCCCGGAAATTCGCGATCTTTTACCCTTTGCTCATTTCGCTATCATTCCCCCGCCGTCCGGGGATGACGCGAACAGAGGAGAAAAATCCTATGTTTTCAAAAAGATATCGTGCCGCGCTGAACCGCGATGGGCTCAGTCAAGGGACCGGGATGTTATCCGTCAAAGGCGGCTGGCGGCTTGATTGATTAATGCGGAGAGCGGCAACGCTCGGTCAGCCCTGCTTTTCTATTGATGCGGATCTGACTTCCGGTTAGCGAAGGCTCATGGATGAGCAGGGAGAAGATCATGCGATGCCTCGTCACCGGCGCTGCCGGCTTCGTCGGTAGTCCACTTGTCGAGCGGCTGCGCGCAGAGAAGATTTGCGATCTCGTCGTCACCACCAGATCGGTAATCTCTGCCTTTCCTGATGATGTCAGGCATTTTCCAAGTGACATAACCGACAGGACCGACTGGGCGGCGGCACTTGCAGGCGTCGACGTCATCCTCCATCTTGCCGCCCGCGTTCACATCATGAACGATCGCGCAGCCGATCCGCTGGCGGAATTCCGCCGGACCAACACCGCCGCTACTCTCAACCTTGCCGAACAGGCGGCCCGCGCAGGCGTGAAGAGATTCGTCTTCGTCAGCACCATCAAGGTCAATGGCGAAGAGAACGATCGGCCGTTCCGGAATGACGACACGCCGAAGCCGATCGACCCCTACGGCATTTCGAAACTGGAAAGCGAAATCGGTCTGCGCGAAATCGCCGCCCGCACCGGCATGGAAATCGTCATCATCCGGCCGCCGCTGGTCTATGGCCCCGGCGCCAGAGGCAACTTCGCTCTTCTCCTCGGGCTAATCCGCAAGCGGATACCGCTCCCTTTCGCTTCGCTGAAGAACCGCCGCACACTGGTGGCGGTGCAAAATCTCGTCGATCTGATCATCACCTGCGCGGCGCATCCCGCCGCCGGCGGTGAGATTTTCCTCGCCGGAGATGGTGAGGACCTGTCGACTCCGGAGCTCATCCGGGGAATTGCCGCGGGGCTCGGCATCAAGCCGATACTGGTCCCCTTCCCCTCCGCATTGCTGCACATGGCGGCGAAGGCAGTCGGGAAGGAAGCCGTCTATCAACGCCTGTGCGGTTCGCTGCAGGTCGACATCTCCCAGGCGCACAAGGTTCTCGGCTGGACGCCGGTCGTCACGCCGCGCGAAGGCCTGAAACTGGCGGTGAAGTAATCGTTATTCGCTGGTCACACCCTGGAACGGGCGCACTTCGCGGCCGGGCATGAAGACGCCGAGGCGCTTGATTTCCCATTCGAGCTTGATGCCCTCTTTCTCGAAAACCTCGCGACGCACCTGCTCGCCGAGATATTCGAGATCGTAGCCGGTCGCCTGCCCCATATTGATCATGAAATTGCAGTGAAGCGACGACATCTGGGCGCCGCCGATGACGAGGCCGCGGCAGCCCGCCTCGTCGATCAGCTTCCAGGCCGAATGGCCCGGCGGGTTCTTGAAGGTCGAGCCGCCGGTCTTTTCACGCACCGGCTGCACCGTCTCCCGGTGATTGCGCACGGCGTCCATTTCGGCGCGGATCTGGGCGCGATCTTCAGGATAGCCCTCGAACAGCACCGAGGTGAAGATCAGATCGCCGGGCGCTTTTGAATGCCGGTAGGAATACCCCATCTCCGCATTGGAAAGCACATGCTTGTTGCCCTTGCGGTCGACGGCGTTGACCTCGATCAGCCGCTCGCGCGTCTCGACGCCGTTAGCGCCGGCATTCATGCGCGCCGCGCCGCCGATACCGCCTGGAATGCCATAGAAAAAATGAAAACCGCCGATGCCGTTGTCCATCGCCATCGCCGCGACATGCTTGTCGGGGCAGATTGCGCCAGCGAGGATGCGGTTTTCGCCGGCCAACTCGACGAAGCCGAAGCCCTTGGCCGACAGGCGCAGCACGACTCCGGGAATGCCGCCGTCGCGCACGAGGATATTGGAGCCGACGCCGACCACCGTCAGCGGCACCTCTTCCGGCAGGATCTTCAGGAAGGCGATGAGATCGTCGACGTCATGCGGCTGGAACATCAGTTCGGCCAGACCGCCGGCCCGGAACCAGGTGACGCGATCCATGGGGGCATCCGGCGTGATACGGCCGCGGATATCCTTTACACCGTCTCCGAGAGACGCGAGAAGCTTTTCCCCATTCACCTGTTTCATGCGGACTTTCCCGATAGGCCTTCCAGTTGTCTGGGCAGTGCGGCTGCCCAGGATGTGATGCTTCCAGCCCCCAACAGAACCACGAAATCGCCAGGCTTTGCAACCTCTGCAACCATCTGCGGCAGAAGCTCGGCCGAAGACAGGAAGCGGGCGTCGCGATGGCCGCCGGATTTGATGCGCGAGACGAGCGACGTGGAGTCGGCGCCTTCGATTGCATCCTCGCCTGCCGCATAGACGGGCGCCAGAAAAATGCTGTCGGCATCGTTGAAGCAGGCCGCGAATTCCTCGAATAGGCTTGCGAGACGGCTGTACCGGTGCGGCTGGTGGACGGCGATGATGCGGCCCTTGCAGGCCTCGCGGGCCGCGCGCAGCACCGCCTTGATCTCGACCGGATGGTGGCCGTAATCGTCGAAGATCTGCACTCCGTTCCATTCGCCCGTCAAGGTGAAGCGGCGCTTGACGCCGCCGAAGGAGGCAAGCCCCTTGGCGATATCTTCACTCGATATGCCAAGCCGGTTGGCGACCGCGATCGCCGCCGTCGCGTTGGAAATATTGTGCCGCCCGGGCATCGGCATGACCAGCCCCTTGAGCTCGGTCACCTGGCCGGTGCGGCGGCGGCGGATCTCGACATCGAAGATCGAGCGCGTGCCGTCGATTCGCACATTCTTGAAGCGCACGTCGGCCTGCGGGTTCTCGCCATAGGTGATGATCTTGCGGTCCTCGATGCGGCCGACCAGCGATTGCACTTCGGGGTGGTCGAGGCACATGACGCCGAAACCGTAAAACGGCACGTTCTCGACGAACTGCCGGAAGGCGGCGCGCACCGCATCGAAATTGCCGTAATGGTCGAGATGTTCGGGGTCGATGTTGGTGATGACGGCAACATCGGCCGGAAGCTTCAGGAAGGTGCCGTCCGATTCGTCGGCCTCGACCACCATCCACTCGCCCTCGCCCATCCGGGCATTGGTGCCGTAGGCATTGATGATGCCGCCGTTGATGACGGTCGGGTCGAGCCCGCCGGCTTCGAGCAGGGTCGCCACCAGCGAGGTCGTCGTCGTCTTGCCGTGGGTGCCGCCGATGGCAATTGCATTGCGAAAGCGCATCAGTTCTGCAAGCATTTCAGCGCGGCGCACCACCGGCAGCAGCTTTTCACGGGCGGCGATAAGTTCCGGATTGCTCTTCTTGATCGCCGTCGAGACGACGACGACTTCGGCATCGCCCAGATTTTCGGCGCGATGGCCGACGAAGACCTCAATGCCTTTGTCGCGCAGGCGCTGCACATTGGCGCTGTCGGCCTGATCCGATCCCTGCACCTTGTGGCCGAGATTGTGCAGTACTTCGGCAATGCCGCTCATGCCGATGCCGCCAATGCCAATGAAATGGACGAGACCGATCGCCTTCGGCAGTTTCATGCGCGTGCCCTCTTGAATTCTGAGACTGTCTTACCGGCGGCAATAGCCTCAACCAAGTCGGCAAGCAAGTTTGCCGCATCCGGTTTCCCGGCAAGCTTCGCCGCCGCCGCCATGTGCGACAGCTTTTCCGGATCGTTCATCACATGGCTCAGTATAGAGGCGATACGTTCCGGCGAAAGCTCGGATTGAGTGATTACCTTTGCCCCGCCGGTCGCAGCCAGTGCGGCGGCGTTCGCCGCCTGATCGTGGTCGAGCGCATGCGGATAAGGCACCAGGATGGCCGGGCGGCCTATGACGGAGATTTCCGAAACCGTGGACGCGCCGGAGCGGCAGATCACCAGATGCGCTTTGGCAAGACGCTCCGCCATATCATTGAAAAACGGCGCGATATCGGCACCCATCTGCAGCTGCGCCACGCAGCCGCGCACCATCTCCATATCCTCCGGCCGAACCTGTTGCGTCACCCTGAGCCGCGCCCGCAGCTCTTCGTCGAGCAAGCTGATCGCCGTCGGCATGGCCTTGGAGAAATACTGCGCGCCCTGGCTGCCGCCGAAGACGACGAGATGGAATGGTTCTCCGGAAAGCGAGGGATGATAGGGCTGTTCGGCCGCGGCAAGGATAGCCGGGCGCACGGGATTGCCGGTCGCAACTGTCTTGTCGGAAAAAGCATCGCCGCTTTCCGGTAGAAAGCCGCCGGCAATCGCCTTGACGCGCGGGGCCAACGCCTTGTTGGCGCGCCCCATGACGGCGTTCTGTTCATGCAGCATCGAGGCGACACCGAGCCGCGTGGCGGCCAGCAGCGGCGGCACCGTGGGATAGCCGCCGAAACCGACGACGATGACAGGCTTCAGCCGCTGGATCAGCTTTTTGGCCGCCCGCATGCCGCTCCACAGCGTCCACAGCGAGCGGGCGACGGCGACCGGGTTCTTCGAACCGATCGTCGCCGACGGTACGACATGGATCTCCTCGGCCGGGAATTTGCCGGCATAACGCTCGGCCCGGCTGTCGGTGACGAGATGCACCGAATAGCCGCGTTCCTTCAGCTTGAAGGCCAGCGCCTCCGCCGGAAACACATGGCCGCCGGTCCCCCCGGCGGCAAGCAGCACGATGCCTTTGCTCATGATCATTACTCCGCCGGCATGCCGTGCGGGACGCGGAAGAGGCTTCGGTCCTGCGCGCGCTTTTCCGGCCGATGGCGCGTCAGCGCCAGAATGAAGCCGGCGGTGACGCAGATCGCCACCATGGACGAACCTCCGTAGGAAATCAGCGGCAGCGTCATGCCCTTTGCCGGCAGCAGTTCGAGGTTGACGCCGATATTGATGATTGACTGGATGCCCATCTGCAGCACCAGACCGGCGACGGCAAAGCGGTTGAAGTCGTTGCGCTCACGATACGCATGCGACAGGCCGCGCAGCACCAGCACGGTGAACAGCGCCACGAGCGCCATGCAGAAGACGATGCCGAATTCCTCGGCCGCAACCGAGAAGATGAAGTCGGTATGGGCGTCGGGGATGATCCGCTTGACGATGCCCTCTCCCGGTCCCTGGCCGAACCAGCTGCCGCGGATGATCGCTTCGCGCGCCGTGTCGATCTGGAACGTGTCGCCCTCGCCGGTCATGAACTTGTCGATACGCAACGCCACATGCGGGAAAACGTAATAGGCGCTGAGCAAGCCGCCAGCGCCGCCGATGCCGAGCAGCATGATCCAGATCCATGGCATGCCGGCCATGAAGAACATGCCGCCCCAGACGGCCGTGGTCAGGATGGTCTGGCCGAGGTCCGGCTGCGCGACGAGAAGGGCCGCGACGATGCCGAACAGAATGATGGCGAAGAGATTGCCGGGGATCTCCGGCTGGCGCGCATGTTCGGCAAAAAGCCAGGCGCAGACCACGACGAAGGCGGGCTTCATGAATTCCGACGGCTGGATCGAAAGACCGGCGATCCAGATCCACCGCCTGCCGCCCTTGACCTCCTGCCCGACGAACAGCACCAGCACCATCATGGCAAGCGAGATGATCAATAGCAGAATCGCGGTCCGCCGCACCTGGCGCGGTGTCAGGAAGGACAGCCCGAGCATGACGGCGATCGACGGGATCATAAAGGCCGCATGGCGCTTGACGAAGTGGAA
The DNA here is from genome assembly GCF_029194105.1 of Rhizobium mulingense. Lineage (NCBI taxonomy): Bacteria > Pseudomonadati > Pseudomonadota > Alphaproteobacteria > Hyphomicrobiales > Rhizobiaceae > Rhizobium > Rhizobium mulingense. The sequence continues at coordinate 351,077 of NZ_JARFVE010000004.1, read as the reverse complement.
AGGTTCCAACCCGATGCGCTCGGCAACCGCGGGAGAAGCGGCGAAGGACAGCATGAAGCCGATGCCCATCAGGAAAATGAACATTGCCAGGAAGAAGCGGTCGATGGTCCAGAACCAATCGGCCAGAGGCCCACGTTCCGCGCGGCTTACCATGTCATTTCTCTCCTGCTACAGGACCGATCAGCATCGTCATTCCGTCAAGTGCGGCCACGTGGGCGACGAAGGCATCGCCCCTGACTTCGAAGTTCTTATACTGGTCGAAGCTTGCGCAAGCCGGGGATAACATCACGGCCGAAGCAGCCGCCTCGTCGCAATCCGCGTCGGCTGCAGCATGCGCGACCGCGCGCTCCAGCGTGCCCGAAATTTCGTAGGGCACGGCCTCGCCCAGCGTCGCCGCGAATTCCGCCGCCGCCTCACCGATCAGATAGGCCTTGGCGATGCGCGGAAAATGAGGGGCGAGCGTCGTGATGCCGCCGGATTTCGCCAGACCGCCAGCAATCCAGTAGATACGGTCGTAGCTCGAAAGGGCGGGTGCTGCCGCATCGGCATTGGTGGCCTTGGAATCGTTGACGAAGACGACACGGCCGCGCCGGCCGACCGGCTGCATGCGATGTTTAAGGCCGGGGAACGAGGCAAGGCCGGCACGGATGTCGTCAGCGGAAACGCCGACCGCAAGGCAGGCGGCGATGGCGGCCGCGGCATTCTGCGCATTGTGGCTGCCGCGCAGCGTCTGAATGCCGTCGAGATCGACGAAGGGCAACATTGCGCCGCCGGCGGCCTGGACGAGTTTCGTGCCCTCGGCATAGATGCCTTCGGCCACCACGTTGCGGCGGGAGATGCGGACCACCTTGACGCCTGCCCGCTGGACGCGGTCGGCGATCAGCGCCGAATGGCTGTCGTCGACGCCGACGACCGCGACGTCGCTGCCGGCGACCAGCCGTTCCTTGACCTCGGCATAATGCTGCATCGTGCCGTGACGGTCGAGGTGGTCGGGCGTCAGGTTGAGCAGAATGCCAGCCGAGGGGTTCAGCGTCGGCGCCAGATCGATCTGGTAGGACGAGCATTCGACGACGAAATAACGCCCCGCTTTCGGCGGGTCGAGCGTCAGCACCGCCGTGCCGATATTGCCGCCGAGCTGCGTGTCGTAGCCTGAGGATTTCAGGATATGGGCAATCAGCGCCGTCGTCGTCGACTTGCCGTTGGTGCCCGTGATGGCGATGAACGGGCAGTCTGGTGCATGGGCGCGGCGCTCGCGCACGAAAAGCTCGACGTCGCCGACGACGTCGACGCCGGCCGCGCGCGCAAGATCGACAGTCCAGTGCGGCTTGGGATGGGTGAGCGGCACGCCGGGCGACAGCACGAAAAGCGCCTGCTGACCCCAGTCGATGCTGTGCAGGTCCTCTGTTCGGATGCCTTCGGCGGAAGCCTTGGCGACGCTGTCGGGATTGTCGTCCCAGGCAGTGACTTCGGCGCCGCCCGCAATCAGCGCCCGGGCGGTGGCGAAACCCGAGCCGCCGAGCCCGAAGAGCGCAACCTTCTTGTCCTTGTGCGTCGTGACCGGGATCATCGCCTCACCGCAGCTTCAGCGTCGAGAGGCCGAGCATGGCAAGGCCGACGGCGATGATCCAGAAGCGGATCACCACCTGGCTTTCGGTCCAACCCTTCTTCTCGAAGTGATGGTGGATCGGCGCCATCAGGAAGACGCGCCGGCCGGTCATCTTGAAGAAGCCGACCTGGATGATGACCGACAGCGTCTCCATGACGAAGAGGCCGCCGATGATTGCCATGACGATCTCGTGCTTGGTGGCGACGGCGACGGTACCGATCGTGCCGCCAAGCGCCAGCGAGCCGGTGTCGCCCATGAAGATGGCGGCCGGCGGCGCGTTGAACCAGAGAAAGCCGAGACCGGCCCCGATGACGGCGCCGAGCACGACAGCAAGCTCGCCGGTGCCGGGCACGAAATTGATCTGCAGGTAGTTCGCAAACACCACGTTGCCGGCGAGATAGGCGATGACGCCGAAGGAGGCGGCTGCGATCATCACAGGCACGATGGCGAGGCCGTCGAGCCCGTCCGTCAGGTTGACGGCGTTGCCGGCGCCGACGATGACGAAACCGCCGAAGACCACGAACATGATGCCGATATTGATCAGGAAGTCCTTGAAGAAGGGAAAAGCGATCGAGGAGCCGAAGGTCGAGCCGGCGGTCCCCGAGGCAAGAGCCGTGCGCATCATGAAATATACGGCGATGCCGGCGATGACGAACTCGATGCCGAGGCGGGCCTTGCCGGAAAAGCCCTTATGGCTCTGCTTCGTCACCTTGAGATAATCGTCGTAGAAGCCGATCGCGCCGAAACCCAGCGTCACCAGCAGGGTGGCGACGACATAGACGTTCGAAAGGTCGGCCCAGAGGAGCGAGGCCCCAACGATGCCGGCCAGGATCATCAGTCCGCCCATGGTCGGCGTGCCGGCCTTCTTGAAATGCGTCTGCGGCCCATCGGCGCGGATCGGCTGGCCCTTGCCTTGCCGGATGCGCAGCGAATTGATGATCGTCGGCCCGAACAGGAAGACGATCAGTGCGGAGGTGAAAAGAGCGGCGCCCGTGCGGAAGGTGATATATCTGAACAGATTCAGAAACTTGAAATATTCCGACAGTTCGACAAGCCAGATCAGCATTCAGGGCCCCTTGTTACCCGATCAAAGTTCGCGTTGCGTGTCGGCAAATGCCGGGAACTTGTCAAGAAGCGCGGCGACGATCTTGCCGAAACCGATGCCCAGAGACGATTTCACCATCAACACATCGCCCGGGACGACCGAGTTCAACACGTAGTCCGTCAATTCGTCCGTCTTTTCCCGGTATTCGACATGGACGCTTTCCGGCAGTGATTCCTTGAGCGCAGTCATGTCGGCGCCTGCAAGCCAGACATGTTCGATGCCGGCAGCAAGCAGCGGTCCGGCGAGATCGGCATGAACCTTCTCGGCGTATTCGCCCATCTCGAGCATGTCGCCGAGCACGGCGATGCGGCGGCCGCGGCCGGTCGGCTCGGCGGCCGCCAGCAGCGCGATCGCCGCCCGCATCGAGGCGGGATTGGCATTGTAGCTCTCGTCGATCAGCGTGAAGCCGTCGTTGCCGCCGCCGATCGACAGGCGGTGACGCTTGCCCCTGCCCTTTTCCGGCTTCAGCGTCGCAAGCGCTTCGATTGCCTTGCCCATGTCCGCGCCGACGATCCTGACGACGCCGAGTGCTGCCAGCGCATTCTCCGCGATATGGCGGCCGGGCGCGCCGAGCGCGACCTCCAGCGTCTCGCCGCCGATCGTCAGCCACAGGGTTGAATTTTCGTCCGAGCCGTTGAATTCCGCCAGCCGAAATTCGGCCTTGGCATGCTGGCCGAAGGAATGAATATGCTCGATGCCGAGCGACTGCGCCGTGCGGTCGAGGAAATTGAACTGATCATTGTCGCGGTTGAGCACGACATGACCGCCGGGTTCTAGCCCCTCGAAAATCTCCGCCTTGGCGGCGGCGATCTCCTTGATGCTCTTGAAATTGCCGAGATGGGCCGGTGCGATCGTCGTGATCACGGCAATATCGGGGCGGATCATCGCCACCAGCGGCCGGATCTCACCCGGATGGTTCATGCCGACTTCGAAGACGCCGTAGTCCGTATCGTCAGGCATGCGCGCCAGCGTCAGGGGAACGCCCCAATGATTGTTGAACGAGGCAACAGACGCATGCACCTTGCCGGAAGGCGACAAAACTTGCCGCAGCATTTCCTTGGTGGTGGTCTTGCCGACCGATCCCGTCACCGCGATGATCCGGGCCTGCGAGCGCTCGCGCGAGGCAAGGCCGAGTTTCCCAAGAGCCGCAAGCACGTCTTCCACGACGATCATCGGCACCGTCAGGCGGCCCATGGCGGGGAGCCTTGCCTCGCTGACGACAAGCAGGGAGGCGCCGTTCGCCATCGCCATCGACGCGTAGTCGTGACCGTCGACTCGGTCACCCTTGATGGCGAAGAAGGCTTCGCCTGATGTGATCGATCGGCTGTCGATGGAGATACCGGTGATGCCTTCGGGCAGCGTGCCGAAAGGGCGCCCCGCCATCGCTGCGATCATGTCGTCGGTCGTCCAGAGCCAGCTCACGATTTCAGTTCCTCCAACGCCTTGCGCACCTCCGCATGATCGGAGAACGGCAAGGTGACGGCGCCAATCGTCTGCCCTTCCTCATGTCCCTTGCCGGCAACGATCAGCGTATCGCCCGATTTCAGCATGGCGACCGCCTCGCGGATGGCGGTGGCGCGGTCGGCGATTTCCGAGGCGCAGGGCGCTGCTGCCATGATCTCCGCCCGGATCGCGGCCGGCTCCTCCGAACGGGGATTGTCGTCGGTGACGATCACGACATCGGCAAGACGGCAGGCTATTTCGCCCATGATCGGCCGCTTGCCGCGGTCGCGGTCGCCGCCGCAACCGAAGACGACGATGACGCGGCCGGTCGTGAATGGCCGGACCGAGTTCAACACGTTTTCCAGCGCATCCGGCTTATGGGCATAATCGACATAGGCGAGCGCGCCGTCCTTGGTATGCCCGACGAGCTCGAGCCGGCCGGATGCTCCGACGAGTTTCTCGAGCGCGGCCATCGCAGCTTTCGGCTCGACGCCCGTCGACATGGCAAGGCCTGCGGCGACCAGTGTATTGGCGACCTGGAAATCGCCGGCCAGCGGAATGTCCACCTCGAAGATCTCGTCGCCGATATGGATCTCGGCAGTCTGCTTGTGACGGAAATGCTCGACGCGTTTCAGCGTGAGGTAATCGCCCTTGCGGCCGACGGTGCGCACATCGTGACCGGCATCGGCAGCGGCCTTGACCGCCTGCGCCGACCAGGCATCGTCGGCGAATATCACCGCCGGCGCACCCTTCGGCAGCAGCCTATCGAAAAGCCGCATCTTGGCGGCCATATAGGCCTCAACGGTCGGATGATAATCCATGTGGTCGCGGCCGAGATTGGTGAAGGCGGCGGCGGCAAGCTTCACGCCATCGAGCCGGCTCTGGTCGAGACCGTGGCTGGAAGCCTCCATCGACGCATGCGTGACGCCTTCGTCGGCAAGTTCGGCCAGGAGCTTGTGCAACGACACAGGATCCGGCGTCGTCAGCGCACCATATTCGTTGCGCGTCGGCGAAACCACGCCCGTTGTGCCGATCATCGCGGCCGCATGGCCTGCATGCGCCCAGATCTGCCGGGTGAACGAGGCGACGGAGGTCTTGCCCGCCGTGCCGGTCACTGCAACCATGGTATCGGGCTGCCTGCCGTAGAACCGCGCGGCGGCGATCGACAGGAAGCGGCGCGGCTCTTTAACCGCAAGCACCGGAATGGAAGCATCGACCGGCTGGGAGGCGATCACGACGGCAGCGCCTCGGCCGGCGGCATCGACGATGAAGCCCGCGCCGTCCGCCTTTGTGCCGGCGACCGCGATGAAGGCGTTGCCCGGCGCCACATGACGGCTGTCCGAAGACAGGCCTGAAATATCAAGCAGGCCTGCCGGGCCTTCGAGCTGTGCTTCAAGTTCCGGAAACTGATCTCCGGCCAGGTCTCGCAATTTCATCGAATGCACTTTTCCCTCTTGAAGCCGGTCCGCCCCTCGCGAATCGGCGTCGATATTCATTCACGCTCAATAAGACACCAGCAAGGCCGAACCACCTTCTCCGAATTTCGGCTCGATGCCGAGAATGGGAGCGGCGCGGCTGATGATCTCGCGGGCAATTGGGCCGGCGGTACCGGCGGAGATCGTTCCGCCATATTGTTTCTCGCCGGTCTTCGGCTCGTCGCAGAAGGTGATCACCGCATATTTGGGATCGTTGATCGGGAAGGCAGCGATGAAGGAGTTGAAGTTCAGCGTCGAGGAATAACGCCCGTTCACCACCTTGTCGGCCGTGCCGGTCTTGCTGCCGACGGCGAAACCGGGCACGCGCGCGACGCGCCCCGAGCCCTTGTAGCCGTTGAAATCAAGGAGATAGCGGACGGCGTCGCTGGTCGACTTCTTGAGGACCTGCGTGGCGATCTGATCGGCCTCTTCGCGCGTGCGCGGCAGGAATGTCGGCTCGATCAGCTTGCCGCCGTTAACGAGGGCGGCCGCCGCCACGCCGGTCTGCAGCGCCGTCGTCGAAACCCCGTGACCGAAGGAAATCGTGATCGAATTGATCTTCTTCCAGACGCGCGGCTGGCTCGGCATCTTCACTTCGGGCAGTTCGGTCTGCATCTTCGTCAGCAGGCCGAGCTTGGTAAGATAATCCTTCTGCGCGTCGATGCCGACGATGTCGATCACGCGCGCCGTGCCGATATTCGACGAATACTGGAAAATTTCAGGCACGGTCAACCAGCGGCGCTGCCCATGAAAATCGTGGATGGTGAAGCCGCCGATATAGATCGGCTTGCTGGCATCGAACGTATCGGTCATCTTCACCTTGCCGGTGTCGAGCGCCATTGCCAGCGAAAAGGTTTTGAAGGTCGACCCCATTTCGAAGGTGCCGTTGGTCATCCGGTTGAGCCAGCCCTCCTTGGCGCCCTCCTGCGGATCGTTCGGATCGAAATCCGGCGCCGATGCCATTGCCAGCACTTCTCCGGTATGCACGTCGATGACAGCTGCACCCGCACCCTTGGACTGGAAATTGTTTACGGCGTTGACGACCGCGTCCCGGACGATGTTCTGGACGCGCAGATCGATCGACAGCCGCACCGGCTCGAGCGGCTGATCGCTGGTCATGCCGACCGAGGCGAGATCGGCGAGCCCCTGGTCGTCGATGAACTTCTCCATGCCGGCAACACCACGGTTGTCGATGTTGACGTAACCAAGAATGTGCGCGGCGGTCGATCCGCCCGGATAGAAGCGGCGCTTCTCCGGCCGGAAGCCGATGCCGGGAATACCGAGCGCCAGGATCTGGCTCTGCTGCTTTGGCGTCAGCTGCCGGCGCAGCCAGGCGAAATGCGATGTCTTGACCGAGAGTTTCTTGTAGGTGTCCTTGACGTCGAGCTCGGGCAGAACCGTTGCAAGCTTCTCGACCGCCTCGTCGGGATCGACGATCTTGTTCGGCTCGGCAAACAGCGAGACGGTGCGGATATCGGTCGCCAGCACCTCGCCGTTGCGGTCGAGAATGTCGGGGCGCGAGGCCATCAGCCGGTCGGGAGGCAGGATGCTGGAGACGACCTCCTGATCCTTCATCGCATATTCGACGAGGCGGCCGCCGATGACGACATAGACACCCATGAAACCGAGGATCAGCAGGCCGACACGGCTCTTCGCCTGTCCCGACTTCTTCTTGCGCGTCCCCTCGATCGCCACGCCGGCGGAGGGGCCGCCGAAACGATTATAGACGCCGGCGGAGAAATGCGCCTGGCTCTTCAAAACCATGATGCGGGAAAGAAACGACATTATTCCACCGACCCCGTTTCGATCTCGTCTGCTTCATCCTCGGCCTCGCCGCGCGGCGCGGCCTTTGGAACGGGCTGACCCTTGGCCGCCACGGTCGCGCCCTTGGCGCTGGCCGCGGTAGCGCTGGCCCCGGTCGCGCCTTTCGCGCCGGCTTTGGCCTCCGTCACATCAGGCACGGGAACCTCGGATTTCAGCATCGGCAATTCCTTGGCATGCACCAGCGCCGTCGATTCCGTCGGCTGCAGTTGCAGCTCGTCATTATAAGCTTTGACCAGCCGCTCCAGCCGGTTCGGCTGCGATTGCAGCGCCCAGTCGGCCTTGAGAAGGTCGATCGTATCCTTCTCCAGTTTGATTTCGGCTTCGAGGCGATGAACCTCCTCGAGCTTCAATTCGGCGCGGTGCTTGATCGTGTAGGTGATGGCGGCAGTTGCCGTCATGACGCCGATAAGCACGAGATCGAACGTTTTCAGCATATCAACCTCCAAGCTTTCCAAGGCTGGCAAGATTGGGAAAACCGAAGAGCGACATATCCGCAGCCTCCGCGGCGGCGTCCGTTCTTCGGCCGGCGCGCAACTTGGCAGAGCGGGCGCGCGGATTGGCCTCAGCCTCCGCCTCGCTTGCCGAAACCATCGACTTGCCCACAGCCGTAAAGGTTGCCGCCCGCTCAAGTGCGGCCGGCAGGTGCCGCGAACCCGATGCCTTGCCGGCGCGATCGGAAAAGAACTTCTTGACGATGCGATCTTCGAGCGAATGGAAGGTGACGACGACGAGCCGCCCACCGGGCTTCAACACCGCTTCTGCCGCAAACAATGCCTGCGCGAGTTCGGCGAGTTCATCATTGACAAAGATGCGAAGTGCCTGAAAGACGCGCGTCGCCGGATGGATTTTGTCTTTCATCTTGCGCGGCGTGACCTGTTCGATGAGGCCGGCGAGATCGCGTGTCGTCTCAAATGGCTTTTCGACGCGGCGCTTCTCGATCGCATGCGCGATGCGCGGCGCCTGACTCTCCTCACCGAGAAAATGGAAAATGCGGATGAGATCGGAGACCTTGGCGCGGTTGACCACATCGGCGGCCGAAACACCTGTCGCCGACATGCGCATGTCGAGCGGACCGTTCTTCTGAAAGGAGAAGCCGCGCTCGGCCTCGTCGATCTGCATCGAGGAAACGCCGATATCGAGCACGACGCCGTCGAGGCCGCCTTTCGGCGCATGATCGGCCAGATGCGAGAACTGCGAATGAACGAGCTTGAGATGGCCGCCATGGGCGGCAACCATCGCCTGACCCGACGCAATCGCCGTCGGATCGCGGTCGAGCGCAATCACCTCGGCGCCGGCAGCAAGAATGGCCGACGTATAGCCGCCCGCACCGAATGTACCGTCGAGGATGAGTTTGCCGGGCGCCGGCGCCAGCGCCGCGAGAACCTCATCAAGAAGAACCGGAATGTGACGAACCGGTCCGCCACCGGCATCAGTTGAACCTCCGCCAGGATTCGCCGCCATTCCGTTCCCTCGCTCTTTCAGGAACGCTTGCCCGCCAGCTTGCGCTCCCCTCGTGCCTGCGTCTGCGCAGCCATAAAAGCCTGCGGCTGCCAGAGCTGAAAATGATCTGCCCGACCGACGAAGGTCACTTCGTCCGAGATACCGGTGAAGCCGCGGATGAAATCCGTGACCATCAACCGCCCCTCGGCATCGAGCCGCATGAAGACCCCGCCCCCGTGAATTAGAAGCGACATCTCGTTCGCATCCGGCGAAAACGGATCCTCCGCAGCAATCTGCCGTTCGAATCTTTCGAGAAGATCCGGACCGCCGACACTGATCGCCGGAAACACAAAGTCCTGGAAGCAATAGAGCTCCTGGACATTGCGCTGCGCCAGCACGGAACGAAACGCCGAAGGCACGGAAACCCTGCTCTTGGCATCGATCCTGTTGGTCGCATTCGAGAGGAAGCGGCTCATCACACGAAACATCCGTTCCCGCAGGGATCCGGACCAAAAGACGTCCGAAACCCCCAATATCAGGCACAGCTTCGCAAGCCGGATGAGTAAAAACCCCTCCGACGTTTCCAGAGAGGAAGACGCCTTTGCTTTGCGATGAATGGGCAGGTGATTGCCCTGATGCAGTGCATGTTTGGGATAGCATGGGACCATATGGGCGTCAATGGGATGCGCCTGTTTTGCAATAGACGCATGATCAAAAATTTATAAGCCGTTAAGTTTAACAAAGGGTTAGGATCACCCTCCCGCAAGAGACGCGCGACGGTGCTTTCGCAAAAGCAATTTTCGCGCAGAGGATTACATGAGCATCCGCTTGAAAACTGTCGATTTCAGCGGCTTACCTGAGGTGATTCGTCAAATCGGAGGTTTTCGCGCCACGAAAGTTAATCGCCAGTTGGCCTGTAAGCCGGGTTCTGTATGGCTCCGGCGTGAACCGGAACGTGGCAGCCATTCCTCTGGGACAGCGTTCGCACGCTGCCTCGCGCAACCCACCCGGATGACTGGCCTGGAAACCGGCCGGAAGGCCTTTCGGCCCGCCACGTCATCCCTATTCGGTCTTGCTCCCGGTGGGGTTTACCGTGCCATATCCGTTGCCGGAAATGCGGTGGGCTCTTACCCCACCCTTTCACCCTTACCTGTCATGACAGGCGGTTTGCTTTCTGTGGCACTTTCCCTGAGGTCGCCCTCGCCGGACGTTATCCGGCACCGTGTCTCCGTGGAGCCCGGACTTTCCTCACCCTACCGCCTTTCGGCATTGGTAAAGCGCGGCTGCCCGGCCAACTGGCAGGGCTCCCATAAACGAGAGAGAGCGCAATTTCCATCAAAAATGATAGTTTCAGGAAAATTGCGGTGTGAAATCCGTGGAATAGCCCTGCTGGCTGATCCTGCCTGACAAAAGCAGCTCCGCCCCGAGCCGTCCGATTTCGTCCGAACTCTTGGCCGACGTGCCGGCACAACCCGTCAGCACGGCAATGGCAGGCGACGAGGTGTAGCCGATCATTGGGTAGCCGCTTTCCGTATAGGACACAACGCAGGCGGCCGTCGAAATCGAAAGCGGCGCCAGCTCGGGTACCAAGTCGGCAGCGATGCGCTGAAGATGCGTCCGCACGGTTGCGCGCCCCTCCGTTCTGAACCAGGCGCGTATCTCCGCCTCGTCACCGAGCACCAGATCGTCCGGATCGCCGCCGATCTTCAGATAGAATTTGCCGTCGGGATAACGGATCGGCGGCAGCAGATAGATATGGATGCCGGGCATATCGAGAATGAGCGACGGCATGGTTGCGAGACGCTCGGCATCGGCCTCGCTCACCTCGAAAAGCGTGACCGTCCGGCCATAAACCGTCATAGCAACGGGACGCGGCAACAGATTCTCCGCAATGGAAAATCCGCCCGCGGCGAGCAGCACCTTTTCAGCGCGATAGGTCAGGCCACCGGCAGTTCTGACGACAGCCGACCCGCCCTCCTCGCGGATGGAAACGGCATGGTCGGGGATGACGGCGGCACCCGCCTTTTCCGCCAGCAGCGACTGCGCCTTGACCAGCTTGCGCGGGCTGATATGTCCGGCACCCCTCGCCTCGAAAACCCCGGCGCAGTCATCGGGAAGGGCAAAGAAAGGAAAGGCGGCCTTCAGCCCCGCCTGGTCGAGAAGGCTGGTTTCGATGCTGAGCGAAACGGCGGCCTGCCGCGTCTCCTCGAGGTATTCGCTTCCACCAAGCGCGGCGACGACGCAGCCGACCTCGCGATAAAAATCGATGCCGCTGTCGCGAGCGATCTCGCCATAACGGCCGATCGAGCGGTTGGCGAGCAGAGCCCAGTTGCCGTTGGGATCGATGGTGCGGGTGATGCGTCCCTCGTCGTAATGGCTGGCGAAGACGCCCTGATGTGCCTTGCGATCGGCCGGCTCGTCCGGGCCGATCACCGCCACGCCATCCACTTGGCGCGCCAGATGCCGCGCGGCTGCAGCTCCCATCAACCCGCGGCCGACGACGATATATTTGAAATCGACTGCCATGATGCTCCCTTTCAGGCAAAGACCGGCGTCAGTTCGCCGCCGAAATCCGTGTCGCCAAGCCGCCCTTCAGTCAGAAGCACCGCTCCCAATCGTCCAAGTTCGTCGGAGGATTTGGCGGCGACGAAATTGCCGCCGGTCAGCACCGCGATGCGCGGCGACTGCGTATACCCGACGTACGGATAACCGGTCGGCGTGAAATTCGCCACGCACGGCCCTGATGTCACCGGGCAGCCGGCAAGCGCCGGCATCAGTTGCAGGGCGATGCGGCAGAGATGATCGCGCTCGGCAGCGCTGCCGTCGGAACGGAACCACGCGCCGGCATCCTCCAGCCGATTGATGGAAAGCATCTCGGTATCGCCGCCGAGCTTCAGATAGATTTTGCCGTCGGGATAGCGCACCGGCGGCAGAATATAAATGTGATCCTCTTCGCGGTCGCCGAGCACGATCGTCGACGGCATGTCCCCGAAGACCGCCATCTCGCGCTCACCGATTTCATAGAAAACGACGGTGCGCGCCATCACCTTGGTGTCGACGGGACGCGGCAGCAGCGCATGGAAATTGCTGAAGCCGCCAGCCGCCACCAGCACCCTCTCGGCGCTGCAGCGCCTTCCGTCGATCGTCACCTCGACGTGGGTACCGGTGTCGCGCACGGATGTCGCGGTTGCCTCGACCAGCGTAACGCCACCCTGTTCCGCGAGCATAGCCTGGGCGCGCACGAGCGCCCGCGGATTGATATAGCCGGCGCGCTTGCGTTCGAAATAGCCGCTGAAATCGGCATCGACGGCAAGATAGGGAAAGCGCCGCGAAAGGTCCGACGATCCGATGGTCTCGATGTCACTGCCGAGCGTCCGGCTGACGGTCAACGCCCGATCGATATAATCCTGCTCGCTCTTGTCAGGGGCCGCAAAGAGGCAGCCGACTTCAGAAAAGAAGGAAATGCCGCTCCTTGCCTCGATCGCACGGTAGCGATCGAGCGCGCGGGCGGCGAAACTTCCCCAGGCCAGATTGCCGTCGAATGTCCGCGTGATGCGCGCCTCGTCGTAATGGCTGGCGAAAACGCCCTCATGCGATTTGCGCTCATTCGGCTCTCGCGGACCAATCAGCGCGATGCCGTCGGCCATTGAAGAGAGATGTCGCGCGGCCGCGGCACCCATCATGCCGCGTCCGATGATGATGAACCTGAAATCGACTGCCATATCCCACCTCGCTAAATCCCAGCGATACCATGGCAATCATCTTGAATCATCCGGCTCTTTGTCAGGGATAAGCGCTTCAGGCTTAGAGCATTGCGAGAACCTTGCCGCAATAGGACTTGGACACCGGGTTCATGCGCGTGGCGCCATGACCGGCATTGTATTTGAGGATGGTGTTGCAGGTCTCGCCACCACCGAGATCATGGGCGGCAGCCAGATATTTCATGCCGTACTTGATGTTGGTTTCCGGATCGAACAGGCCCTTGGCGCTCCCGGAATAGCCCATCATGCGGGCAGTTGCAGGCTTTATCTGCATCAGGCCGATTTCACCGTGGCTGCCGCGCGCATTCGGATTGAAATTGCTTTCGATACGGATGACAGCGGTCGCAAGCGCAACCGGTACATCATATTGATTCGCATATTTGCTGATCAGTGCGGAATAGGAATTGCCGGAAACATCGGCGACGGGATAACCGCTCTGGCGCTCGACCGTCTTCAGTGTGCGTTCCGCCGTCTTGAGCGGACGCTTCGCCGGCTTGACCGAACGCTCCGCTTTCTTCAACGGGCGCTCTATCTTCTTCGAAGGTCGCTCGACTTTCTTCACCGGCGCATCAGCTCGCACACCCCAATCATTCGCAAACGCAAAGCTACTTCCGGCCAGCACCATGCCAACGCATGTTGCAGCAACAACAATCAGTTTTCTCATGTAGTCTTGAACACTCCGACCCAAAGAATTTCCGGACGGCGCGCCTCGCTGTCATAATGAATACCAGATCAATGACCGATTTGGATTCGCGGCAATTCTTATCGTTTCACATAGCGCCCGTGGTTTAACTCGAAAAAAACCCCGAGTACCGCTTGGCGGAGGTTCTTAGACCATCGCAATGAGGAGATAATAGGGAAATGATGTGGCAGGCCGAATTTCGCGCTGCAGTGCGAATTCGGCGTTTCATCAATTGTCGAGGAATCAGGAATAACGCGGCAAAGCCGACAGTAGCCGGTGCAACGTGTCGATCGTCGAGAAATCGGCGATGCCATCTATCCGTTCGGGCCGAAAATGCCGCTGGAAAGCTTCCACGTCGCCTGCCGTCTTTTCTGAAAATTGCCCTGTGATTTCAGTGCTATAACCATAGAGCGACAGCATCGACTGCAGTGCTTCGACGGGTTGGCCGGCATCGCCGCGCTGGAAGAAGCGTCCGCCGGTGATCGTTGCCGGCTCGACCCAGTGCCCGATACCCGCCCGGTGGAGCTCCGCCCAGGGGAACTTTTCACCCGGATCGACCTTTCGAATCGGGGCGACATCGGAATGCCCAAGCACCCGTTCCGGCGCGATCGACCAACGTTTGACACAGTCCCGACACAATTCGATCACCGCCGCGATCTGCTCTTTCGGATAGTCGGGTAGGCCGCCGGGATGGCCGGCATTGGCGATCTCAATTCCGATCGACAGCGAATTGATGTCGCTCTCGCCATGCCAGCTGCTCTTCCCGGCATGCCACGCCCGCCTGCCCTCCGGCACGAGTTGGATTACCTCGCCGCCCTCATGCACGAAATAATGGCTGGAGACCTGGCTTTCGGCGCAACAGAGCCAGTCGAGCGCGCCATCCGGTGTCGGCATGCCGGTATAGTGCAGCAAGATCATATCCGGGAGACGCCCGTCGGCCCGCTCTCCGTGATTGGGCGACGGCCGGACGCAAGCTCCCGCGTAATCCGCCTCGAAGGAGGTCATGCGGCGCGGCGTTCCTTCTCGATTGCCGCATAGGCTGCGTTGAGTGCCGCCATGCGCTCATTGGCAATCACATGGAATTCCTTCGGCACGCCGCGCGAAATCAGTCGATCTGGATGATGTTCGCTGACGAGACCGCGGTAACGGCGGCGGATCGTCGGAAAGTCGTCGGAAGGCGACACGCCGAGCACCTTGTAGGGATCACCACCGGACGAGACATGGCGAGCGGCGATCTGCTCGAAGCGGGTCTCGCTCATCTGGAAGATCGCGCCGATGTGACTGAGGAAATTCAATTCCTTCTCATGAATCAGTCCGTCGGCCTTGGCGATATGAAAGAGGCCGTCGAGCACGTCTTCCAGCACCGTGCAATTGGCCGCACAGGTAATGCAGAGCGTCGAGAGACGTTCGGCATAGGCCTCATAACCGGCGACATCCTGACGCGCGAGATTATAAAGTCTGGCGACGTTCTTTGCTTGATCCTGCGGAAACTCGAAGATTTCCCGGAAAGCCTCGACCTCCTTCTCGCTGACGATACCGTCGGCCTTGGCCATCTTCGCCGAGAGCGCGATGATCGCCACCGAGAAAGCGACCTTCCGTCGTGTCTCCGGATCGCCTTCGAAAACCGTGCGGATGGCCTCGACCACCGCGGACAGCGCATTGCCCGCAGTGTTGCCAATGGCATTCACCAGCTTTTCCCAAAAGGACATCGAAAATCTCGCGTACTTATCAACCTATAAGAAACAGCTTGACCAAAGAATCGTAGCCTTTGCAAGGCGACGATTGGTCCCAAGCGCGAACACAGTTTTCACGATTTGGTAATTGTCGCACCGCAACAAACGATTCACCCCTTCGATTGGGGAATGGCGCCCCCTGCCCCACCGGTCTCACCTGGCTCCCGACGCGACGCCGAAATTTCCACAACCGTTCCCGGTCCGCGTATCGGGCTTGAAACGATTATATCAGCTCTTCCGCCCACAAAGCGTGAAAAGGCGTCGTTTTTCGTAAATTCTTTACTTTACAGGCCCCTTTCCCTGCCGCATCCATGCGCTGATGCATGTCGCCCGGAACTCTACGGCGGCACCGGGACACGGCATGCACAAGCAACAGGCAAACGCATCGCATGAGCGAAGGTCGATGCGATGCGCCTTAGCCAGCGCCGCCGCATCGAAACGCCATAGGAGGAATCATGGCCAAGCAGAAAGTTGCAATGCTGACCGCCGGAGGCCTCGCACCCTGTCTTTCCTCCGCCGTCGGCGGCCTCATCGAACGCTACAGCGACGTTGCGCCCGAGCTCGATATCGTCGCCTATAAGTCCGGCTACCAGGGCGTACTGCTCGGCGACAGCATCGAGATCACCCGTCAGATGCGTGAACAGGCGCCGCTGCTGCACCGCTATGGCGGCTCGCCGATCGGGAACAGCCGCGTCAAGCTCACCAATGCCGCCGATTGCGTCAAGCGCGGCCTCGTTAAGGAAGGCGAGAACCCGCTGAGGGTCGCCGCCGAACGCCTTGCCGATGACGGGATCACCATTCTCCACACGATCGGCGGCGACGACACCAACACCACAGCCGCCGACCTTGCGGCCTACCTCGCCGCCAACGGCTACGATCTGACCGTCGTCGGCTTGCCGAAGACCGTCGACAACGATGTCGTGCCGATCCGCCAGTCGCTGGGTGCCTGGACGGCCGCCGAAGTTGGCGCCCATTTCTTCGACAACGTCGGCAACGAGCAGACCGCCGCCCCACGCACCCTCGTCATCCATGAGGTCATGGGACGCCATTGCGGCTGGCTGACGGCCGCCACCGCTCGCGCCTATCTCCAGCGCACCAGCCGCAATCAATATGTCGACGGCCTGATGATGGATGCGCAGCTGAAGGGTATCGACGCGGTCTATCTGCCCGAAATGGCGTTCGATCTCGATGCCGAGGCCGCCCGGTTGAAGGAGGTCATGGATCGCACCGGCCATGCCACCGTCTTCGTGTCGGAAGGCGCTTGCCTCGACGCCATTGTCGCCGAGCGCGAAGCCGCCGGCGAGACCGTTAAACGTGATGCCTTCGGCCACGTAAAGATCGACACGATCAACGTCGGCGCATGGTTCCAGAAGCAGTTTGCCAGCCTCCTGAACGCCGAGCGTTCCCTCGTGCAGAAATCGGGCTATTTCGCCCGGTCGGCGCCGGCGAACGGCGACGACCTCAGGCTGATCCAGAGCATGGTCGATCTTGCCGTCGAAAGCGCACTCAATAAAGTGTCCGGCGTCACCGGCCATGATGAATCGCAGAATGGTAAATTGCGCACTATAGAATTCCCACGCATCAAGGGCGGGAAGGCTTTTGACCTTTCGACGGCATGGTTTGCCGAAGTCATGGACAATATAGGCCAGAAATACAAAGAAGCATGATTGACGGATGGTTAATAAGGTGTCTTTGCTTGTTCCTGAGGAATGGGAGGAGACACCATGTCGTTTGAAGCCTGGCTCGCTTTTGCAGCCGCATCCGCCATTATGCTGGCCATACCGGGACCGACGATACTGCTAGTCGTCTCATATGCGCTTGGCCATGGACGCAGGATGGCGTGTGCGACGGTGAGCGGCGTGGCGCTCGGCGACTTCACCGCGATGACGGCTTCACTCTTCGGTCTCGGCGCCGTCCTTGCCGCCTCTGCCACTCTTTTCACTGTCCTCAAGTGGATCGGCGGCGCCTACCTGATATGGCTCGGAATCAAGCTCTGGCGGGCTCCTGTCATCGGTGAGCCGGTTGCCGACAACGACAATCTTCCGGAGGAAAGATCGCTCAGGATTTTCCTCCACGCCTACGTCGTCACCGCCCTCAATCCGAAGAGCATCGTCTTTTTTGTCGCCTTCGTGCCGCAGTTTCTCAACCCGGCCCTTCCCTTCTTCGGGCAGATGGCAATCATGGAAGCGACCTTCCTCGTGCTGGCAATCCTCAACGCTTCCACCTACGCATTCCTCGCCCATAGCGCGCGCGGACTGATTCGCAAGGCGAGCGTCCAGCGCGCCGTAAACCGAACAGGCGGCACCCTGCTGATCGCTGCCGGCGCCGTGACGGCCGGCTATCGCCGTATTGCGGCTTAGAGCCTTTCCCAGTCAGATTACAGCATTCTGCCGGAGCAGGTTTTTGTCAGGGCAGAGGCGATTGGCGATGGGCATCCCCTGGTATGTCCGAGCCGATCGCCTCTGATCCTGGCGAAAGATGCCTGACCTTTCAGGTTGGCTGATACGAGCCGGGGCCGGTCGCATCCGCCTCCCTTTGAGCCAACAGAGTGATGCAATCTGACCGGGAACGGTTCTAAAAATTTTCCGTGGTTGCCGGAATGCCACGAATACGTTAATGGGGTCGGCAGGGTTTAAGCTTTTTAGTAACTTTTATAACGCTGCTGGGGCGGCGCGATTTCACGAAAGTGACGGAATGGTAGCGATCGGATTGTCCGGCCTGAAACGCAGTCTTGTCGTTTCTACGGTGCTCTGCTGCGGCGTGATGACCGGCTGCACGAGCGTCGAATACACCTCTCAGGCCGAATTGACCGCCGCTCAGACAGTCGTGCCGACACCCAAGCCCGGCGAAGACGCCACACTGGCCGCAATCCCGACGGCCGAGGGTGCATCTGGCCAGGCGGTCGCGGGCGCCATGCTTCCGCAAACGCAGACATCCCCCTCGCTGACCGCAGCGGCAATGCCGACGGTTACGGCGTCTCAGCCCGCCGATCTCACCATGCAGGCCGGTATACAGCCGGCAGCCTATGCGCAGATCCCGCTGACGCCCGAGATGACGGCGATCCAATCTGTCGTGCCGACGCCGCGTCCGGTGACCCCGGCACAGCCGGCGACGCAGCTTGCCTTTGCCGCGACGCCACAGAACAATGCGCTTGCAGCGCTTGCGGCAGTCGACACGACGCCGCGTTCCAGCATGGATTACGGCTTCGACGAGTCAGGGCCGATCGATCCGCCGACGGCTCCGCCAATGTTCAGCGATGACGATAAGGACGACGCGCCGACCGTCGAGAAGAGTTTCGTCACCAAGCTCATCCAGAAATATTCGAAGATTTACGCGATTCCCGAGACGCTGCTCCACCGCATCGTCCATCGCGAGAGCCGCTACAATCCGAAGGCTTACAACAGGCGCGGCTATTTCGGCCTTATGCAGATCAAGTATAATACTGCCAAATCGATGGGCTATGACGGTGCGCCGGGCGGCCTCTTCGATGCCGAGACCAACATCAAATATGCCGCGAAATATCTGCGTGGCGCCTGGCTCGTCTCCGACAACAAGGAAGATGATGCCGTCCGCCTCTATGCGCGGGGCTATTATTATGACGCCAAGCGCAAGGGCATGAACGACATTGCCCAGGGCAATTACTGATAACCACAAAAAAACGGATTCGATGCTGCCGCCTATGGCTGCGTCTCGACCTGCCGCTCTGATCCGGCCTGCTGTTGCGGCACCCGCGATTGCGGCGACGCCCCCAGGACCGCCTTGAGAAGCGCCTGCGGCTGATAGCCGAGCCAGCCCGGCGTCAGGCCCAGCCGGACGACGACCAGATTGGCGGAAGGCACGATCGCCATGCTTTGCCCGTCATGCCCCGTCAGCCAGAACGTATCCTCCGGCAGCCCGAACGCGGCGTTCGAGCTGCCGGGCGCAAGCCACGCCTGGCCTTGCGTATAGCGGCCGTTCGACGCTGCCGTCGGCGTCCGCATGGCGCCGACGAACCCCTCCGGCAGCAGTCGCCGGCCATTCCAGACACCATCCTGCAGCAGGAACTGTCCGAAGCGCGCCCAGTCATGCGCCGTCGCGTAGAGATAGGAGCTTCCGACAAAGGTGCCGCGCGCGTCGAGTTCGAAGACGGCGCTGCTCATGCCGAGCGGGAAGAAGAGCGCGTCATGCGGATAAGAAAGGGCTGCTTGCGCATTGCCGACCTTGTTCATCCAGATGCGTGACAAGAGTACCGCCGTGCCGCTCGAATAGCGGAAGCGCTGACCGGGTGCCGCCTCCATCGGCGCATTGGCCGGCAGCGATACCATGTCGGGATCGAGATAAAGCATACGCGTCACATCGGCGACGCTGCCATAATCCTCATTGAAGGCAAGGCCGCTCTCCATGCCGAGCAGGTCGGAGACCTTGATCCTGGAGCGCTGATCGTCCTTCCATTGCGCCATCAAGTGATCGTCGTCGAAGGAAACCTTTCCATCGAGCATCAGCCGGCCGAGGATGGCTGCGTTCACCGTCTTCGTCATCGACCAGCCGATTAGCGGCGTCTTCGCCGAAAATCCGCGGCCATAGGCTTCGGCGACGATACGGCCGTCGCGCACCACCACGATCGCCCGCATCGCCGGGCCGGCAAAGCGGGCATCGGCCAGCACCGCGGCGATCTTGGCATCCGGCTGATTGCCGCTGCCCTCGCCTTGCGGCCATACCGCGTCGCTCGCCTGCATCTTGGCCGGTGCATCGAACGGCACCGCGTTCATCGCCGCCTCGAAATTGCCATCCGGCACGCTGGTGCAGCCGAGACTGCCGCGATAGAGCGCATAACTCGATGCGAACAGCCCCATGAAGCGCGCCGTCACCCGGCCGCTGTCGCGCTCGACACTGACGCGCACCAGCCTCAGCAGCGGATTTCCCGGCGCCTGGACGTCGTCATGCAGCACATCGTCGGCATCCCGGCCGGCAATGAAGACATTCGAGCAGACGATCTTGGCGGCGTAGCCATCCCCGACGCGCAACAGCTCCGGCGGCCGGGCGAAGAGCCAGCCGGTCCCGGCGGCGATGATGAGAACCACAAGGAGAGCAAGCGCCTTCAGGATACGCAGCACAAATCGCATGGCATTCCTCCATGACGGGAGAGAAGCAGGAATTGCGCCGGTCGGAAAGAGGCCGGCGCGAAGAAGGCGCGCCATTCCGATCACTCTTCATTGATGCCGGAGGCCTCCCGAACCGGCGCCCACAGCCCGCGTCATCAAACTGTAGCAGTGGCGCGCTACACGCCCTGAACGCTAAAAAGGTGACAGACTCATGTCAGAATTTGCACCGGATGCCGGCTTCCGCAAGAACCGGAAACTTAAGGACGCCCTTCTCCGCCACAAGGCTTTTTCGAAGGAAGGTTTTTCCGAGCGTCTCTTCGGCCTCCTCTTCTCCGGCCTCGTCTACCCGCAGATCTGGGAAGATCCGGATCTCGACATGCAGGCGATGGAGCTGAAGCCCAACCATCGCATCGTCACCATCGGCTCCGGCGGCTGCAACATGCTCGCCTATCTCTCTAAGGCGCCGGCCTCGATCGACGTCGTCGATCTCAACCCGCACCATATCGCGCTGAACCGTCTGAAGCTTGCCGCCTTCAAGCATCTGCCGGACCATGCCGACCTCGTCCGCTTCCTGGCTATGCCGAACGAAAAGTCGAACAGCCGCGCCTACGACCGGCATCTTGCCGCCAGGCTCGACGAGGCGACCCGCAGCTACTGGAACGGCCGCAAGTTCGGCCGCCGCCGCGTCACCGTCTTCGACCGCAACATCTATGAAACCGGCCTGCTCGGCCGCTTCATCGGCGCAGCCCACCTTCTTGCCCGCCTGCACGGCGTCAAGCTGCGCGAGATGACCAAGACCCGCTCGATCCGCGAGCAGCGCCAGTTCTTCGATGAGCAGATCGCGCCGCTTTTCGAAAAGCCAGTCGTTCGCTGGATTACCGGCCGCAAGAGTTCGCTCTTCGGCCTCGGCATTCCGCCGCAGCAATATGACGAACTTGCAAGCCTCGCCGCCGATCATTCGATCGCGCCGGTGCTGAAGCACCGCCTGGAAAAGCTCGCCTGTCATTTCCCGATGCGCGATAACTATTTCGCCTGGCAGGCCTTCGGCCGCCGCTACGGCACGCAAGAAGAAGGCCCGCTGCCGACCTATCTGAGGCCGGAGCACTATGAGGTAATCCGCGCCAATGTCGACCGCGTCAACGTTCACCACGCAAGCTTCACCGAGCTTCTGGCCCGCGAACCTGCCGCCTCGCGCGACCGCTACATCCTGCTCGACGCGCAGGACTGGATGACCGACGGGCAGTTGAACGATGTTTGGCGGGAAATCACCCGCACGGCGCGCGACGGCGCCCGGGTGATCTTCCGTACCGCCGCCGAAAAGAGCGTCATCGAAGGCCGCGTGTCTCCGTCGATCTGCGACCAGTGGGACTATTTCGAAGAGAAGTCCCGCGAACTGACCGCGCTCGATCGCTCGGCGATCTATGGCGGCTTCCACATTTACGGGAAAAAGGCGTGAGCGAGATCGGCACCGAGACGGCGGGAATGAGCGACGAACATGCCAGCCTGATGGATGGCATGTACCGCTACCAGCGCCATATCTACGACCTGACGCGCAAGTATTACCTTCTCGGCCGCGACAGCACGATCCGCAATCTTGACGTGCCCGAGGGCGGCACCATGCTCGAAGTCGGCTGCGGCACCGGCCGCAACATGGCCTTCGCTCACAGGCATTTTCCGGCCGCCAAGCTGTTCGGCCTCGACATTTCCCAGGAAATGCTGATTTCGGCCCGCAAGACCTTCGCCACCAAGTCGACGATTCCGGAATTCCGCGTCGCCGACGCCACGGCCTTTACGCCGCGCGAATTCGGCGTCAGCGGTTTCGACCGCATCCTGATCTCCTATGCCCTGTCGATGATCCCGGACTGGGAGCGCGCCCTCGATGCGTCGATCGCCGCGCTCAATCCCGGCGGCCAGCTTCATATCGTCGATTTCGGCCAACAGGAAGGTCTGCCGCGCTGGTTCCGCCGCATGCTGCAGTCCTGGCTTGCAAAATTCCACGTCACCCCGCGCTCCGATCTGCGGGAGGTTCTGGAAGCGCTGGCTGAGGAGCACAATGCGCGGTTGTCGTTCGAAACCGTCGGCGGCGGTTATGCCTGGCGGGCGGCTATTATCAGCAAGCGCGCATAATTCGCTTGAAACTAACCGATTTTTTACGTTGATATGGTGAAAAGAGGGTTATTCCCTCTGCGGGACTTGTCTTTTTCGAAGGTCAGGCTGTGGGGCAAAGAGATCATTCGGTTTACGACGGGATACCCATGCGCCGGCTTTTGTTTTGCGTTGTGCCCCTGGCCATCCTCCTGGCGGGCTGCTCCTCTTCCGGCCACGACTATCTTGAAACCGCATCAATCAAGCCGAAGACGCGCTTCCAGGACACCGATCCGCAGGATTTTGGCCCTAAGCATCCGCAGCAGAACGCGATCCACGGCATCGACATTTCCAAATGGCAGGGCGATATCGATTGGGCGACGGTGAAGAATTCCGGCGTCGCCTTTGCCTTCATCAAGGCGACGGAGGGCAAGGACAGGGTCGATCCCCGATTCGACGAATACTGGCGCGAAGCCCGCAATGCCGGCATTCCGCATGCCCCCTATCATTTCTACTATTTCTGCTCTTCGGCCGATGAGCAGGCCGACTGGTTCATCCGTAACGTGCCGAAGGAGGCCATGCGGCTGCCGCCGGTGCTCGACGTCGAATGGAACGCCGAATCGAAGACCTGCCGCTACCGCCCCGACGCGGAAACGGTGCGCGCCGAAATGCAGCGCTTCATGGACCGGCTGGAGGCCTATTACGGCAAGCGCCCAATCATCTACACCTCGGTCGATTTCCACCGCGAGAATCTTGCCGGCTATTTCCAGGATTATCATTTCTGGGTCCGATCGGTGGCGAAACATCCCGAGGTGACCTATTCCGACCGCCGCTGGGCCTTCTGGCAATATACCTCGACCGGCGTCATTCCCGGCATCAAGGGACCGACCGACATCAACGTCTTTGCCGGCAGCGCAAAGAACTGGAACAATTGGGTCGCCGCCGTTTCCAAGGATAGAAATTCTTAGTAACGTCTTTCAATGTTTCTTGCTTCCGTCACATTCCTCTGGGAAAGCGGCGGACATCCAATTGCTATAAGGACCGCATCCATGCACCGCTCGCTCACAAGCCGCTCTGCACTCGCCCTCCTGTTTGCCTTTACTTTTGCCGGCGGCGCGGCCGCCCAGCAGGCGCCTGCTGCCTCCGCCCCCTCGGCAGCGCCCTGCGGCGGCGATCTGTCCACCTTCCTTGAAGGCGTCAAGACCGATGCGATTGCCGCCGGCGCCAGCGCCGCGGCCGCTGACGAGGCGCTTGCCGGCGCCGAGATTGATCCCAAAGTGCTCAGCCGGGATCGCGCCCAGGGCGTCTTCAAGCAGACCTTCCTCGAATTCTCCCAGCGCACCGTCAGCCAGGCCCGCCTCGACATCGGCCGCCAGAAGATGAAGCAATATGCCGACGTCTTTGCCCGGGCCGAGCAGGAATTCGGCGTTCCCGCAGGCGTCATCACCGCCTTCTGGGCAATGGAGACCGATTTCGGCGCCGTCCAGGGCGATTTCAATACCCGCAACGCGCTGGTGACGCTGTCACACGATTGCCGTCGCCCGGAGCTCTTCCGCCCGCAGCTGATCGCTCTCGTCGAGATGGTCCAGCACGGCGACCTCGATCCCGCCACCAACACCGGCGCCTGGGCTGGCGAGATCGGCCAGGTGCAGATGCTGCCGCGCGACATCATCGCCTACGGCATGGATGGCGACGGCGACGGCCATATCCGCCTGAAGCAGAGCAGCCCGGACGCCATCCTGACGGCGGCGAAATTCATCGAGCATCTCGGCTTCGAGCGCGGCCAGCCCTGGCTGCAGGAAGTCACCGTGCCCGATAACCTGCCCTGGGAGAAGTCCGGCCTCGGCGGCACGATGAAGGCCGGCGAATGGTTCGCGCTCGGCGTCAAGCCGCGCGACGGCAACACCGGCTTCGGTGATCTCGAAGGCGACCTCATCCTGCCGCAGGGCCGCATGGGACCGGCCTTCATCGCCTATCCGAATTTCAAGATCTATCTCGAATGGAACAAGTCGTTCATCTACACGACGTCGGCCGCCTATTTCGCGACTCGGCTCTCCGGCGCCCCGACCTATCTCAAGGGCACGCCTGAACAGGGTCTTGCCAGTGACCAGATGAAGACGCTGCAGACCAAGCTCCAGTCACTCGGGCACGATGTCGGCGAGATCGACGGCATCCTCGGCTCCGGCACGCGTATCGCAATCCAGAAGGAACAGCAGCGCCTCGGCATACCGGCCGACGGCTGGGCAACGCCGGCGCTTCTCAACGCTCTCTGATCGCCGCTGCCGCTCCGCCGCTCGCTTCGCAAGAAACGGGTGGCGTCACGCGCCGTCGGCGTTAAAGCTGATGATGAGGATCCGCGATCGCGTTTCGACGCGACGGCGGCGACGCGGCTCGGGATGGAGGAAGGCGGCATGGACAACAGAATGAATGCCTGGACCTGGAGCCTGCTGCTCCTGCTCGGTCTCATCTGGGGCGGCTCTTTCTTCTTTGCCAGCATCGCCGTCCAGCATGTCCCGCCGTTGACCCTCGTCTTCCTCCGTCTGCTGCTGGCCGGGATTGCGCTGCACATCTACATCGCCAGCCGTTTCGGCATCTATCCAATCCTGAAGGCCCGCTGGCGCGAATTCCTGATCCTCGGCCTTATCAACAATGCCCTGCCGCACGCTCTGATCTTCTTCGGCCAGACCCGCATCGGCGGCGGACTTGCGGCGATCCTGAACGCGACGACGCCGATTTGGACCGTGTTGATCGCCAACTACGTCACATCAGACGAGAAGCTGACATCTGCCAAGATTGCCGGCTGCCTCGTCGGCCTGGTCGGAACGATCGTGCTGATCAGCCCCAGCCTGTCGGCCAGTGGCGAAGCGCCGCTCTGGGCGCTGCTGCTTCCAGTACTTGCCGCCGTCTCCTATGGGTTTGCAGCCACCTACGGCAAGCGGTTCAAGAATATTCCGGCCCCCGTCACCGCAGCCGGCCAGCTGACGGCGTCCTCGTTGATCACTTTGCCGTTGTCGCTCTTGGCCGATCGCCCCTGGACGCTCCCCATGCCGTCGCTCGATATCGTCGTCGCCGTGCTGGCGCTGGCGCTGGTGTCGACCGCCTTCGCCTATATTCTCTATTTCCGGATCATGGCGGCGGCCGGCGCCACCAACGCCTCGCTCGTCACGCTGCTGGTGCCGCCGAGCGCAATCCTTCTCGGCGTGCTTTTCCTCGGCGAGCGGCTCACACTTGCCGAATTCGCCGGGATGGCGCTGATCGGTTTCGGCCTCGTCATTCTCGATGGCCGTGCTTATCGCCTTTTGGCCAGGGCAGCGTGAAGAATGGTTGCAAATCCCGCGTGATTTCAACCGCTTGGCTCCACGCCATGTTTCAGGCGCATAGGTAAATCGGCAATCGCCCGATTTAACCGCATGTTAAATTCTGTGAATAAGATTTTGTGGCGAATAGGCCTTGAACTTCAACAGTTTGCAGATTCACTGTTCGATTTATCCACCGCCTCGTTCTGCGGTGCAGCATAGATTCCGCTTCCCAACCGACACATTTCCGACATATTATTGGCAGGTTAACGCGAGGAGACAGACATGGGACTCACGCAATCCTTGAATGTTCTGTTGGTCAGTGCAGCGTTTGTCTTCGTCCTGTCCATGCTCTTTATCTGAGCTGGCCGGCGGGGTTGACGACTGGTAGTACCTGAACTCCCCTGATCAATCCGCCAATGAAAAAGCGCATGTCCCGCCCGACATGCGCTTTTCACTTTGATGGACGCGGAAAATCAGGCAGCTGCGCCGGCGTTTTTTGCCGCCCGGCGGGAGAGGCCGAGATTGTCGAGCACGGCGGAAACCAGCGGCGAACGGTTCATCGTATAGAGATGGAAATCGCGGATGCCGCGCCGGACGAGATCTTCGATCTGCTCGGCGGCGACATCGGCTGCCACCTTCGCCCGCTCTTCGGGTTTGTCGTCAAAGCCCGCAAAACGCTCGTCGAGGAAGCCGGGGATGATCGCGCCGCAGGCGCCGGCGAAACGCTTGAGCTGCGTCAGGTTCTGGATCGGCATGATGCCCGGTATGATCGGGATCGAGATGCCGGCCCGGCGCACCCGCTCCAGGTAACGCTCGAAATTGTCGTTGTCGAAGAAGAACTGCGTCAGCGCGCGGTCGGCGCCGTTGTCGGCCTTACGTTTCAGCATGTCGATATCGGCGGCTGTATCGCGGCTCTCCGGATGCTTTTCCGGATAGGCGGAGACTGAGATTTCGAAATCGCCAATCGCCTTGAGGCCGGCCACGAGCTCGGCCGCATTCGCGTAACCGCCCGGATGCGGCTGGTAGGGCGCGCCGGCGCCGCCCGGCGCATCGCCGCGCAGCGCCACGAAATGCGTCACGCCGACCTTGCGGAAGGTCTCGATCATCTGATGCGTCTCTTCCTTCGTCGCACCGACGCAGGTCAGGTGCGAAGCGGTTGCAAGCGGCGTCTGCGACAGGAAACGCGTGACGGCGGTCAGCGTCGGCGCCTTGGTGGTGCCGCCGGCGCCATAAGTCACCGAGACGAAATCCGGATCCCAGTCCTGCAGCTCGCTGACGGTATTCCAGAGCTGGCCTTCCATCTCTTCCGATTTCGGCGGGAAGAATTCGAAGGAGATCCCGATGTCGCGCGCCTGCGCTTCGTTTTTCAAAGCCATGTCATACTCTCCCGGCAAATGTAGGTTCGGCGCCTTCGCTCGTCTGCGAAGCCATGAGGCGCCTCGGATCGCGCGCGAGCCAGACGGTGACCGTCAGCCCCTGCCCGCTCTGCTGACCCGGATGAAGATCGACGACCTGCTCGACATCGAGCCCGGCCTTGCGCAGCCAGTCGGACATCGTCTGGTGCGAAAAGCCGAGACGCACATGCGCATGCTCGTCGCGGAGATATTCGAGCGTATGCGGCGCAAGATCGATGACCACAAGCCGGCCGCCCGGCCGCAGCATGCGCGCCGCTTCGGCGATGGCAATCTCCGGCTGATCGAAGAAATGCAGTACCTGATGGATCGTCACCAGGTCGAAATCCTGTCCCTCGAACGGCAGGTTCAGAATATCGGCGTGGCGCACACTGGCTTTGGTGATGCGGGACTTGTCGAGATTGGCGCGCGCCACGCTCAGCATGTCGCGGCTGGCGTCGACGCCGATCGCCCGGCGGTAGAGCCCGGACAGAAGTTCGAGGATGCGGCCTGTGCCGGTGCCGAGATCGAGCAGCGAATCGATCGGCTGGCTGCCGAGCAGCCGAATGACCGCCGCATCGACTTCCTCGTCGGCCGCATGCAGGCGGCGAAGCTCGTCCCATTCTGCCGCGTTGCGGCTGAAATAGGCCTGTGCCCGCTCGGCCCGTTGGCGTTTGACCGCCGACAGCCGCTCGCCGTCGCGCAGGACGGTCGGATCGTTCTCAGAGACATGCTTCAGCAGCGCTCGCACGAGCATTGCCGCCTTGCCGTCCTGCTTGAGGCGGAAATAGGCCCAGGCGCCCTCCTGGTAGCGTTCTATCAGCTCGGCTTCGCCGAGCAGCTTCAGATGGCGGGAGATACGCGGCTGGGACTGGCCGAGAATTTCGGTCAGATCGGTCACCGTCAGATCGCCGGCGTCGAGAAGCGCCAGAAGACGCAGGCGCGTCGGTTCGCCGGCCGCCTTCAAGACGTCCACCAGGCCATCCAGTCCAAGCTTCAGGGGTTCACTCATCACTCGCCCAATCAACATATAAAGATATCTTTATGTGATTTGAAAAGCGGTGGCAAGCGTCAATTCGCACTCTCCGCGAAATTGCCTGCTCAAATTGCGACAGAGCCTGATACGAAAAAGCCCCAGCCGAATGAACTGACCCCCGAAAGTTGGACATCAACCTTCGGGGGTCAGTTCAGAACCGGGGCTTTCGCAATCGAAAAAGGGACGATCAGCGCGTCAGACGCTTATGGGCCTGGCTGCCCGGGTTGAGCGCGTCCGGGCCGAGGCGGCGGACCTTATCCTCTTCATAATCCTCGAAGTTGCCTTCGAACCATTCGACATGGCCTTCGCCTTCGAAAGCGAGAATGTGCGTCGCCAGACGGTCGAGGAACATGCGGTCGTGGCTGATGATGATGGCGCAGCCGGCAAAATTCTCCAGCGCGTTTTCAAGCGCGCCCAGCGTTTCCGTGTCGAGGTCGTTGGTCGGTTCGTCGAGCAGCAGGACATTGCCGCCCGCCTTCAGCATCTTGGCGAGATGAACGCGGTTGCGCTGACCGCCAGAGAGATTGCCGACCTTCTGCTGCTGATCGCCGCCCTTGAAGTTGAAGGCGCCGCAATAGGCACGAGAGTTCATGTCGAACTTGCCGAGCTTGATGATTTCGGCGCCGCCGGAAATTTCCTCCCAGACCGTCTTGTCGCCGGCAAGCGCGTCACGGCTCTGGTCGACATAGCCGAGATGCACGGTCTCGCCTATGCGGATCGTACCGCTGTCCGGCTTTTCCTGGCCGGTGATCATCTTGAACAGCGTCGTCTTGCCGGCGCCGTTCGGGCCGATGACGCCGACGATGCCGCCCGGCGGCAGCTTGATCGACAGGTCGTTGATCAGCGTGCGGCCCTCGAAGCCCTTGGTGATGCCTTCCATCTCGATGACCACCTGGCCAAGCCGTTCGCTGACCGGGATGATGATCTGCGCGTCGCCGGGACGCTGCTTCTCGGCGGCATCCACCAGCTGCTCGTAAGACTTGATGCGGGCCTTCGACTTGGCCTGGCGGGCCTTAGGGCTGGAGGCGATCCATTCCCGTTCGCGGCTGATCGCCTTCTGGCGCGAGGCCTCCTCGCGACCCTCCTGCTCCATGCGCTTGGCCTTCGCCAGCAGATAGGCCGAATAGTTGCCTTCGTAGGGGATGCCGCGGCCGCGGTCGAGTTCGAGGATCCATCCGGTGACGTTGTCGAGGAAGTAGCGATCATGGGTGATCATCATCACCGCGCCGGGATAGTCGCGCAGATGCTTTTCGAGCCAGGCGATGGTTTCGGCGTCGAGATGGTTGGTCGGTTCGTCGAGCAACAGCAGATCCGGCTGCGAAAGCAGCAGGCGGCAGAGCGCGATACGGCGGCGTTCACCACCGGACAGGCTGGTGACATCGGCGTCGCGCGGCGGGCAGCGCAGCGCTTCCATCGCCATCTCGACCTGGCTTTCCAGGTCCCAGAGGTTCTGGCTGTCGATGATGTCCTGCAGCTTGGCGCCCTCTTCCGCGGTCTCGTCGGAATAGTTCATCATCAATTCGTTGTAGCGATCGAGGATCGCCGTCTTCGAGGCAACGCCTTCCATGACGTTTTCGAACACCGTCTTGTTCGGGTCGAGACGCGGTTCCTGCTCGAGATAGCCGACCGTGGCACCCTCGGCCAGCCAGGCTTCGCCGGTATACTCCTTGTCCTGGCCGGCAATGATGCGCAACACAGTGGATTTACCGGCGCCGTTCGGCCCGAGGATGCCGATCTTGGCATCCGGGTAGAAGGAAAGGTGGATGTTCTCCAGGATCTTCTTGTTGCCATAGGCCTTGTTGAGGCCGGACATATGATAGATGAATTGACGTGCCATGCTGCGCTGCTCCGGGCGGGAAACTTCGTTTCGTGCCGCTATGTAGGCGAAACAGCGCCTGTGGGCAACGCCGAAACCCGGTTTAGGCCGGATTCCGGTCAGAAGCCCGCCGCATCGACGACACCTTCATCGCAGCCGAAAGAGGTTTTTCCCGCCCCCTGGATCAGATCGCCGAGGCCGGCGCTTTTCGCCGACGCCGATCCGGCAGCCTCCGAAAGCCCGATCGTCAGGCCGCTGATCATCTTGACATTGCCGGCCCGCCGGCAGCTCATCTTGACGCGGTCGCCGGCGCCCTGCCCGAAGCTCTTGTCGAAAGCCGCCTTGATCGCCTCGGCCTTGACCGGTTTGCCGATATTAGCAGCGAAAAGCTCGCGCACCGCCGACGCGTTGAGCCCACCCAAGAGATGCACGCCGACGCCAAAATAATCCTCGGCGCTCATTTTCGTGCAGGTGCCATGCTTCGTCCATTCATGCCGTTCCAGGCCCGATTGCGTGCCTGGCATCGCCTTTACCAGCGCCGCCTGTGTCTCAGCCGAAAGCGTGACCTGAGGCAAGCTAGCCCATTTGCCGTCCTTGTCAGCGGCCTTCTGATCGTCGCTGACGCCGCAATAGTTCTGCCGCATCGGCCAAAGCCCGTGCAGCGAGAAGTTGGTAGCGTCATGGCGTTCGCCGGTCTGGCTTGCGCATTCGGCCTTCTTCTGGTTCGTCTGGCAGAAGGCGGGCTGCCAGCTCGCCGCAAGAATGAAACGGGTGCGCCCGTCGGGCTCCTGCGCCATGGAGGCGCCAGCAAGGGCCATGGATACGGCGAATGTCAAGGTACGCAACTGCATGCTGCTCATTTCAACCCCCATAGAAGAACAATGCGGGAACAGATAAGCACAAAGAGTAAACGTCCGCAACCCTGAATCGCAATACTCCTGTAATTTGTTATCGGTTGTTTCAAAGGCTTTAAAGCCACACCAAGGGACGCTCTGTCACTTTGAGTTGAAGCATAATACCTCAAATCGATTTCGCTTTGCGGAATTATGCGGTAGCGATCTGCTGTGCGGCTGGGAGAATCCGGATGTTTTCTGAAACGCAATGGCTCTCCGTGCCGGGAGCATCGCTGGCCTATCACCATGCCGAGGCCACCGGTCTCGCATGCGGCATTCTGTTGATATCGCACGGCCTGGCGGAGCACTCGAAGCGGTATCGCCGCTTTGCCGAGGCGATGGCGGCGCGTGGCTATCACGTCTATGCCCATGATCACCGCGGCCATGGCGAGACGACGGCGCCCGACGCTCCGATCGGCCGCTTCGCACGGCGGGACGGCGTCGAACGGGTGATCGGCGACATCATCGCCATGCGCACTAATGCAGCCTCGCGCCATCCCGGCCTGAAGGTGATCCTCTTCGGCCATTCGATGGGCGGCCTCATCGCGCTCAATGCCGCCGTCGCCGCACCGGCCGAATTCGATGCGGTCGCCGTCTGGAATGCCAATTTCGCCGTCGGTCTTGCCGGCCGCGCCGCCCAGGCGATCCTCATCGGCGAACGGATGCTGAAAGGTTCGGACGTGCCGAGCGGCCTCCTGCCGAAACTCACCTTCGCCGCCTGGGGCCGGTCCATTGCCGACCGCCGCACGGAATTCGACTGGCTTTCGCATATTCCCGACGAAGTCGACAAATATGTCGCCGATCCTCTTTGCGGCTTCGACGCCTCGGTTTCACTCTGGCTCGATGTCTTCGAACTGAGCTTCCGCGCACCGCAAAAGGTCCATCTCGACAGGCTGCGGCGCGACCTGCCGATCCATCTGGTCGGCGGCGCAGAAGATCCGGCGACCGAGCGTGGAAAAGCCGTGCTGTGGCTCTCAAACCATTTGAAACGTCAGGGCTTCTCCCGTATCAGCACGAAGATATATCAGGACATGCGGCACGAAACGCTGAATGACATCGGCGCAGAGGTAGCCGTTGCCGCCTTCGCGGACTGGTGCGATGGCGCGGTCGCCAAGAGCTGGAACGGCCAAAATCCCCGATGACGAGAATTCCACCATGAGCAGCACCTCCACCCGGCCCGTTTCATCCCCCTCCGACGTGACGATGGGGCTTGCGCTGATGTTTCTTTCGGTGATGTTCTCGCCGCTCATCGATATCTTCGCCAAGCTTGCAGTGGTCACCGTGCCCTCCGCCGAGGTCACCGCCGGCCGCTTTGCGGTGCAGGCGCTCTGCATGCTGCCGGTCGTCATCTGGCGGCGCAGCTTTGCCGATTTTTCCTGGCGCCAGAGCCTGTTCCACGCCATCCGCGGCGTGATTATCACCATTTCGATGATTTCCTTCGTCACCACCCTGAAATACATGGCGGTAGCCGACGCGATCGCGATCTTCTTCGTCGAGCCGATCATTGTGACGATCCTCGGCGGCATTTTCTTGAAGGAAACGATCGGCTGGCGGCGTTACACCGCTTGCGGCGTCGGCTTCTTCGGGGCGATGCTGATCATTCAGCCCAGTTTCAACGAAGTCGGCTATGTCGCGCTCCTGCCCGTCCTCACCGCCTTCTGCATCGCCATTTTCGTGCTGATGACCCGCGTCCTGTCCCACAAGGAAGATCCTTGGGCGATGCAGTTCCAGATGGGCA
This sequence comes from Rhizobium mulingense, assembly GCF_029194105.1. Classification (NCBI taxonomy): domain Bacteria; kingdom Pseudomonadati; phylum Pseudomonadota; class Alphaproteobacteria; order Hyphomicrobiales; family Rhizobiaceae; genus Rhizobium; species Rhizobium mulingense. The sequence continues at coordinate 318,669 of NZ_JARFVE010000004.1, read as the reverse complement.
TCTGGGGCCTGATTTTCTGCGCCGTCCTGCTTTTTGCCGGCGATGGCAGCGGCTCGGATGTCTTCGATCCCGTCATGCCCCAAGGCAACGCCTGGTTCTATGTCGCCGGCGTCGGCGCCATGGCCGCGATAGCCGGCATCTTCGGCGTCTACGCCTATCGCGCCGCACCGGCGTCGACGCTGGCGCCGCTGCAATATTTCGAGATCGTCTCGGCCACGATCTTCGCCTGGCTTGTTTTCGGCGACTTTCCGGATGCGATCAAATGGCTCGGCATCATGATCATCATCGCCTCCGGCATCTACATCCTGTGGCGCGAGCGCCGCTTTGCTTCCAAACCCGTATCCGATACATCTGAGGCGACGCTGGCGCCGTAGATTGCCTGGGAGGACCATGACCGAGAGCCTGACGAAAAAACCGCCGCTTGCCGGAATCCGGGTGATCGAGCTCGCCCGCGTACTGGCCGGCCCTTGGGCGGGACAGATGCTCGCTGATCTCGGCGCCGATGTCATCAAGGTCGAAAATCCCGACGGCGGAGACGATACGCGCCAATGGGGCCCGCCCTTCGTCGAAGGTGCCGACGGCGAAAATCTCTCGGCCGCCTATTACCACGCCGCCAATCGCGGCAAACGCTCCATTGCCGCCGACCTGAAAAGCCCCGAAGGCCAGGATCTCGTCCGCCGCCTGGTATCCACTGCCGACGTGGTGATCGAGAACTTCAAGCTCGGCGGTCTCGTCAAATACGGGCTCGATTACGAGAGCCTGCGCGGATTGAACCCGAAGCTCGTCTATTGCTCGATTACCGGCTTCGGCCAGACCGGCCCCTATGCAAGCCGCGCCGGCTACGATTACATCGTTCAGGGCATGTCCGGCTTCATGTCGATCACCGGCGAGCCGGACGGCCAGCCGATGAAGGCCGGGGTGGCGATCGCCGATATCTTCACCGGCATCTATGCCGTCTCGGCAATCGAGGCCGCCCTGATCCATGCCTTGAAAACCGGCGAGGGTCAGCTCGTCGACATGGCGCTGCTCGATGTGCAATCGGCCGTGCTCGCCAATCAGAACATGAACTACCTCGTCTCCGGCGCTGCACCGACCCGGCTCGGCAACGCCCATCCGAATATCTCGCCCTATGAGGTCGTGCCGGCGGCCGATGGCTACCTCATTCTTGCCGTCGGCAATGACGGCCAGTTCGCTCGCCTCTGCACCATTCTCGGCCTAGAGACGATCGCCGGCGACGACCGCTTCGCCACCAACAAGGCCCGGGTCGGCAATCGGGCCGAGCTGCGCCGGCTCGTTTCGACCGAGACGCTGAAATGGCAGAAGGCGGGCCTGTTGAAGGCCTGCGAAGAGAACGGCGTACCTGCCGGCGCGATCAATACGATCGAGGAGATGTTCGCCGATCCGCAGGTGCGCGCCCGCGGTCTGCGCATCGACCTTGCCGATGCCGCCGGCACGCTCATCCCCGGGGTCAGGACGCCAGTGGTGCTGTCCGAGACGCCGCTGCATTACGTCCGGCCGAGCCCGCGCCTCGACGAACACAGGGAAGAAATTCTGGCGGAGCTCGCCGAGCGCGAGAGGGAGGCATCGTCATGAAGAAGACCGGTGGAGAACTGATCGTCGAGGCGCTGAAGGCCAATGGCGTCAAACGCCTCTCCTGCGTGCCCGGCGAGAGTTTCCTCGCCGTTCTCGATGCCCTGCGTGACAGCGATATCGATGTCCTCGTCTGCCGCCAGGAGGGCGGAGCGGCGATGATGGCGGATTGCTGGGGCAGGCTGACCGGTGAACCCGGTATCTGCATGGTCACCCGCGGCCCCGGCGCCACCAATGCTTCCGCCGGCCTGCATATATCAAGACAGGATTCGATCCCGATGATCCTCTTCATCGGCCAGGTGCAACGCGAAGCCCGCGAGCGCGAAGCCTTCCAGGAAGTCGAATTCCGCCGCGCCTTCACCGAATTCGCCAAATGGGTGGGTGAGATCGACGATGCCGCCCGCATTCCCGAGTTCGTCACCCGCGCCTTTGCGATCGCAACCTCCGGCCGCCCCGGTCCCGTCGTGTTGACGCTGCCGGAGGATATGCTGCGCGACGAAGTCGAGGCGCCCCGCCCCAAGCGTTACATTAGCGTCGAGGCGCATCCCGGCCGCAGCCAGATCGACGATCTCTATGTCAGACTGCTGAAGGCCGAGCGGCCGATGGTGATCCTCGGCGGCACGCGCTGGGATGCCGATGCCGTCGCCGATTTTGCAGGCTTTGCCGAGCGTTTTCAGCTTCCCGTCGGCTGCTCCTTCCGCCGGCAAATGCTGTTCGATCATCTCCACCCCTGTTACACCGGCGATGTCGGCATCGGCATCAACCCTGTCCTCGCCAAGGAAATAAGGGAAAGCGACCTGCTGATCCTTCTTGGCGGCCGCATGTCGGAAATGCCGTCCTCGTCCTATACGCTGATCGATATCCCCTACCCCCAGCAATCGCTGGTGCATGTCTATCCCGATCCTTCCGAACTGGGACGCGTCTACCGCCCGGATCTCGCCATCTGCGCCGCTCCTTCCGATTTCGTCGCCGCACTCGCCGATCTCGAAGCACCGGCCCAGCCGCACTGGGCGGAGCGCACACAGCGCCTGCACCAGGCCTATCTTTCCTGGTCGAAGCCGCCGGCGACAGGTCCGGGCGCCGTCCATATGGGCCTGATCATGGAATGGCTGGAAGCCAATACCGGGCCAGAGACGATCTTCACCAATGGCGCCGGTAACTACGCCACCTGGCTGCACCGCTTCCATCGTTTCCGTCGTTTCAACACCCAGGCCGCCCCCACCTCGGGCTCGATGGGCTACGGCCTGCCGGCGGCGGTGGCCGCCAAGCGGCTCTTTCCCGAGCGCGAGATCATCTGCTTTGCCGGCGACGGCTGCTTCCTGATGCATGGCCAGGAATTCGCCACCGCCATCCGCTACGGCCTGCCGATCATCGCAATCGTCGTCAACAACGGCATGTACGGCACCATCCGCATGCATCAGGAACGCGAATATCCCGGCCGCGTCAGCAGCACCGATCTGACCAATCCCGATTTCGCCGCCCTTGCCCGCGCCTATGGCGGCCATGGCGAGACGGTGGAGCGTACGGAGGAATTCGCCGCAGCCTTCCAGCGGGCGCGCGATAGCGGCAAGCCGGCGATCATCGAGGTCAAACTCGATCCTGAGGCGATCACGCCGACCCGCACGCTCTCGGAAATCGCGCAAACAAAAAGCCGGTAGACGGGTGACCGACCCCATTCGGGTTGGTCACGCACTTACCGGCTTTCACACATCCTGCAGCGACCTTAGTCGATCGCGGCCGTGACGATGAACTCGACTTTGTATTTCGGCGCAGCGAGCTTGGCTTCGCTGGTGGCACGGGCCGGCGGATTGGCCGGATCGATCCAGGCTTCCCAGGCGGCGTTCATCTCCGCGAAATAAGCAATGTCGGAGAGATAGACGAGGGTCTGGAGGATCTTCGACTTGTTGCTGCCTGATGCAGCCAGCAGGCGATCGACTTCGGCAAGCGCGGATTTGCACTGATCGGTGACGCTTTCGCCCTCGCCGACCTGGCCTGCGAGATAAACCGTGTTACCGTGAATGACGGCGCCGCTCATGCGCGCGCCGATGTCGATACGCTTAATGCTCATCATAGTCTCCTAAGTGAATGGAAGGTGGCTGCGCTGCGGTGCAGCGCCGGAAAATCGGCAGCCGGACCGGGGCCTAGCTGCGGATATGGTGGGTCTTCTGATAGATCGCCGTCGAGCGGGCGCCGGAGCGGCAATAGCCGAGCATCGGCCGCGGGAATTCATCGAGCGCGTCGACCATGCCCTGCACCGCCTCCTCGGTCACGCCCATCGGTCCAACCGGCACATGGGTGATCTCGAGGCCGAGTTCTCGCGCGCGCGCCTCGATGACTGAGAACGAGGTCTGATCCGGGCTCTCATGGTCGGGGCGGTGGCAGACGATCGATTTGAACCCCAGCGCCTTGATCTCGTCGAGATCCTCGAGCGTGATCTGCCCCGAAACCGAATATTCATCGTCGATCTGGCGAATATCCATCGTCCTGTCTCCTCATAAATCCTGGGCTGAAGATCTACGCCGGAGGCCGGCGAGCGTCAACAATACTTCACTCACAGGAAGGCGAAGGTCAGCACGTAGCTACGGCGTTCGCCGGGCGCCAGCATATTGAATTCGCCGGCCGCCTCGAGCTCATCCCGCAACACCCAGCGATGCGAGACCGGCTCTATTCCGATGATATGGGCCGGCGCCTTCTGGTTCCGCCAGACCTGCAGATAGGGCAGCGTATCGGTACGGAAACGCACGCTCAGTGTCCTGTCGCCGATCGCGGCGATCGGTCCGAGACGGACTTCCGCCAGGCCCGCCTCCGTCGCCGGCGCCGACACGCAGAAGATACCGCCCGGCTCGTCGCCGAATGCCCAGGGGAAACCGCCATTTTCCAGCATTCGCCCTTCGAGCCGCGTGCCCGCGTCCAGCCATTTGCCGCCGGTGTTGATGTGATACATCAGGAAGGTCGGCACCGTCCGGTCGCTGATATTGACGACCCGGTCCTCGAGCCGCACTTCGCCGGTTGCCCCGTCGATCCGCCATAGCCGTTCGATGCGCTGCGGCAGTCCCTCGACGGTTACAATATCGATATCGGCGCGGCATTCGGCATTGCCGTTTTCGTATTTCGTCCACAGCACCTTGGCCGGATGGCCGGAGGCCGATCCGTGCAGCGGATAGACCTTCCCGTCGGCCCGATCGGCAATCGGCTGGCGATGGCGGATATGATCCGGCCCGCAGGTGAAGAGGAAGCCTTCGAGCGAGTGATCGATTCGCGGATCGCCGTCATCGGGAATAGCGCGCTTCGGCGCGATGTCGACGCCTTCGACGATGCATCCTGCGATATCCAGCACCGATGTTTCATCGAGCATCAAACGCGGCCCGCTTGCGGCGGCAAATTCGATCATCTTGGGGTCTCCTCAGGGATTTATCGGCCGCCGTAGGGTTAGGTTTCGCACCACCATTCGTCAATCCGCGCCGTTTCCATCTTGTGTTTTTGCCGCAACCATGGATTTTGCGGAACTGACGCAGAGACGCAAACGTTTATGAGTAAAAGGAAATCTTAGTGATTTTCATATTTTGTTCAGCACGGCTTCATAAATTCCACACTAGCGTCAAAATTCGCGGGTGTGTGTCGGCCCAGTCACTGTTCGAGGTGTGAGACGTGAATCGCTTTTTGAAATCGGCATTTTCGCTTGCGGCCGTGCTGGCAGCCTTTGCCGTTACAGCGCCTGAGGCAGGCGCACAGCAGTTCCGCGACCGCCGCCAGAGCGATATCGTGCTGGTCACGCCGAACGGCGAAATCCTCGATTATGTCCCCCGCGGCTTTGCCTATGCCCGCGATCGCAGCGGCAACCGTGTGTTGATCGACGCCTACGGCAACGTCGTCGCCACCGAGATGCGCGCCCGCGGCTACTATCCGCCCCGGCCCGGCCCGCGCGAGGTCTATGCCGACCAGGGTGGCAACGATCCCTATTATGCCGATGACAACCCCTATGGCGACACACGTTATTCCGAGCGCGGCGCCGTCACCGGCGGTATCCCGCGCGATGCAGCGATCGAGCGTCTGCCGCTCGGCGAGGAGCCCTATCCGGACGACAACAGTATCGGCAATCCGCAATCGGGAGACGATTACGCCTCGATCGATCCCGATCAACAGATCCCGCCCGCCGATGCGCCGAAGTCCGCGCCTGACGAGCCCGTGATCACGCTGAAGAACAAGTCAAAGCCCGAGATCGTCGCGCTGCAGGTCTTCCTCGACCGCGCCGGCATTTCTCCCGGCGTCATCGACGGGCATATGGGCTCGAACGTCACCAAGGGCATTTATGCTTACAACCAGATGACGGGGTCAAAACTCGACCCCAACGACACCGATGCGATTCTCGAAGAGCTGCGCATGAACGGCGGTCTGCCCGTTGTCAGCTATACGATCACGCCGGCCGATGCCGCTGGCCCCTTCGTCGCGGAGATTCCGGAAGATTATTCGCATAAGGCGCTGCTGCCGTCGCTCGCCTATACCTCGATTACGGAAATGCTGGCCGAGCGTTTCCATATGGACGAGGCCTTCCTCAAGGAGATGAACCCCGGCGCCGATTTCAGCGTTCCCGGCACGGTGATCAAGGTCGTCAATCCCGGCGAAGCGAAGACCGGGGAGGTCGCCCGCATCATCGCCGACAAGGGGCGCAAACAGGTTTTCGCCTATGACGGCGCCGGCAATCTCATCGCAGCCTACCCGGCTTCGATCGGCTCAACCGACACCCCTTCGCCGTCCGGTACGGTGACGGTCGAGCGCGTCGCGTTCAATCCGGGTTACACCTATAACCCGAAGATCAACTTTCAGCAGGGTGCCAACGACAAGATCCTCAACATTCCGCCCGGCCCGAACGGCCCGGTCGGCACCGTCTGGATGGCACTTTCCAAGCCGACCTACGGCATCCACGGCACGCCCGAGCCCTCCAAGATCGGCCGCACCCAGAGCCACGGCTGCATCCGCCTGACCAACTGGGACGCGACCGAGCTGGCCAAGATGGTCAGGCCGGGCGTGACGGTCGAATTCGTCGACTGAACCACAGTGCAGCCATATGAAAAGCCCGTCGGATCGCTCCGGCGGCCTTTTTCGTTTCATCGCAGGGGATAGTCAGGCGGCCGCCGCCATGCGGGCCGAGGCCGTCAGCCGGACCGGCAGTTTGCGCATCATTTCCTCGGCAAAACAGGTTGCGTTCTCACGCGCCTTGTCGAGATTGCTGACGCGCGCCGGGTCGATCGTATGCAGCGTGCCGCCGCAGTCGAAGATGTCGCGGAAGGCCGAGCGTTCGATGATCGCGGTGTCGAGCACTGGCACGTGCCGCTCGCTGAGCAGCGACTTGACGAGTTGCAGCGCCCGGGTTGTCACCATCGAATTAACGCGGGTCAGCACCACCGAATGGCCGATCTTGATGCCTGCCTTCTCATCCAGGTACTGGAGCAGTTCAAGCACCTGCGCGCCGCCGCGCGCATCCATCGCACAGCCCTGGATCGGGATCAGCACGTGGTCGGAAAGGCCGACGGCGGTGGCGAGCAGCGGATTGCGCGCACCCGGCAGGTCGACGATGAAGTAGTCGGTATTGTGCTTGTTCTCGCTGATATGCTGCGGCAGTGAGGCGGTGGTCACGAAATCGATCACCGAAACATTCGGCACGTGACCTGAGATCTCGTACCACCGCGAAATCCAGTGCTGCGGGTCGGCGTCGAGAATGGTGACTCGGAAACCCTTGCGGGCAAGCTCGGTCGCGAGCAGCAGAACAGCGGTCGTCTTGCCGGCGCCGCCCTTGGTATTTGCGAATGTGATGACAGGCATGTTCGGTCCTCGGAAGGAAATGGTGCGAGCCGGAATTGCTCTTTTACGCACCATCGGAGCATCGTGCGGTTCATCCATCCTTTCTAATCATGGTTAACAAATTCCAAACACACGCGGCGAAATTGCAGCCGGTATTTTTCACATCCCTAAAATTCAGGATCTTCCCAAAACTGAAAAAGCCCGGAAGGCTAAAGCTCTCCGGGCTAATCTGCGGGACAGCTACTCTGATCTCAGAAGCAGTCCCTAAACAGCGCCTTGGTATTTTCGAGCGTCATGGCCACCGGGTTGCCACCCGCGCTCGGATCCTCGATCGCCATGGCCGACAATTCGTCAATGCGGTCGGGGGCGATTCCCATCGCCGTCAGCGTCTCCGGCACGCCGAGTTCGGCGCGAAGCTTCAGCACATAATCGTAGAAGCCGTCGAAACCACCTGAAATGCCGAGATAGGCGGCGGCGCGGCCGATCTTCTCCTCGATCGCCTTGCGGTTGAAGCGCAGCACCGCCGGCATGACAACCGCATTGGTCATGCCGTGATGGGTGTTGTAGACGGCGCCGATCGGGTGTGACAGCGCATGGATGGCACCGAGCCCCTTCTGGAAGGCGACCGCGCCCATGGCGGCGGCGGCCATCATATTGGCCCGGGCTTCGATATCCGTGCCCTCCCTGTAAGCGCGCGGCAGGAATTCCTTGACGAGCCGCATGCCTTCGAGCGCGATGCCAGCCGACATCGGATGATAGAAGGGCGAGGAATAGGCCTCCAGGCAATGGGCGAAAGCGTCCATGCCGGTGCCGGCCGTGATGATCTTCGGCATGCCGACCGTCAATTCAGGATCGGAGATCACAACGCCGGGCAGGAACTTCGGATGGAAGATGATCTTCTTCACGTGCGTGACGGAGTTGGTGATGACGCTGGCGCGGCCGACTTCCGATCCGGTCCCGGCCGTCGTCGGCACCGCGACGATCGGCGCAATGCCCTCGAGGCTCGCCCGCGTCCACCAATCGCCGATATCCTCGAAGTCCCAGACCGGCCGGGTCTGCCCGGCCATGAAGGCGACGCACTTGCCGAGGTCGAGGCCCGAGCCGCCGCCGAAGGCGACGACTCCGTCATGGCCGCCATCCTTGAAGGCCTTGACGCCGGCTTCGAGGTTCTTCTCGTTCGGGTTCGGATCGACGTCGGCGAAGATCGCCCGGCCGAGGCCGGCATCTTCGAGGATGTCGAGTGCGTTCTTGGTAATCGCCATCGAAGCGAGACCGCGATCGGTGATCAGCAGCGGCTTTTTGATGCCGAGGCTCTTGCAGGCGTCGGCCAGTTCGCTAATGCGGCCCCGGCCGAGCTTGACGGACGTGGGATAGCTCCAGTTTGCGGTGATGTTGCTGCTGCTCATGCTGTGACTTTCTTCAGGTGGAAGGATTTCGGACGGGTCAGATTCTGGAAGCCTATGATCGACAGCGAGCCGCCCCGGCCGGTTTCCTTGACTCCGGTCCAGCAAAGCGCCGGATCGAGGTAGTCCGCGCGGTTCATGAAAACGGTGCCGGTTTCGATCTCGCGGCCGAGACGCCCTGCGCGCTCGGCATCTTTGGTCCAGAGCGAGGCCGTCAGCCCGTATTGGCTGTCGTTCATCAAGGCGAGTGCTTCCTCGTCGCTCTTCACCTTCATAATGCCGACCGCCGGGCCGAAGGTCTCTTCGCGCATGAAGCCCATGGAATGTTCGACATCGACGAGAACCTGAGGTGCAAGGTAGGCGCCGCCGTCATCCTCAGGGAAAAGCTTCGGATCGACCAGCGCCTTCGCACCCTTGGAAACTGCATCGGCGATCTGCTCGCGAACCACCTTGGCGAAGCGCTTGTTCGCCATCGGCCCCAGCGACGTCTCGGGATCGAGCGGATTGCCGAGCTTGTAGTTCGACACCCAGGCAACCGACTTCTCGACGAAGGCATCGTAGAGGGATTCGTGCACATAGATGCGTTCGATGCCGCAGCAGCACTGGCCGGAATTGTAAGTGGCGCCGTCCATCAGTGTATCGACGGCCGCCTCGAGATCGGCGTCCTCCATGACGTAACCGGGATCCTTGCCGCCGAGTTCGAGGCCAAGACCGGTGAAGGTACCGGCAGCCGCCCGCTCCATCGACCGCCCGCCTTCGACCGATCCGGTGAAGTTGACAAAATTGAAGCTGCCGGCGGCAATCAGCGCCGAGGTCGTTTCGTGATCCAGGAAGACGTTCTGGAACACGTCCTCGGGAACGCCGGCCTCGACAAAGGCCTGCACCAGCCGCTCGCCCACGAGCAGCGTCTGCGAGGCATGTTTCAGCACCACCGTATTGCCGGCCATCAGCGCCGGCGCGATCGTGTTGATCGCCGTCATATAGGGATAGTTCCACGGCGCGACGACGAAGACGACGCCATGCGCTTCACGCTCGATGCGACGCTCGAAACGATTGCTCTCCTCGACCACCAGCGGTGCCAGCGCATCGGCCGCAATCGAGGCGACATAGTTGGAACGCTCGTTGAAGCCCTTGTATTCGCCGCCGTACTTGACCGGCCGGCCCATCTGCCAGGCAAGCTCCGGCACGACGGTGTCGGACATCTCGTTCAACCGCGCGGCGCCCTTCAGCACCAGCTGCACACGCTCTTCGAGCGGTCGCTTCGCCCAGGCTTTCTGCGCCTTGCGGGCTCGCGCCACCACGTCCTTGGCGGCATCGAGCGAAAGCGCCGGACGCTCCGCGTAAACCGATCCATCGACCGGTGAAATACATTGGATCATTGGCATGATCGATTTCCGTCCTCGTATTGATCAAAAATTCCGTCGAGGGCCATAGCCCCTCATCCGCCTGCCGGCACCTTCTCCCCCCTTGCGGGTCGAAGGGGGATGGCCGCTACCTCTCCATGCCCAGCCCACCTCTCCGATGGCACGTCCCCTCTCCCCGCAAGCGGGGAGTTAGGGTGAGGGGCAGCTAGCCGCAATCTCGTACTAGGCTCTTTCGAACCCGCGCGCCACTTCCCAATCGGTGATGCGGCGGTCGTATTCTTCCTGCTCCCACTCGGCGGCACGGGTGTAATGGTCGATCACATCGTCGCCGAAGGATTTGCGCAGCATCGCCGATTCCGTCATCGCCGTCGTCGCCGCGCGCAGCGTGCGCGGGATTTCGCGAATATCCTTGCCGCCATAGGCGTCGCCGACGAAGGGCGCTTCCAGCTCCATCTTGTTCTCGATCCCATCGATGCCGGCGGCAAGCAGCGCGGCGAAGGCGAGGTAGGGGTTGAGATCGGAGCCGCCGACGCGGCATTCGATGCGGATGCCCTTGGTTTCCTCGCCGCAGAGGCGGTAGCCGGCAGTGCGGTTGTCCTTGCTCCAGATCGCCTTGGTTGGCGCAAAGGTGCCGGCCATGAAGCGCTTGTAGGAATTGATGTAGGGCGCCAGGAAATAGGTGATCTCGCTTGCATGGGCGAGAAGCCCGGCAACGTAATTATGCATCAGCGGCGACATGCCGTATTTGCCGGTATGGTCGAAGAAAAGCGGCTTTTCCTCCAGGCTCCAGAGCGACTGGTGGATATGCGAGGAACTGCCGGCGGCGTTGTAATTCCACTTCGCAAGGAAGGTGATGGCCTTGCCTTTCGACCAGGCGATCTCCTTGCAGCCGTTCTTGATGATCGCATGCCGGTCGGCCATGGCGAGCGCATCGGCATAGCGCACGTTGATCTCCTCCTGGCCGGCGGAAGCCTCGCCCTTGGAGTTCTCGACCGGAATGCCCGCACCCTGCAGCCCGGTGCGGATCGCCCGCATCACCTCTTCCTCCTTGGTGGTCTGGAAGATGTGATAGTCCTCGTTATAGGCGCTGGCGAGCTTGAGGTTGCGGTAGCCCGCCGTATGCGCCGCCTCGTAGCTTTGGTCGAACAGGAAGAATTCGAGCTCGGAGGCCATGTAGGCCTTCATGCCCATGTTCTCGAGGCGTTTCACCTGCTTCTTCAGGATCGCCCGCGGCGAATGGGCGACTTCCTCATGCGTGTGATGGTCGAGCACATCGCACAGCACCAGCGCAGTTCCGTCAAGCCAGGGGATGCGCCGCAAGGTCGAAAGATCCGGCTTCATCGTATAGTCGCCGTAACCCTTTTCCCAACTCGTCGCCTTGTAGCCGGAGACGGTCTCCATCTCCATGTCGGTGGCGATCAGATAGTTGCAGCTGTGCGTCTCCTTCCAGGCACTCTCGACGAAATATTCCGCCTGGAAACGCTTGCCCATCAGCCGGCCCTGCATGTCCACCTGGCAGGCCAGAACCGTATCGATGCGCCCTTCGGCGACATCCTTCCTGAGATCTTCGATTGTGTAGCTGCTGCTCATGTTTGATCCGCCTGACATTGGAATTGAGAAGGTCGGGGCGACGAAAGAGCATGCGCTCGGCCGGATGGCGAGCCTGATGCCTTTTCGTCGAACCGGTGGCGGGGCCGCAGGAGCGGCCCCGCCATTCGAGAGGGAAGTGTCGACGCCTAGTTTTCGCCGCTTTCGCCGACAGCCGCTTCGGCCGCCGCGATCACGGCTTGGCGCTTTGCCACTTCAGCACCGATCGGCGGCCCCTTGAAACGGCGGCTTTCGAAGCCGAACCAGACGATCGCAGTGACCACGAGGAAACCGACGGTGATATAGAGCGCCCACTCGTTCGGCGGCTGGATGCCGAGAACGAAGATCAGGATCATCGCGATGACGCTGAGCACTGCGAAGAGCTTGAACATGCCTTCGCCGAGATTCCACGGTCCCATCTTGTCCCACTTCGCTGTCCCCCAGGCGAACAGACCGAGCGTGATCGGAATCGCGAAGGAGAAGAACAGGAAGATGACCGTGCACGAGACGACGATTGTATAGACCGGCGTATCACCGATCGACACCAGCGAGGAACCCCAGACGAACAGGACCGACAAGATCGAGCCGGTCCAGATCGCAGCCACCGGCGTGCGGTACTGTGGGCTGACTTTCGACAGCGCCTTCGACGCCGGCAGGCCGCCGTCACGCGAGAAGGCGAAGATCATGCGGGAGACCGAGGTGACGGTCGCAAGGCCGCACAGCCACTGGCTGACCAGGATCGCGAGATAAAGGATATCTTTCACGAAGGGAGTGACCTGGCTGTCCATCGCCCAGAAGAACACGTTCCAGCCCTGTTTTGCCGCTTCGTCCATGTTCGGCAGCATCAGAACGAAGGCGCACAGCATGATGTAGCCGAAGAGCGCCGACCACAGCACCGAGGACACCATGCCGCGCGGAACCGATTCTGCGGCTTTGACCGTCTCCTCTGAGGTATGCGCCGAGGCGTCATAACCGGTGATGGTGTAGATCGGCAGCAGCAGTCCGAGCAGGAAGACCCAGGCGCCCGAGGTGGAGGGCCAGACGTTGCCGCCGAGTTCGCCGGAATAGTTGGCGAAGGTAAAAAGGCGGCCGATCTCGTAGGAGGGCGCCGCAATGAGGCAGACGGCCGCCAGGGCGATCGACGTCGCAAAGATCAGATAACCGGAAAAGTCGGTCAGCTTCGCGGTCAGTCCGATGCCCATGTGGTTCACGAGCGCTTGAGCGCCGGTGATGATCACCAGGAAGACGATGCGTACCGTCGTCGTGTCGGTCAGCCCGAGATAGCTGGTGCCGAACGAACCCATAAAGAAATAATAGGTGCCGACATTGATGGCGCCGAGCACGGTGACGAGACCGAGCAGGTTGAACCAGGCGGTCAACCAGCCGGTGAAGCGGTTGCCGAGGATTGAACCCCAGTGATAGAGCCCGCCGGCCGTCGGATAGGCCGAGCTGATCTGCGCCATGGCGATGGCGAAGACGAGCGAGATGAAGCATCCCACAGGCCAGCCGATACCGATCGCCGCTCCACCGGCGCCCGAAGTCGCCTGCGCCAGCGAGTTGATGCCGCCGGAGAGAATGCAGATGATGGAGAATGATACGGCGAAATTCGAGAATGAGCTCATTCGCCGTTCGAGTTCCTGGGCATAGCCCATGGAATGCAGGATGTGCACATCCTGCTTCTTGTCCAGTTCGGTATAGTCCGACATGACTTCCCCCTGTTCACGACCGGCCGCGGAATTGCGGGCCCGTCCAGTGCCAATTGCCCGCGGCGTTTTCGCCGTACGGACGTCCGCAGTTAAACTGCTCCCTCGGGTCTTCTTTTTATCAGGCGTCCAGGCTTTGCTGGAGCAGCCCTTTTAGATAGTCGGCCATGACCCCTTGGCCGACATCGTCTGAAATGAGGTCGTTGCGGACCTCGATCATTACATTGCGCAAGCCGTTCGAAAGCCCGTGCAGGATCAGCGTGTGGGTCACGCCATCCTCGGGTCCGTAAGGTTGGTTGCGTTCCGTCCTGTAGAGCGGCGCCTCGACGGCGGCGTCCAGCATGCGGTCGGCAAGCCGGCTGTCCTCGTCGTGCAATATGCCGAGCTCAACCGGGCGTTCGCGACCGTGATAAACCGGTGTGAAGCTGTGGATCGTCACGATGACGCTGTCCTGCCCCCTCGCCCGGCGATCGCGGATCAGCCCGCGAACGGCATCGTGAAAGGGCACGTAGAGCGCGTCGGTGCGCGCAAGCTTTTCCTCGGCGGTCAAATCCTTGTTGCCGGGAATGGCATAGATCTCGCTTTTCTCAGGCATGGCGCCAGGCGAGCTCGGCGGCCGGTTGCAATCGTAGATGAGCCGGGAGAAACGCTGATAGACAAGCGTCGCATCGAGCCCCTGCGATATGCCGCGAGCGACCGAAAGAGCCCCGGGGTCCCAGGCAATATGGCTTAAGAGCGCTTCGCTGGGCAGGCCAAGATCGCCGAATTGGGTGGGAAGCGTATTCGAAGCATGCTCACAGACGAGAAGCACCGGGCTCCGGCCGCCGGCGCGTTCGATCCCGACGCAATCGCCGTCGGCTTCACTGAGGATTTTCGGCCGGGCCAGCACCAAAGGCGCCACTCCTTAACAAATTCCTTATTAGAAAAGAATTCTTCAGGTTCCGGCGAGTGTCAAGCATCCTCTGAAAATTTCTTTTCATGACAGCAGTTGACATGGATTGTGACAGCGTTGTTAACTTCGATTGGGAAAATGGCGCCAGACCATCCCGGGGAGCGTATCAGGTGACAGTTGCGTCGAAGACGGTTTCGGACGTCATACACTCGCATTTCGGGATGCTGACGCGCGCTGAAAAGCAACTGGCCGAAAGCCTTCTCGACAATTATCCGGTATCCGGTCTCGGCAGCATCACCACCATCGCCGAGAATGCCGGCGTCTCGACGCCGACCGTGGTGCGCATGGTGCAGAAGCTCGGCTTCAAGGGCTATCCGGACTTTCAGGCGCATTTGCATCTGGAGGTCGAGGCGACGATATCGAACCCGATCGCCAAACATGACCGCTGGGCCCAGAACGCCCCGGGCACCCACATTCTCAACCGCTTCGCCGATGCCATAATGGGCAATCTGCGCCAGACGCTGACCGATCTCGACACCGCGACCTTCGACAGCGTCGCCTCGCTGCTCTCCGACCGCAAGCGCGGCCTCTATTTCGTCGGCGGCCGCATCACCGGCGCGCTTGCCGAATATTTCTTCACCCATATGCAGGTGATCCGGCCGGCGACGACGCTGCTGTCTTCCAATTCCAGCAGCTGGCCGCAATATGTCCTCAACATGAATGCCGGCGACATTCTGATCATCTTCGACATCCGCCGCTACGAGCAGGAGATGGTAAGCCTCGCCACCGCCGCCCGCAAGCGCGGCGCCGAAATTGTCGTCTTCACTGACCAATGGGGTTCACCCGCCGCCAAGCTCGCCCGCCACGCCTTCCGCGTCCGGATCGAAGCGCCCTCGGCCTGGGATTCCTCCGTCGTCACTCTTTTCATCGTCGAGGCGCTGATCGAGGCCGTTCAGAACTCCACATGGGACGAGACAAAGGAACGCATGAAGACACTGGAGGGTCTGTTCGAGCAGACCAAACTCTTCCGCAAACCGGGTTAGGAGGGCAAGACCAAGAGGGAGAAAACAATGGCGGATTTTTGCGGAAACAAACCGCGCTGTCGCAAATGGCACATCTGTCACAAGCGCCTGCTATTCATGCAAAATCGCCGTCACGCAGCCGTCACACAAGCTTCATGTAAGCTGATTAACAGATCGCCAGACACTGAAAACCCGAAGGAGAACAACAGTGATCTCTAACATTTCTCGACTTCTGTCGCTTTCTACTGCGATGATCGTGGCTTCGACCGCGATTGCCGCCGCAGAACCGAGCGCTGAACTGATCGCCGCCGCCAAGAAGGAAGGCACGCTGACCACAATCGCTCTCCCGCACGACTGGTGCGGCTACGGCGAGGTCATCGCCGGCTTCAAGGCCAAGTATGGCCTCGAAGTCAACGAGCTGAACCCGGATGCCGGTTCGGGCGACGAAGTCGAAGCCATCAAGGCCAACAAGGGCAACACCGGCCCGCAGGCTCCTGATGTCATCGACGTCGGCCTCTCCTTCGGCCCCTCTGCCAAGAAAGATGGCCTGATTCAGCCTTACAAGGTCTCCACCTGGGATTCGATCCCGGATACGGCCAAGGATCCGGAAGGCTACTGGTACGGTGACTACTACGGCGTTCTCTCGTTCCTCGTGAACAAGGATCTCGTCAAGGAATCGCCGGCCGACTGGGCCGACCTGAAGAAGAGCGACTATGCAAACAGCGTCGCGCTGGCAGGTGACCCGCGCACCGCCAACCAGGCTGTCCAGGGCGTTTATGCCGCTGGTCTTTCCGCATCGGGCGGCGACGCCGCCAAGGCAGGCGAAGAAGGCCTGAAATTCTTCGCCGAACTGAACAAGAACGGCAATTTCGTGCCTGTCGTCGGCAAGGCCGCTCCCTTCGCACAGGGCTCCACGCCGATCATCGTCGCCTGGGACTATAACGCGATGTCCTGGGGTGAAAGCCTGAAGGGCAATCCGCCGTTCGAAGTCGTCGTTCCGAAGACGGGCGTCGTCGCCGGCGTTTACGTCCAGGCAATCTCCGCCTTCGCTCCGCACCCTAACGCTGCCAAGCTCTGGATGGAATATCTCTATTCCGACGAAGGTCAGCTCGGCTGGTTGAAGGGCTATTGCCACCCGATCCGCTTCAACGATCTTGCCAAGAACAACAAGATCCCGAAGGCACTGCTCGACAAGCTGCCGCCGGCAGCAGCCTATGAAAAGGCTGTCTTCCCGACGCTCGAAGAGCAGGCCGCCGGCAAGGAAACCATCACCAAGAACTGGGATAGCGTCGTCGGCGCCAACGTTAAGTAAACTCCGATCCGGCCTCCCCGCCCCTAAAGGCGGGGAGGTTTTCTCACTCCGATGCCCAGGATGAGCTTTTCATGAGTACCGTTTCAACGCCGATGGTGAGCAGCGCCCCCTTGATCAACAAAGACCGCGTGATCGACTGGCTGGGCATTGCACCCTTCATCATTTTTTCTCTGCTGTTCCTGATCATCCCCACGCTCTATCTCGTGGCGGGCGCATTCCTGACGCCCGAGGGCGATTTCACGCTGAAGAATATCGGCGATCTCTTTACTCCATCGATCATGAGCGCCTACTGGATCAGCATCAAGGTCTCGGTGGCGTCCGCTCTCGGCGGCGCGCTGATCGGCTTCTTCCTCGCCTGGGCCGTCGTGCTCGGCGGCCTGCCCGCCTCGGTGCGCTCGACGCTGCTGACCTTTTCCGGCGTCGCCTCGAATTTCGCCGGCGTGCCGCTTGCCTTCGCCTTCCTGGCAACGCTCGGCCGCACCGGCCTCGTGACGGTCTTCCTGCGGGAATGGTTCGGCTTCAATCTCTACGGCACCGGCTTCAACCTGCTGTCCTTCTTCGGCCTCACCATTACCTATATGTATTTCCAGATCCCGCTGATGGTACTGATCCTGACGCCGGCGCTCGACGGCATGAAGAAGGAATGGCGCGAAGCCTCTGAGATTCTCGGCGCCACCAACCGCCAATATTGGACGATGGTCGCGCTGCCGATCCTCTGGCCGAGCCTGCTCGGCACCACGCTGCTTCTCTTTGCCAACGCCTTCGGCGCCATCGCCACCGCCTTCGCGCTGACCGGCAGCTCGCTTAACATCGTGCCGATCCTGCTCTATGCGCAGATCCGTGGCGACGTTCTGCACAATGCCAACCTCGGTTACGCCATCGCGCTCGGCATGATCGTCATCACCGGCGTTTCCAACGTCCTTTACCTCATGCTGCGCGTGCGCGCTGAGCGGTGGCAGAAATGAAAACACAACGCCTTGGAGCCTGGATCGCCATCATTCTTGGCGCATCCTATTTTGTCATTCCGCTGATCGGCACGATCGAGTTCTCACTGCGAATGCGCCGTGGGGAATACAGCCTCGACGCCTATGAATCGGTTTTCTCGGACGCCCAGTTCCACCAGACCTTCGGCTATTCCATGCTGATGGCGCTCCTGACCATCATCTTCGGCATGCTGCTCGTCGTACCGACGGCCTATTGGGTGCGGCTGCGCCTGCCGCAGATGCGCCCAGTCGTCGAATTCATCACGCTGCTGCCTCTGGTCATTCCGGCAATCGTCATCGTCTTCGGCTACCTCAGAATGTACAACTCGTCGTCCTACCTGCCCTTGACGGGTTCGACGACCGGCACCAATGCCCTGCTGGTCTTCTCCTATATCACGCTGTCCCTGCCCTATATGTACCGTGCCGTCGATACCGCCATGCGCGCCATCGATGTCCGCACGCTGACGGAGGCGGCCGAAAGCCTCGGCGCGCGCTGGACGACCATCATGTTCCGCTGCATCTTCCCGAATGTGATGAGCGGCGTGCTCTCCGGCGCCTTTATCACGCTGGCGATCGTCATGGGCGAGTTCACTTTCGCCGCGCTGCTCAACCGCCCGGCTTTCGGCCCGTACCTGCAGCTCGTCGGCGCCAACAAGGCCTATGAGCCTTCGGCGCTCGCCGTCATCGCCTTCTCGATCACCTGGCTCAGCATGGGCCTGCTCAATCTCGTTTCCCGCTTCGGCAAAGCCCGCCCGGCAAAGGCTTAAGGTAACCGGCTCATGTCTTTTCTCACACTGAACAACCTCCAGAAATCCTTCGGCCCGGTTCAGGTCGTCAAGAATTTCAACATGAACATCGAGAAGGGTGAATTCATCTCCTTCCTCGGGCCGTCGGGCTGCGGCAAGACGACGGTTCTGCGGATGATCGCCGGCTTCGAAACGCCGACCGGCGGCACGCTATCCATCAATGGCAAGGACCAGAGCGCGCTGAAGCCGAACCAGCGCAATATCGGCATGGTCTTCCAGGCCTATGCCCTGTTCCCCAACATGTCCGTGCACGACAACGTCGCCTTCGGCCTCAAGGTCGCCGGCGCCCCGAAGCCCGAGATCGACGCGCGCGTCAAGGAAATGCTCGGCCTGATCAAGCTCGATCACCTGGCCGGCCGCTATCCCTACCAGCTTTCGGGCGGCCAGCAGCAGCGCGTCGCGCTTGCCCGCGCCCTCGCCGTCAAGCCGCAGGTGCTGCTGCTCGACGAGCCCCTGTCTGCCCTCGACGCCAAGATCCGTGTGTCGCTGCGCGAGGAAATCCGCCAGATCCAGCAGCAGCTCGGCATCACCACCGTTTTCGTCACCCACGACCAGGAAGAGGCTTTGTCGATCTCCGATCGCATCGTCGTGATGAACGCCGGCAAGGCCGACCAGATCGGCTCGCCTTTCGAAATCTACAACAAGCCGGCGACCCGCTTCGTCGCCTCCTTCGTCGGCACACTGAACCTGATCGAAGCCGAGGTCGTCGATCCCGACGCCAATCTCATCCGGATCGGCGATCAGAAGATCACCCTGAAGCAGTCGGTCGCAGCCCACAAGGCCGGAGAAACCATCTCACTGGCGCTGCGCCCGGAAGCCGGCTCGCTCTCCGACACCGCCAGAAGCGATACGGCGCTGACCGGCCAGGTCGTCTCGGCCCACTTCCTGGGCTCGGTCATCCGCACCCGTATGAATGTCGGCGGCAATGTCATCTCCTTCGACATGTTCAACAGCCCCAGCGTCACCCCACCGCAGGCCGGTGAGACCGTGACGCTGCGTTTCATGGCGGCCGACTTGCTCGTCATCAGCGATTGATTTTGCCGATCCCGCTCATGAAAAAGGGCGCCGCGGAAGCGGCGCTTTTTGTTGAATGACGGAAGAAGGTCAGCGCTGATGCATCTCGCCCGCTAGCGTGCAACGGTTTCGGGAAACGGCGAGCTAAAGCGCGTCGTTGAGTCACGTTTCAGGCGACGCGCTTTGTCTGACGAAGCACCGGCACGGTGTCTCTCTGTGCGCCAGGGGCGAGTTTAACAGAAACGCACCCCAAACTCCGTCATCCTCGGCCTTGAGCCGAGGATCCATCCCCTCCGCTGATGGATGCCTGCATGGATGCTCGGCACAGCGCTGAGCATGACGGAGGATGGGGCGGGCGAAAGGAGCCACAATACCAGCTCATGGCTGAGCGATTGATGCTTCATTTCCCTCAGCGGATCGCCCGGTCATCCACATCGAAGCGATGCACCCGCGCCTGATCCGGCGTGGCGTAGACGATCTCGTCCGGCTCGTACTGGTGTTCGCCGAAGAGGCGGGCGGTCAGCAGGCCGCACTGGTCGGATTCGAGATAGATGATCGTATCAGCGCCGAGATGCTCGACATGCACGACCTTCGCCACCCAGCTCCCCTGCTCGCGCGACAGCGTCATATGCTCGGGACGCACGCCGATTGTCTTGGCGCTGTGATCACCAACCTTTTCGCCCGCGATGAAATTCATCTGCGGCGAGCCGATGAAACCGGCGACGAAGACGTTGGCCGGACGGTTGTAGAGCTCCATCGGCGAGCCGATCTGCTCGATCGTGCCGGCATTCAGCACGACGATCTTGTCGGCCAGCGTCATCGCCTCGACCTGGTCATGGGTGACATAGATCATCGTCGCCTTCAGGCTGCGGTGCAGCCGGGCGATCTCGAGCCGGGTCTGGACGCGCAAGGCGGCATCGAGGTTCGACAGCGGCTCGTCGAACAGGAAGAGTTCCGGTTCGCGCACGATGGCGCGGCCGATCGCGACGCGCTGGCGCTGGCCGCCTGAGAGTTCGGCCGGCCGGCGCGCCAGATACGGCGCCAGCGACAGCATGCCGGAGGCCTTGCTGACGCGCTTGTCGATCTCGCCCTTGGGCGTGCCGGCCTGCTTGAGGCCGAGGCCCATATTGTCCTTGACCGTCAGGTGCGGATAGAGCGCATAGGACTGAAACACCATCGCGATGCCGCGCTTGGCGGGCGGCGTCAGCGTCTCGTCGCGGCCATTGATGACGACGGCGCCCGAGGTGACGTCCTCGAGGCCGGCAATGCTGCGCAAGAGCGTCGACTTCCCGCAGCCCGACGGCCCGACGAAGATGACGAATTCGCCGTCTTTGACTTCAAGGTCGATGCCCTTCAGCACCTCATGCGTGCCATAGGTCTTGCGGATGGATTTGAGTTGAAGCGATCCCACTGATTTTTCCTTACAATCTGACCGGCTGGCCGGTACGCACGCTCTCGTCGGCGGCAAGGCAGATGCGCAGCGACGCCACTGCATCCGCCATATGGCGGTCGAGGTTGAGATCCTCGCGGATCGCCCTCAGCATGAAGGCCTGTTCCAGGTCGCAGAGCGCCTGATGACCGGGCTCGCCCGTCATCCTCATATCCTGGTCGGGCCGGATAAACTTGCCGTCAGGGCCGGTTTCGGCCGTGTGCAGACGGATCACTGATGTCTTGGTGTGGGTGTCGATATCGTCGGACTTGGCGTTCGGATCCATGACGATCGACACGGCGCCCTTCGGTGACATCACGTCTTTCACGAAGAAGGCTGTCTCCGAAATCATCGGCCCCCAGCCGGCCTCGTACCAGCCGACCGAACCGTCTTCGAATAGCACCTGCAGGTGGCCATAATTATACATGCCAGCGGCGATCTCGTCGGAGAGGCGCAGCCCCATGCCGCGCACCTCGACGGCCCTCGCATCGGTGATTTGGCACATGACGTCGACATAGTGCACGCCGCAATCGACGATCGGCGAGGTCGTGCGCATCAGCGACTTATGCGTCGCCCAGGTTGGGCCGCTGGACTGCTGGTTGAGGTTCATGCGGAAGACGTAAGGCGGGCCGAGTTTGCGCGCCTCTTCGATCAGCTTCATCCAGGACGGGTGATGGCGAAGAATATAGCCGATCACCAGTTTGCGCCCCGCCCTCTTAGCCGCCGCCACGACCCGCTGGGCATCGGCGACGTTCGTCGCCAGCGGCTTTTCCACGAACACATGACAGCCCGCCTCGAAGGCGGCGACGGCATAATCGGCATGGCTGTCGGAATAGGTGTTTATCGAACACAGGTCCGGCTTCAGTTCGACAAGCGCCGTCGCGAAGTCGGGATGAATGGTATAGCCCTGGAGCTCGGGCTCCAGCTCCGGCGCCGAGCGGTTGACGAGACCGACGATCTCGAAACCGGGATTGTTATGATAGGCAAGCGCGTGGCTGCGGCCCATGTTGCCGATGCCGGCAACGAGGACTCGGATCGGTTTTTCGTGGCTCATTTGACGGCTCCCGACGTGATGCCGCGGATCAGCTGCCGCGAGAAGATGACGTAGAGGATCAGGATCGGCAGGATCGCGAGCGACAGCGCCGCCAGCACCGCGTTCCAGTTTGTAACGAACTGGCCGATGAATATCTGCGAACCGAGCGTCACCGTCTTGGTCGCTTCGGCGGGCGCCAGGATCAGCGGAAACCAGAGATCGTTCCAGATCGGGATCATCGTGAAGACCGCAACCGTCGCCATGGCGGGACGCACCAGCGGCAGCACCAGGCGGAAGAAGATCGCGTATTCGGATAGTCCGTCGATGCGCCCGGCATTCTTCAGATCGTCAGAAACGGTGCGCATGAACTCCGACAGGATGAAGATCGCCAGCGGTATGCCCTGCGCGGTATAGACGAGGATCAGCGCCGTCAGCGTATTGACGAGACCGGCCTCCACCATGCCCTGCAGGATTGCCACCGTGCCGAGACGGATCGGGATCATGATGCCGATCGCCATATAGAGCCCAAGCAGCGTGTTGCCGCGAAAGCGATATTCCGAAAGAGCGAATGCGGCCATGGCGCCGAACAGCAGCACGAGCAGGATCGAGATAATCGTGACGATGAAGCTGTTCTGGAAATAGGTGGCGAAATCGCCCTGTCCCAGCACCGTCTGGTAGCCGACGAGGCTGAAGGTCGACGGCGTCGGGATCATCAGCGGCTCGCGGAAGATCGAGGCGCGATCCTTGAACGAGTTGACGATGGTCAGGAACACCGGGAACAGCGCGACCAGCGTATAGGCGGAGAGCGCCAGATGCACGAGGCCGGTGCGGATGGGAGATGTGCGTGCCTTGGACATGCGCGCTCCTCAGAACTGGTAGCGACGCATGCGCCGCTGGATGACGAAGAGATAAAGCGAGACGCCGGCGAGGATGATGAGGAACATCACGGTCGCGATGGTCGCGCCCATCGAGCGGTCGCCGAGCTGCAGCTGGAAACCGAAGAAGGTGCGGTAGAGCAGCGTGCCGAGAATATCGGTCGACATGTCGGGGCCGGCGAGCGCCCCCTGCACTGTGTAAATCAGGTCGAAGGCATTGAAATTGCCGACGAAAGTGAGGATCGAGATGATGCCGATCGCCGGCAGGATGAGCGGCAGCTTGATCTTCCAGAATTGCGCCCAGCCGGTGATGCCGTCGCATTCGGCCGCCTCGATCACCTCTTCGGGAATGCTCAGAAGCGCGGCATAGATCAGCATCATCGGGATGCCGATATATTGCCAGTTGGAAATCAGCGACACGGCGATCAGCGCGGAACCGGGCTTGCCGAGCCAGGGTGCGAACAGGAATTTCAATCCGATGAGATCGAGCATCCAGGGCGCCACGCCCCAGATCGGCGACAGGATCAGCTTCCAGATGAAGCCGACGATGACGAAGGAAAGCAGCGTCGGCAGGAATATCGCCGTGCGGTAGAAGGCCACCCCGCGCAGTTTCGGCACTGAAAGCAGGGCAGCAAGCGCAATGCCGATCGGGTTCTGCACGCACATATGGATGGCGAAGAAGATCAGGTTGTTGACGAGCGCATTCCAGAAATCATGCGCCCAGCGCGGATCGCCGAACAGCACCTTGAAATTCGCGAGCCCGACGAAGGCCGGCTGCCCGTCGACCGTATTGTAAAGCGAAAGCCTGAGCGTCTCGATGAGCGGCAGCACCATGACCGCGGAATAGACGATCACCGCAGGTAGCATGAAGACGAAGATGTGCCAGCGGACCGGGCGCTTGATCGGGGCGATATCGATCGCCTTTTCGGTTTCGCTCATGGCTTTTGCCTGTCCTTGTCGAATGGCCGCGAGGCGCAGCTGAGATGGAAAATATGCTCCCGCCCTTACCCTCTATCTGCCTGGAAGAGGGTACGCGCCCTGATGAGATTGGGCTTTGGGAGGTCCCTGCGAGTCTCCTTCTCCCCGCAAGTGGGGAGAAGGTGGCCGGCAGGAAGGACGAGGGGCTAGACGCCGCCCCTGATCACATCACTTGGCCGGCTTGTACCAGCTGTCGAGCCCCTTCTGGAGCTTTTCGGCTGCGACCTGCGGCGTATCGGTGCCGTTGATCACGTTGGCCGATTCGACCCAGGTCTCGTTTTCGAGGTTCGGCGTGCCGCGCGACAGGATCTGGTAGGTCGAACGCACAGTCGACTTGTACGGGCCACGCCAGGAGACGAATTCCTGTGCGAGCGGATCGGACATCTTAACCGGATTGGAGTTCAGGCTGAAGAAGCCTGGCAGCGCGTTGGCGTAGATATCGGCGAACTCGGGCGAAGCAACCCAGCTGAGGAACTTCTTGGCCTCTTCAGAATGCGTGCTCTTCGCGTTCAGCGCGACGCCGATATCCGGATGATCGGAGATGTAGCCCTGGTCGCCAGCCTTCGGAACCGGTGGCGGGAAGGCGCCCATCTTGAACTGCGCCTGGCTGTTGAACAGGGCAATTTCCCACGAACCGGCCGGATAGATGGCGGCGCGTCCGAGCGTGAACAAGTTCTGGCTGTCGGAATAGGTCTGGGCTTCGAAACCGTCGCCGAGATACGGCTTCCACTTGGCAAGCTCTTCATAAGGCTTGACCCATTCCGGATCGGTCAGCTTCTGCTTGCCTTCGATCAGCGCCTTGCGGCCTTCTTCGCCCTTCCAGTAGTTCGGGCCGATGTTCTGATAGCCCATGGTGGCGGCTTCCCAGAGGTCCTTCGTACCCATGGCGAGCGGGATGTAGGTGCCGTCGGCCTTGATCTTGTCGAGTGCGGCGTAGAACTCGTCCTGCGTCTTCGGCACGGAGATGCCGAGCTTGTCGAAGGCATCCTTGTTGTAGATGAAGCCGTGAATGACCGAAGCCATCGGCACGCAGAAGGTGGACTTGCCGTCATCTGTCGTCCACGCGGCCTTGGCGACCGGCGAGAAATTCTCCATGCCTGGCAGGCTGGTGATGTCGACGAGCTGCTTCTTGTTGAACAGTTCGAGCGAAGCATCGAACGGACGGCAAGTGATGATGTCACCTGCAGAGCCGGCATCAAGCTTGGCGTTCAGCGAGGCATTGTATTCGGTCGGCGCGGTCGGCGAGAAGACGATCTTGATGCCCGGGTTCTTGGCTTCGAAGGCCGGAATGATTTTCTCCTGCCAGATCTGCAGGTCGTCGTTACGCCAGCTTTCGACCGTCAGCGTAACGTCGGCAGCGTGGACGAGACTCGCCGGCGTCAGCAGGCTGGAGGCAAGCAGCAAGCTTTTCAGAGCAGTGTTTTTCATTTCCCTCTCCTGTTTTTAGCGCCGAAGGCGCCGTTTTCAATCTAAAACAAGCAATTGGCGCGTCTGAGAAAACACCCAATGCCCCTTGGAGGGCCGCCAGCGGCTGCCGGCCCCGAAAGCTCGATGGACCGAAAGCGGAGCGCCTACGGTCGGACTGCGCACCTTGCAGGGTAGCCTGCGCCGGCGCGGCGAAAGAAATGGACAGCCGATGGATCCGTGAATTCGCCGCCCGCATATAAGCCGGCGGATCATTCCCTGATCATCCTCGAAGCGATTCCGACTTAGCTTTGCTGCCGGTTTTCGCGGGCTTCGATTGCTGTTCCCTTTTGTCAAATTAATGCCAAAAAAATACCAATTGTCCAGCCAAATTTAACTTTTCGGCCGCCAAAAATTGCTTAAACAAATTTACCCTGCAATATCAATAAGATAAAAAGATGAATTTTTGCCGCCGTCCCCACTTGGTAAATGGTATTTTTTTGGTATTGTATGAAAAACCCGAGGGAACGGCGTATCGGAGGGCCCGATGAAGGAGCTTGCAATCGGCATAGACGGCGGTGGAACGAGCTGCCGGGCAGCGGTCGCAGATAGAGACGGCAACGTCCTTGGCCGTGGTAAGGCCGGCCCTGCCAACATCCTGTCTGACCTGGAAAACTCTCTGCTCAACATCGTCGAATCCGCCCGGCAGGCGCTCAGCGACGCTGGCCTTGACGCTGAATCCGTGGCCTCTGTTGTATCAGTCGTCGGCGTCGCGGGCGCAAACGTCATGGATTACGGCCAACGAATCGAAAGAGCCCTGCTCTTTACCGAAGGTCGTGTCGTCACCGATGCCTTGATCTCCCTGCAGGGCGCGCTCGGCGATGCCGACGGCATCGTCGGCGCTTTCGGCACCGGTTCGGTCTATAGTGCCCGGAGAAATGGCCGGCTCAAGGGTATCGGCGGCTGGGGCTTCATCGTCGGCGACCAGGCAAGCGGCGCCCGCCTCGGCCGCGATCTCATGGAACGTTCGCTGCTCGCCCATGACGGAGTGCGCCCGGCATCGCCGATCACCGAAGCGGTCATGACCGAATACGGCAACGACCCGGAGCGGATCGTCGAATTCGCCCATACGGCACGGCCGAAGGATTTCGCCAGTTACGCGCCCATGGTCTTCAAGCACGCCGCTGAGGGTGATGTGGTTGCGGTCGGCATCGTCAGGGATGCCGCAACGGCGATCGGCGAAAGCCTCGACGCGCTGCTCTGGCCGGAATGCCCGTCCATCTGCCTGCTCGGCGGCCTTGCGGAAGCCTACGAGCCCTGGCTTTCCGAACGCTACAAGCCGCTGCTCGCCAGGCCGAAGAACGATGCCCTGCAGGGCGCGGTGGAGCTTGCGGTCAAGCTTCTGAACGATAAGCAGAGAGGTGCGGCATGACCGACGACCTCGCCACCCTCCTGTCCTTGCAGCGCCTGCAGGCGGCCGGCACCGGCCCGCTCTACGTCAAGCTCCGCCGGACGCTCGAAGAGGCCATGCGCACCGGCACACTCGGTCACGGCGATGCGCTGCCGCCGGAACGTGATATCGCCGAATTTGCCGCCGTCAGCCGCGTCACCGTGCGCAAGGCGATCGACGAACTCGTCGCCGACGGCCTCTTGGTGCGCCGCCACGGCTCCGGCACCTTCGTCGCCAAACCGGTTTCCAAGGTCGAGCAGCGCCTGTCGCAGCTCACCTCCTTCACCGAGGACATGGCGCGCCGTGGCATGTCCTCCCGCTCCGAATGGCTGCACAAGGGTATCCACACCCCCTCACCCGACGAGATGATGATCCTCGGCCTCGGCACCGACGTGAAGGTTTCGCGTCTCTCCCGCCTGCGCATCGCCGACGACCAGCCGCTGGCGATCGAAAACGCCAGCGTCTCCGGCGAATTCCTGCCGGACCCCTCCGCCGTCACCAATTCGCTCTACGCCGTACTCGAACGCCTCAACGTCCGTCCGGTACGCGCCGTACAGCGCATTTCGGCGACCAATATGAAAGAAGCCGACGCCCAGCTTCTCGGCGTCCCCGTCGGCGCCGCCGGCCTGTCGATCGAGCGCATCTCCTATCTCGGCTCCGGCCGCGCCGTCGAATTCACCCGCTCGCTCTATCGCGGCGATGCTTATGACTTCGTGGCCGAACTCACCATCGGGGTGAGCTGACTGCTTGAGCCCATCCAAATTATACGGATAATCCAGTGATCGAACGCTGGAAACCTATCAAGCAGAAGCAAACTCAACCGATCCCTTTCCAGACCGCGAGTGCGCCCTCATCGATCGGCTCAAAGAAATCCGGCCCGTCTCCGATGACTTGCCCTTTGAGCAAGCCGATTTGGAAAGAGGACCGTACAACCGGAACAAGCTTCACCACGGGCTTGCGCCCTTTGGCGATCACCACCTCCTCACCGGAAAGAGCGGCATCGATCAATTTCAACAGATTGGCCTTTGCGGCAGGGATTGTCACTTGCATTGCGGCACCCGTTGCTAGCTTGCCTAAGAATGCCATTCCATCGTCATTTCCGCTATCGAATTCAAAAAGCCTGACCACGGAAATTATCGAGCCACATAAAAAGCATGAAGCCGGAAAATTAATCACTTTCCGGCTTCAATGTCTCTTGATTCATCACATTAAGAACGGCGAGCGCGTCTCTACGCCGCGTCCTCTATCTCCTCATCCGCCTTGCGCGGCACGTAGTTCAGCACCGGTCCGAGCCAGCGCTCGACTTCGGAAACTTCCATGCCCTTGCGCTTGGCATAGTCTTCCACCTGGTCCCGCTCCACCTTGGCGACGCCGAAATAATAGGAGTCGGGGTGCCCGATATAGAGACCGGAGACCGAGGAGCCCGGCCACATTGCATAGCTTTCGGTCAGCTTCACGCCCGCGGCGCGTTCCGCATCGAGCAACTTGAAGAGCGTCTTTTTTTCGGTGTGGTCGGGCTGAGCGGGGTAGCCTGGCGCCGGACGGATGCCGGCATAGGCTTCGCCGATGAGATCCTCGTTGCTGAGGTGCTCATCCCTGGCATAGCCCCAATATTCGCGCCGCACCTGCTCGTGCATGCGCTCGGCAAAGGCTTCGGCAAACCGGTCGGCCAGCGCCTTGACGAGGATCGAGGAATAGTCGTCGTTCGCCCGTTCGAAACGTTCGGCGATCGCGATCTCCTCGATGCCCGCCGTCACCACGAAGCCGCCGACATAATCCTGCACACCGCTTGTCACAGGCGCCACAAAGTCGGAGAGCGCCACATTCGCCCGCCCGTCCCGCTTCGAAAGCTGCTGGCGCAAGGTGTAGAAGGTGGCCAATTCCTTGCTGCGGCTTTCATCGGTGAACAGGCGGATGTCGTCGCCGACGGCGCCGGCCGGCCAGAAGCCGATGACGGCGCGCGGCCGGAACCACTTCTCGTCGATGATCTTCTTCAGCATCGCCTGCGCATCGGCCCAAAGCGCACGCGCCGCCTCGCCCTGCTTCTCGTCTTCGAGGATGGCAGGGAAACGGCCGCGCAGTTCCCAGGTCTGGAAGAACGGCGTCCAGTCGATGTATTTCGCAAGCTCGGCCAGATCGTAATCCTCGAACACCCGCGTACCGAAGAACTGCGGCCTAGTCGGCTGGTAGGCCGACCAGTCGATCTTATGGGCATTCTCACGCGCCCGCGGCAATGGCAGCCGCACCTTCTCGGCTTCGCTGCGCGCATGCGCGGCCGCCACCTTGGCATATTCGGCTCTTATATCGTCGACATAGCCCTGGCGCGTCTCCGGCGACAGCAGCGCCGAGACGACGCCGACGGCGCGGCTCGCATCGGTGACGTAGATCGCCTGTCCTTTGTTGTAGCCGGGGTGAATCTTCACCGCCGTATGCACGCGGCTAGTGGTCGCGCCGCCGATCAGCAGCGGGATCTCGAAACCCTGCCGCTCCATCTCAGCTGCGACATGCACCATCTCATCGAGCGACGGCGTGATCAGGCCGGAAAGGCCGATGATATCGACCTTCTCGGCGATCGCCGTTTCGAGGATCTTCGTCGCCGGCACCATGACGCCGAGATCGACGATCTCGTAATTGTTGCAGGCGAGCACGACACCGACAATGTTCTTGCCGATATCGTGCACGTCGCCCTTAACCGTCGCCATCAGGATCTTGCCCGCCGACTGCCGCTCTTCGCCGCCGTTGAGACGCTTTTCCTCTTCCATATAGGGCAGCAGCACGGCGACCGCCTGCTTCATCACGCGCGCTGACTTGACCACCTGCGGCAGGAACATCTTGCCCGAGCCGAAAAGGTCGCCGACGACGTTCATGCCCGCCATCAGCGGCCCTTCGATAACATGCAGCGGCCGGGCGGCCTGCTGGCGGGCCTCCTCGGTATCGGCTTCGATATATTCGGTGATACCGTTGACCAACGCATGTTCGAGGCGCTTCTCGACACTCCATTCGCGCCAGGAGAGATCCTGGACGCGGCCTTCCCTGGCGCCGGCGCCGCGGAACCGCTCGGCCACTTGGAGCAGCCGCTCGGTGCCGTCAGGACGGCGGTTTAGCACCACGTCTTCGCAGGCTTCACGCAGTTCGGGATCGATGTTGTCGTAAACCGCCAGCTGGCCGGCATTGACGATGCCCATGTCCATGCCCGCCTGGATGGCGTGGTAGAGGAAGACGGCATGCATCGCCTCGCGCACCGGCTCGTTGCCGCGGAACGAGAACGAAAGGTTGGAGACGCCGCCGGAGATATGGACGAGCGGCATGCGCTCGCGGATCGTCCGCGTCGCCTCGATGAAGTCGACGCCGTAATTATTGTGCTCTTCGATGCCGGTCGCGACCGCAAAGATGTTCGGATCGAAGATGATATCCTCGGGCGGGAAGCCGATCTTTTCGGTCAAAAGCTTATAGGCGCGGGTGCAGATTTCCACCTTGCGCTCATAGCTGTCGGCCTGCCCCGTCTCGTCGAAGGCCATGACGACGACGGCAGCGCCGTAATTGTGCAGCAACCGCGCCTGGGCGAGGAAATTCTCCTCGCCTTCCTTCAGCGAGATCGAGTTGACGATCGGCTTGCCCTGCACCCGCTTCAGGCCGGATTCGATGATCGAGAATTTCGACGAGTCGATCATGACAGGCACGCGGGCGATATCGGGCTCGGCGGCGATCAGGTTCAAGAACTCGACCATCGCCTTTTCGGAATCGATCAGGCCCTCGTCCATGTTGATGTCGATCACCTGGGCGCCGTTCTCGACCTGGTCGCGGGCGACATCGAGCGCTGCCGTGTAATCGGCATTGGTGATCAGCTTGCGGAACTTGGCCGAGCCGGTGACGTTGGTGCGCTCGCCGACGTTGACGAAGGGGATGTCCTTGGTCAGCTCAAAAGGCTCGAGGCCCGACAGAGACATGAAGGGGCGGTGCTCGGGGATCGGCCGCGGCTTGTACTTGGCGACGGTCTCGGCAATCGCTCTTATGTGCTCAGGCGTCGAGCCGCAGCAGCCGCCGACGATGTTGACCAGGCCTTCGCGGGCGAAGCTGTCGATCTGGGCCGCCATCAGCTCGGGCGTTTCGTCATACTGGCCGAATTCATTCGGCAGGCCGGCGTTCGGATAGGCGCAGATGAAGGTGTCGGCGACGCCCGAAAGCTCCTGCAGATGCGGGCGCATCGCATTGGCGCCGAGCGCGCAGTTCAGCCCGATCGTGAAGGGATTGGCGTGGCGCACCGAGTTCCAGAAGGCCGACGGCGTCTGGCCGGAGAGCGTGCGGCCGGAAAGGTCGGTGATCGTGCCGGAGATCATCACAGGCAGGCGCACGCCCTTGGCCTCGAAGCGCTCGTCGCAGGCAAAGATCGCCGCCTTGGCGTTCAGCGTATCGAAGATCGTTTCGATCAGGATGATGTCGGCGCCACCGTCGATCAGCCCGTCGATCTGTTCGCCATAGGCTGAACGCAGATCGTCGAAGGTGACGGCGCGGAAACCGGGATTGTTGACGTCGGGCGAGATCGAGGCGGTGCGGTTGGTTGGGCCGATGGCGCCGGCGACGAAGCGGCGGCGGCCGTCCTCGCGCTCGGCGCGCAGGGCCGCGCGGCGGACGATCTCGGCGCCTTCCTTGTTGAGGTCGTAAACCGCGCCTTCCATCTGGTAATCGGCCTGCGCGATGCGGGTCGAGGAGAAGGTGTTGGTCTCGAGAATATCGGCGCCGGCCTTGGCATAGCGGTAATGGATCTCTTCGATCGCATCCGGCTGGGTCAGGATCAGAAGGTCGTTATTGCCTTTCTGATCGCAGGCGCAGCCGATGAAGCGGGTGCCGCGGAACTGGTCTTCGTCATAGCCGAGCCCCTGGATCTGCGTGCCCATGGCGCCGTCGAGGACGAGGATGCGTTCGCTCGCGGCTTTGCGCAGCGCTGCGAAAACTTCATTGCCGTCACGCTTGCCCGTTTCCGGACCAAAGAGGTTGTCAAACACGGGAGGCTCCTTGACGTCGTAAGACCAGACAGTCCAAATCACATAAAGATATCTTTATGTCAATATATGCCTGTCGATTTCGTGCTTTGCAAGCCTCGCCAGATGACAGGCTTGAACGGCCTCTATATAGGCAATTGATACGCATTGCCCACGAAATCGGAGGAGTATCATGGCACCCGCAACCGGTAACGCCGCGCTTGGAAACTGGACGAGCCGCGCCTATCACCGCGCCTGGCTGCTTGACCAGGCAGACGGGCTCTTCGATTTCTTCCAGCACAATTCGGTCAATCCCAAGGGCGGCTTCTACGATCTCGACGATACCGGCAAGCCGCTCGACGCCGAGGGTCAGATTCGCAATATCCATATCGCAGCGCGCGCCGTACATTGTTTTGCCATCGGCGCCCTGCTCGGCCGTCCGGGTGCTGCCGACGTCGTCGACCACGGCATGGACTATCTCTGGAACAATCACCGCGACCGGAACAATGGCGGCTATTTCTGGTCGCTCGACAAGAATGGTCCGGTCGACACCAACAAGCAGGGCTACGGCCACGCCTTCGTGCTGCTCGCCGCCTCATCCGCCAAGACGATCGGCCATCCGCTCGCCGACGGCATGCTCGCCGACATCACCGAGATCCTGAACACCAAGTTCTGGGAACCGCGCCACGGCGCGATCGCCGAGGAGTTCACCGCCGACTGGCAGCCGCTCGACGGCGGCGCCTATCGCGGCCAGAACTCCAACATGCACCTCACTGAAGCGCTGATGGCCGCCTTCGAGGCGACCGGCGACAAGCAATATCTGGCCAAGGCCGAAAGCATCGCCGATCTCCTCATCCGCCGTGCGGCCGGCTCGGTGGACTGGCGCGTCGCCGAACACTTCGACGCCGAATGGAAGCTCGACAAGCAATATTATCATCCGAACGAAATGTTCCGCCCGGCCGGCACGACGCCCGGCCACTGGCTGGAATGGGCCCGTCTCATCCTGCAGCTCTGGGTGCTCGGCGGCAAACGCATCGAATGGATGCCGGATGCGGCGAAGGCCCTCTTCGAGCAGTCGATGGCACTCGGCTGGGACAGTCACAAGGGCGGCTTCTTCTATACGCTCAACTGGGACGACAAGCCCGCCAAGCGGAACAAGCTCTGGTGGCCGGCCTGCGAGGGTGCCGCCGCCGCCCATTTCCTCAACGAGCATCTGCCGAGCGACTATCACGAGGAATGCTACCGCAAGATCTGGAACGTGATCGAACGCGCCTTCATCGACCACAAGAACGGCGGCTGGCACGAGGAACTGACGGAGGATCTCGTCCCCTCACATTCGCTCTTCCCAGGCAAGGGTGACATCTATCACGCGCTGCAGGCCTGCCTTATCCCGCTCTTCCCGGCAACCGGCAGCCTGACGAAGGGCATCGCCGAGGCCGGCGGCAGGGTCTGACGGCTGTCTCAGCAGCAGCGAGCGCCGGCAGGCCGGCGCTCGGATTGTTCCGGCAGATGCGGCCGCGTCACAGCGGAGAGAGCCGCAACGTATCGAGATCCTTCGCCAGCATCAGCGCCAGCGCTTCGACCACGAGATTGTGGTCGTCGCGCTGCGGCAGGCCGGAGACGGTGACGGCGCCGATGCAGCCGGTGCCCTTGACGTTGATCGGGAAACTGCCGCCATGAGGCGCATAATCGTCGCCGGAAAGTCCGTTGTCCTCGACGGTCTTGCCGTCTTTTTTCAGCTTCAGGCCCGAGGCATAGCTGCTGCGGAAATAGCGCAGCACCATGTTGCGCTTGCGGCGAACCCAGTTGACGTTGTCGGGCGTCACGCCGGGCAGCGCTGCATAGAAGACCGGCATCGAATGAAGGGTCACATCAATTGCGACACCGAGGCCGCGCTCGGTGGCGAGTTCCTGCAGGAGTTTGCCGAGCTGCCATGCCGTCGTCAGGTCGAAGGCATCGAAGCTCAGCGCTTTTTCCTGCTCCGCGATCCGGTTGAGATCGTCGTCGAGTGTCATGATAAGGCGCTCCTCTGCCGCAATGATCCGCTGCAGACCATTCTCGCCGGAGGCGAAAAAGTAAAGCAAAACTTGGACCTGCCCTGATGTCAAAGCTTAGGCGTCAGCATCTCGAAACGGTCGCGTGTTGTGGCACAGGTATCGCCGCCGAGGCGCGCAATGGCATCGATCGCGGCCGGATCGACATGCAGCCGCTGCGGATCGACGACACCGTCGCGGTAATGTGCATAGACGATCTCACCCATGACGATCTGCCGCGAGCGACCAAGCTCCAGCGTCACATGCCGCCGGCATTCGAAGGCGGCCGGCGTCTCGGCGATATAGGGTGACGCCACCTTCTCGCCCGGCATCGCCGTCAAGCCTGCCTCCTTCAGTTCATCGACGCCGCGCGGATAGCGGGCACCGCAGACATGCATCGCCTCGGCGATGGCGAAGGAGACGATGTTGACGGTAAAAACCTCGGTCATGCGGATATTGTGACCGGTGTCCTTGAACGACATGTCGGCATTGTTTTCGACGCCGATCGCCAGAATCGGCGGATCGGCCGAAAGGCAATTGAAGAAGCTGAAGGGCGCGGCATTGATCCGCCCATGTTCGTCAACCGTCGTCACCAGCGCGATCGGCCGCGGGATGATCGTGCTGATCATCAGCTTGTAGCGCTCGCGTTCGGAAAGCTCTTTGAAATCGAAGGAAACCGCCATGATCAACCGTCCGAGCGGATCGGCGAGAAGGCGCTCATCGCCCCCATGAAAGGTTTCGGCAGCGGCGAGGCGTAGGAGCCGCGCTTGCTGGTGGAAAGCCCGAGGGAGACCAGCGCCTCGGCCTGCTTGACGGCGGCCGAGACACCGTCGACGACGGGCACGCCGTAGATCTCCTGAAGTTGACGCGCCAGATCCGTCATGCCGGCGCAGCCGAGCACGATAGCCTCGGCGCCGTCCTCGGTCAGCGCCCGCTCGATCTCTGCCCGAAGCTTGCCGATCGCGCCCGAGGCCGCGTTCTCTAATTCCAGCACCGGAATGTCGGAAGCCCGCACCTTGGCGCGCTCGCCCATGCCGTAGCGGCGCACCAGATTGTCGATCAGCACCCGCGAGCGCTCCAGCGTCGTCACCACGGTAAAACGCTGCGCCAAGAAGCCCGCCGTTGCGATCGCAGATTCGCAGAGCCCGAGGATCGGGACATCGGCCAAGCTCCGTGCCGCTTCGAGGCCGGTATCGTCGAAGCAGGCGATGACGGCCGCGTCATAGCCCGCCGCCTGCCGCTCCTTCAGTTCGGAAAGCAGTCCGGGGATCGCCAGCGCCCCGTCATAATGGCCCTCGATGGAGACCGGTCCCATGCGCGAGGTGGCGGCGATGATTTCCGTCCCGGATGCGGCCACCACACGCGCCGCGGTCGCCGCCTTCTCGGTCATGGAGGCGGTGGTGTTCGGATTGACGATGAGAATGCGCATGTCAGTTGATCTTTGCCTGCCGCCGGCTGAGCATCGTCATGATGCCAAGGGCGATGAGAATGATGGTGAAGGAAAACATTGTCGTCACCGTGCCGAGCGCATAGAGCACCGGCGTCGTGACATTGGTCGTCATGCCGTAGATTTCGAGCGGCAGCGTATTGTAAGTCCCAGACGTCATCAGCGTGCGGGCAAATTCGTCATAGGAAAGTGTAAAGCCGAACAGGCCGACGCCGATCAGGCTCGGCGCGATCATCGGCAGCACGACATGGCGGAAGGTCTGCCAGGAGCTGGCGCCGAGGTCGCGCGCCGCCTCTTCATAGGCCGGCGAGAAGCGATTGAAGACGGCAAACATGATCAGCACGCCGAAGGGCAGCGTCCAAGTCAGATGCGCGCCGAAGGCCGAGGAATACCAGGCAGGCTTCAACCCTCCCTCCTGGAAGACGACGCCGATTCCGAGCGAGACGATGATCGACGGCACGACGAGGCTCGCGACCGTCGCGTAGAACAGCACGGTCGAACCGCGGAAGCGGCGGCGGAAGGCAAGGCCGGCAAGCAGCGACACGGTGACGGTCACGACCATCACCATCAGCCCGAGCGAGAACGAGCGCCGGAAGGAGGCGCCGAAATCGCCGACCGCCTGCTTTTCGAAGAGGTTGAAGAACCAGTGCGTGGAAACGCCATTCATCGGGAAGGTCAGGCCACCGTCCGGCCCCTGGAAGGAGAGGATCAGGATCGCCGAGAGCGGGCCGTAGAGGAATAGCACGAAGATGATGAAGAAGATCGCGAGCAGATAGAATTCGAGGCCGCGTTTTTCGTGGTTCATCTCAAAGCTCCTTGCGGATGTCAACGACGCGCAGGATAGCCGCGACCATCAGCAGCACGACGGCAAGCAGCACGACAGCATTGGCGGCAGCTGCCGGATATTGCAGCAGCGACATCTGGTTCTTCATCATCAGCGCCACCGAGGCGCTCTGGCCGCCGGACATCACCTGCACCGTCGAGAAATCGGCCATGACGAGGGTGACGACGAAGATCGTGCCGATCGCCATGCCGGGCTTGACCAGCGGAATGACGACATTCCACAGCACCTGCCAGCCGGAAGCGCCGGCATCTCGCGCCGCCTCGAACAGCGACCGGTCGATGCGCATCAGCGTGTTGAAGATCGGCGTCACCATGAACAGCGTATAGAGATGCACCATCGCGAGCACGACGGCGAAATCCGAATAGAGCAGCCATTCGATCGGCTGCGGGATGACGCCCAACTTAATCAGCGTCGAATTGACGAGGCCATTGCGACCGAGGACCGGGATCCAGGAGATCATGCGGATGATGTTCGAGGTCATGAACGGCACGGTGCAGACGAGGAATAGGATCATCTGCGTCGAGGTCTTGCGGATGTGAAAGGCCAGGAAATAGGCGACCCAGAAACCGATGAGAAGCGTCAGCCCCCAGACGATGGCGGTGAATTTCAGCGTGTTGAGATAGGTCTTCCACGTCACCCAGGAACCGAGCGTATCGGTGTAGTTCATGGTGAGGAAGTCGGGATAGAGGCCGGCGAAATCGTAGTCCCAGAAGCTGACGACGGCGATCATGGCGATCGGCAGCAGGAAGAAGAAGCCGAGAATGGCGATCAGCGGTGTCGCCTGCAGGTAGGAGATGGCGGAGGGGGAGAGACGGAAGGCGCGGCGTGTAGGCTGCTTGCTGTCTTCCGTTGCCGCTGCGATGGTCGCCATGATCGGTTCTCCGTTTCCTCATTATGCAGGTCGGGCAAGGAGCCCCCTCATCCGCCCGCCGGCACCTTCTCCCCGCTGGGGAGAAGAGAATCGTGGCAGCGTCCCCGCCGCCACAACTTCGCTATCGTCACGCGGCCAGCCGCAAACTCTTCTCCCCAGCGGGGAGAAGATGCCCGAAGGGCAGATGAGGGGGCGGAGCGAAGCGACGTCTTGAGCATCAGCGAAAGACAATGCTCAAGAAAGACCCCTCCCCAACCCTCCCCACAAGGGGGAGGGAGTCTTTTTTGCCGCGCCCTCGCCGGACTCCCTGCCCCTTGTGGGGAGGGTTGGGGAGGGGAAAGCGGCAATCGCTTACGCCGCGATGAACTCGTTCCAGCGGCGGACCATGTAGCGGTCTTCGTCCATCACGGAGTTCCAGCAGGCCACAGCACCCATGCGGGCTTCGAAGGCGCCGCCGTCGCGCACGGCTCCTGCCTTCTCCATGACCTTGCCTTCGGGCGACAGGATATCGCCCTCAGCCGGCTTGCCCTCGATCCAGTAGCCCCATTCGTCTGCCGTCATGAAGTTCTTGGCGGTCTCCATGCAGGCGGAGTAGTAGCCCTGGCGGTTGAGATAGCCGCCGACCCAGCCTGATGTGTACCAGTTGATATATTCGTAGGCCGCATCGAGCTCGGCGCCCTTCAGATGCGAGGCAAGGCCGAGGCCGCCGCCCCAGGCGCGGTAACCTTCCTTGAGCGGCTGATATTTGCAGGCGATGCCCTTGGAGCGGACGGCGGCGACAGCCGGCGACCACATGGACTGGATGACGACTTCGCCCGATGCCATCAGGTTGACCGACTCGTCGAAGCTCTTCCAGAAGGCGCGGAACTGGCCGTCGCCCTTGGCCTTGATCAGGAATTCGATCGTCTTGTCGATCTCTTCCTTGGTCATATTGCCTTTGTCGGCATATTTGATGTTGCCCATGGCTTCCATGATCATTGCCGCATCCATGATGCCGATCGACGGGATGTTGAGGATCGAGGTCTTGCCCTTGAACTTCGGGTCCATGATATCGGCCCAGCTGGTGATGTCGCGGCCGACGAGGTCCGGGCGGATGCCGAGCGTATCGGCGTTGTAGATGGTCGGAACCATCGTCATCCACTGCGTCGGCTCCTTGGCGAACTTCTTGGAGCCCTGCGCCTCGACGAAGCCGACCGTGTGCGGCGCCGTGCCCTGGGCGATGACGCTGTCCGGCTTCATCTTGCCGTTGATGAACAGCGGCACGATCTTGTCGTAATATTTCAGCTTCTTAACATCCATCGGCTGCAGCACGCCCGTCGGGAACACCTTCTTGGCGATCCAGTATTCGATGTCGGCAATGTCGTAGCTGTCGGGCTGGGTGACGGCGCGCTGGGCGGCGGCGTCGGAATCGGTTGCCGTCATCTCCAGGGTGATGCCGAGATCGGCTTTGCACTTCTCGGCGATGGCATTGATGTTGGAAACGCCGGTGCCGAACTGGCGAAGCGTGATGTTCGTCTTCGCCCAGATGGTGGGAAAGCCGGTGATGGCGCCGGAGCCGGCGATGGCGCCGACGGCGGCGGCACCCGTCTTCAGCAGCGTGCGGCGGGACAGGCCCTTCGCAGTCTTGGTCGATGTCGTTTCAGTCGTCATGTCAGTTCCCCTTTTTGTTGACGCGGAAGGTTGGTTGTTGATGATGATGGTTCATGCGGAAGAGCGGCCAAGAAGCACGGCGTCATCGAGTTCCCAGCTGAGCGCGACGGTCTCGCCGACGGCGACCGGCCGAGCGAAATAATCGCTATCGTCGGTTATGACGGTGAAGTCGTCGCTACCGGCGCCGACGACGGTGATCTTCACCGAAGAGCCGCGATATTCGACGTTGGAGACGATGCCGTTGAAGCCGAGCGTCCATTCGCTCGCCACCTGCAGCCGCACGCGGTCGGTGCGGATGCCGATATCGACTGATACACCGACCGCCTTGCCCGCCCCGCGCACAGAAAAGCTCTGCCCCTCCGGCACGGTCATGACGAGCACGCCGTCCGCGCTCGATGTCACCCGGCCGGTGAGCACATTGTGATCGCCCATGAAGCGGGCGACGAAGGCAGTCGCCGGCTTCTCGAAGACCTCGCGCGGGGCCGCCGCCTGCTCGATCCGGCCGTCATTCATGATGACCATGATATCGGCGAGCGCCATCGCCTCTTCCTGGCTATGGGTGACGTGCACGAAGGTGATGCCGAGTGCTTTCTGCAGCTTCTTGAGTTCGGCGCGCATACGGATTTTCAGGAACGGATCGAGCGCCGACAGCGGCTCGTCGAGCAGCAGCGCCTCCGGATCGGTGATCAAAGCGCGCGCCAGCGCCACACGCTGCTGCTGGCCGCCGGAAAGCTGGGCCGGGCGCCTGCTGGCATAGGACTCCATCTGCATCAGCTTCAGCATTTCGAGCGCCTTGGCCCGCCGCTCCGTCTTGTCGACGCCCTTCATCTTCAGGCTGAAGGCGACATTGTCGATCAGGTCGAGATGCGGGAACAGCGCATAGGACTGGAACATCATCGCCGTGCCGCGCTTTGCCGGCGGAAAGTCGGTGACGACAGTATTGCCGAGCCGGATATCGCCGGACGAAATGCTCTCGTGGCCGGCGATCATGCGCAGCGTCGAGGTCTTGCCGCAGCCCGACGGTCCGAGGAAGCAGCAATAGGAGCCGGCCGGAATCTTCAGGCTGATGCCATGGACAGCGGTTGTCGCCCCATAGACCTTCGAAACGGATACTATATCGATCTCTGCCGCTTTCGACATCATGCCTTCCCCTGTTTGGAAGAAGACGATGCATCTGCCGTGCCAATCCGACTTCAGCAGCTCAAACTATTGTAAATTAACGACCTCACCGAAAACGTCCCGGCAAGAGCAAATTATGAGCACGGCATCGTCTGCACATCATTTAGGCTATTGTTCGCAATTTGCGCAAAAAATTGTATACAATTTCGCCGCCGCTTCGGTCACAAATTCCGTTTAACTTTTACCGCGAAGCCGGATATGGTTTGCCCGTCATCAGGGAACAGGAATTTCATGAAATCCGCCGTCAAGGCTCAACAGGCCGAAGACTCCGCCGAAACCGGCGCGCAGCAGATCCGCGACGCCATTCGCGAGGCGATCGTCGAGCGTAGGCTTTCCCCCGGCACCAAGCTTTCCGAAAGCGAAGTCGGCAATCTTTTCAACGTCAGCCGCACGCTTGCCCGCGCCGCCCTCCAGGCGCTCTCCTATGAGGGTCTCGTCAGCGTCGAGAAGAACCGCGGCGCCTTCGTCGCCTATCCCTCCCCCGACGAGGCCCGCCAGATCTTTGCCGCCCGCCGCCTGGTCGAGCCGGGCATATTGCGCGAGGCGGCAACGCGGATCACGCCCGCCGACATCAGCCAGTTGAGACAGCTTCTGCTGGAGGAAGGCCGACTGATGAGCGAGCCCGGCCAGACGGCGCGGCGCGCCGAGATTAAGGCGTCAGGCGATTTCCATCTGATGCTGGCGGAAATCTCCGGCAATGCGATCATGCAGCGCTTCATGGAGGAGCTCGTCGCCCGCTCGTCGCTGGTGATCGCGCTTTACGGCCAGTCGACGGCCTCAAGCTGCGGCCATTCCGAACATGGCGACATCATTGCGGCGATCGAAACCGACGATCTCGACCGGGCCTGCCAGCTGATGCTGCATCACATCGCCCACATCGAGGCCGATCTCGACCTGCGCGAGCGTAAAAGCCTCGGCCTCAAGGAGGCGTTCGAACTCTGACGGGAGCGCCCGCGCGGCTGCCTTCAGCCACACCGCGCGGCAGTCACCAGGGCGTCGCCTTCGGCAGGCTGTCCAGAGCCTCGAAAATCTCCTCGGCCGTGCGCGGCTCGCTCGAACGCAGCTTCACCGTTCCGTCACGCCCGATCAGGATCAGCCCGAACTCGCCCGACGGCGGCCCCTGCAGCCGCTCTCTTACATCGTCGGCATCAAGCTCCCAGGCATCGTCGAACAGCGAGAAGGCGCCGCCGCCGGCAATGATGAACACTTCGACATCTTCTTCGATGAGACGCATATGGGCGTTCCGCAACCATTCGTCCTGGATCACAGCGCGATCGTCCTGCGCATCGGCGAAGATGATCAGTACCCGCTTGTTGTCGCGACACTGTTCGAGCGATTGCGGAAGTTCCGGCTCACGCCGCGGTGTGCCGATGATTTCTTGAACGATCGATTTCAGCATGGTGCTATTCCTCGCCCGTCATCTTGCTACGGGCTGTGTCTGTCGCATTTCCAGCGCCCTTGCGAAGAGGCGCAGAGAACGCTGTAACGCGCTGAATGACTGAATAATTCCCAATCCAGGTGTGAATTGGGATATGGAAATAAACGGCTGGGAATAAGGGAGGTTCCGCCGAAACAGAAAAGGAGCGCAGGCCTAAAGCGTGTCGCGAACTTTAGATTCGCTTGTCACGCTTTAGGTCCTTGATTCCAGCATGTCGTAATCGCAAAACCGCTGCACGCTTTTGCGCGACATGCTCTAAAGCGCGTCGCGATCTTTGAGATTCGCTCTTGCGCTTTAGGTGTTTATTTTCTCGCATGCCGTTATCGCAAAACGGTCGCACAGTTTTGCGCGATATGCGTGTCGATCCTTTGCCTGTCAGTCGCGGCTTTGGTCTTCGGCCGCATGCGCCGAAACGGCGACGAGATCCGCCGTGCCGTTGGCGAGAAGACGTTTGCGCACCAGCACGCGCATGACGCGTGCCGCCGTCGAGAAGGTCATCTGGTCGAGCGGACCTTCGCCTTCCCACGGCTTGGTCAGCCGCTCGGTGACGGCGCCGACTATATTCATCGGCACAATGTCGGTGCATTCGCGCATGGCTTCGAAAACGAAGCTGATCGGGATGACCCGTCCTTCGTGGGTCACGATCGGTTCGGTCAATTCACTGTCCCATTCCTCGAAGGCGTAAAGTGCTTCGCGGAACAGCTGCTGGAGGGTAAACGGCGCGTGGCCGTCATGAAGTGGCGGCAGGGCATTCATCATGTCTGTCTCCTCTTGATGGATTGAAGCCAAGGTCCTCCTGGATCGGTCGGCTTCGGTGCGGGGAACGCAGCTTTTTGCCCCTCGCGGGACCGAATAACACGATTGATTCTATAGAGTAACGCGCCTGGGATAAA
This sequence comes from Rhizobium mulingense, assembly GCF_029194105.1. Taxonomy (NCBI): domain Bacteria; kingdom Pseudomonadati; phylum Pseudomonadota; class Alphaproteobacteria; order Hyphomicrobiales; family Rhizobiaceae; genus Rhizobium; species Rhizobium mulingense. Next base: position 276,691 of record NZ_JARFVE010000004.1, on the reverse strand, counting down.
GCCCATTTCTCCGCCGAAACGGAAGCCGTTTGCTTAACGGTATGAAATTCCTGCATGTTTTAGGCGAAATTTTCTCAACACTCGGCATTATTGAAAATCCATCTCAGCCGCGCCAGAACGCTCCGGAATAGTGCAAAAGGCCGAAAAAACCGTGAAAAATCACGGAACTTTTGCGGCTGTAATCTGTTTTGTTCCCGCATTTCGCAAAAGTAGATGGGGTTATCAACCAATGACGCAAATCCGTGAACCGGAGCGGCGGGCCAGGGTCCTGCGCGGCCGCCCCTATAGTCTCGACGAATTCGCCGCCAAATATGGCCTGCGCAGGGAGCAGGCCGAAAGCCTGTTCACCCGTTTCGGACCTTCCTCGATTGAACTCGATTTGCTGATGGCAGCCAAGCGCCGCGCGCCTGTTCTGCCGGACAGAATTGCCCAATAACGCCTTTTACGGGAACCGATATGATGAGCGACAGACGCCACGAATGGATCAGCAAGCGGGCCTACGCGATCTGGGAGGAACAGGGCCGCCCTGACGGCCGGGACGACGAACACTGGCGCCAGGCGGTTGCCGAGCGCGACGCGCTGGAACGCACGCAGGCCTCGATCGACGGCCGCGAGGTGCTGGTCAAATTCCGTCCGAAGCCGCCACGGCCGGAACTGCCGCGCCAGGATTGGATCAATCCTTCGACAAAGGTCGGTTGAGGGGGGCATACGATTTAACAATCAGCCCAGCCACACGCACCTCGACCAGCGGGGGGGCTGGGCGCTTCAACCCACATTTATTGCCGGAGCAGACGCCGGTGGCCAACCCTCGTCCTTCGAGGCCCCTGCGGGGCACCTCAGGATGAGGTTGGCCACCCGCAGCCCGAAGGGCGGAGCCTCGAAGGACGGGGGCAGGCCAATCCAGCGCCGCCCGATTGCTGCCCGTTCACTCCCCATGCTAGCCTGCCGTCATGGAAGTCACCGTCTACATCCTCCGCTGCAGCGACGGCTCATACTATACCGGCCTCACCAAGCAGGAGATCGAGGCGCGTGTCTGGGAGCACAATGCCGGAACCTATGACGGCTACACCTCCAAGCGCCTCCCCGTCGAACTCGTCTTTACCGAAACCTATGACAGCATCATCGACGCCATCGCCTGCGAGCGGCAGATCAAGGGCTGGTCGCGCCGCAAGAAGGAAGCGTTGATTGCCTTGGAATACGAGACCTTGCCGGATCTGTCGAAACGCGGACCGGTCAGGGCCGAGTGAGCGGGTGGCCCGGGTGGCCGACCCTCGTCCTTCGAGGCCCCTGCGGGGCACCTCAGGATGAGGGCGGAGAGAGGGCCTGACCTGCCTCCACCGGAGGGCAGAGAGAGCGGCCAGCCTCAACGGGAGGCGGAGCGGCAAGCCAGAGCCCTTGACATTGACACCTCACCTCGATCAGCCCACCTGCCGCGCGGCACCGCGATCAGCCCTCATCCTGAGGTGCGTAGGCCGAAGGCTGGAGCCTCGAAGGACGGGGGCGGGTGGCTCAGCGCTTTAAGCGTATCCATTGCCGGAGTAGACATGGTGGCCGACCCTCGTCCTTCGAGGCCCCTGCGGGGCACCTCAGGATGAGGGCGGAGAGAGGCTGCGGCCCGTGCAACCAGAGGGTGGAGACAGGGGCCCAACTGTCTCACCGGCGGGCGGGAGAGCTTAACGAGTGCCGCTCTCGCGGAGTAATGCTTTCCAAGCCGACCGATGGAAATCTCGCTCTTTCGCCAGGAAGTGTCAGTAATGGCACAGTGCAGCCACTTGCGGGAACGCCAACTGTTCCCGCTCGAAACGCTTCGTCAAGCATATTGGCACAAAGACGGGGGATAAACGCTATCCCCCTCCCCGCCGGCGACATTGCCGCTCGACACCCTCTTTGCAAAATCGGAAACGGGTAGGAATGAAAACCGACTCATGGCGGAGCGCGGGTTTCATCTTGCCGGGGGGCCGGTTTCAATGCCAGCCGATGCTGTCATATCGGGGAAAAGACTGAAATCGTCCGCCGGGGCAGACTTGTCAGAAAGCCTTGCGTTCCTGGCAAAGCGCCCGATGGACCTCGGTCCAGAACAGCGCCAGCGGACTGTCGCCGTTGCGTTCGGCAACGAGGGCGCGGATCAAGGCTTCGGAACCTGCCATGTCCTGCCAGCTGGATTTCAGGCCTTTGGCGGCCTGTTGGCATTCGGCAATCTCGAATGGTCTCGTGCTGTCCATATGAGGCCTCCCTATGAAGGCGCTATCAGGTGGTGCCCGGATTGTCACTCCCGCATATGTGGGGATGCCTTGTATTTTAGACGGTACTCACGGTAGGATTGAGGCAAGTGGGACGATGGAAATGAACGAGAGTACTTACAGCGACAAGTTCGAATCCGCTTTCGAACAGATCAAGGCTGCGCCCAATGTGGATGCCGCCATCCGTATTCTCCAGGCGGAATACGGCCTCGATTTCGTCACCTACCATCTCGCCCAAACCATTGCGAGCAAGATCGATTCCCCCTTCGTGCGCACAACCTATCCGGATGCCTGGGTCTCGCGCTACCTCCTGAACAGCTATGTGAAAGTCGATCCGATCGTCAAGCAGGGCTTCGAACGCCAGCTGCCCTTCGACTGGAGCGAGGTCGAGCCGACGCCGGAGGCCTATGCCATGCTGGTCGACGCCCAGAAGCACGGCATCGGCGGCAACGGCTATTCCATCCCCGTCGCCGACAAGGCGCAGCGCCGCGCGCTGCTGTCAATGAACGCCCGCATTCCGGCCGAGGAATGGGCCGAACTCGTGCGCCGCTACCGCAACGAATGGATCGAGATCGCCCATCTGATCCACCGCAAGGCCGTCTATGAGCTCTATGGCGAGAACGATCCGGTGCCGACATTGTCGCCACGCGAGATCGAGTGCCTGCACTGGACCGCACTCGGCAAGGATTACAAGGATATCTCGGTGATATTGGGCATTTCAGAGCACACCACCCGCGACTATCTGAAGACCGCCCGCTTCAAGCTCGGCTGTGCGACGATCTCGGCGGCCGCCTCGCGGGCCGTGCAGCTGCGCATCATCAATCCATAGCGCATTTCCGTTTTCCTCGATCCCCGCCCCTGTTTTCGCAAGCGAGATTCAAGAAGACGTGAAGCGTTGCCGTGCTTCAGCGCCTTGCTTGCGCAGGGCCTAACCCCAATCCCCATACTTTTGGGCTAATCCCCACATCTGGGGGGGCCTATCTGAGGGAATTTCCGATGCGGCACGCCTGAACCATTGTGCCTTCCACGAACTGCAAACGCTGGAGGGCAAAATGTTCGTTATCATTCAGGCGCATGAGTATCAGAAATACGCTGCCGTACTCGACCAGATGTTCCGCCTGCGCAAGAAGGTCTTCGCCGATACGCTCGGCTGGGACGTTCCCGTCATCGGCCCCTACGAACGCGACAGCTATGATGCGCTCGCCCCGGCCTATCTCGTCTGGTGCAACGACAGCCGCACCCGCCTTTACGGTGGCATGCGCCTGATGCCGACGACCGGCCCGACCCTGCTCTACGACGTCTTCCGCGAGACGTTTCCCGCCGCCGCCGATCTCGTTGCTCCCGGCATCTGGGAAGGCACGCGCATGTGCATCGATGAAGAGGCGATAGCCAAGGATTTCCCGAATATCGATGCCGGCCGCGCCTTTTCGATGATGCTCCTCGCGCTGTGCGAATGCGCACTCGATCACGGCATCCATACGATGATTTCCAACTACGAACCCTATCTTAAGCGCGTCTACAAACGCGCAGGCGCCGAAGTGGAAGAACTCGGCCGCGCAGACGGCTACGGCAAGTACCCCGTCTGCTGCGGCGCCTTCGAAGTGTCGGATCGCGTGCTGCGCAGGATGCGCGCCGCCCTCGGCCTGACCCTACCCCTTTATGTCAGACATGTTCCGGCCCGCTCGGTCGTGACGCAATTCCTGGAGATGGCAGCATGAACCGCCTCGTTGAAACCGCAATGCAGAAAGATATCAGCGCCTTGGAGCGCCACGTGCTCGCATCCCGCGACATCGCCACGCAGATAGGAGATCCCTTCCTCTCCTATCTGCTCTCGATGGCTCTGTTTACGATTTACGAAAAGAAGGCCCAGCACGAGAACGAGGCGCTGAAGAGCAGCTTCCGCTGAGGGTGCGGTTCCCTCCGCCCCGCCTGAAGAGGAGCATGGCTCCCGGCGCCTCGCGCGCAGCCGCAAAACCTGTCCCCGTTTTGCGGCTGCGCGCATCACGTCATCAACGAATCGATCGTCGTAATCAGCGTATCGTGCATATAGGGTTTCGGCAGGAAGGCTGCGTTGGCGGGCAGCGCCATCGGATCGAGCCGCACCATGCCGGAGGTGATGATGATGCCGATATTCGGCCGCATCGCCCTCACCCGCTTGGCAAGCTGGATGCCGTCCATCGACCCGGCCATATTGACGTCGGTGAACAGGATATCGACATCCTGCCGGCCCTGCAGCACCACCATCGCCTCATCGGCATTCGCCGCCTCCAGCGCCACGTGTCCGACATCCTCCAGCACATCGAGGATATTGAACCGGATCAGCGGTTCATCCTCCACGATGAGCACTACGGCCCTGTTCGAAGCCACCATCTGCAAACGCCCTTTTCAAGCGGAATCTGATTCGAATAAATGTACCCCGCGCGCCAAGGTTCCAGTGCTTTGGCCCGTGAACCATGCTTCATCCACAGATGTTGCCCTGCCCGCTTGTGGCTCCCTGCAATTTGGGCTAGAGCGAACCAATGCTGCGGGAACCATTGCCCCGGCATCACGGTGCCGATCTTCGGCACCACGGCGCCGGCCACCGGCGTCAGGGCCTGTAGCTCAATGGTTAGAGCCGGCGGCTCATAACCGCTTGGTTGGGGGTTCGAGTCCCTCCGGGCCCACCATTTCTGTCTTCGGACGTTGTTTTTCCATCATTTTTTCCTTGTTTTGTCTCACCGGAATTCCGGCTCGATGAAAGTGGGACATTTTTGCGGGCCACGTAGGTTTTGCGGCGCTCGAAACCGGCATCAATGATGCGCTTGGATTGGGCGGCCTTGGTGTAGTGCTGCGCCATCTTGGAATCAGACCAGCCGAAGATCGCCATCAACTGATGTTCGGTCGCGCCGGCCTCGGCGAGGATCGTCGCAGACGCCTTTCTCAGGCCGTGCGACGAGCATTCCGGTAAATCAGCATCATTGCACCACTGGCGCATCTTGTTTCCGAAGCCATTTCCGCTGAACGCCTTGCCGTATTCGGTGATAAGGAACGTTGGCTGATCATGCGTGATCGCCTCCAGCGCCTCGCGTAGTTCGTCTGTGACGGGTAGGCTAAGGGACTGCGCATATTTGCCGGAGCCCTTCTCCGGCATAAATTCGATACGGTCGCCGACCAGGTTCCGCCAACCGAGCTTGACGAGGTCGGAGCGTCTGACGCCCAAATTCAGCATCAGTTCCATTGCAAGCCGGGCCATCGAGCCGAGCGGATAGGCTGCGCGATAGCGCGCCAGCTCTGCTTCGCTCCAGGTATGGAAGCCGGGCGACTTATGAATTTTGGTGACGCCGTTCGCGGGATTGAACGTCGCCAGCTCGGCGCTGATAGCCCAATTGAAGAGCGCCTTCAGATACTTCACCAGCTTGTCAGCAGCGCCAGGCGTGCCGACACGCTTCATTTGGCTGGCTTCGATGTCCGATTTGCGGATTTTCTTGAAGGGTAGCTCACCCACATTGCTGCAATAGCGATTGAGGACGCTCTTTTTGTCTTTCTGGGTGGCTGGCGACTGGCTTTGGAACGCCTTGGATCGATAATGGGTCTCTACGAGCCAGCGAACCGAACCGGGCTCCAGTCGTGAAATCGGGACAGTTTTGTCACCACGATCGCCAGCCAACACGCGATGATATTCCTCGGTAAACGCTTGGGTGATGCTGCCCGCCTCGTCCAGATAGGCGGACGTCATGCGGTATTTCGGCATGCCTGGCAGGCGGAGATAGAACCGCTCGTTGCCGTGCCGATCGATATCCCGCGAGCAATATTTGAAGGGGACGCGCTGCTTACCCGACCGCGTAATCAAACGGGTTTTCGCCATCGTCTTCGTCTCCGCTCAAGCCCTGTTCCTTCATGTCGAACCAGGATGCGCGGATTTCCTCCGCATCCCAACGGCGCAGCGCGCCGATCTTCACGCCCCGGGGCATCAGGCCACGGCGGACCCAATCGTCAAAGGTGCCTGGCGAGACGTCGAGAAGTTCCGCAGCACGGACGCGGCTTACCGCGACTTTGTAAATAGGGCGTGGGGCCAGCGCTTCAGTTTGCTGCTTCATGTGCCGCTCCTCACGTTCTTGAGGCGCTATCAGCAAGCGCCAAAGCCTTCTGCTTGGGCTCGACCATATTGGCCGCCAGATACTCATCGACGGCATTTTCCGGCAGGAAGAGGCTCCCACCGATCCGAACATGCCGGATTTCCCGCTTCGCAATCAAATTGCGAATGCGTGCGACCGGCCATCCGGAGCGGTCTGCCAATTGCTTCGGTGATAAAAGCTGAGATTGCATAACTGCTCAACTCCCTAGAGATAATTCGACACAGGACAGAACGAATCATATAATCGCGCTAGCCGCAACAATTTTATCGCATTCGAGATATTTTCATGCAAGACGGATTCATGGAGGCGATGGGGCAACGGCTCGGAAAAATTCGGAAGGATTCCGGGCTCAAGCAGGTGCCCTTTGCCGAAGCGCTTGAGGTGTCGCAAAGCGCTTACAACACTTACGAGCGCGGAAATCGCGAGATGCCCGCGAAGCTTCTCCGCCTTCTGCATGTGAAATTCAACGTGAATCCCGCGTGGATGCTCACGGGAGAAGGAAGCCCCTACAATCGGGACAAGGTCGACCTGTATCACCATGTCACGGGGGCGGTTGACGCTTTCATTGCAAGGGAAAACTGTCAGGTGGAACCGGAGAAGCGCTTGAAGCTCATCCGGTTCCTAATCGACTACGTCGAACAACACGGCGAATTCACAGAGGAAATTGCAGAAAAATATCTGAGGTCAGCGATATGAGTAAATCGAGCTTCGAAGAGCAGGTAATGCAGGGCGTATACGTGCTTGGACGCCAGCGCGATCAACTGGCATCCGAGAAACGAAAGTTGGCAAGGCAGTTGCGCTATGCCCGGCATTCGGCCCGCCTCACGAGCCTTTCAAAGCAATACGATTTCGGGATGGTCTTCTTCGCGGCGATCGGCGCGGTTCTCCTCATCATGTTTGATGGGCAAAGCTCTTCACTTGCTTGGCTGCTTCCGACGCTGAGTTTTTCACTGATGCTGTTTTCATGTGGGATTGCATTGCGAGGTCGAAAGATGCTCACTCGGATCAGAAGCTTTCACGACCGCTTTGGCAGCTGGCAATTCGGATGAATGGCTCCATCTTCAACAAGATGATAAGTGTATGATTATGAACGATATTATTCATCTGTGCGGAGATCGGCACGCTGGCGTCGGTCGCCTGCTCACAATGCGGTTCGCTCCTAACGGCCATGACACCTCTTGTACTTTAAACCGCTGCCGCACGGGCACGGATCATTCCGCCTGGGCTTCTTAGTCTTCACCGGAGAGATGACATTTTTTAGCTGGTTGAGATTTAGCGCCCGTGCGGGTTGAGCCATTCGCGCGGCGTCCTCGAAAACGTGGGCATTTTCTTCCGTTTGCGCTGTCGGTATGTGGACCGTGAAAGACTGCGCCCTGTGGTAGGTTCCATCGGCACTAACCTCTGCCACGACGCCGATAGCCTTGGAAGCTTTGACGGCCAACGCAGCTGCGCTGGCCTTGTCGTTCACCTTGCTCCAGTCAATTTGATGCTCGTGTTGTTGCAGCCAAACGAAGAGCGGCTCGCCGTCACCGGAAATAACAAAGTAGCGAGCGGGATGCTGGTTCAGGGTTTGACGAAGGTCGGACAACATCTTGGCCAAATTATTCCGGCCATCCTCTCCAAAGTCACGGATATGGCTCTCTGCAGAAAGCCATCCGCGTGTTCGAGTGGCATCAAGGGCTCTGAGCAGCTTCAGCACCTCCTCCGGGAAGTCCTGCGTTGGAAACGGACCGCTTTCCCAGTCTTCCCCCTCGAAACTCCTGTCGACGATGTCACTCATGCCGTCCCAGAGGAGCATGTTTGCCTTACCGCTCTTTAGCTGATTGGCAATGTCCTGGTCGAAGCGGTTCTTCTTCAGGTACGCGCCCAAGTGGTCTAACTCGTCGAACAGATGAGCCCGGCGCATCCCCGCTACCGCCTGCCGCACCTCCATATAGTGGGCAAATTCGCCGGGGGTGGGAAGGAGTCGTTTGATTACGAATAGGTCGTCAATGGACAGCGAAACGAAGGCATACTTCCCAAGAAGTGGCTCAACCTGCGATAGTTCCTTGCAGTATGCGGAAAAGGGAGAGAAAGACTCGATCGTCAGACCGATCGGCACCATTACGCGGTAGTCTGAACGGCGGACTCGTGCGCATTCCTCGTATTTGCTGTCTAGCAAATGATAGAGCGGCACTTCATCCGCCGAATTCAGGTAATTGAAGAAACGCTCACATTGTTTGTAGGCCTTGAATACTAGGTCCTGTACGGACTGGGCATGGCGGCCGAAATCAAGTGCAGGCGACGCGATAGTGGCGGCCGCTCCTGCCTTGGCTTCAACCAAGAATAGAACGTCATCGATCAGGATAAGGGTGTCGTTTTCGGACCACTGCTTGCTGGCGGGGTCCTTGTAGTAGATCTCCTGGAAAACCGTGGCGCCGGGAAGCTGGGCGGCCAGAATGTCGGCGAAGGCAGCTTCGCTCATCGTCTTCTGCCGACTTTCAAAAGTCTTCTTGTAGTCCGGCTTTCGCTGCAGGAGGTTGTGGAGAAGTGCACGATACCCCGCGTCGCGCGTGAAGCAGGGGTCGACGGCGTAGTAATCCGATCCAAGTTGGATTAAGGGCTTCTTCCTGGCGGGGAGGGTCCGATAAGGGGTCCCTGCAAAGTCGCCCGCAGCGAAAAACTCGGTTTCTTCACCGCGTTGATACGCCAAATCCGCCAATAGCTTAGGCGGCAAGTTCGTATGACGGCTTACATTGGCGATGCCCCCCCGGAACATATCATCCATTGCCTGCCCAGCGGCTTTCGACTGGTCCGGGTTTGTCGCAACCCACGCCTCCATCACGTCTTGCAGGGGCTTTTTCTGCTGTGCTGCAAACACCTGTGCCGCCTCGAATTGCTTCATCATCTCACCTATGGCGTCTGCATGCCCCGAACGTGTAGCATCGGCCATATCCTGGAACCCCGCAGCGATGTTGTCGGCGCCAACGCCATAGACCTCTTTCAGGACATCATCGTGAGGCGCGAGCACGTAATGGTAGAATTCGCCTTCCAAGACCTGATAGCGGTTTCCACGGAGCAGTACCCACGTCGATTTTGCGCGGAACTCAATATCGGCCGTATCAGGCCCGAAAACCCCGTCTTTTGTGTTGGTGGACGAGGCCATGCCGAAAAACATGGCCTGTTCCCGGAGCTTGCGGCCAAGTTCAAATAGCTCGGCGCATCGCGACTCATCGAATTTTACGTCAGCTGGAGCGGCATCTGACGCCAAGACTGCGTGTACGTACTCCAGCAGGAACTGATTTTCATTGATCGTGTCATCGGGGCCCTCCACGCCGTTTTCCGTCGAGGCTTTATGAAGACCCACTACTGCTTTCATCATGTGCTGGGCGTAGATGTAGCCGAGCAGATCATGCGGGGGCATGGCAACGATCAGCTCGCGCATTCGAGCTGCGGTCTTTTCCATATCTTTTAACAAGGAAGCGGCGGCCTCTTTTTGCTTTTTCTCGTTCATAACTTCCCGTGCCTGACATTTTTGGAATCACAATACTGCACAATGCATCCTAGATGTGCTGGAAGTAATTGCTAGCAGCGGTAGTGATCGTCGGTATGCGTAAATGGGGATTGTTCGACCGGCAAGAGCGAGGGAAGAGCGTTGACTAACGAGACACGCAAGCCAGTCTTGCAGGACCATGTAGCCGTCAAACGTAAGCTCGTGCCGTCCTTTTTGCATAAGCTCGGAGGCAAACTGTCGCAATATTCCTGGACCCGTCAGCTTGTGCCCGAGGCTCTCTGGCTTGGTCTGTTGATCGACGATTGTGGATACGAGGCAGCTCGGGGCCATTCCCGTACTTTATGCCAAGCGGCTTGTGCGGCGATGAATGGGGGTGAATGTCCCATGTTCGTCAAGTTCAGCACGTTCGCGGAGCTTTCAGACGCAGTAAATGAAGCGGTGATATCTACACTAGATCAGAGCAGTCTAGCTGCCATCCGCCGATCTCTGGCTCCGCTGGCGGCCGTAATGCCCGACCATCCTTTGGCATTCCTAGGAAAAGTGGATGCTGTCTCGGGGCAAAATGCTCGCTTGCCTGAACTGCTCCGCGAGTTTTACGACCGCAACAGTCGCGCAGCCGTGCTGTCATCGGCCCTTGGATATGAGTTGGGGCTCGACCAAGGAAAAATCCATGTCGCTGCGCATCTGATCGATGACCTTATCGAACGATTCAAGGTTATTGGTGGCTATCCAGAGACGGAGGAATCGCGTCGCGCTGCTGGTGCTTTTCGAGCGGCTGCCCCGACATTGTTCATGGCAGTGAATATTAAGGACGCTGGCTTTGAAGACGACGCACCGTGGGTTGAGGCATTTTGGGACCATATTTCCGGTTTCGGTCCGTGTCTGTTCCCCGATACGCTCGAGGACGAAACTATCGATAGTGAAGATCCGCTTGAGCAGTTCATCGTCGACTATCAAAATGCGGTGCGGGCAGATCTCCGTGCCAGGCTGGCGAACTGGCCGCTGGATCTAAACGAAATTGAGGTCTTCGAGGTAGTTACGGCGCTCCTTTGCCGTCAAGCGACTCTGGCCATGGAAATAGCATCGTCTCCAGGCATATGGACGGCGCACACGGCGCCCATTCTGCTACGCGCAGTTGCCGACGTCTTCATTAATTTAGCCTGGATTCTCAAAGATCCTCGCCCACGCGCTAGGCTGTATGTTGAGGATGGACAAGGCGCAATTAAACTGCAGATCGCCCATCAAAAACGAGCTTTGGAGGCAGCGACGGACCCCAACGACGCTGACGAACTGCGGCAGATGATCGAGGTTTGGAGTGACTGGCTAGCGGGGCAACGGATTGAGGCTCTTGTTGAGGTGAACCTCGGCAGTTGGTCCGGCCTCAACACTCGAAAGATGGCCGAGGAGGCTGGCTTTATCGATTTCTATAATTACGTCTACCAGCCTTTTAGTAGCGTTGTGCATTCAAACTGGGCACACGTGAGCATGTTCAATACGGTCCACTGCCAAAACCCGGCTCATCGGTGGCATCGTGGTGCAGCGATTGCTCCAGCGCCAGTTGATATCAACTGGCTGTACTTAGCGTCGAAGTATCTCAGCAAGACGTTCGGACATTTTGATGACGTTTACGGTCTCAATCTACCTCATACGGCGTTCAACCTTGTTGCGGACCAACTGTCCGAGACGGTGAAAGACGCCGAAAGCTAAGATCGAGCCTTCGATTCACAGCAAGTGTCTTGCAGTATTGAACGCATGCGGATCTCTGAAGCTGAGCAGATCAAGCTGAATAACTTGTTGGAGACCGAAAGTGGAACGTCAGCCCTCGGATAGGCCCTCTCAGGAAAGAAAGGTAGAGCGTGACAATCTCGAAAAACTGCGCGAGCGCTCGATCGTCAAGCTTGATGACACCGCTGCTCTCGACCATGTCGGTACGTTAATCGATGCTTCACATGACGCGGGTTTCGAGCGGGGCGCGGACCGTGCAATCTACCTTCTCGACGAGTTCGCAAAACGCAATCTGAACGCACGAGATTCAGTGATCCTTGAATATTTCCGAGCCAATGCATGGGCAGTGAAAGAGGAGACTTCGGGCGGCCGTGGATCTTGGGCTTGGGAGCATCCTGAACGGGAGCAGCAGATTCTTGCCTTGTCCCGCGCGGTTGCCCATTCGGGTTTTGCCGAACTTGATTTCTTGCGTCGCTGCCAGATCCTGACCAATCGAGCGAACCAACTCAATACCATGGGGCGCTTCATCGACGCGATTGAAGGATGGGACTCAGCGCTGGGCATCGTCCCCAAGTTTGCAATGGCGCAAGCCAATCGTGGCTATGGCCTCAAGCATTATGCTGGGTTACTGGATGACGATCGAGAACGCGCGATCGTATTGCTGCACGCCCATGATGGATTGATCGCCGCTACCGCCGCCGATGCGGTATACGACTCCATTTATCCAGATGCATTGGTACAAAGGTTCGCTGATGAGGCGAAAACATATGCGGCGGCCGTTAATCTGGATCGAATACGCGAGTTACAGGGCCTCGACGTACCACCACTCGGACGCAGCAAAGCGGAGCAGAAGTACCGGCAGTGGTGTCTAGACCACCGCTTATTCCTGAATCCGCTCAATGACCTCGGGCCGCATGAGGGAGCGGCATGTGACGATCTCGTCCTACCGCCCATAAGCGAAAGGTTCGACGAGCGGCCGGGCGCCATGACGCCGCCGCCAGTGATCGGTTTCTTTAACCAGATGAAACAGGAATATGCGTCGGCTCGCTTCATGCTGTACGAGGGCTTACACGACACGAAGCTGCACTTTTCTGATCGTGGCGTTAGGTTGTTCGACACGCTGGACTATCCGATGCATTCGCTGGCTACCGAACGCGTGCGCACGGCCTATCGCATCGCCTATTCGCTGCTCGACAAGGTGGCGTTCCTCGTCGACAACTATTGGAAGCTGGGAAAAATCGGTAATCGCATCAATTTCAAGAATGTTTGGATGGCAGAAGGCAAGCCTCGGCTTCTCGACCGCTTCAAAGAATACCCGAACTGGCCGCTGCGCGGACTTTTCTGGCTTTCGAAGGAGTTGTTCGACGATCAACTTAAGCAAACGACCGGACCCGATGCGCGAGAGCTGCACGACATCCGTAACACTCTCGAACACAAATTCCTCCAGGTCCATGAAGGCTGGGCACGGACGCTTATGTGGGCGGCACCAAGCAGCGATGGCCTGGGGCTTTCCATCGACAGCGATCTTCTCGAAACGAAGGCTCTTCGTGTGGTGAAGATAGCGCGATCCGCACTGATTCACCTCGCATTGGCAATCGGTGTTGAGGAACGGGCCCACTCTCGAAGTGGAGCTGATACTCATGTCGTTGGGTCGATGCCGCTTTACGATCTCGACGATCACCGCAAACGTCGTGACCCGTCGTTTTAGTGGCGCGGCAGTCGCCTTGTAGGAAATGGCGTAACCCGTGTCGAAGTCCGGAAAACGCGAGAGCTAGCAGGGGCTTAAACTGTCGATGCCCCCGCCGTTGCGACAGGCTGTCAGGTCTTGATGTTCGCAATTTGGGGCCAAATCGAGCTAAGATCATTTGCTGCCGCCCACGAGTCGGCAAATCTGAGTAACCCGCGCTGATGGCAAGAAACAGCAACAGAGACAATTTCACGCCAAAGACAAAGCTCCAGATCGCGAAGCGCTCTGGATGGCTTTGCTCAGACCCGGAATGCAGGCGTCCCACGGTCGGCGCGACTTCCGATGGCGACGGCGAAATCATGCTAGGCGAAGCGTCGCACATCTGCGCCGCTGCGCCGGGCGGTCCCCGCTACGATGCCGGAATGAGCGAGGCCGAGCGCCGTTCGGCCAAGAACGGGATCTGGATGTGCAAGCTGCACGCAAAGTCGGTCGACTCGGAGGACCCGAAGTTCACCGTTGAACTGCTGCGTTGCTGGAAGAAGCAGGCGGAAGAGCATTCTCATCGCAGCGTTCTGTATAATGACGCCACTCGGCCCGCCAAAATCTCGAAAGGCGACCTCGCAAAGCGCCTGCATGCTTCGGCCGCGGCCGATGTCGCTATCTTCCGTCGCTCTGAGAGATGGCCATCGACGGACGTCGCGTTGACTGTCCAAATGGCGGAGCTGGACAAACCCGTGCAGACTTCGGCGCTGGCGCGCGCTTTGACTGAGCTTGGCGATCTCGTCCTCGTCGCGCCACCCGGCATGGGTAAAACCTCGACACTGCTGCAGGTTGCTGAAGGTCTGGTCGCTCAAGACGAAACGCCAATCTTCGTTTCGCTTGCGGACTGGGGTACCGAAAACAAGACGTTGCTTGATTCCATTCTGGGCCGCGCGACCTTTCGTGGAAAAATTTCCGAAGACGATTTCCGCGCAGTGGCCCAAGAGCCCGGCATCTACCTGCTGCTCGATGGCTGGAACGAACTTGACGGTGAAGCACGGCGGCGCGCGACCGCTGAATTGAAGCGACTTCAGGCAGACTTGCCGGAGCTTGGGCTTTTCGTATCGACGCGTAAGCAGTCGCTCGACGTTCCCTTCGAAGGAGCGGCGGTCGAGCTTCAGCCTTTGGGTGAAACAGAGCAAATGGAAATCGCGCAGGTATTGCGCGGCGACGACGGAGCGAAGCTTGTCGATCAAGCGTGGCGCACGTCGGGCGTGCGCGAACTGGTCAGCATCCCGCTCTATTTGACCGCATTGCTCTCGTTGCCGGACGGCCAGCCATTTCCGAAGACCAAGGAGGAAATTCTGCGCCGCTTCGTGCAGGCGCACGAACATGACGCGGATCACGCCGAGCCCCTGAAGGAAGCCGTCAAGGACCTCCAAGCCGAGTTTCTCAGTGCGCTAGCGGTGACCGCCATGCAAGCAGCGAACACCTCGATCTCGGAGACGAACGCTCGCCGTTCGATCGCGCAGACGGACGACTGGCTGGTCAAGGACGGGCAGCTTGCAACCAAGCTGCAGACCACGGACGTGCTAGATGCGCTGGTTAGCCACCATGTGCTGGTGCGGACGGGAGAGCCCGCCGGGTACTCATTTCAGCATCAACAGTTTCAGGAATGGTATGCTTCTAACGAGGTCGAGCGCGTGATGCTCGAAAGCGTCGCCGGCGCGGAGGCGCTTCAAAAGCTGAAAGCGGGCATTCTAGACGTGACCTTGTGGGAAGAAGCGATCCTATTCGCCGTGGAGCGCATGGCGCGGGGCGACGAGCGTCAGCAGCAAGCTTGCGGCGTCGCGATCCTTGCTGCCTTCGAGGTCGATCCGATCTTGGCAGCGGATATGATTTTCCGCGCGACCGACACGGTGTGGGCGCGGATTTCCGAGGAAATCCAGAAACTGATCCGGCGGTGGCACACTCCCGGAAAAGTTGATCGCGCTGTGCGATTCATGGTGACGTCGGGCCGCTCTGAATTCCGCGATATGGTGTGGCCACTCATCACGAACGAAAACGACCAGAAAAGCCTTCCGGCCTTGCGCGCTGCGCGCCGCTTCCGCCCGTCAGTGCTCGGACCGAATGCCGTCAAGGATATTCTCGCGCTGCCCCTGAAGGTCCGGGAGACGGTCGTTTCCGAGATTGCCTACAGGAGCGGGGTGGATGGACTCGACCTAGCTGCGCTGATTGCGAAGAGCGATTCCGACCCGGAACTGAAGGCAGCAGCCGTCGGCGGAATGTCTTTCCGCCGCGCAGACCGTCATGTTGCCGATGTGCTGAGCACAGCGAACGACGATACGTTCGATATTGTCTACCGAAAGAGCCATCTCGAAGAGTTTGATGACAAGACCGTTCAAGATCGGCTCGCGGCGGCGCGTGCCCGCGCCGCGAAAGAAACATCCGATTACGAGCGGTTGCGCGGCATCGTGTACGCACTTGATGGCAAGGATCATGGCCCGGAGCTAATTGAACTCATCGCAACCATCGAAATTGAACACAAGCGGGACGCCGAAGTCGGGTTGATCTACGAGGCCCGCAAGCAGTACGAGCAAGCGGTCGCGCAGGGACTGCTTAAACGGCTGCGCGAAGGGCGTGAGTTGTTCTACGGCGCGGACAACATCTTGGCCGCGTCCGGAATCGTCGTTGAAGACGAAGAACTTCTGGAGATGGTTATGTCTCCGCAAGAGCGGATGGATAGCCGTGCCGAAGCCGCCGCCTCGGTCCTCGCCCCTGTCAGTGTCGGCAAACTCATCGACGCCAAGCTCGCCGGATTCGCCGAGATCGAGAAGAGCGGCAAGTACGAGAAAAGTCTTAGCGACCGATACTATGGTTTTAGGGATCGCATCGCGCACGCGCCCGGCACCAGCCTTATCGCTGCCGTCCAGGAGCGCGCTGCGGCGGCTAGAAATGAAGACATCCGCGAACTCGCGGAATTGTTGTGCCGCCGTGATGAGGAAGGCGATAGAGCGCGCCCGTTTCCGCGGGAAGCGCATACGACGGTTGGACAGATGGCCGAAGAATGGGGCGAGCGGTTGATCGCGAGCGGCGATAACGCAACACGCGGCCAGCTGTCCGCAGTGGCCGATCTAATAGGACACTTCCCATCTGTCGCGCTGTTGCCGATGCTCAAGCGGCTGCTCGATGATGAATTGCGCCGCTACCGGGTCTTCCGCCAGCAGGCCGAGGTGGAGCGCTGGCAAGGCAACGCAGCGAACGAAGCGCGCATGCTATATACGAACAGGTATCAGCAAGCTTTCACGGCGATTAATGCGCCGGAAACGACAGCGCTGATGATCAGCTATTTGCCGGACGAGCATTTCGGCGAAACTGCCGCGCTTGTACTTAAGGTGCAATGGATTCTCACCAACGAGCCCAAGGACGACCGCCGCTTCCGGGGGAGCGTGGACTTTACGCGTGTGGAGGAAATGCGCGCCGAACGGGCCCGTTGCCCCACGGTCACGTGCGGTGAAGCGGAGGCCATATTCGAGGCCATTGCGCCGCTCATCGCCGAGAGCGCAACCGAAGCGGAGAAGAAGCATGCGATTAAGCTGGCGATTCAGGCGGTGCGCCTCCCGCATGGCGAACGCGGCGACACCATAAAGGCGCTCTTATCGATTGCGCCGCAAACGGCGCGTGCGAAGCTGGTGTTGAATCTGATCCTCTCCGGGGAAACGATCCCGTTCAGTGTCGTGCAGGCCGGGATCAATGATGTTTTCGAGGATGCGAAGAAATACACTTGGATTCTGAATGAAGGCTGGCAGTTGAAGGCGTGGCTTCTTTTGCTGCCGTTCACCGACCATCCCGCGCAGCTCGCCGACACAGTCGCGGCATTGCCGACCCGGCAGCGCGAGCCGCATTTCCTCGAAGAGCTGATCCGTGCCAGCGAGTCGGTGCAGACGCCAGAGATTGAAGAAGCGCTGTTCAAACTCGCTGAAAATGATGCCGCCTTCTATGGCAATCAGGCATGGCGTGATGCCATGCGGCGTCGGGGCACGCTCTCCTCGGCGCGCCGTTACCTGGATCTTGTTATAGACGGCAAAATCGACACCCGCGAGGGCTGGCACACGTCGCAGCAAATAGCTGGTTTGCTGGACATGCATTCGGAGCTGCGCGACTATGCTTATGGTCTATTGAAGGACCGCACGTCGCCCAAGACTGCGATGCTGGCGAACGCCGTCGCCGAGGGAGATGACCCTGATGGTCTGCTCCTGCTCGTGGAGTTGGAAAACAAGCTTCAGCGTCCGCTCATCTCATGGCGAACCATTCGAGGAGCCGTCACGGAGCACGTTCCCTCCGAACACTGGCGCGGTGCGTTCGACGTGCTTCCCGTTGCAGCGACGGAACTTCGGCGGAAGCTCTTAGCTATGACGGCGGACGGCGGTTCTCGCGACTCCGCCGCGCGTGTGCTTCGCGAAATCGACCGCGTCCGCGATGAAAGCGGCGCACCCGAAGACGAGCCGCGGCATCCCGATCTGTCGTCCGGAAAGCCTTGGCCTATTCTTGTGCCCGATCCCGACGTGGAAGACAGCGGCTAAATCGACACCCTGACGAGTTTGGCGCGGCCTGCGATCAAATCCGCAAAGTGATTTATCCTAGCGGAATCGATGCAGAGGTCTGAGATGTCTTCCAATACTCTCGCTACGGCTTCAGCGGTGGAGTCGACCAAGTCTGTAATTCTGCGGCGCACCAAAGGTAAGCCAACTCCAGCTTCCTTCGCAAAAGTCTGCCATCCAACAGCGTCCATCTCGGCAAGCGTGGCACGTTTCCCGATCCTCATGGCCATTTTCGGTGAAAGGTCTGGATAGGCGATCGTAGAAAGCAGATCGTACAACGGGGCCATTCTTGGTCCCTGATCGTCGTAGAGGATCGAGAAATTCTTGCCGTGGGCGTCGGCGTTTCCGACAACCAGGTTGAAGATCGCGGCGTCCAGTAGCTTAAGCACATCAGTTGCAGGGCGCGCCGACACTCGTCGCAATAGCTCGAAGCAGTCCTTGAAAGTGGGGCCGCCTTCGCTCGCATATTTCGTTTCGGGTGGCACGCCGAGCGCTTGGCAGAAGTCTTCCTGGTGGATGCGATGCACCACGCCGCGTCCATCGCGCGCGCGGTCATATCTTTCAACCAAGAGAAACGAACGCCCCTCAACAGACCTTGGCTCCACTGGGGCTACATCGAGGCCGATGGTGGCGGCGAGCCTCATCACAAATGCTTCGTTTTCGGTTGTTCCCTCGAAGCGTGCGATAGGCGGCTTCAGGATATGCGTGGTCGCCTGGCCGGGAAGCGGAAGTGCGATCTGCTCGCCGATCAGAACAATCGGCACCTTGGATTGCGCACCGGCCAAAGACAGCCTCAAGCCTTCTTCGCCGGCCAGGAGAGGTCGCATCGGAAGTGCGTCCAAAACTCGAACGATTCCTGCATCATCAAGGGGAGTCGGCAGTCGCTTTGCAAGCGGCGCTATCTCAATTGGCTTTTGATTTTCAGGCAGGAGCTGAAGAGCGCCTGCAACGTCACCACCTAAGCGGTCGAGAAGCGCAAAGTCGTTCGCAGGTGAAACACCCAATGCCTGGGCGGCGACTTGGCGTTGGCTCTCCTCGGGCAAAAGGCCGCCGAAGAACGGGCGGCATTCTCGGCGGGAGAATTGCTCTGGCCGCTTCGGGAGTGATGCTGAAAGCGGAAGCGCTTTTTCGTCATCAAGCCAAGCTTGAGAATAGGTGAAACTAATGTCGCCGTGCCTGTCTTGCGTGAACTGACCGACAAAGCTGCCATCCCACCAAACGTTGAGAGTTTTTGCCGTCATTGCCTACGCTCGCCAGGGGACAGAATATCGACGGAGCAGCCGAGCGTTTGCAGAACCTGCAAGACCTTCCCAATCTGGGCCGTTGGCTTGCCGGCTTCGAGATCGACAATGAAGCGAAGACCGACGCCAGCAACTCCGGCAAGCTCATCCTGCCGCAAGTTTTGCTCCTTGCGTGCGCTGCGTATCAGGGCGCCGATATCCGATGTATTTCTGACTTGTTTTGCCATCTTCATTTTCCCGATCGGGAAAATAGCAAGATATCAGGCGCCTTGTCGAGAAGAATTTCCCGATCGGGAAAATAGACGGCTACTGATGGCTTTCATCCATGAAATCTTCCCGATCGGGAAATTCGTTTATAGATGTCTCCTAGGCAAGGTCATTCCGTTTCTCGGTGGTCAACAAGAAAAAGCACTTTGGATTAAACAATGTTTGGAGAGTCGAATTTACTCGGGTACGTGTGCCCAAGCCAAAATTGACTTCGGTGTCTGCCCCTGTAAAAACTTCACGAGCGCTTCAGACACCTCTGCTCCCGTTGCAGCGTCCGGAGCGGACATCGAAAATCCTAACTGGTTTAGCAGTCGTAAAACCGCTCCGGGCCGATCCACAGGATCTTTTCCCCAAACACTGATGGCTCGACGCATTCTAGTTTGCTCAATCCGTTCATTCGGTCTCTGACTGCTGCCAAGATACGCCCATAGGGCGTTCTTCAAGAACCGCTCGACATCGAGAGCTTTGAGCAATCGAGCATCCAGCTCTGCCACAAGATGGTGAGCGGCATTGATTAAAGACGCGACCTCTTTGAAGGTCGTCGGCCGTACAGCCTCATACCCACCCAGCAGCATTTCCACATCAAGCCCGCGAAATCGGTCTGAAAGTTCGATAGCCTTATCTTGCAATACGTCGAGATGGTGTTGCGGCGCATCGAGATCAGCTTCGGAATGAGCACTACGGTTGCGCCAAGCCACTATCAAGAACACAATCGCAAGCGGCAGCGTGTCGAGATTTGGTAAATGGCGTTCAACGGCCTGCAGTTTCTTGAAAATGCTCAAGCCTGCGGAATCCAAGTCTCGCCGAAAATCTGAGGATTGGATCAGGGCAGGTTTACGAACAGCTTCTCGAAGATATACGTCAACCGCGTCGATAGCCCTAATCAGCACCATGTCTAAAAGCAGCCGGCGACTACGTTTTGCCGAGATCTCAGCGTCTTTCGGCGACCATGCAGCGTGCAGATCCTCCGGCACCTCAGTTACTATGCCGCGTTCGACTGCATCCAGACCAACGAGTGCAGTAATGATTAGATGATTGGCGTTGCCGAGAAGATCTTTGAATGCACTTCTTGGCCGGCTTCGGGAAATGTAGAGTGTCATTCTTAATCCAAATGATTGCGTGCTTGGCGCGTTTCGAACGCACATCATCCGCTCTGAGAAAGCCAAGACTTCATAAAGGCGGATGCTCTACCACTTGAGCTACAAGCACAATCTCGAATTGCACAATTTGGCATATACTGTCAACCGAGGCACTGCGACCGAATTGCCGAAGTACCTAGAGTTGCGCCTGTAGTCACGCGACCATCGGATTCCGGTCCAGCTTCCCCCGATATGCCGGATGCCGATGCGAAACGATCGCGTCGACGAGTGCCGGCGGTTTTGACCCCGTCAGCAACAGCATCTTGCTCGTCTTCATTTCCAGAATCTGGTCAGCGGTCATGAGCTTCTGGCGCTGTTCGGCGGTGGACGTCTTTCGGCTCTCGCCGAATTTCGCGGCTGATTGCTTCGTACGGGTTAGCACCGTCTGATCGCCAAGCGCGTTCGCAGCCCAATTGGCGGTTTCAAACTCGGCGCGGCCGAGGCCGAAAATGCGAGTGGTGACGCAGGAGCCGAGAATGCTGGCGGTGTCGCCTTTGCCGTAGACGCTTTCGATCTGGCCCTTGTCCTGGGTGATAAACAACGCCTCGATGCCGCAGCCGGCGGCGACGTTGGCAATATTGATCAGCTTTTCCATGCGACCGAGACGGACGAATTCGTCCAGCACCAGAAGCACATTCTTTTTTGGCTTCTTCGCACCCTCCAACCGAACGGCCATGCCGAGAATGATGTTCGTCAGCAGCCGGAGAAAGACGGCCTGGGCGTCCACCTGGTCGAGCGGTACGACCATAAAGAGGTCGGCGCGACCCTCGAACATGTTTTCGAGCGAGCACGTGGAAGTGTCGAGAAAGCTGCGCAGTTCGTCAGAGCGAGCCCAATCGAAAGCCTTTTTGATCGTCGTCTTGATCGCGCCGCGCTCGTTCTCGCCTGCTGCGAGGAAGGTGGCAGCGGCGGCGGCCGGACGGGTGCCGAATGTCTCAGGCGCTCCGGCCCATTCTGTCAGCGCCTTCTCAAAACCTGCGGAAAACAACAGGTCCATGACGGTGATGAGGTTGCGATCGGCCTCGGCGCGCCTGGTCATGACGACCTCGATCACGGCAGCAATCATGGATTTCGCCATTTCGGCGAAGTGCGCGCCGTTCCCACTTTCCGGTCGAACAAGCCCCTCGGCGATGACCTCGATGTCGCGGACGAGATGCGCTTGCCGGATATAGTCGAGCGGGTTGAAACGATCCTTAGACAGCTCGATGACACCGAATGGATTGAGAACTACGACCTGACGGCCGAGCGACTGCCGATAGCGGCGCGTCACGGCGAAGTTTTCGCCCTTGATGTCGAGGACGGCGACCGGGCCGTCATGGTCGATGATGGCGGGAATGACGACGGACACGCCTTTCCCGGCGCGCGTGCCTGCGATGGCGACATGATGGCCGGCGCGCCATCCGGTCTTCGGGTTGGGGCGGTAGCGTAGTATTGCGCCGCCGGAGAGACCGAGCGGCAAGCCGGCATCGTTGTGGCGAAGCTGGCGCAACTCCTGGAGGTTCATCCACCGGGCGCGCCACGGCCCTTGTTTGGAAATGCGGTTCGATGATGCCGGCGCGGCGATAGAAATTGCGCGCAGAATGAAGAACAACGGCACGGGCAGTCCGATGGCAAGGCTGGTTTGCAAACCCAGCCTCTGGGCCTCGGTGAAGCGATCCCAGGTCGATACCATGCCCCGGATGCTCTCGATACCGGAGTAGCCGGCATTTCGCCAAGCCTTGAAGCTGTCGAGCAGGACGCCTGCCGCAATGGTCGGGTCGGTAAGGGCGAGAGCAGAAGCGGCAAGGAGGGCAGCCCCCACAGCTAAGCCCGACGCGCTGCGGATGCGGCCCTGGGTGTCTCCCGCCAAGGTCAGCAGCGCAAACCCGGAAAACATGACCAGGATCGCGGCGCGCGCGTTCTGGTAGATGGCTGGCCAGAACAACGGCGCGGTTTCCATCAGCAGGAAACCCGCCGCAAAGACGGCGATGGAAAGGGCATAGCGATAGGGCTGAATGATCAAATTCATCGATCGAAACTCCAAACGGAAATGAAAATCAGACGCGGCCGCGACCGGGCGCGGGCGATCGGGTTGTCACATCGTTGGCGAGACCGCCTCCAGCATCGCTTCGGCTTGCTCCAGCAGGGCGAACGCTTCCGCAATCTCGGTCGAGGCCGTGTCGCCGGAATGACTGCCGGAGGCGAGCCAGGCGTCCATGAAGGTAGCTTGTGACGCGATGAGCGATTTCAGCGATCCTTCCAAAGCCGCTTGCCGATTTTCGATCATATCGGTCGAGCGTTTCTCCAGCGTCTCGAACTGCGCGGTCCCGCTGCTCAATGCGTTCATCAACGTCTCGACGTAACCCAGCAATTCGCGCTCGAGCGGCGAAAGGGTCTCGGGCATCGGTGGTCTGGCGGGTGTGGTCATTGGTCAATCTCCCTGGACGATCTTCAGGCATGGGGTTTTGTCGGTCCCGGCCTGGCAGGTGATCAGCTGAAGGCGGTTCACGTCCCAGGTCAGGACTTTGCCGGTGTTGGTCTGGTTGATCTGCAAGCCCATTTGCCAGAGGCTGGCGCTCTGGGCGCGGTCGATCATTAGCCCCGCCCAAAACCAGCTCGCGGTGAAGCTCAACAGGACGATCAGCAACGCCATTGCGCCCATGGTCAGGAAGTATGGCTGCACCATCGACCGGAGCCGGTTCACGTCCACCTCGGTCATCGCCAGCGCCTCGTTCAAGTGCTGGCGGTTCGCGTCCGTGAAGCTGCGGATATCGGTCTCGATTGTAGCTTGCGCGCGCTTCAATGCTTCGCTCCAATCGGTCTCGAAGCTCGTCGAGGGCGATGGCGTCGAGCCGGCTTCCGGAGCGGCTGAGCTCGCCAGCCGATCTTTCAATCGCTCGCGCAAGGGTATTCTCTCGGGTCCAGTCTTCACGGAACAGGTCTCCTTTCAAACGCCAGCGCTCGTCCGTCTCCGGATCGCGCACGGTGATGTAGTTTTTGCCGACGCGCGGCAGATCGAAACCTGCCGCCGTCAAAGCCTCGGTCATGCTCGGGCGGTCGCGGATGTCGCCGGTCTCGATGCGCTGGACGATCCAGTCATGGATCAGCTCGCGGGCATCGCCGCGCCTGACGCTTTCGATGAGGCTGACGGTCTCGCGGGCGCGCTCCGGCGCCATTGGGTCATTCCAGCCGTGTTCCTTGTTCAGAACATCGCGCAGGGCGTCGTAGTGCTTCTGGTAGCCGGGTGGCGCGATATTGAGGCTGCGCCCGCTCGCAAGCTCCATGCGTGGCGTCACGAAATGCAGCTCGACGCGGCCCTCATGGGTGTGGCGCACCCACAGCATATCGCGCCGGTCGGGTTCGAGGCCGGCAAAGGCAAGGCTCTCGAAGGCGTCCATCACCTGCCGTTGCTGGATAGGGCTCGGTGCGTCTTCTGCCGTGAAGGCGATGACGCCGGCGCGATATGTCCACTGGTGCGGGCAGGCGTCGATCAGCCCGCGCATGCAGTCTGCATCGCCACGCAGCACCTCCGGTAGAGGCTCGCGGGCAAACAGCATGACGTTGCCGCGCTCGTCGCGGATCGCGTTGCGGCTCTGGTCGTAAGCGACGACGTCGCGCTCGACCAGATAGTCAACCGGTCCCGATCCGCCGCCCTGGCCGTTTCGGAAAAACTTGATCAGCACCGCGCGCCATCCTTGGCCGTGAACTGCTCAAGGGTTTCCGATAGCGCCCGCTCGATGGCGACCAGGCGCGCGGCAACCGTGATTGCGTCGATAGCGGACACCTGGCCCTGAACCTGGGCCGCATTCAGCCATCGCGCGATCTGGTTGAGGTTGCCGCCGATCCGCGCGACGGCGCGCACCAGCTCCGGGTCCACCTTGGGAACCGGACGGCGGCGGCGCGCCTCGGTGAGGCCGAGCGCTTCCCGCATCAGCGTGGCGAAGGGCAGACCGGCCCGCGCCGCACGTGCGGTCAGCGCCTGCTTTTCCGATGCCGTGCAGCGGAAAACCACGACGGCATTGAGGTCGCCTTTGGGCGATCGCCGCGTGCTCTCGGTGGGGTTTGAAGGGGAGGCCTGCCTCCCCTCACAAGGCTCCCTGTCAGAAGGCTCGCCGTATGACAGGGGTCGCCTTGCTCCCTTCAAATCGCCGTCCGTCATGACGCCCTCCGATGGTCGGTTTGTTGGGCAGTTTCGGTGGCAATGTGGTCACGGCGGCGGCTGAAGAAAGCGATCCAATCCAGCGCACTCGGGCTCGTCTCGTCCGGTGGCCAATAGCTGGGCAAGGCATAGCCGGGCTTTCCGGTTTTCACCGTCCGCATGCCCAAAGCATCGATCGACGGAAAACCGTGACGTCGCAACCAATTGCGCCATTGCTCGACCTGATCCGCTTTGGTTTCGGCTACGAAAACGAGCGGGACGGCTCGCCGCGTCTCGACGCGCGGCGGGGCGTCCTCGCGCGGGGTAGGTTTATATATTTTTTCTTTCTCTAAGTTTGGTAGACATATTTGTCCACCTTCGCCGGACACATCTGACCGCCTTTCCGGACGATTTTGACCGCCTTTGTCAGGGTAAAGGGTGACAACTTTGTCCGTCTTTTCGCGGGCGTCCGATGCGCGTAAAATCGACGCCGCTGAGGGACGATATTCTGTGTTGTGCCCGACGCCATTTCCGCGCTGGACCTCGAACCATCCTTTGACCTCAAGTTCACGGACGGCGCGCTGAATGGTCTTGACGCTCTTGCCGGTCGCGTCGGCAATCGTTTGATAGGACGGCCACGCCTTTTCGGTGTGGCCGTTCAAATGCGTGGTGATGATGTAGAGCGCCACAGACCGCGCGCTGTCGCTTAAATTCTTATCGCAGCTCAACTGCTGAAGCCATTGCAGCTTCACGTCCCGAAATGGCCGCGCCCCGCTCATGCGCGCCTCCCTGGCCGCAATACGACCGGGAAAGAAGGGGCAGAAACGGCCGGAAAAAGTGGGACGGCGGCTTTACTAAACCATTGATTTTTATAAAATGGGGTCTTTGTCCCACACGGGGTTAAGCTGCTGATTTTCTTGGAATTCGGCAGGCCCTCCGGTTCCACAATTATTTTGTCTTTTAAGGCACTTGAAGAATGGTTCGCCGTTGGTTTTTGGCCCGGTAGTCAATTTTCGCGGCACTCAAGGATGACCACGGCGGTGCAGATGAATTGGCCATCAATCCCAGGAGTTTCACTTGCACGGCGGGAGTGGCCCAATATGGCGCTTGGCTAAGCCGCCGCGCGACCTCTCTGACCGGCGCTGCCGGACGGCGTGCAGGCCGAAATGACCGTGGGCGATAGGACTCAGTCAGATCAAATCGGGCCACCGCGCCGAGTCGGCGCTCGCGACCGTCTATTTCGAACCTTGCATCGAAGGTTTGAGCTTGATCGCCATGCTGATCTGGCCGCGGACAGAAATGAAACCGTCGCGGTTGTTGCCGCGTTGCATGTCGACGTTGTTGGTGATCCCGGTGATTTTGCAATCTTCCGCGATTGTCTCCACGACGACCGAGCAGTTCCTCGACGCGATGTTGTATAGCGCCTTCTGGGCTTTTTGGACCTGCTCATCCATGTGAGCGCTTTGATCAAAGGGCAGCGACAGCGAGATGCTCGACTGAGCCGTGATATATCCCTCGGGTATCGTCCCGTTTCGCGGGAGTGGGGTTTGGGCAAAAGCGCCGGTTACGGTGAAGGTAAAAACGGTAACGGCAGTACAAAAACGGGTAGCGATCATCAAAACCCCCATGATCCGCTACGCATCGCATGAGGCGATTAACTCTGGCTGATACATTTACCTAAAATTGCACTCGTCGTTGCCAATCACCCCTGAAACGGTACGGCCATGCGACGGGTCGCCGTCCCAATCCGCATGTTGAATGCGTGGTCCGCCAAGGGCCGTGGCGGGCAAAGCCATCCTAGTAACTGCAGGAACGCCCATCGCTCGGCCTGAACCCATCCGTGCAAGCCGGATTAAGCGGGCGACTTTCCTGATAGTAACCGCCGTTGATCGACGACGTCTGATCGAGGTCAGGGGACGAAGTGCAGGCCGAAGTGATCGTGGCAAGGCTGATCAGCGTTCCGGTCGCGACAAGTGCGAAAAAGCGGTTCATCTGAGCTTCTCCTTCGGAGGGCTTGGGTTTAGCCCAAGCGCTCAGTCTACCACGCCACGTCGGCAGCCGCCGAGGATTTATAGTGGCAGCGTTCCCCGACGGGCTCTTCTAACGCCAATGTGATCATCCACTGTCACATAACTGTCATGCAAAATTGCCCATTGCGACGGCAGCTTGGGCAAAATATATGCTGGCGGCTAACAAAAAAAAGAATGAGTGAAATGCCATGAGTGCCATACAGAAACTTTTCAACCGCAATCTTCTGTCCCGTTTCGTGACCGGTCTCGGTGCGGTTCCCCAGCGTTTCCGCGAAGCCCGCGAAGAGCGCAAGCCTGCCATCCATCCGTCTTTCATGGACGATTTCGGCGCTTAATTCAGCGCTGCATCCTTTAGCGGTCACGCCAAATCCGGTTCCGGATAATGTATGGCTTTCCGCCAGGGATAGCGAAGTAAGAACCGCAGGAAAGAATGCGCTCCACCACGCAGTTGCGGTCCTAGCCACACAAGCTCCCCACCCTCCGTCGTCCTCGGGCTTGACCCTAGGATCCATAGCCCCAAGCAATGCGTTGGCGTTCGTACTGACAATGGCGACCGCAGACCGGTAGCTCGTGCGCGTGCGGCATGGATACTCGGGTCAAGCCCGAAATGACGGAGGGTGGGAGACGCGGTTGGCAGGAAGCGGGACGCCCGGAGGAATTCCAGCAAACTGCGCGAGCTGTTTTGGACAAGAACCGCTTAAAAGGGCGGTAATTCCTAAAACCAGCGTGGACTTGCGATCCTTGCAGCGCAGACTCCCCGCCCTCCGTGGTCTCAGGGCTTGACCCGCGGAACTGCGGTTGCGCGTTCTCAGTTGACCGCGGGTGCCGCCGGTTCACCCCAGCTCGATACGGGTTGGCCGGCTTTGGTCGCCACGCTGATATCGTGGAGCGCGAGCGAAGCCTGCAGCTGCCGCATGTCGTTGCAGCGGTTGATGATGCCGCCGATATATTGCACGCAGTCACTGGCGCTGCCCTGTACAGAGCCCGTCGCCCAATCCTTAACGATGCCGTCAGTGCCCACCAGGAAATAGGAAAGCCGGTTGTTTTGCGACACGGTCGAGCTGCCGACCAGGCCGACGAAATTCGTGCCGGTCTCGGTCTTGGCGGCAGGCGCCATGTGCCGGTAGATCGTCATGCCGTTTTTCAACGGCATCGCGCCGATCATCGGGCCGTAAGTGGCGTCAGAGCCGGAAAGCAGCGCCATCGGGGACTGGCCGAGATTGGCGATCTCCGCGTAGGGTTTGCCCAGCGCATAGCTGGTGAAGGAGCGGTTGGCGGCGTTCTCCACCTTTTCCGCCACCTGAGTGCAGCCCGCCAGGCCGATGGCGAGGCCGATTGACGGAATTGTTATGATGCGCATGTCGTCCCCCTTGCCGGGCACAGCGTGTCCAAAAGCCCCAATTTCTTAACCCGCCGTATTTGCCATCAGGTTTGAAGATTTGGGAAGGTGGTGCGCCCTTAACAAACCCGCAGGAATGGAGAGGCTGTGCCGTGGCCGCCGCCTCTGCCCTGCCGGGCATCTCCCCCACAGATGGGGAGATCACAAGGGGCCAAACCTTCGCACCCGTTTACCGCTTCGTCGGGCTGTGACGTTCGTTGTTGAGATGGACATCGCGCCCAGCCAACCTCCCCACCTGTGGGGGAGATGCCCGGCAGGGCAGAGGGGGCTCACACGGCACACCCTCCCTGTCACCCGCCGCCCCGCAGATTTTTCTCTCGCCACACACTCGCCCTTCCCTTCCGCCGCAATAGCTTCACAATCAACCGACAGAAAGTTCATCCGGGAAACGACAACTAGGAAATGAAACATGGCGCCGATTCTGTCCAAGACTGTTCTGATGACTGCCCTTTTGGCCCTGCCGATGGCGGCGGCAGCGCCTGTATTGGCGCAGGAGGCAAAACCGCGCGAGGTGATCTCGGTGACGGGCGATGGCGAATCGTCCATGGCGCCCGACATGGCCATCGTTACTCTTAGCGTCGTCAAGCAGGCGAAAACCGCCCGCGAAGCGCTCGACGAGAACAACAAGGCGATGAAAGACGTGCTCGACTCGCTGAAGAGCGGCGGCATCGCCGAGCGCGATCTGCAAACCTCCGGCTTTTCCATTCAGCCGCAATATAATTATCCGCAGCCGGTCGACGGCCAGCAGCAGCAGCCGCAGCTGATCGGCTATCAGACGATCAATGCGGTCACCGTCAGGCTGCGCGATCTTGCCAAACTCGGCCAGGTGATCGACCAGTCCGTCACGCTCGGCATCAACCAGGGCGGTGACATCCAGTTCACCAACGACAAACCGGAAGCAGCGCTCGAAGAGGCGCGCAAAAACGCCGTAACCGAGGCGGTCAAGAAGGCGAAGACGCTGAGCGAAGCCGCCGGCGTCAAGCTCGGTCGTATCATCGAGATCAACGAGAATGAGCCTCGCCCGCTGCCGCAGCCGGCCTATCGCGCCACAATGATGAAGGAAGCCGACGCCGCCGTTCCCGTCCAGGGCGGCGAGACCACTTACCATGTCAGCGTCACGGTGACGTTTGCGATCGAGCCGTGAAATGGAGGCGCGACGCGTCCTTTCCGACGTGCGGCGTCCGAAGTCGGTCAATTGCTCTGTCGTCATGTTTGGGCTTGGCCTGCCAAGACCCCTCCCCCCTCCCCAAAAGGGGGGAGGGGCTAGCTGCAACCCGTGGCGCTCAAACAAGAGACGTCTTTCTGGCTGTCAGCGTTCTAAGGATGCTACGAGGGAAATTATGCGAAGCGGTTGGGGAAGGGTCTACCGCGCGCACAAAGCAATCCACAAAAAGAAAACCGCCTTGCCGATCCGGGGGATTGGCAAAGGCGGTTCTTGCCGCCGAGGCGGTATTGCAGCTGATATCAGCGACGCAGCGCCGGGCAGCCGCGGACGTTGCCGAAGCTCATTTCGTCGGGGCCGCGGCGGGTCCAGCCCTGGACGATGACGCGGCGCGGGGTGATGTCGACGACGCGGGCGCGGCGGAGGCCGTAATCGCGGGCGAGATCTTCGGCGAGCCTGGGATCACAGCCGCGCGGACGGCGATCGAAGCCCGGAGGCGGACGGCGGTAATCGCGCGGCGGCTCACGCTCCGGATCGCCGATAATGATACTGAATTGCGCAGCGGCCGGGGCCGCGGTGCTGGCAAGGGTGCCTGTTATCAGCATGGCGGCAAGACCCGCCTTTGCCAGAAACTGCATCATCGAAAAACCTTTCGTTTTAAAGTCGGTGCGGCCAAGCCGCCGTCCCCATCACGCCTGAGGCATCTCCGGGAATCACTTATACAGAGCAGAGAAGAGACGGCTGAAAGTGTCGCCGTCAAGGCAAAATGGCCGGCAGGCCTCGTATCAGCGCTTGCCGGCCGGGTTCGCAATGCCCGCGTGTCTTTTTGAAACACACAAAGGCAGCCCGTTCGGACCGGTTCGTCAGCGGCGGATCAGCGGGCAGCCGCGGACATTGGCGAAGACCATCCTGTCCCAGCCGCGGCGGTCACGCCCGGCAACGACGACGACGCGCGGCGACATGCGGGTGATATGGGCTCTGCGCAGGCCGAAGTCCCGCGCCTTGCGCACCGCATACATCGGCGAGCAGCCGCGGATCGGGCGATGATATTGCGCCTCGACGATGAGGTTCGTCTGCGGCCCGGCGGCAGCGGCCGGGGAGATCGTCGCCGGAATGGATGAAAGGGCAAGCACTGCGGCAAGGCAAGCCTTGGTGAGGAAATGCGTCATCAGCTGTCTCCGTCGATTGGTCTTTGTTTTCAACCTCTCCCTGAGGGGATTGTCTCGACAGTAAACGCTGCAAGCTGAATGGCGTTCGAACCGGCCATTCAGTTTGCATTCACAAGAAGATGAGCAGTTTTTCGCCCGATGGGTGTCGAGCGATCACTTGCGTCCGGCGCCGCTTTCTCTCAGGAACCGAGATGCAGCACGATCTCGCGCCGGTGCGGGCGGTCGCGATGTTCGAAGAGGTAGATGCCCTGCCAGGCGCCGAGCATCAGCCGGCCGCGCGCGACGGGAATGCCGATCGACACCTGCGTCAGCGCCGCCTTGATATGGGCCGGCATATCGTCAGGCCCTTCGGCCCTGTGCACGACCCAGCCCATCGACGGATCGGAGGCCGGCGGCACGAGGCGGCGGAAGAAGGAAAGAAGGTCGCTACGCACATCCGGATCGGCATTTTCCTGGATCAGCAGCGAGCAGGAGGTGTGGCGGACGAAGACGGTGAGAAGCCCCTCCTCCCGCCCGGAGGCGCCGACGAAGGCTTCCGCCTGATCGGTGAATTCGTAAAGGCCCTGGCCGCGGGTGGCCAAGGTGATTGTCTGGGGCACGGGCGCTCTCCGTCTCGCAATGATTTCTCCCGCGAATTGACGCGCCATGACGGCCGAGTCAATGCCTGGCTCGGCAGGTGACGGCGCCGGTGTCAGAGCTTCAGCAGCGTCTCGAAACCGCCATAGATCATCCGCTTGCCGTCGAACGGCATCTGCCATTCATCGCCCTTGAGCCGCGGATCGGCCATCACCTTGGCATTGATTTCGTCGCGCTCCTGCCTGGACCGATAGGTGATCCAGGAGAAAACCACCAGCTCTTCCTCCTTGGCCTGCACGGCGCGGGGAAAGGAGGTCAGCTCGCCATAGGGCACGTCGTCGCCGATGCATTCGACATATTCGAGTGCGCCATATTCCTTCCACAGCGAGCCGGCGAAGGTCGAGAATTTCTTGCAGGCCTCGATATTCTCCCTCGGCACCGCCACGACGAAACCATCGACATAGGACATTGCACGTCTCCTCGATCCATACTCGTTAGCGGGAGAGATAGGAAGTCAGAGGGGCCGGTCCAGGAGTGGAGCGGCAAGCGGGCTTATCAGGCAGTCACGGCCCGTTCACCAGCTTGAGGATGAGCTGCTGGATATTGCCGCCTTCGCCCATTTCGACCTTGTCGAAGTCGCGGCCGCGCTGGCGCTGCCGTGCGGAGATTTCGCCGAGACGCCGCGTCAGTTCGACCCTGATCTTCTTGCAGTCGGGATCGTCGGCAGCGGTCAAGCCGATGCTCGTCGCCTCGATTTCCCTGACCATCTCCTTGATGGTCTCGCCGTGCACCCGCTCATGTGCGGCAACGCCTGATATGAAACCTTCCCAGCTGCCCTTGACGGCCGGCGGCAGCGCGGTCGAGGGCTTGGGCAGCGTGTAGGTGATGATGAGCTTCGGCTTGTTGGTCGTGATCACGCAGGCGTTGCCCTGCGGTTCGTATTTGCGCGTCCAGGTAAGCTTGAACGTCGTGTGCGCGATCACCCGGCCGGTGACCCCGGCCTTCGGCCCGTGCTCGCCGATCGATTCGTAGAGCGCAGCACCCGACGTGCCCGAGATCGCATAGGGCCGCACCTCTTCCACCGCCTGCCATCCCTCGGCCAGTGCTGCCGCCGGCAGCGAGGCGAAAACCGCCGCCAACATGAAAGATATGAATTTTGACCTCACGCGCATCCCCAAACAATGTTTTGGCGCGACCGTAGAGCCTTTCCTGGTCAAATTGAAGCATTCTGCCGGAGCAGGTTTTCGTCGGGGCAGAGGCGATTGGCGACGGGCATACCCAAGGTACGTCTGAGCCGATCGCCTCTGATCCTGGCGGAAAGATGCCCGGCCCACCGGCCGCACCGCTTCGCCGTGGCGAAGCGATCAGTGCGTCCGGCGATTCTGAGTCTCGCAGATTTGCCAGGCAAATCTGCGAGAGGGTTGGCTGAAACGGGCCGGCTGATCGACCGGCCGGCTTGGCCGTAGAGCTGGGCTACGACGCGCGCCGGCCGGTCGACCATCCGACTCCGTTTGAGCCAACAGAATGCTTCAATTTGACCAGGAAATGCTCTAACGAGAGCCGTCGAAGCCTTCAACGCATCATGCGTCGGCAGGCATCATTCCAAGGTCAGCAGCAGGACGGCGAAACCACGTCGATCCGCCCAGCATTTTCCATAGGGATCAATGGCTAGCCCCGGGAACAATTGTCTTCATCGGTGATTTCCCCTCTGACGCGCAGGAAAGAACATGGCTCGCTACTATTTCGATCTACACAACGGGGAAGGTCCAACCCGCGACGAGCACGGAACCGAGCTCAAATCTCGTGAGGACATTCCAAAAGAGGTGACCCGCATCCTGCTGGATGTGGCCCGCGACGAACTGCCCGCGGGTGATCGCATGACGATCGCCATCACCGTCCGCGACGAAAGCGGCGAACCAGTCACGGTTGCCAGCCTCGTCTTCAGCAATGAATGGCTCGACGTCCTGCGATAACGGCTGTCGTCGGCCGCCTCAGAAGGTGCCGGCTTCCGGAGAGGCCATTTCCTCGATGCTGTCGACGCGGTCCGGATAGAAGGCGAGATGGCCCTTGATGTTGCTGACGGCGGCATTCGGCGCCTCATAGGTCCAGACGGCATTCTCGGCGCGCTCGCCCCCCGGAATGATGCTGTAATAGGTCGCGTTGCCCTTATAGGGGCAATGCGTGCGATGATCGGTTCGCTGCAGCAGCGACATGTCGACATCCTTGCGCGGAATATATTGCACCGGCGGATAGGAGGCTTCGCGCAGCGTCAGCGCGTCGCGGCTGTCGGCGACCGTCCTGCCGCCGAGCGTGACGACGACGCGGCAGGGATTGTGCTAGACGGTGATCGGGTGATCCGGCCCGGGGATCTTGATCGATTTATCTGACATGCGGTTCGTCTCCAGAAGCGATCGATCCCCGGAAGATAGGGCGGGCATGCCGCCGACCCAAGGTGTGAATGCTCCGTCCGGGCGCGATCCGCTTCAGAATTCGAAATGCGGCGATGCTGCACTGAGCAGCGCCGCTTTCGGCGCCGCCGGCCAGGCCTTCGCCAGCTGATCCGCGAGCGTTGACACCAGCCTACCGATATCCGCCTCGGCCGAGGCATGCAGCGCCTCGGCAACGATCAGCACCGACCGCGTCGTCTGCCGCACCGCCGAAAGCCCGCTCTGCCGGTTCGTCCAGCGCCGCGCATGGGCCCTCGCCTCGCCATCGGCGAAGATCACCTCGTTCGGCTCGGGATGTTCGATGTCGCCGCCGAAGGTCAGATAGGTCTCGTCACCCGTCGCCGGCCGAACCTCGAGATCGCCGGCGATCTTTTCGACATCGAAGACGGCAATGGGAATAGCGAAGGCGAGCGAGACCGCATTGCAGAGATCGACGAGCGGATGCAGGCGCGGCAGCGCGTGCTCCTGGCGGAAGCGGCGCAGCAGCGCTTCGGAGGCCGAGCGATATTGCGTCGGCTTCAACCCCATGCGGGAAAAGCCGCGCCGCCAGGCCTGGATCTCCGGAAATTCGCTTTCCTGAGCGCCGGCAAGCCGGGCCTCGGCAATCGCCCCGAAGCTTGTTATCGCCGCCTCGACGTCCACATCGGCATCGATCCCGGTGGCATGGAGCGCGCCGGCGTGAAGCTCGGGAAAGCTCTGCCACAGGGCGGCGGAATGGTTGAAACGCATGCCTATCTCCCCTCGGCCGGCTGAGTTGCTGTGCGATTTCCAGCCAGACCGAGCCCGAGCACCGCCCCAAGCACGCTGGCAATACCGGCAAGCTGGCTGACGCCGACCGGCTCGCCGAGCGTGGCGAAGGCGAGCACGACGGCGGACACCGGCGCGAGCGCGGTAAAAAGCGAGGCTTCCGTGCCGCTCACGCGCTTCGCACCGGCATACCAGAGCAGGAAGCCGGCGACGGTCGGCACCAACGCATAATAGACGACCGCCGCCGCAGCGCTTGCGGAAATGCCCTGGGCGGAAGGCGCCTCGAAGACGGCCGGGATGACGGCGACGGCGAAGCCGATGCCGGTCATCAGCGTCGATTGGGCAAGCGGCGGAATATCGGCGGTCAGCCGCTTGTTCAGCAGGATGAACAGCCCCTCGCAGACGACCGCCAGCAGGATCAGCGCATTGCCGGCGAGCGAACCGCCCGCCGCCTCCGGCTTGAAGGCGATCGAAAACACCCCGGCGGTCGCCAGCGCCACAGCAAGAAGCAGGGCGGGCTGCGGCCGCTCACCGAGCAGCAGGATGGAGATTCCCGCCGAGACCACCGGCAGCGTGCCGATGATGACGCCGGCATCGGCCGCCGAGGTCAGGCTGAGGCCGGAGATCAGCAGCGTCGT
This sequence comes from Rhizobium mulingense, assembly GCF_029194105.1. Classification (NCBI taxonomy): domain Bacteria; kingdom Pseudomonadati; phylum Pseudomonadota; class Alphaproteobacteria; order Hyphomicrobiales; family Rhizobiaceae; genus Rhizobium; species Rhizobium mulingense. The sequence goes on along the minus strand of NZ_JARFVE010000004.1, from coordinate 241,919 downwards.
ATAGCCGACGCTGCCGGCCCCGGCCTGGATGAGGAGAATGAGGCGGTCACGGCGAGAGAGCTTCGGCAGCCGCACGCCGGTTGCCCGCATCAGCACGAGAAAGACGGGAAAGGCGAGCGCGAAGCGCAAGGCGGTGGCGGTAAACGGCCCCAAGCCGGCGGCAATGAGTTTGCTCGCAATGACGGTGCTTCCGACCGTCAGCATGGCCAGCGTCAGATAGACATAACCTTGAACCTGTCTCGACATTCCGCATCTCCGATTGGATGCGTCGAGAAAACAGCAGGGGCCGGCTGCGGTCTTGAACGAAATTGCAGGGCGGAGGCGGCGTTCGGCCAGCCCCGTCCTTCGAGGCCCCTTGCGGGGCGCCTCACGATGAGGCTGGAGAGAGGTCGCAGCCCGCGGCACCTGCGATCAGCCCCGATCCTGAGGTGCGCCGCAAGGGGCCTCGAAGGACGAAGCGGGCGCTTGAAGTTCGATGAATGCAAGCGGCGTTGAGCGTGCCCTTCGAGGCTTCGTCCTCACGGGCTACGCGCCTCAGGATGAGGGGCGTTGGAGGATGCCGTGCCTTTCACCGTGGACGGCAGAAGGATGGACGGCCTTCAAGAGAGCCTCATCCTGAGTGCCCCGCAGGGGCCTCGAAGGACGAGGCGGGTGGCTCGGCCTCGGACGCCCGGTGACGAAGCGCGCCATGCCGGCACCGCTCAGACAAAGGCGCCGGCATAGAGCCGCGGCGACAGGCCGTATTTGCGCACGAAGACGCGCGTCATGTGGCTCTGGTCGGCAAAACCGCTGGCAAAGGCGGCTTCGGCAAGCGGCGTGCCCTGAGCGATCAGCCGGCGGGCGCGATGGATGCGGGCCTGGAGGAGATAGGCATGCGGCGTCAGCCCCGTCGCCTTGGCAAAGCCGCGCAGCACCTGGAAGCGGCTGAGGCCGCTTTCCCGGGCGAGGTCGGCAAGCGAGACGGCGACAAGAGGATCGTCGTCGATCAGATCCCGCGCCGCGCGGATGGACGCCGGCACCGCTGGCCGCTCCTGGCGATCCCCCCGTTCCCGCATGACATCGGCGACGAGCTGCAGCAGCAGTTGCTCTGAGAGCAGCCCGTCGGCTCCGCCACCGGTGACCGCGCCAAACAGTATCTCGAAGCGGACGGCGATCGCCGCATTGCGGATGACCGGATAGGGGATTTCCTGTCGCCCTGCCCCGCCCTCGCCGATTTCCCGCGACAGGCTGGCGACGATCTCGGGATCGAAATAGAGAATGCGCCACGATCGACCTGCGCCGATCGGCGCACCGTCATGCACCTCGTTCGGATTGACAGTGATGATATCGCCGGCCGCAGCCTCGACCATGCCGCGCCCGCTGAGCGACTTCTGCGCCCCTGATGAGACGAGGCCGATGCCGAACTGCTCATGCGTGTGCCTGCTGAAACTGTGATGCGTTGCCGCTTCCACCGCCTCGACGCCGGCCAGCGCCGAGCGTAACATCCTGAACTGATTTTTCGCCATCATCCGTCCGCAGATCCGATGCCGGCCATCTTGCCAGCCGGATGGAGCGGGCGCAACGCTTGGCAAGCGCAACGCGTCTTTGAAGCGTCAGAAGAACTCGTCGAGCAGCTGGTAATAATCGAGGCGCGCCGGATCCGGCGCCGTCAGCTCATAACGATCGAGGAAGGGTTGCACCAGCGCCGCACCGAAATTACCGGCGATGCTGCGGCAGGCGAGCGCAATATCCTGATAGCGGTCGGCGACGCCGAGGCGACCGCAATCGATATAGCCGGAGAATTGGCCGCCGGAGGCGACAAAATTGGGCAGGCAGGCATCGCCATGGGTGACGACGAGATGCTCACGGTCCGGCCGCCGGCCTTCGAGTTCGGCAAACAGTGTTTCGGCGCTCTTTCCGAGCCGCGTCTCGTCGAAATCGGTCTCGTCGACGATCCCGGCCTGCATGCGCGCCCTTGCGGCCGGCAGGCGCTTTTCTAGACGATGATCGAACGGGCAGGAGGCGATCGGCAGGTGATGGAGATCGGCAAGTGCGGCCGCCAGCAGTCCGACTCGCGCCAGCGGCGTCAGCGCCGATGCGCTGGCGAGATCGGTTCCCGGCAGCGCCCCGATCAGCAGCCAGTTGCGCTCGCCGTCGCTTTCGCAGGCGATGACGTCGGGACACGGCAGGCCGGCGGCCTTGAGCCAGGAGAGCCGGGCGGCTTCATCGGGAAGCTCGCCGAACGGCCCCGCGGCCTCGACCTTCAGATAGAGCGCCGGAAGGCCCTCGCCCTCCAGCCGGAAGACGCTTGCGGCGGAACGGCCAAGCGCATCGCGTTCGAACCGGTAGCCGGACAGCCGCTCGCCGAGCGCTGCCGGCAATGTCTTGAAATTTGTCAATGCAGCGTTTCGGCGGGTGCTGCTTCGAGCAGGATCTCGAAGGCCTCTTCAAGCGCCGCCACCAGAATATCGGTCAGCTCGTCGCCCCTGTTTTCCAGGAACAACGCGCTGACGGCTTCATCCTGGCGCTCCAGAAAACGCTCGATCTCGTTCGACATATCATTGTCCCTTCTTCACCGTACCATCACGGCCATAGGAAGAGGCTAGATGCGGTTCCTTGCGTGTGGCTTGTTGCGGGCGGGAAAGATCACAGCGCGCTTTATTCATCAATATCATACTTCGAATACTGGCCGCGGGGGATCGGCCCACCGACCTGGTGGGCAAAGGACATCACTTTGGTAGCCCCCTCATCCACCACGCAGCGGAAACGAACTTGGAACCAGCCCTTGGCTGTGCCAAAGGCTGCATCCTTCACATCGAGAATGGTACCGGCTCGCAACCCGAAACTCGGCAATGCGAGCGGAAAATAGGCCGGCGAACCGTGAACAAGCTGGCCCTGAAGCTCGGTGGTACAGAGCGTTGCCACTCGCTCCTTGCGTGAAAGCCCATCCATCGCGGTCTGCGCAAACACATTGCCATCTGCAGCCCGTGAAAACAGGGTTTTTGCCGCGGGCAGATCGTTGGTGTCAGGCAGCGTTTTCGGTTTGTCAGCGCTCTTCTGCTCAGGCGGCTTGGCCTGTTCGAAGGTGGTCTTGGCTTCGCCAGACGCTTGTGTCGGCGGTCCGTTACGCTCCGGAGAAACGTCCATCACAGCCACTTCGGGAAGCTTCACATCATCCGGTACGGGTTTTGATGGAGGCGGCTCAGCTTTCGGCCCTTCCGCAACGGCTTTCGCAGGCAGCCGCTCTAATGCTCGATCGCGCTGCGGAGCAGTTGTCGCCGGTTTTCTTTCACCCTCGGAAGAATTTCCCGCCAGGAATTTGTCAGGGCCGCTATTTTTGCCCCCGAACTCGGTCACAGGGTTGAGAGTCGGCATCGGCCTCGATTTAGCTTGCTCAGAAGCCTTCTTTGCTGGCGGTGGCGGAGGAGGCGGTGGAGGCAGCGGTTGCTTCTTCGCCTGTTCCGGCGGTTTCGGCTCCGGCGGTTTTTCCTCAGGCTGCTTTTCTTCCTGCTTCTTCTCCTCTGGCGGCGGAACGAGTTCCACCTTCACGCTCTCGTCTTCAGGAGGTTTCGGCTCGATCTTCGGCAGCCCGAAAATCAGAAGGGCGATGAGCGGCACATGCAGAAGCGCGGACGCGCCGACGCCCCAGCGGATATCAGGCCGCTGTTTTGCCGCTTCATGCGCTTCTTCCGGTTCGACGTCTTCTTCTGTCACAGCAGCGATGTGGCCTTTAAAGCCGGCAGCATCAAGCCACAAATACAAAAAACCGCGTGATCGCTGCCGCGGTCATTGGTCGGCGGGTCCATCATCATTCAACGCCACGCGGTCTCGGAGAGCCGTGCATTGGTATCCGAACTGGTTTGAGCAGTGGTCAGCCGAGCGAGCCGATGAGATCCCGATAGGCAGCCTCCGGGAACGCCTTCAGCGTCTCGGTGCGGACATTGCCCGCCATGGCGAGCGACAGTGTAAAATGCGCCATCACCGCGTCGTCGGGCGCCTCGCAGACGGCGACCATGTCGTGTCCGCCCATCGTCAGATAGAACTGGTTGATGGAGCCGCCGACGCCTGCGAGCAGTTTCTTCGCCGCGTCCAGCCGTTTTGCCGAGTCGCGAACAGTACGGATGCCTTGGTCTGTCCAGTCGATCAAAAGAATGTAATTGGTCATGTCGCACCTCCCGACGGAGGATCGCTCACGCAGGCATACGATCTCGCGTATGTCGCGATCGATCCTTTCCACGTGGCCGGATTATAGGCCTGTCACCATACAGGGACAAGAAAGCCGCGAGGATCATTGGTGTTAATCACAAAACAAAAGCCGGGCGTAAAGCCCGGCTCTATTTGATGATAAACCTCGCTCGCCACCTGGCTTCATCCTCGGCTTAGTGCAGGGGATCTGCTGCCCTACGAAACGGAGGCAGATGCCCGGGACAAGCCCCGGGACAGGCCCGAGCATGACGAAAGAAGAGTTGGCCGGCTTCGTCAGCAGGCTGAGCCGGGCATAAAGCCCGGCATTCCCATCAAGAAGTCATCGAAGCTTAGCTGTCGAGGAACGAGCGCAGCTTGCGCGAACGGCTCGGATGCTTCAGCTTGCGCAGCGCCTTGGCCTCGATCTGGCGAATACGTTCGCGGGTGACCGAGAACTGCTGCCCGACTTCTTCGAGCGTGTGGTCGGTGTTCATGCCGATGCCGAAGCGCATCCGCAGGACACGTTCCTCGCGGGGCGTCAGCGAGGCGAGAACGCGGGTGGTCGTCTCGCGCAGGTTCGCCTGGATGGCGGCGTCGATCGGCAGCAGCGCGTTCTTGTCCTCGATGAAATCGCCGAGATGCGAATCCTCTTCGTCACCAACAGGGGTTTCGAGCGAGATCGGCTCTTTGGCGATCTTCAGGACCTTGCGGACCTTTTCGAGCGGCATGGCGAGCTTTTCGGCCAGTTCTTCCGGCGTCGGCTCGCGGCCGATCTCGTGCAGCATCTGGCGCGAGGTGCGGACGATCTTGTTGATCGTCTCGATCATATGCACCGGAATGCGGATGGTGCGAGCCTGGTCGGCGATCGAACGAGTGATCGCCTGACGGATCCACCAGGTCGCATAGGTCGAGAACTTGTAGCCGCGGCGGTATTCGAACTTGTCGACCGCCTTCATCAGGCCGATATTGCCTTCCTGAATGAGATCGAGGAACTGCAGGCCGCGGTTCGTGTATTTCTTGGCGATGGAGATGACGAGGCGAAGGTTCGCTTCGACCATTTCCTTCTTGGCGATGCGCGCTTCGCGCTCGCCCTTCTGCACCATGTGCACGATGCGGCGGAATTCCGAAATCGAAATGCCGGTCTCGGTCGCCAGATTCTGGATTTCCTGGCGGATGTCGCGGATCGTCGTGTTCTCGCCCTTGGCGAATTCCTTCCAGCCGCGGGCGGCCAGATTGCCGATCGACTTCATCCAGTTCGGATCGAGCTCGGCGCCCTGATACTGTTCCAGGAAGCTATCGCGCTTGACGCCGTAGGATTCGGCCAGACGCAGCAGGCGGCCTTCGTTGGAGACGAGGCGCTTGTTGATGTCGTAGAGCTGCTCGACCAGGGCGTCGATACGGTTCTGGTTAAGCGACAGCGACTTGACGGCCTTGATGAGCTCATCCTTGAGCTCCTTGTAGCGCCGCTCCTGGGCGGAGGAAAGCGTGCCGGACGCCGACAAGCGCTGCTCGACCTGCTGGTCCTGCAGCTTGCGCAGCTTCTTGTAGGTCTCGGCGATCGTATCGAGCGTCTCCATCACCTGCGGGCGAAGCTCGGCTTCCATCGCCGCCAGCGAAAGATTGGATTCGTCCTCGTCCTCTTCCTCCTCCTCGGGAGGCAGGCCTTCGCCGCCGACATCGGTGATGTCGTCGTCGCCGGAGCGGGCGCGGCGGGTCTTTTCCTTCTCTTCGGCCGCCTTGCGGTCTGCCTCGATCTTCTCGGGGCTCTGAAACTGCGGCGCAGCCTTGGCCTCAGGACCGGAATAGGTCGTTTCGAGATCGATGATCTCGCGCAGCAGCGTCGTGCCTTCGTTGAGTTCGTCGCGCCAGATGATCAGCGCCTGGAACGTCAGCGGGCTCTCGCAGAGGCCTGCGATCATCGTCTCGCGGCCGGCCTCGATGCGCTTGGCGATGGCGATTTCGCCCTCGCGGGAGAGCAGTTCCACCGAGCCCATTTCGCGCAGATACATGCGCACCGGATCGTCGGTACGGTCGGTCGGCTCTTTCTTCTTGGCGGTCGCAAGCGCGGTGCCGCCGGAAGGCGCGAGTTCGCCGCCTTCGCTGTCCTCGTCGCCGCCGGCATCATCGTCATCGCCGCCGCCGGAAGCGCCGGCTTCCTCGGCTTCTTCGTCCTCGATGACGTTGATGCCCATGTCCGAAAGCATCGACATCGTGTCTTCGATCTGCTCGGACGTCACTTCCTCGGACGGCAGAACGGCGTTGAGCTCATCCATCGTCACATAGCCGCGCTTCTTGGCGGCCTTGATCATCTTCTTGACCGCGTCGTCGGAAAGATCGAGAAGAGGGCCGTCGCTTGCGCCGTCGCGTTCGACTTCCGCGTCTTCGTTCTCTTTGACCTTGGTTGCCATTTATATCGTCGCCTTCCTGACGCTATCCAATCTCGCTACGGTGAATGGGCCGTCTCAGGGCTTGACGCGCCGCTCGCGCCGCCCTTGAATCACCTGAGCCCACCTAACGGGATGACATTTAAAGTCTGATTAACCACGATCGCCGGTACCGGACAGCAAAGCTTTCTTGCCTTTGGATTTCCGGCCATGGTTGCGCGATCCGCCTTGACCCAGTTCACCGTTTCAACAAGTCGAACGGTGATTCCCACATTTTTTGTTCTCGTCAAGCTTTTCCATAAAAAAAGCTCACGAATCATCGGAAAAAGCCTTATCCACAGGCTTTGAACCGCGGCTGCGATTGCGAACCTTATTTAAGAAGCGGCAAACAAAAGACAAGAGCAGCATGAATTTTGCATGCCGCATCAGTTGTTCGGTCGTCTTTTACAATTGTGCCGACGTTATATTGCCGTCTCTAACGCGCCGCACCGTCATAGGCCGTCACCTTCAGCGCGCCGGGGTCGATCGCAGGAATGCAGCGCAGGTTGATCGAAGCCATCGCCGAGCCATCGGGCGCGACACCCTCGCCGAAGGGCGCAATACCGCACTTGGCGCAGAAGTGATGGCGGATGACATGCCTGTTGAAGGTATAGGTCGAGATATTCGCGTCGGACGTTTTCAGCACCAGCTTCTCACGCGGCACGAAGGCCAGAAGCCCGCCGCGCCGGCGGCAGAGCGAACAGTTGCAGTCGAGCGCCTCGCTGAATTCGCCTTCGACCTCGAAAGCGATATTGCCGCAATGGCAGCTTCCTTCATAAATCATCTCGTCCTCCTCACATCCAATCCATGACGACTTTGCCGGAGTTGCCCGACCGCATCGCCTCGAAGCCCTCGCGGAAATCGTCGATCTTGATGCGATGGGTAATAATAGGTGCGAGATCCAGGCCACCCTGGACGAAGGCGATCATCTTGTACCAAGTCTCGAACATCTCGCGGCCGTAAATGCCCTTGAGATTGAGCATCTTGAAGATCACCTTGTTCCAGTCGATCTCGAAGCCCGCCGGCGCAATGCCGAGAATGGCGATCTTGCCGCCATTGTTCATCTTGTCGATCATGTCGCGGAAGGCGGGTGCCGCACCCGACATTTCGAGCCCGACATCGAACCCCTCGGTCATGCCGATCGCCTTCATCACGTCGGCGAGATTTTCCTTCGAGGCGTCGACGACGTGGTCGATGCCGAGCTTGCGCGCCAGATCCAGCCGATGCGGATTGATATCGGTGATGACGACCTTGCGGGCGCCCGATCGTTTGGCGACCAGCGCGCCCATGATGCCGATCGGCCCGGCGCCGGTGACGAGCACGTCCTCGCCGACGAGATCGAAGGAAAGTGCGGTGTGCACGGCATTGCCGAACGGATCGAAGATCGCCGCGATCTCGCCGGAAATATCGTCCGGGATCGCCACGACATTGCTCTCGGGAATGCAGACGAACTCGCCGAACGAACCCGGCCGGTTGACGCCGACGCCGAGCGTATTGCGGCAGAGATGCCCTCTGCCCGCCCGGCAGTTGCGGCACTTGCCGCAGACGATATGGCCCTCGCCGGAAACCCGCTCGCCGACATGATAGCGGGTGACGGCAGAGCCTATCTCAGCGATCTCGCCGGAAAATTCATGGCCGACCACCATCGGTACCGGAATGGTCTTCTGCGCCCACTGGTCCCAGTTCCAGATATGCACGTCGGTGCCGCAGATCGCCGATTTCTTGACCCGGATCAGCACATCATTCGGCCCGACTTCCGGCACCGGCACATTCTCCATCCAGAGCCCGACCTCGGGCTTCGATTTGACCAGCGCCTTCATCATGTTCGACATGTCTGCTCCCACCTCTGCTTGACGCCAGCGTCGCTATTCCCTCTTCTCCCCAGCGGGGAGAAGGTGCCCGTAGGGCGGATGAGGGGACACGGCGCACAGTCAAATCCTCGTTTGTTTCTTGCTTACCGCTCGAAACGTCGCTTTGCTCCGCCCCTCATCCGACCCTTCGGGCCACCTTCTCCCCGCCGGGGAGAAGAGGGAGCAAGCCTCGCTCAAATCACACCCAGCTCCCGCCCAGCTTCCGCAAAAGCGGCAATCGCACGCTCCACATCCGCCCTGGAATGCGCCGCCGACATTTGAGTGCGGATGCGGGCCTGGCCTTTCGGCACCACGGGGAAGGAGAAACCGATCACATAGATGCCCTTCTTCAGCATCAGGCCCGCCATATCCTGGGCAAGCTTGGCGTCGCCGAGCATGACCGGGATGATCGGATGGAATTCGCCGGCGAGCGTGAAGCCGAGCTTCGTCATCTCGGTTCGGAAGAGATCGGCATTGTCGGAAAGGCGCTTGCGCAAGGCGTCGCCATTTTCGATCAGGTCGAACACTTTCAGCGAGGCGGCGGCAATGACCGGCGCCAGCGTGTTCGAGAACAGATAGGGCCGCGAGCGCTGCCGCAGCCATTCGATGACCTCGGCCTTCGCCGAGGTATAACCGCCCGAGGCGCCGCCGAGCGCCTTGCCGAGTGTGCCGGTGATGATGTCGATCCGGCCCTCGACGCCGCAATGTTCGGCCGAGCCGCGGCCATTCCTGCCGACGAAGCCGACCGCATGGCTGTCATCGACCATGACCATGGCGCCGTATTTCTCGGCGAGATCGCAGACCCCGCCCAGATTGGCGATGATGCCGTCCATCGAGAAGACGCCGTCGGTGGCGATCAGCTTGAAGCGGCTGCCTTCGGCCTTCTTCAATTCCTCTTCGAGTGCTGCCATGTCGTTGTTGGCGTAGCGGAAGCGCTTGGCCTTCGACAGCCTCATGCCGTCGATGATCGAGGCGTGGTTCAGCGCATCCGAGATGATCGCGTCCTCCTCGGAAAGCAGCGTCTCGAACAGGCCACCATTGGCGTCGAAGCAGGAGGAATAGAGGATGGTGTCTTCCATCCCGAGGAAAGAGGAAATGCGCGCTTCGAGCTGCTTATGCTCCTCCTGGGTGCCGCAGATGAAGCGCACCGAGGCCAAGCCGTAGCCGTAGCGGTCGAGCGCCTGCTTGCCGGCCTCGGCCAGTTCCTCATTGTCGGCAAGGCCGAGGTAGTTGTTGGCGCAGAAATTCAGCACCCGCTCGCCGGTGGAAATCGCAATTTCGCCCGCCTGCTTGGAGCTGATGACCCGTTCGGACTTATAGAGGCCGGCATCCTTCAGCGCCGAAATCTCGGCGCGGAGATGGGAGAGAAATGGCGAGGTCATGGGCGGCCCTTCCTGATGTTTTTTATAGCTTCGGAGTTAGCATATCGCCACCGGATTGTCTTGTTCAGCGCTGGGCCCAAATCGGGAGGCACATCGCCCGATCCATTCAGTCGTCATGCGCCAGGATGATCTCCAGGAAGGCGTCGCCATAGCGCTCGAGCTTTGCCTGACCGACGCCGGATATAGCGAGCAGTTCCTTGCGGCTGCGCGGCCGTTCGGTGGCGAAGGCAATCAGCGTCGTATCGGGAAAGACGACATAGGGCGGCACGCCGAGCGATTTGGCGATCGCCATGCGCTCGGCCCGGAGCGCCTCGAAGAGGCTGCCGTTGGCGCCCGACAGGGCCGATTTGCGCTCCCTTCGTTCCGTCTTCTTCGTGCGCCGTTCCGAGGCAGGCCGATCCTTGCGGAAGAACACCTGTCGCTCGTGCTTGAAAACGGCGCGCGCCTCAGGCTCCAATTTCAGCGCCCCATAGGCCTCGTGATCGACGCGGATCAGCCCCATGGCGAGCAACTGCCGGCAGACGGATTGCCAGGTCCGCGCCGGAATGTCCTTGCCGGCGCCGAAGACGGGCATATCGACGTGGCCGAAACGCTCGGTCTTGTCGTTGGCATTGCCGACGAGCACGTCGATGACGTGGCCGGCGCCGAAACGCTCGCCGGTGCGATAGATGGCGGCCAGCGCCTTGATCGCCGCTTCCGTGCCCTCCCAGGTCTCGACCGGCTTCAGGCAAGTGTCGCAATTGCCGCATTGGCCGGCATGTGCCTCCCCGAAATGGGCCAGGATCGCCTGCCGGCGGCAGGAGGCGGTCTCGCAAATCGCCAGCAAGGCATTGAGCTTGGCGCGTTCGACCCGCTTGATCTCCGCGGCGGCATTGCCCTCGTCGATCATCCGGCGACGCTGAATGACGTCGGTCATGCCATAGGCCATCCAGACCTCCGACGGCAGGCCGTCGCGGCCGGCGCGCCCGGTCTCCTGGTAATAGGCTTCCACCGAACCCGGCAGGTCGAGATGGGCGACGTAACGCACATTCGGTTTATCTATGCCCATGCCGAAAGCGACGGTGGCAACCAGGCAGAGATTCTCTTCCTTCAGGAAGGCATCCTGATTGGCGTCGCGAAGCGCCCGGTCCATGCCGGCATGATAAGGCAGTGCACGAACCCCCTGCCCGTTCAGCCAGTCGGCCGTGTCCTCGACCTTGGCGCGCGACAGGCAGTAAACGATGCCGCTGTCGCCCTTATGGTCCGACAGGAAGCGTAGAAGCTGCTGGCGCGGCTGATCGCGCTCGACGATCTCATAGCTGATGTTCGGCCGGTCGAAGCTGGTGGTGAAGATCTCGGCAGAATCGAGCCCCAGCCGCTCGACGATATCGTCGCGGGTATGCGGATCGGCCGTTGCCGTCAGCGCTATTCTGGGCACACCGGGATATTGCTCGCCGAGCCGGCCGAGCTCACGGTATTCCGGCCGGAAATCATGGCCCCATTGGGAGACGCAATGGGCCTCGTCGATCGCAAACAGCGCGATCTTCTCATTGGCGATCAGCTCGCGGAAGCCGTCGGTCAGGATGCGCTCCGGCGTCACGTAGAGGAGATCGAGCTTGCCGGCCGAAAGAGCGCGGCGAACCTCGACGAACTCCTCGCGCGAGAGCGACGAATTGAGTGGGGCAGCACGAATGCCGAGCTGCTTCATCGCCTCCACCTGATCGCGCATCAGGGCAATCAACGGCGAAACGACGATGCCGACGCCTTCGCGGCAGAGCGCCGGGATCTGGAAGCACAGTGATTTGCCCGCACCTGTCGGAAAGAGCACCACCGCATCGCCGCCTGACACGACGTGCTCGACCACCTGCTGCTGCTTGCCGCGGAAAGAGGAATAGCCATAGACCTGCTTCAGCACCTCGAGTGGCGAGCGGCCGGCGGAAAACAGCGCATCGGAGGCGGAAAAGCCAGCTTCGTTGCCTTCGGTCAGCGACATCAGTGGTTCGCCGCCCCTTTGACGCGACCGGAAAGCACGCCGAATCCGTCGATGATCGCCTCCTGGTTCTCAAGGCGCACGCCTTCCAGATGCACTTCCTGCTGGGCCCGTATCAGTTGAACGATCGCCTCGCCGTCGCCGGCCTCGGTCGCCAGCGCAATCTCGCGTTCGAGCTCCAACTTCTGCCGACGCAGCGCCTTTGCCCGTTTGTGGAAGGCGAGTGCCTGGCGATAGCCCTCACGTGCATCCTCCATCGCCGCCTCCTCGGTGGCCGTCCAGAGCCGGGCATTGCGCACCTGCTGGTCGAGGCTCTTGATCAGCGGGCCGAAGCCCTCGAATTCCAGCCGTTCAGTCAGATAGTCACGCGTCAGATGCGGGCCGGCGACGGCAGCCGCTGCCCCAAGCACCGCCGACCACAACCGTTGCAGCTCGCGGCTGTCGTATTCGATCGCGGCGATCTCGTCATAATCGTCGATCATCAGTGCCGGATGATTGACGATGGTGAGCGCCAGCACGCTTTCGCGCAGCGCCGTATTGTCCCGATGGCCGCGCACCGGGCCCGAGCGGGCAAGCCGGTCGGAAATCAGGCTCGGGCTTTTCGGCCCCGCCTTGCCGGGATTGTCGCGGCCAGCCCGGGAGTTGCCGCCGAAACCGCGCCGCTCGCCATTATTGCGGTTCTGGAACTGCGGCTGGAAGAAGGCGTTCAGCCGGTCGCGAATATCTTGCTGGTAATGACGGCGCACATTCTCGTCAGCAATGACGGCCACAAGCTGCTTCAGCCGCGCCTCGAGCTCGGCGCGTGCCTCGGGCGTGTCGAACTTGCCGGTGTTGATCTCCCGGCTCCACAGCATCTCCGAAAGCGGCTTTGCCTGGCTCATCACCTTGTCGAAAGGCGCGCGGCCCTCGTCGCGCACGAGATCATCAGGGTCTTTGCCGTCGGGCAGCAGCGCGAAGCGGACGGAGCGGCCAGGCTTCAGATGCGGCAGCGCCAGTTCGGCGGCGCGATTGGCCGCACGGATGCCGGCGCCGTCGCCATCGAAGCAGAGCACCGGCTGCGGCACCATCTTCCAGAGCAGCTCGAGCTGATTTTCGGTAAGTGCGGTGCCGAGCGGCGCAACGGCGTTCTCGATACCCGCCTGATGGAGCGCGATCACGTCCATATAGCCTTCGACGGCAATGATGGTGCCGCTCGCATTCTCGTCCTGCTGATCGCCGCGGCCCGGCCCCTGGATGGCGCGGCGGGCGCGGGCGAAATTGTAGAGAACATTGCCCTTGTGGAAGAGCTCCGTCTCGTTCGAGTTCAGGTATTTCGCCGGCGCCTCGGCCGACATGGCACGGCCGCCGAAGGCGATCACCTTTTCCCGCGACGAGAGGATCGGGAACATGATGCGGTCGCGGAAGCGATCATAGGACACCGGCACGTTTTCATGAACGACGAGGCCGCAGGCCTCGATCTGCTCTTTGGTGACGCCCTTGCCGGCGAGGAATTCCTTGAGCGCATTGCGGCTGTCGGGCGCATAACCGAGGCGGAACGTCTCGATGGTGCGCCCCTTCAGCCCGCGATCGCGCAGATAGGCGCGCGCCTTCGCGCCATTGGCGGTCTGCAACTGGTCCTGGAAGAAGGCCGTCGCCATTTCCATGACGTCGATCAGCGAGCCGCGCTCCTTCTCGCGCTTTTCCATGACGGGATCGGCAAGCGGCATCGGCACGCCGGCCATATCGGCGATCTGCTGCACCGCCTCGGGAAAACTCAGGCCTTCGAGCTCGGTGAGGAAGCGGAAATGGTCACCGGTCACGCCGCAGCCGAAGCAGTGATAGCGGCCCTTCCGGTCCTCGCAGTGGAAGCTCGGTGATTTCTCGCCGTGGAACGGGCAGCAGGCCCAGTAATCGCCGCGCGAGACATTGGTCTTGCGCTTGTCCCAGCTCACACGGCGCGCGATCACGTTCGAAATCGGAACGCGGTCACGGATCTCATCGAGAAAGGTGTTGGAAAAGCGCATTTATACCTCTTGGCCAGCCTCCATATAAGCTGCTTTGCCGCACCATGCCACGAAACTTGTCACGAAAACCCGCTATTCACAGGCAAGTGCACCCGTCTCCGATTGCGTCGCTTATCCAATCAAAAACACGTTATCGCCCCTGCGACAGGGGTGCGACATTATTGTCCCCGGGAGACCAGAATTCCGCTGTCGCGCAAGCTTCGGCAAAGACGGACATTTTCCATGAGCCTCAAATAAATCGTTTGAAAACAAATTATTATCACCCTCTGTCACGATCCGCTCTGCTCTTTGCGCCGCCATCCGAGCCTCCGCTTCGACATCTCCAAAACCGACATTTTCGGCAATCATTATTTTTTTGTAATTTGAACAGGCCGCCGCACCGCAATAAGTTCGATCTCAACAAAGCGATCCCCGAGCGAAGCACCATCCCTACCCCCGGCGCCGCTTCGCAAGGGTGCCTTTGCAAATACCCTCCGGCTTGGGCTTCGGCCCTGCGTGCCGGCGGAAGCAAAGTGCAAGAAGGCAGGAGCGCCCCCAGCTCCTGCCTTCTTAAATTTTTGGCCTGCCCTGATACAAATTCCCTTTTGAAATTAACCGATTATTGACAAATCCGTTGACAGGCGGCGCGTGCGTGAAGGAAGTATGCGCCGAATTTCCTGGACTCCTTCCCCATGGCCTTTACCGCTGAAACTCTTGCAGCAGACGATCGCTTTCTCGCGGCAATCCTCCACTGCGCCGATCAGATGCTCGCGATCTATCGTGAGAGCCCGCGCATCGCCTCGATTTTCGCCGCACAGCAGCGCTGGCTGATGGCCCATGCCGGCTTTGCACTTCATTATGGCCATCCCGACTATGAAAAGAGCGGCCTCTATTCCGGCCGCTTCATCGATTTTGCGGTCCAGAACGACATCGCCAGCCGCAACACGGCAGCGGCGTTCATGCAGGAAATGCTGGCCTATCGCTTCCTGCGTCCGGCTCCTGGTGCCGACAAGCGCACACGCTATCTGGAACCCACCGAAATCGCGGAGCAGCATTTCACCCGATGGCTCGTCACCCACATGATGATCCTCGACAGCCTCGACGGCGGTAAGCGCGCCGACAGGATCGCCACAGATCCCGCGGCGATGATGGCAGCGATCCAGCCCCGCATCGCTAAGGCGATCATCGGAAGCCAGGCGGTGCGCAGTCCGGGCCCCACCTTCAACCTCTTCAACTGGGCAAATTCCGGCGGGCTGGTGATGGACTACCTGATCTCGCGCCTTCCGGAATTTCCCGAGACGGCCGAGCGCGTCGCGGTCGGCCCCCTGTCGCTGCGGGAAATCCGCGACCAGTTCATGATATCGAACACCCACCTGAAGCGGCTTCTGACGCAGGCCGCGACCATGGAAAGCGTCGGCTGGACGGAACCATCCCGCAAGGGCGACTTCTGGCTGTCACGCCGCTTCATCCTTGAATACTGGAATTATCAGGCTTCCAAATTCGCCATCGTCGATGCCGCCGCCGAGGCGGTGCTCGGACCCGCGGTCCTGGACGAACCGTAGGCGCGACGCGTGGTCTAGTGCCTTCCCTGGTTGGATTGATGCATTCTGTTGGCTCAAACGAAGTCGGATGGTCGACCGGCCGGCGCGTGTCGTAGCCAAGCTCTACGGCCAAGCCGGCCGGTCTATCAGCCGGCCCGTTTCAGCCAGCCCTCCCGCAGATTTGCCTGGCAAATCTGCAAGACTTCGAATCGCCGGACGCACTGACCGCTTCGCCGCGGCGAAGCGGTGCGGCCGGTGGGCCGGGCATGTTTCCGCCAGGATCAGAGGCGATCGGCTCGGACGTACCTTGGGGTATGCCCGTCGCCAATCGCCTCTGCCCTGACGAAAACCTGCTTCGGCAGAATGCTTCAATCTAATCAGGAAAGGCTCTAAATTAGTTCAGCAGTTCCTTGACGGTCGCCGACGCCTTGGCGAAATCCATCTGGCCGGCATAACGCTCCTTGAGAGCGGCCATCACCTTGCCCATGTCCTTGGCGCCGGCAGCACCGGTCTCGGCGATGATCGCCGAGACGTTGGCGCGCACTTCGCTCTCCGACAGCTGCTTCGGCATGAAATCCTGGATGACGGTGATTTCGGCGCGCTCCTTGGCAGCGAGTTCCGGCCGGGAATTCTCCTCGTAAATCTTTGCCGATTCGTCGCGCTGCTTCACCATCTTGGCGAGAATCTGCAGGATCTCGTCGTCGCTCGCCTGCTCCTTGCCGGCACCGCGATTGGCGATATCACGATCCTTGATAGCGGCCTGAATCAGCCGGACGGTGGAAAGCCGCTCCGAATCCTTGGCCTTCATCGCCTCTTTCAGCTGGGTGGCGAGTTGATCGCGCAGCATGGTCTTTTCTCCGTTTTTGATGCCGCTTCATAAACCACGCTGATGCGGGGGATCAAATAAATTGCGCGATCGGCGCGATAAAGCGCAGGAAAACGGCCGCAATCCCGGTTACAAAGATTGACGCTCAGCGATTGCGTGGCTATCTACCGCCACCTGCACCAAAATTCGTGATCAGGCCTGAAGCGCGCAGCATAGCCGCGTCCACACGCCTGCGAGATCAAATGGCAGCGAGCGCGGCAACGCGCATCGGCCGCCGGAAACGGGATGAAGATGACCGCGACAGCACCCTGGACAATCGAAAAGCCGACCGCCCTGCTCGTTATTGCCGACGGCACGGTGATCGAAGGCAAGGGCATCGGCGCCACCGGCAAGGTCCAGGCCGAGGTCGTCTTCAACACGGCGCTGACCGGCTATGAAGAGATTATGACCGACCCTTCCTACCTCGGCCAGATCGTCACCTTCACCTTTCCCCATATCGGCAATATCGGCACCAATGATGAAGACATCGAGGATCTGACGCCTGCCGCCCGCCACGGCGCTGTCGGCGTCATCTTCAAGGCCGACATCACCGAACCCTCGAACTACCGCGCTGCCAAACATCTCGACCAATGGCTGAAGGCGCGCGGCATCATCGGTCTCTGCGGCATCGACACCCGCGCTCTGACTGCCTGGATCCGCGAGAACGGCGCTCCGAACGCAGTGATCGCCCACGATCCAAACGGCGTCTTCGACATCGAGGCGCTAAAGGCCGAAGCCAAGGTCTGGAGCGGCCTCGAAGGTCTCGACCTCGCCAAGATCGCGACGTCGGGCCAGTCCTCGCAATGGACCCAGACGCCCTGGATCTGGAACGAAGGTTACGGCGAGCTCGGTGCGGCCGACGCCAAGTATCACGTCGTCTGCCTCGACTACGGCGTCAAGCGCAACATTCTGCGCCTGTTTGCCGGCCTCGACTGCAAGGTGACCGTCGTGCCGGCGACAACAAGCGCCGAAGACGTGCTCGCCATGCAGCCGGACGGTATCTTCCTGTCGAACGGCCCGGGCGATCCGGCGGCGACCGGCGAATATGCCGTGCCCGTGATCAAGACGCTTGTTAAGACCGATATCCCGGTCTTCGGCATCTGCCTCGGCCACCAGATGCTCGGCCTCGCCCTCGGAGCCAAGACCGAGAAGATGCATCAGGGCCATCACGGCGCCAACCATCCCGTCAAGGACCACACGACCGGCAAGGTCGAGATCGTCTCGATGAACCATGGCTTTGCGCTTGACTCGAAGTCGCTGCCCGATGGCGTTGAAGAGACTCATATTTCGCTTTTCGACGGCACCAATTGCGGTCTGCGCGTGCTCGGCAAGCAGGTCTTCTCCGTCCAGCACCATCCCGAAGCCTCCCCCGGCCCGCAGGACAGCCACTATCTCTTCCGCCGCTTCATCAACATGGTGCGCGAGAAGAAGGGCGAACCGGCGCTCGCCGAACGCTGATTTCAAGAACTGCCGATTTCGCAAAGGCCCGCTAACCGGCAGCCGCTAACGTGATGTGGAATCTCTTAAATCCTGAGGGCGGCAAGAAGAGCAAGGACCGCTATCTGCCGAAGCGGTCTTTTTTCGCTATAGGAATTTGGCTGCTTTGCGCCAAAAGCCGCCATCCGCCCCTTGCGGGTGATTAGATCACGAATTCCTCCTCGTACGTCTGTGGCTCGGGAACGACCGTAACCTCCACCGGAACGATCCAATTGGCCGCGTAGCTCTCGCAGTCGGAACGCTGGAGGTCGGGCTGCACGCACCCCGCACCATCGGTCGCGCGACATCGCAGTATATATCGCCCCGCTTCTTCAGGGGTCCACATGTACTCCCACAAGCGCCATGCGAAGCGACGTTCTGTTTCGAGGAGCCTCACCTCGCGCCAGCCCCTGCCATCTCCGGTGCAGACCTGCACCTGCCGGATAACGGCTTCTCCGCTCCAGGCGGCTCCGAAAATCCGATATGGTTGACCGGCGACGAGACGCGCGCCCTGCACGGGACGGGCGATCTGCGCTTTGACCTCCATCTCCGCGAGGGGGACCAGCCTGGGTTCCCCGAGGCTGCGCTCCCAACGGAAATAGTCGCGCGCCTGCCAGTAGCCAAGGAAAGGTTGCTCCAGAACCGTGATATGCGTGATCCACTTGACCCAAGCCATGCCGAACCAGCCACCCACGATCGCGCGTAGCGGGTAGCCGTGATCGCGCGTCAACGGCTCCTCGTTCATCGAATAGGCAAGGATCGTGCCGTCAGCGATGGCCTTCTCAAGCGGTAAACTACGCGCAAAAGCGATGGGGCCCGGAGAAGCCGTTTTCTTGTTCGGGTCGACGACGCCGCTGTCTGCGCCTACGAGCAGAACCTCACGTGCGGTTCGCTTAACGCCCGCCATTTCTAAAATCTCGCGCAGAGGAACACCTGTCCACGCGGCATTGCCGACGGCTCCGTTCTGCCACTGCAACCCCTCCCTCGGCGGCACATAGTAGACGCGCCCGTTCCCCGCGCACTCGACGACGGCGGTGAAAGTCGTGCTCCGCATCGCCTTGATGCTGTCGAGGTCAAGTTCGATCGGCCGCTCCACCGCCCCGCCAACGCGCAATCTCCAGTCTCGTGCATCGAGTTCCGGCGACGGGAAATGGTTTCGCACGAAGAACAGCTCGGTTGGGATCAGCCAATCGGAGAGTGACGCAAACGGAAACTCGATGTTCGGTGGGGATTTCTGTCGAACTATTAGACTGGGTTGCTCTGGTGTCGGCATCGTCCTCGTCTCCCCTTCAAAGAGCACAACGTTGGCACTCGGTCGCGCGACTTCCAGTTTGATTACACCGCCCCTCGCAGTGCGTCTGTCGCGTTCCGTCCTCATTCTAGCACATACAGCACACGCCCCTCGGATCGATCTCGAACGGCAGCAAAAGGGACCCAATGCTGCTATGGGCCTGACGTCTCTTTCGCCCCTCATTTTCGGACTTACACGGTCTTGGATGCACGCCCCTGAAAGCGGACGCCGTGGTTTTAGATTTCCAAGGTCAGCAATGCGGACTTTCAAGACGTTCGGATTCGTGGCTGGTAGAGACGAGTTCGACCCCAAGCGGCCCCTGGAGGAAAACTCCGCCATGTCCGGTGCTGTCCCGAGAAGCGGTGCCCTGCGGCTCACGTCTGCCACTACCTTGTAATGGTCTCAGCGTCCGGTCTGGCTGACTTAGTCCGTAATGTTTCGCGAGTTGCTTTCAGGAATTCCGCTACTTTTGGCAGATCACCTAATTGCTGATGATACAGGTAATAGAGGGGCACAGGAGGCCCCGACCAGCCCGGAAGGACCGGAACGAGCTGGCCGGTCGCGACGCCGTCGGCTGCAAGCACATCACTCAGCAGTCCGATGCCAAGGCCCTGACTGAGCAGGCCTTCGACAAGGATGGGATCGTCAACTACGATAGCAGGAGGCTGCTCGACCGTGAAGTGCCGGGTGCCATTCGACAATGTCCAGTGGACCAGCTCTCGCCGCATGCGGGTCCGGTGCGCGACCAGTGCCACATCCCTCAAGTCCTCGGGCCCGGACAAAGCCAGCCCGGAGCAAAAGGCCGGAGCGGCGTATAGCCGCTGCTCGACGATTCCAATCTTCCGGTAGATCATATCGCTATCGGCGGGCTGCCCCATCCGAAGCGCCACGTCCACGCTTTCACCGATCAGATCGATATTCTGATGCGTCGTCTGCACGTCGACCTGGACCTCCGGGCACAGCTCTGCATAGCGCGCCAGAATCGACGGGAGGAAGGCGCGCCCGAAGCTGAAGGACGTCGCAACCCGAAGGCGCCCGCGGACCGCTCCGTCTACTGGACGGAAGTTAGCAATGCCGCGTTCAACAGTCTCCAGAGCCCCGCTGATCGAATCGAGCAACTGTCTCCCGGCCTCGGTCAATGAAACGCGCCGTGTCGAGCGCAACAACAGCGCCGTGCCGAGAACGGTTTCGAGCTCCAGCAGACGCCGACTGACCGTGCTCGGCGGAAGGTGGAGACGGTGCGCCGCTGACGAAAAGCTCTCCGTGCGGGCGACCTCGAGGAAAATCCGCAGGCTGTTGAGATCGGGAGATTGGGTGGATTTCATGCGATTCCGGAACAGTGACTTCCATGGACACAGGATAATCGACGGAGGAGCGAATTGATACCTTGATCGCATCCAAATGAGGGAGCTGATCATGACTACTCGCAGACAGACACTGGGCCTTCTCGCAGCCGCAGCTTTGCTGCCGATCGCGCCGCGCTTCGCATTTTCCGCCGCACCGTTTTCGAATGTCGCAAATGCCGGATATTACAGATTTCACTTCGGCAACTTCGAAGTCACGGGTTTGTCGGACGGCACGATGGCGCTGCCCATGGCGAAAATCTATCAGAACGAGCCGATCGGCGCGCTGCAACGCAAGCTCGACGAGTATTTTCTCGGCAAGGAGCCGCACATTTCCATCAACGCCTATCTGGTGAACGACGGCGAGCGTCTTGTTCTGATAGACGCAGGAACTGGTACCCTATTCGGGCCTGGGGCTGGCAAGCTTATTCAGCACCTCGAGCGCTCGGGATACCGGGCTGATCAGGTCGATGCGGTCATCCTAACTCATATCCATGCCGATCACTCCGGCGGCCTCACCGTAGATGGCAAGACACAGTTTCCGAATGCAACGATTCACGTGGCCGACCGGGAGTACAGATTCTGGATCAATCGCGAAGGTCTGACGTCCGTTACAGAAGAGATAGGCAAGGACCTTCAACGCGCACTTGATGCCCTCGCTCCGTATATCGCAACGGGCAAGGTTGCGCGTTTCGCCGACGACGCCGATCCCCTGCCGAACTTCGGCTCGATCCTGAGGCCCGGCCATACGCCGGGGCACAGCTCGATCGTTCTAAAGGCCAACGATGGTCAGCGGCTGGTCTTCTGGGGGGATGTGATCCATGGTGACTACGTCCAGTTCGATGAGCCCGACGTGTTCGTCACGTTTGACGTCGACGGAACTGCCGCGGCAGCAACCCGTGCGGTGGCCTTGGCAGACGCCGCTGATGGACGTTATCTCGTCGCGGGCGCTCATCTTCCGTTCCCCGGCATCGGACACGTAGCCAGAGACACAACTCTCTACCGCTTCATCCCCTGGAACTACGTAGAGTAACGAGACGGCACCTGCGGCGCATTCGAGCCTCAGACTTAACCAGGTGCATTGGCTGGTACCGGAGCCGCTCGGCCCCGTCGAGAAAGGAGCCCCCGACGGGAACTTCGAGTTCTTTGCCACGATAAGTGCCCGCAGGCGGCCGCCTCGGTGATGATCAGCGAATAGCTGTCGTGGGTGTTGGCGCGCAAATTCTGCGGCGTGCGAATGACGTGATTAACGGTGCCGACCGTCTTTGCATAGCTGATCGCCCCGATCGGCAGGGCTTCGATCGTCGCTTGGAACGGGCTGTGTTCCGAGGTGCCGAACTCCAGCGACCCGATCGTCGCCGCATAGATATCGCGCCATAGATTGAACCGCGCCTTATCGTTGAGATCCGATGGCAGATTGTCGGACGAAAATATCGTTTTCTGCACGTCGAGTTCCCTAACTTCCAGTTCAAACGCTTCGTGCTGACGGCATACGTGTCTCGGCCCCTCCCCACAGCTTGCCTCGCGTTGTTGGGACGGGGCAGACCAGGTCAGCGTACTATCGGTTCGACGCAAAGCCGGAATCGACCGCCCCAAACAATAATCGTGCGCATCTATCCATCTTATCACCGAAAAGTATGACATTATCGGCTTCGGGTCATTCGTATCCGTTTTATCTCCTTTATTGAAGAGATGACCCACAAGCTGCTGGAGGCGCAAGACAGGTCGCCGGTCCCGGCGAATTCAATTTCGTCACCATTGCCGAATGGGAAAATACCGAGGTCGTCGAGCGGGCGCGGGCAGCCGTCGCGGCCGCCCACAAGGCCGCCAATTTCGATCCGCAGGAGATGTTTGCCCGTCTCGGCATTCGCGCCGATATCGCCAGCACAAGCCTGGCGCGGCTTAAAATAACGCGCCGGCTCAGGCGCCGGCCGGCGCGCGTTCCCGGCGAAGGAGAAGATAGAAGCGTGCGCAGAGCATGACGGCAGCAGTTGCCAGCCCGACGAGGAAGCCGAACCAGATGCCGATGCCGCCGAAGCCGAGAGGGAAGGCAAAGGCCCAGGCGAGGAAAAAGCCGATCGGCCAATAGGCGATCAGCGCCATGATCATCGGCACGCGCGCATCTTTCAGGCCGCGCAGCAATCCGTTGGCGATCACCTGCAGCCCGTCGACGAGCTGGAAGAGCCCGGCAACGACGATCAGCGGGCCGGCATAGGCCAGAACTTGCGGCGCCTCGGGCGAGTTGACGTCGAGAAACCAGCTGCCGAGGAATTGCGGCATGGTGGCAAAGAGCACCGAACCCACTGCCGAGATCGCACAGGCGATGACGACAACCATGATCGAAGCGCGCGCCAGTCCGTCATGATCGCCCTGCCCGTGCGCCACACCGACGCGCACTGTCGCCGCCTGGCTGAGGCCGAGCGGAATCATGAAGGCGATCGAGGCCCATTGCAGGGCGATGCCATGCGCGGCAAGCTCGATGGTGCCGATATAGCCCATCAAGAGCGATGCCACCGTGAACAGGCTGACCTCGGCGAGCACGGTGACGCTGATCGGCAGGCCGAGCCGGATGACCTCGAGCAGCGCATGCCAATCGGGCTTCCAGAACCGCACGAATATCTCATACCGGCGCGTCTCCTCCCGCCCCTGGACGAAAGCGAGAATGAAGAGGAAACCAGCTGCCTGCACCACGACCGACACGATTGCCGCGCCCTCCAGCCCCATCGCCGGAAAGCCGAAATGGCCGAGCACCAGGGCATAGGCAAAGATCGCGTTCATCACCAGCGTGACGATGGTGACGTTGAGGATGATGCCCGCCTTGCCGATGGCGCTGACAAGCGCCCGCATGACGTTGAAAAGCAGGGCCGGCAGCACGCCGAACTGGCCGATCAGAATATAACCGTGCGCGAGCCTGGCCACCTCCGGCTTCTGCTGCGCAAACAGCAGGATCTGTTCCGCATTGAAAAAGGCCGGTTGCACGACGATCCAGAACCCGATCACCACCCACAGACCCATGCGCAGCGATCGGCGCACCGAGACGACGTCGCCGCGGCCATAGGCTTGCGCCACCATCGGAATGACGGCGATGGCAAAGCCCGAACCGAAGATCAGGATCGTGAACAGGAACTGTGCCGACAGCACCATGGCCGCCAGCTGCTCGGCGCCGAGACGCCCGACGATCATCACGTCGGTCGTGTGTATGCCGAGCTGGGCAAGCTGCGCGCCGATCAGCGGAATGCCGAGCGCCAGCGTCGCACGGAAATGTGCGCTCCAGCGATTATCGTTTGTCGGCGCAAGCCTGCGCGCGTCGATCGGCGTGTCCATGACACCAGTCCTGTGATTGAAATCTGCAACGCCGCGTAATGAAGCGGCAAAATATCATTCGGACTTAGATCAAAGCCTCGCAAAGAACTACCCCAGAACGAGAAGATGATGAAAAATTCATCACGACATCACTATTTCTGATTGATCAGCCCGCCGCTTCCAGCGCCTCGGCCGGCTCACGGAGCCTAACCCTGGTGAGGAATACCCCGGCAGCCAGCAGGATGAGCACGGCGGCGGTGAGATAAGGCGCACCGGCAAAGGTGACGGGTGCCTCGGGCCGCGTGAAATAGCCGAACATCTGCGTGAAGATCAACGGCCCGACGATCGTGGTGATGCTGCTGAGGCTGGTCAGGGCGCCCTGCAGCTCGCCCTGCGCCGAAGGCGGCACTTTGCCGGCGGCGATGCTGCGCAGCGGCGGATCGGCGACGTTTTCGATGACGGTCGCGACGATGACGACGTAGACGACCCACCCCTCCCAGGCGAAGGCATAGCCGGTCAGTCCCGCAGCCGAGAAGCACAGGCCGAGGAGAGCGGTCTTCCACTCGCCGAGCAGGGGCACGATCCGCGGCAGAACGAACCCCATGATGAGCGCGGCACCGATCCCGTAGATACCGAGCGACAGGCCGATCTGGCCCTCGCTCCAGCCGTAACGATAGGTCGAGACGAACGACCAGACGGAGGGATAGACGGCATGCGCCAGGAAAAACAGGAACATCACGAGGCTGACCCAGCCGATGCCGGGGTAGTCGCGCATCTGGCGAAGCGCGCCGAGCGGGTTGGCGCGCTTCCACTCGAAGCGGCGGCGGTTCTTCGCTTCCAGCGTTTCTGGCAGCAGGAAACAGGCGGCAATAAAATTGAGAAGCGACAGCGCTGCCGCGCCAAGAAACGGCACGCGCGGTCCGAACTCTCCGAGGAACCCGCCGATGACGGGGCCGATCGTGAAGCCGACGCCGAAGGCGATGCCGATCAGGCCGAAATTCTTCGCCCGGTTCTCCTCGGTGCTGATATCGGCGATATAGGCCGAGCAGGTGGCGAAGCTGCCGCCGCTGATGCCGGCAAGCACGCGGCCGACAAACAGCATCCAGAAGCTGGTGGCGATGCCGCAGATGAAATTGTCGATCGCAAAGGTCAGCACCGACAATAAAAGGATCGGCCGGCGGCCGAAACGGTCCGACAAGTTTCCGAGCAGCGGCGCGAACAGGAACTGCATGCCGGCATAGACGAGCATCAGCCAGCCGCCGTCGATTGCCGCATCGCTGACGCTGCCGCCGGTCAGCTGTTCCAGATAGGCCGGCAGCACCGGCATGATGATGGCGATGCCGATAATGTCGAGGAAGAGGATGATGAAGACCAGGAAAAGGCCGCGGCGAACGAACTTCGGATCAAGCATGAGCCATCTCTACAGCGATTGTTTCTGAGAAGACGATCTCGTCGCCGCTAAGGTGACATAGCTCAGAAAGAAACCTGAAACAATACGTGAACATTTCAAAGTTTTTTGATTTAGCCATACGGGAAGTTTACGAAAGCCCTCAACCGCCGGGCGCGCCCGGGTGGTCGGCGCCTCATCCCGAACACATGCTGCGGCATATGGATAGTGAGAAGTAAGTATGGGCCGAGAGGCCCGAAGCGAAGGTCCTGCCGTGAGGCCCCCTCATCCGCCTGCCGGCACCTGCTCCCCGAGGGGAGAAGAGGTCAAGCCGCAAGCTCCGTTCTCACTACGAACGCTTCTATTGGAATGCAACATCGCCACGAATCTCTTCTCCCCGGCGGGGAGAAGGTGGCGGCAGCCGGATGAGGGGGCGACACGCGCAAACCTTCGCGAAGCAACCTCAAACCGGCCCAGAGAACGTATCGCAGGCCGACAGCTGACCGCTGTCGAAACCGCGCTTGAACCATCTGACGCGCTGTTGCGAGGTGCCGTGGTTGAAACTCTCGGGCACGACGTAACCCTGCGACCGTTTCTGCAGCGTATCGTCACCGATCTGCTGAGCGGCGTTCAGCGCCTCCTCCAGATCGCCGGATTCCAGCAGGCCCTTCTGCTCGGTATATTTACCCCAGATGCCCGCGAAGCAGTCGGCCTGCAGCTCGACGCGCACCGACATCTTGTTGGCTTCGTCCTCGCTCATACGCTGGCGGGCCTGATTGAATTTCGGCAGGATACCGAGCAGATTCTGAACATGGTGGCCGACCTCGTGCGCGACGACATAGGCTTCGGCGAAATCGCCCGAAGCGCCGAACCGGTCGGAGAGTTCCTGGAAGAAATCCGTGTCGAGATAGACCTTGTGATCGCCTGGGCAGTAGAATGGACCGGTCGCGGCAGAGGCAAAGCCGCAGGCCGATTGCGTTTGTCCCGAGAAGAGCACGAGGCGCGGCTCCTGGTAATTCTGCCCCTGCGCCTGGAAGATGCCGTTCCATGTATCCTCGGTCTCGGCGAGCACAGTGCGCATAAAGGCGGTCATCTCGTCATTGGCGGGCGTGCGTGTTCCTTCGGACTGGCTCTGCTCGTAGCCGGGCCCGCTGGTCATGCTGCCGGTGTCGAGCACCTGCAGCAGGTCGATGCCCATCAGCTTGAAGATGAAATAGATGACGACGAGGAAGATGATCGTGCCGATGCTCAAGCCGCCGCCGGCGCGGCGAACGCCGCCGCCGGAAGGAAAGTTGAAGCCGCCGCCGCGGCCGAACCCGCCGCCGCCCGGATCGCCGCGGCGATCCTCGATATTGTCGGACTGACGCCGGCCTCTCCATTCCATCTTCGTTCTCCCCGACAAATGCCCATGCTTCTTACTTCAGGAATCTATATATCCGTCGATGGCCGGAATTCCAGCGACTTCATCGGGCGACAGGCCTGCTCTTTTGGGGCATACGATCGTGGCGAGCGCGCAGCCGATCGGCACACCGCTTCAGATAAAGAAGGCGCCCTAAGCGCTTGACGGGAGTCCCGCTTTGGCTCTTCCTGATCGGGAGAAGAATTCGGGAGGACAAGCCGATGAAGGCCGTACGGCTGGAAGCAACCGGAAAATTGCAGCTCTGCGAGATCAGCAAGCCCGTGCCGAGGCCGGGCGAATTGCTGGTCCGCATTGAGGCTTGCGGCATCTGCGGCACCGACCGCCATATCTTCCATGGCGAATTTCCTTCCAAGCCGCCGGTGACGCTCGGCCATGAATTTGCCGGTATCGTCGAGGCGGTCGGCAGCGGCGTGACCGATTTTCTCCCGGGCATGCGCGTGACCGGGGATCCCAACATTTCTTGCGGCGGCTGCGAGGAATGCCGGCGCGGCCGCGTCAATCT
The DNA here is from genome assembly GCF_029194105.1 of Rhizobium mulingense. Lineage (NCBI taxonomy): Bacteria > Pseudomonadati > Pseudomonadota > Alphaproteobacteria > Hyphomicrobiales > Rhizobiaceae > Rhizobium > Rhizobium mulingense. Next base: position 215,021 of record NZ_JARFVE010000004.1, on the reverse strand, counting down.
CTGCCGGAAGCTGCAGGCGATCGGCATCCACCGCGACGGCGGCTTCGCCGAATATGTCTGCATGCGTGAAAGTCAGGCCTTCGCTCTGCCGACCGATCTCGACCCACTTCACGGCGCCTTCTGCGAACCGCTGGCCTGCTGCATTCACGGCGTCGATCTCGCCGGGCTGAGAACCGGCGCGTCGGCCATCGTGCTCGGCGGCGGCGTCATCGGCCTGCTCACCCTGCAGCTGGCCAGGCTTGCCGGGGCGACCCGGATCGTGCTGGTGACGCGCAGTGCCGAAAAGCGGCGGCTGGCCGAAAGCCTCGGCGCGACGGCAACGGCCGATCCCGGTAACGGCGACATCGTTGCCCGCATCATCGCCGAAGACGGACTGCTGCCCGGCGGCGCCGATGTCGTCTTCGAATGCGCCGGCGTGGCCGAGACCATGCAGCAGGCGCCCCGGCTTGCACGGCGCGGCGGCACTGCCGTCATTCTCGGTGTCATGCCGCAGGGCGCGACGATCGAAATCGAACCCTTCGATCTGCTTTTTCGCGAAGTCGCGCTGATAAGCTCCTTCGTCAACCCCTTCACTCATGGCCGCGCCGCCGACCTCATCGCCTCCGGCAGGATCAAGGTCGAGCCGCTGATATCCCGGCGGATCGGGCTCGATGAAGCCCCGGAATCGATCACGAATCCGGCGCGCGGCGGCGAAATCCGGGTGCTCGTCGTGCCGAACGGGAAATAGCTTTCACGCCATATCCGGATTCCTGTCGATTCCGCGATTTATGGGGTTCCGTTTGCAAATACATTTGCCTATAAGCCGCTTCTAGCCTGAAAAGACCTTCAATGCGCGACCCGACCTGGTGATCTCCCACCCTGGCCGGCTTTTTGCGCAGCCAGACAATGGATATCGCCCATGCCGAAGCGCCAAGACATCAAATCGATCCTCATCATCGGCGCGGGACCGATCGTCATTGGCCAGGCTTGCGAATTCGATTATTCCGGCACCCAGGCCTGCAAGGCGCTGAAGGAGGAAGGCTACCGCGTCATCCTCGTCAACTCCAACCCGGCAACGATCATGACCGATCCGGGCCTGGCCGACGCCACTTACGTCGAGCCGATCACCCCTGAGGTCGTCGCCAAGATCATTGCCAAGGAGCGCCCGGACGCGCTATTGCCGACCATGGGGGGCCAGACGGCGCTGAACACCGCCCTTTCCCTGAAGCGCATGGGCGTCCTCGACCGCTACAATGTCGAGATGATCGGCGCCAAGCCCGCCGCCATCGACATGGCCGAGGATCGGGCGCTGTTTCGCGAGGCCATGGCCCGCATCGGCCTGGAAACACCGCGCTCGATGCTGGCGAACGCCACCGACATCAAGGACCTCGACCGCAAGACGCACGAGGCCGAGCGCAGCAAGCTGCGCGAGAGCCTCTCGGGCTCCGACCTCGACAAGGCGCTGGACGAGCTGGAAAACCAGTGGAACCTCGGCGAGAGCGACCGCAAGCAGCGCTATATGAACCACGCCATGGCGATCGCCGCCCAGGCGCTCGACCATGTCGGCCTGCCCGCCATCATCCGCCCCTCCTTCACGCTCGGCGGCACCGGCGGCGGCATTGCCTACAACCGATCGGAATTCTTCGAGATTGTCGGCGGCGGCCTCGATGCGTCGCCGACGACGGAAGTGCTGATCGAAGAATCGGTGCTCGGCTGGAAGGAGTATGAGATGGAGGTTGTCCGCGACAAGGCGGACAACTGCATCATCATCTGCTCGATCGAAAACATCGATCCGATGGGCGTCCATACCGGCGATTCGATCACCGTCGCTCCGGCGCTGACGCTGACCGACAAAGAATACCAGATCATGCGCAACGCCTCGATCGCGGTGCTGCGCGAGATCGGCGTGGAGACCGGCGGTTCGAACGTGCAGTTTGCCGTCAACCCGAAAGACGGCCGCCTCGTCGTCATCGAAATGAACCCGCGCGTCTCGCGCTCCTCCGCGCTCGCGTCCAAGGCAACCGGCTTCCCGATCGCCAAGGTCGCTGCGAAGCTCGCTATCGGCTATACGCTCGACGAACTCGAAAACGACATCACCGGCGGCGCCACGCCCGCCTCCTTCGAACCTTCGATCGACTATGTCGTCACCAAGATCCCGCGTTTTGCCTTTGAAAAATTCCCCGGCGCCTCGCCGGTGCTGACCACCGCGATGAAATCGGTCGGCGAAGTCATGGCGATCGGCCGCACCTTCGCCGAATCGCTGCAGAAGGCGCTGCGCGGCCTGGAAACCGGCCTGACCGGTCTCGACGAAATCGAAATCCCCGATTTCGAGGAAGGCGAATCCAGCCAGAACGCCATCCGTGCAGCGATCGGCACACCCACGCCCGATCGCCTGCGCATGGTCGCCCAGGCGCTGCGCCAGGGTCTCAGCATCGAAGAGGTGCACGAGGGCTGCAAGATCGACCCCTGGTTCATCGCCGAGCTCAAGAACATCGTCGACATGGAAGCCCGCATCCGCGAGCACGGCCTGCCCGGCGATGCCGCCAACCTGCGCATGCTGAAGGCAATGGGCTTTTCCGACGCGCGTCTGGCAACGTTGACCGGCAAGCGCCCGAAGGAAGTTGCCGAACTGCGCAACGGCCTGAACGTCCGCCCTGTTTTCAAGCGCATCGACACCTGTGCGGCCGAATTCGCTTCGCCGACCGCCTACATGTATTCGACTTATGAGACGCCCTTCGTCGGCGCCGCCCGCTCGGAGGCTCAGGTTTCGGACCGCAAGAAGGTCGTCATTCTCGGCGGCGGCCCGAACCGTATCGGCCAGGGCATCGAGTTCGACTATTGCTGCTGCCATGCCGCCTTCGCCTTGAAGGATGCAGGCTATGAAGCGATCATGATCAACTGCAATCCGGAAACCGTCTCCACCGACTACGACACGTCCGACAGGCTCTATTTCGAGCCGCTGACGGCGGAAGACGTGATCGAGATCCTGCGCGCCGAGCAGGAAAAGGGCGAAGTCGTCGGCGTCATCGTCCAGTTCGGCGGCCAGACGCCCCTGAAGCTTGCCGAGGCGCTGGAAAAGAACGGCATCCCGATCCTCGGCACCGCGCCCGATGCGATCGATCTCGCCGAAGACCGCGACCGCTTCCAGAAGCTTCTGATGAAGCTCGACCTCAACCAGCCGAACAATGGCATCGCCTATTCGGTCGAGCAGGCCCGTCTCGTCGCTGCCGAAATCGGCTTCCCGCTGGTCGTGCGCCCGTCTTACGTTCTCGGCGGCCGCGCCATGCAGATCCTGCATTCGGAAGGCCAGCTGCAGACCTACCTGCTCGACACGGTGCCGGAACTGGTGCCCGAGGATATCAAGCAGCGCTATCCCAACGACAAGACCGGCCAGATCAACACCCTGCTCGGCAAGAACCCGCTGCTCTTCGACAGCTATCTCACCCACGCCATCGAAGTCGACGTCGACTGCCTCTCTGACGGCACCGATGTGTACGTCGCCGGCATCATGGAGCATATCGAGGAAGCCGGCATCCATTCCGGCGATAGCGCCTGTTCGCTGCCGCCGCGCTCGCTGCCCGTCGAGCTGCTCGACGAGCTGGAGCGCCAGGCAAAGGCGATGGCCAAGGCGCTCAATGTCGGCGGCCTGATGAACGTCCAGTTCGCCATCAAGGACGGCACCGTCTACGTGCTCGAAGTCAATCCGCGCGCTTCGCGCACCGTGCCCTTCGTCGCCAAGACCATCGGCGCGCCGATCGCCAAGATCGCCGCCCGCGTCATGGCCGGCGAGAAACTCGACGCCGCCTTTGCCGCCTACGGCGCGAAGCCCGATCCGCGCAAGCTCACCCACATCGCCGTCAAGGAAGCCGTCTTCCCCTTCGCCCGCTTCCCCGGCGTCGATACGCTGCTTGGGCCCGAAATGCGCTCGACCGGCGAAGTCATCGGCCTCGATACCGATTTTGCGCTGGCCTTCGCCAAATCGCAGCTTGGCGCCGGCGTCGAACTGCCGCGTGACGGCACGGTCTTCGTCTCGGTGCGCGACGAGGACAAGCCGCGCGTACTGCCGGCGATCCGCATTCTCGTCGAACAGGGCTTCAAGGTATTGGCGACCGGCGGCACCGCCCGCTTCCTCGGCGAAAACGGCATAACCGCCACCAAGATCAACAAGGTTCTAGAAGGCCGTCCTCACATCGAGGATGCAATCCGCAACCGCCAGGTCCAGCTCGTCATCAACACCACCGACGGCAACAAGGCGATCTCGGACTCCAAGTCGCTGCGCCGCGCGACGCTGATGCAGAAGGTGCCCTATTACACGACGATGGCCGGCGCCGAGGCCGCCGCCCAGGCGATCAAGGCGCTGAAGGCGGGCAATCTGGAAGTGCGGCCGCTGCAGAGCTACTTTGCCTGAGATCAGAGCAATTCCAGCAAACCCGTGCCGCGGTTTTGCGTCCGGAATAGGGTATGAACTGGAACAGCGTCGGCGCTCCTTGAGCGCTGACGCTGAGCTCAACCAGAATCAACTTATGCGGCTGCCTTCATAAGTCCCTGAATTCTCTTCATATCCTCGCGAAAGCGCGCCATCTCCTCCGCCTTCAGCCGTTCGTCGGGAATGCGCAGCAGATAGGACGGATGCACCGTCACGAAGAGCGTGCGCCCTCCTTCGGTTGCCATCGCCTTTCCTCTGACGTCCTGCAGGCGTCCTTTCACATCGGTCAGCGCCGCAAGTGCCGTCGCCCCCATGGCGACGATCACCTTCGGGTTGACGAGCGTCAATTCCAGATCGAGCCACCAGCGGCAATGCTGCACCTCACCCATATTGGGCTTCTGGTGGATGCGCCGCTTGCCGCGCGGCTCGTATTTGAAATGCTTGACGGCATTGGTGACGTAGAGCGTCGATCGGTCGATGCCCGCTTCCGCAATCACCTGATCGAAAAGCCTGCCCGCCGGACCGACGAAGGGGCGCCCTGCAATATCCTCCTGATCGCCCGGCTGCTCGCCGACGAACATCACCGCCGCATCGCGCGGCCCCTCCCCAAAGACCGTCTGCGTCGCATTGGCGTGAAGGGGACAGCGCGTGCAGACGGCAGCCTCCGCGCGGAGCGCCTCCAGCGTCCCCGCCGGAAGCTCGGGCTCGGCGGGAAGATTGCGCGCAGCCTGCTGCAGCCGATCGTGAAAAGGCAAAGATTGCGTTGCCTCCCTTGCCGCCATCTCCCGCACCTTGCTTTCGGCCGATGCAATCAAGCCAGGAATGAGATCGGCCTCCGGCAGGTTCTTCCAGTATTTCTTCGGCATCTCCGCCTGCATCGCCTTCAGCTTCAATCGCGCCGGATTGAAGATGCTGGCATAATAGGTGCGCCAGAGCTCATCGGTTACGTCGGTAAGATTGGGCTTCTCGCAAGGTTCGTCGCTGATCGTCAGCCGCTCGCCGTCCCAGGTGGCCGATCCCTTGGGCGTGGCGATCAGCCAGTCCATATCGGTGAAACGTCGCTGGAAGAAGGGTGCCGTCCGCCTGACGATATGATGGTCCGGCTCGAACCAGGCGATGAATTTTCGCCGCTCTTCGGAAACCGCGCCAACCTCCTTGAAGCGGACGAAGGCCGTCATCTTGTGCGCGTCGCGATGAACGTTTTTCGCCATCAGCCTGGCACGCACGACATCCTCGTCGGAGGTCACCTCAAGCAGCTGCCGGTCCAGCTGCAGCCGCCAGAGCAGGCGGTACAGCAGCGAGAAGCGCGCCGGATCGGAATGGCATAGCACCGTCTCGGCAAGCTCGATGAAAACGGGCGGCACTGTCATCGGCTTGCGTGATGCCGCCGGCGCCGGCGGCATGGCGTCGCGCTGAAAGGAAAGGTCCGCCTCCGCACTTCTTTCGCGCCACTCGATCTCCTCAGGCAAAATACCAGCCGCCGCTAAGGCGCGCGCGGCATCACGCCATTCGGCAAGATCTCCGCGCCCTGCGAGCACGACCCGGCGCATCACAGCAACGACAATTGTTCAGGCTGCGGCTCAAACATGGCGCGAAGATCCGGCCTATCGAGCAGCCGTCGCGGCGACCAGCCTTCCGCCGAGATGAACGCCTGGACCTTGTTGATCGAAACGCCGAGCCGCGAGAGATCATCGAGCCGCAGACGGCGAAAACGGCGCGCCGAAACAATTGCTTTGACCGTCTTGGTGCCAAGGCCGGGCACGCGCAGCAGCCGTTCACGCTCGGCCATGTTGATATCGACGGGGAATTCAGCCCGGTTGGCAAGCGCCCAGGCAAGTTTGGGGTCGAGGTTGAGATCGAGCATGCCGCCCGCCTGATTGGCGGTGATCTCGTCGATGCCGAAACCGTAGAAACGATAGAGCCAGTCGGCTTGGTAGAGCCGGTGTTCGCGCATCAGCGGCGGCTTGATAAGCGGCAGGTTTTTCGAGGAATCCGGAATCGGGCTGAAGGCGGAATAATAGACGCGCTTGAGGCCATAACTGCTGTAGAGCCGGCCGCTGGTCGCAAGGATGGTCGCGTCACTCGCGCCGTCGGCGCCGACGATCATTTGCGTGCTCTGCCCGGCCGGGACGAAACGCTGGCGTTTCTTGCTTTTCAGCGTCGGTTCGCCGGCGGCCTCGATCTTCAGCCTCAGATCAGCCATCGATCGCCGGATATTGGCAGGCTTCTTTTCCGGTGCGAAGCGGCTGATGCCGTTATCCGTCGGCAGCTCGATATTGAGCGACAGCCGGTCGGCATAAAGCCCCGCCTCCTCGATCAGCCGCGGCGACGCCTCGGGGATCGATTTCAGATGGATATAACCGCGGAAAGCATGCGTCACGCGCAGTTCACGCACGATGCGGACCATCTCCTCCATCGTGTAATCGGATGAACGAATGATGCCGGAAGAAAGGAAGAGGCCTTCGATATAGTTGCGGCGGTAGAATTCCAGCGTCAGCCAGATCACCTCCTCCGGTGTAAAACGCGCCCGTTCGACATTGCTCGACGAGCGATTGACGCAATAGGCGCAGTCATAGATGCAGAAATTGGTCAGCAGGATCTTCAGAAGCGAAATGCACCGCCCATCCGGCGCATAGGCATGGCAGATGCCGGATCCCTCGGTCGAGCCGAGCCCGCCGCTTGTGCCCGAATCGCGCTTTACCGTGCCGCTGGAGGCGCAGGAAGCGTCATATTTCGCGGCATCGGACAGGATGGCCAAGCGTTCGGCAAGCGATCTCTTCATTTCTGTGTTCACTATATGTTCTAATATACAAAGTCAATCCGATCCATCCCACCCCGCTCAATTTTCAGGCATATCACCTGATATCGCGGGGGTTGCGCTGCATTTACGCGAATTTTCTGGAAATCGGCCTTGGCGATCTGCTATAAGCACTTAACTAGGATTGTGGCACGGTTCCGAAGCTCCCCTTCGGGACCTGTTTTCTTTTGTGTTTGCGCCTGACGTGCCGATACAAGGAGTGAAGGACAGAAAAATGGTTGAAAAGGTACCGATGACACAGGGTGGTTTCGTCAAGCTGCAGGAAGAACTGCGCTGGCGTCAGCAGGAGGAGCGCCCCCGAATCATCGAGGCGATCGCCGAAGCCCGTGCCCATGGCGACCTTTCCGAAAACGCCGAATATCACGCTGCCAAGGAGGCCCAGAGCCACAATGAAGGCCGCATCAGCGAGCTCGAAGATCTGACGGCGCGCGCCGAGGTCATCGACCTCACGAAGATGTCGGGCGACAAGATTAAGTTCGGCGCCAAGGTGAAGCTCGTTGACGAGGACACCGAGGAAGAAAAGACCTACCAGATCGTCGGCGACCAGGAAGCCGACGTCAAGGCAGGCCGCATCTCCATCTCCTCCCCGATCGCCCGTGCGCTGATCGGCAAGGAAGTCGGCGATTCCATCGAGGTCAACGCGCCGGGCGGCTCCAAGGCCTACGAAATCCTCCAGGTTTCCTGGGGCTGATCGCCCGCCACAAACGAGCCCCCCTTGCCTGATATGCGTGACGTCGAGATCATCGCGCCCAATTTCAAGCGCCGGCTCTCCGGCGTCACCTCGACTATCGTCCAGCTCATCCCATGCCAGATCCGGCTCGGCATGCGCATAGCAACGCTTGGCCCCGGCCTGCCGGAAGGCCTGCCGAAACTGAAATGGGCGCAGCTTTTCGGGCTCTGGCGCCCGACGGCACGCCGGCGCCACCGTGTCTGGCACGCCCGCCGCAACAATGAGATGGCCGTCGGCATCCTGCTCCGCCATCTCCTGCGCATGCCGCTGAAGCTCATCTTCACCTCGGCCGCGCAACGCCGCCACACCGCCTACACGAAATGGCTGATCCGCCGCATGGACGCGGTGATTGCGACCAGCGACCGCTCCGGCTCCTTCCTCGAGGTGCCGCACACGGTCATACAGCATGGGGTCGATCTGTCCTTGTTCCACCCGCCGCAAACGGCGGAAGACGGCATTGCCGCGACCGGTCTGCCCGGCCGCTATCTTGTCGGCTGTTTCGGTCGTGTGCGCCATCAGAAGGGCACCGATCTCTTCGTTCGGGCGATGATCGAACTCTTGCCGCAGCACCCCGAATGGACGGCCGTCGTCTCCGGCCGGGTGACGGCGGAGCACACCGCCTTCGGCGAAAAGCTCAAGGCCGACGTCGCCGCCGCCGGGCTCGCTGATCGGATCCTCTTTCTCGGCGAAGTGCCTGACATCAAGGTTTGGTATCGCCGCCTGACGCTTTACGTCGCCCCTTCCCGCAACGAGGGCTTCGGCCTGACGCCGCTCGAAGCCATGGCTTCGCGGACGGCGGTCGTGGCATCGGATGCAGGCGCCTATGCCGAACTCATTGCCGAGGGCGAGACCGGCTCGATCGTCGCCGCCGGCGACGGTGAGGCGCTGACGCGGGCAATCGCCCCCTATATCGCCGATCCCGCGCTGGCGATCGCCCATGGCGAGAATGCGCTGCGCCACGTCCGGGCGAATTTTGCCCTGGAAAAGGAAGCAACTGCAATCGGTGCTGTCTACGACCGCCTTCTCGGCGACAATCGCGGCTGACGCGGAGCGAAAAACGCCCGTTGGGTAACGGGCCATCGGGCCGCTGCAGAGGTCCCCTCCCTCCGTCATGCTCGGGGTTGTCCCGAGCATCTGCCTCGGATCGATAAGGGCAGCAGATCCTCGGCACAAGGCCGAGGATGACGATGAGTAGAAAACGAGCTTACTCAATAAGCGAACGGCCCATTGGATGACGGGCCGCTGCAAATATCCAAGAATGGCGAACAGGTCAGCCTGTTATTCCGCCGGCTGAAGTCCGGCAGCCGGCGCGCCCTCTTCTGCCTGGCCACCCAGCGCTCTAGCGAGCTGCGCCGTATCCAGCTCGTTTTCCCAGCGCGCCACGACGATCGTCGCGACCGCATTGCCGACCAGGTTGGTCAGTGCCCGGCACTCCGACATGAAGCGGTCGATGCCGAGGATCAGCGCCATGCCGGCGACCGGCACGGAAGGCACGACGGAGAGCGTCGCGGCGAGCGTGATGAAGCCGGCGCCGGTGATGCCTGCGGCACCCTTGGAGCTCAACATCGCCACCAGCAGTAGCAGGATCTGGTCGCCCCAGGAGAGATTGATGCCGGTTGCCTGAGCGATGAAGAGCGCTGCCAGCGTCATGTAGATGTTGGTGCCGTCGAGATTGAAGGAATAGCCGGTCGGGATGACGAGGCCAACGACCGAACGCTTGCAGCCGGCCTTTTCCATCTTGTTCATCAGGCCCGGAAGTGCGGCCTCCGAAGACGAGGTGCCGAGCACCAGCAGCAGTTCTTCCTTGATGTAACGCAGCAGCGCCAGGATCGAGAAGCCGTTGTAGCGGGCAACCGCGCCAAGCACGACGAGAACGAAGAGCAGTGAGGTGATGTAGAAGGTGCCGATCAGCATCGCGAGATTGGCGATCGATCCGATGCCGTACTTGCCGATGGTGAAGGCCATGGCGCCGAAGGCGCCGATCGGGGCGGCCTTCATCAGAATGGCGACCAGTTTGAAGATCGGAGCCGTCAGAGCGTTGAGGAAAGTCACGACCTGCTCGCCCTTTTCGCCGACCATGGCAAGCGCGATGCCGAAGAGCACCGAGAAAAACAGCACCTGCAGAATATCGCCGTCGGCAAAGGCGCCGACGATCGTCGTCGGGATGATATTCGTCAGGAAGCCGACGATGCTCTGCTCATGCGCCTTATCGGCAAAGGTGGCGACGGCCTTCGGATCGAGCGATGCCGGATCGATGTTCATCCCGGCGCCGGGCTGGACGACGTTGGCGACGATCATGCCGATGACGAGCGCCAGCGTCGAGAAGGTCAGGAAGTACAGCATCGCCTTTCCGGCGACGCGGCCGACCTTCTTCAGGTCACTCATGCCGGCAATGCCGGTCGCCACCGTCAGGAAGATGACCGGAGCGATCACCATCTTCACGAGCTTGATGAAGGCATCGCCAAGCGGCTTCAGCTGGGTGCCGAGTTCGGGATAGAAATGGCCGAGCAGGATGCCTGCGGCGATAGCCGCGAGAACCTGGACGTAGAGATGGGAATAGAAGGGCTTCCTGCCCTTGCTGTCTGCGACTGCATCGAGTGGTGCTGCGATCATGATGTCCTCCTAAAGGCTCGTCCGGAACGAACTCCGGCCTCCCGAGCCGTTCGCTTCAATCCAACAGCTCAGCCGTTGTCGCGCTCTTCTTCGCAATCGCCGTGCCAGTTTCGCCCCTTCCGCCTAAGTGATTGTGTTTATGTCGTAAAAAATGTCTGACGGGCCAGCAGCCTACCCTGCCAATGCGAAAACCCACACAAATCCATTTGCGTCTCGTGCGGAAAAATGCACAAATCCGCCATGTCCTTGTCAGTCTCGCAAAGGCTTTGGCCCTCCCTGCCCTTGCACCACCGCATTCGCAGAATGTGGTGGACCTATGCGGTGCTCGCCCTCTCGGCCGTCGCCGCAAGTCTATTGGTGAGCGGCGAGGTCGGCCGGCGCCGGGCGGAAGCTGCCCTGGAGGAACAGGCCCGCACCGATGCGAGGATGAACGTGGCGCTGCTGCGCACGGTTCTCGAGAAATACCGGGCGCTGCCCTTCGTGCTGTCGCAAGATACCGCGCTCGCCGCCGCCCTGGCGGAACGCGACGCCGGCACCTTCGAGCAGTTGAGCCGGAAGCTTGAGACACTGGCCGCCGGTACGAAGGCCGCCGTCATCTATGTCATCGACAAGGATGGCATCGCGGTTTCGGCCAGCAACTGGCGCGAGCCGACGAGCTTCGTCGGCAGTGACTATCGCTTCCGCGAGTATTTTCAAGGCGCCGTCGCTCAAGGGCAGGCCGAGCATTTCGCGCTCGGCACCGTCAGCAAGAAGCCCGGCCTTTATATTTCCGAGCGGATATCAGGCCGCAACGGCCTCCTGGGCGTCGTCGTCGTCAAGGTCGAATTCGACGATGTCGAGGCGGATTGGAATGCCTCGGGCGCCCCGTCCTACGTCATTGACGATCGCGGCATCGTCCTCATCACCAGCATTCCTTCCTGGCGGTTCATGACGATCGGCCGCATTGCCGAGGATCGGCTGACCGCGATCCGCGAGAGCCTTCAATTCGGCGACGCGCCGCTCCAGCCGCTGCCACTCGATATCGTCCGGCAGCTTGACGACGGGCTTGCTGTCGTCGAGATCGTCACGCCCGGCGGCGCCGGTAAGACCAGCTTTCTCAATGTCGGGATGCCGATCCCTGCGACCGGCTGGCATCTGCAGCATCTTGTTCCATTGGGGCCGTCCGTCGATGCGGCGGTCCGCGAAGCGCGCATGCTGGCGGTGCTTTTGCTTTTGCCGCTCCTGGCGGGCGCAGCCTTCCTCTTGCGCCGCCGCCAGACGATTACCCTGAGGATTTTCAGGGAGCAGCAGGCGCGTGAAGAACTGGAACTGCGCGTGGCCGAGCGGACGCTGGATCTCAGTCAGGCGCGGGATCGGCTGCAGGCCGAGATCGCCGGTCACCGCAGCACCGAGCAGAAGCTGCAGGCGGTGCAGCAGGATCTGGTGCAGGCCAACCGGCTGGCAATCCTGGGCCAGGTTGCCGCCGGTGTCGCCCATGAGATCAACCAGCCGGTGGCGACCATCCGCGCCTATGCGGACAATGCCCGCACCTTCCTCGACCGCGGCCAGACGGCGCCCGCCGGCGAAAATCTGCAGAACATCGCCGCACTGACGGAGCGCATAGGCTCGATCACCGAGGAGTTGAAGAGCTTCGCCCGCAAAGGCCGCGGCAGCGCCGAGCCGACAGGCTTGAAGGACGTTATCGAGGGGGCGGTGATGCTGTTGCGCAGCCGCTTTGCCGGCCGAATGGATACGCTCGACATCGCACTGCCGCCGGCCGAGTTGCAGGTCATGGGCAGCAGGATCCGTCTCGAGCAGGTGCTCATCAACCTGCTTCAGAACGCGCTCGAGGCCGTGGCGCCGAAGGCCGAAGACGGTCGCGTTGAAGTCAAGACATCGGTCGATGCGGAAACGGTTACGCTGACGGTTGCCGACAACGGCCCCGGCATTTCGCCTGAAATCCGCAAAGGCCTGTTCACGCCGTTCAACACCTCGAAGGAAAAAGGTCTCGGTCTCGGGCTTGTCATCTCCAAGGATATCGTTGGCGATTACGGCGGCCGGATGGAGGTGGAGAGTGATGGGAGCGGGACAAGGTTCATCGTTCATCTGAGGAAGGCTTGATCATGGCCACACCGATGCCAGTTGCGCTAATCGACGACGACAGTGATTTGCGCCGCGCCACGGCCCAGACCCTCGAACTCGCCGGGTTCTCCGTCTCGGCCTATGACGGCGCAAAAACCGCCCTGGCGGAGCTTACGGCCGATTTTACCGGCCCTGTCGTCACCGATATCCGCATGCCCGAGATCGACGGGCTGCAGCTGTTCGCCACGCTCAAAGACGTGGATGCCGACCTGCCCGTCATTCTGATGACCGGCCACGGCGATATCCCGATGGCCGTACAGGCCATCCAGGACGGCGCCTATGATTTCATCGCCAAACCCTTCGCAGCCGACCGCCTCGTCCAGAGCGTCCGCCGCGCCAGCGAAAAACGGCAGCTCGTTCTGGAAAACCGCATGCTGCGCAAGGCGGCCGACGATGCGCAGGAGACCTTGCCGCTGATCGGCCAGACGCCTGTCATGGACAATCTCAGGAAGATCCTTCGCCATATCGCCGATACCGATGTCGACGTGCTGGTCGCCGGCGAAACCGGCAGCGGCAAGGAAGTCGTTGCCCAGATCCTGCATCAGTGGAGCCATCGCCGAAACGGCAATTTCGTGGCGCTGAACTGCGGGGCGCTGCCCGAAACCGTCATCGAAAGCGAGCTGTTCGGCCACGAAGCCGGCGCCTTTACCGGCGCCCAGAAGCGCCGGACCGGCCGCATCGAACATGCAAGCGGCGGCACGCTTTTCCTCGACGAGATCGAAAGCATGCCTGTCGCCACGCAGGTCAAGATGCTGAGGGTGCTGGAGATGCGCGAAATCACCCCGCTCGGCACCAACGAGGTGCGCCCGGTCGACCTGCGCGTCGTCGCGGCAGCCAAGATCGACCTTGGCGATCCCGAGGTGCGCGGCGATTTTCGCGAGGATCTATATTATCGGCTGAATGTCGTGACGATTTCGATTCCGCCGCTGAGGGAACGTCGCGACGATATCCCGCTGCTGTTTTCCCACTTTGCCGCCCGCGCCGCCGAGCGCTTCGGCCGCGATGTGCCGCAGCTTTCGGAGGCGGTTCGCCGCCACCTTGCCTCGCATCCATGGCCCGGCAACGTTCGCGAACTCTCCCATTATGCCGAACGCGTGGTGCTTGGCCTCGAAGGCGGCGGAGCGCCGTCCCTTCCCCCGCAGCCGACCGGCGGCACGCTGCCCGAGCGGCTGGAACGCTACGAGGCGGAAATCATCCGCGACGCGCTCGCGAGCAATGACGGCGACGTGCGACGCACCATCGAGGCGCTCGGCATTCCGAGAAAGACGTTCTACGACAAACTCCAGCGGCACGGCATCAACCGCGGCGGTTATGCCTCGCGCAAATAGTTCAGACTTCCACCAGGCCGAGCTTCTTCACCTGCCGGATCGTCAGCATGGTGCGCACGGTATCGACATGTTCGTTCGCCGTCAGCACCTCGATGACGAAATCCTGGAAGTGGGTCAGATTTTCCGCCACGCAATGCAGCAGGAAATCGCTGTCGCCCGAAACCATCCAGGCCTGGCGTACCAGCGGCCATTCGGTAGTCGCCGCGGCAAACGCCTTGAGGTTTCCTTCAGACTGGTGTTTGAGGCCGACCATGCAGAAAGCGACCAGATCGAAGCCTAGCTTCGGGCTGTTCAGCATGGCGTGATAGCCTTCAATGATGCCGGCTTCCTCGAGCTTGCGCACCCGGCGCAGGCAGGGCGGCGCCGAAATGCCGACGCGATCGGCGAGCTCGACATTGGTCATGCGGCCGTCGGCCTGCAGCTCGCGGAGGATCTTTATGTCGATGACGTCGAGTTCGGTGCGACCCACATCATGGCCTTTCTTTAATTCTCCGCGGCGAGCTTCTATATAAAGCCGCGGAATACGCAAGAAAGTTTCACGCTGATGACGGATTCTTGCACAACAGGGTGATTTGCCTTGTTGGTAATGCAAGGCTGCCCTTGAATAAAAGCATTGGTCGTTCATAAATGGCGCATGGACCGCGAAACGGCCGCATTCGCTATTTAGCCGCCGCCCTCCTGCCAGTCGAAAGGAAATAACATGCCCGCCCGCCACACCAAGGTGCTCATCATCGGTTCCGGACCCGCGGGCTATACCGCCGCGGTCTATGCCGCGCGCGCCATGCTGAAACCGGTTCTGATCGCCGGTCTCGAACAGGGCGGTCAGCTGATGATCACCACCGATGTCGAGAACTATCCGGGCTTTGCCGATCCGATCCAGGGTCCCTGGCTGATGGAGCAGATGCTGCAGCAGGCAAAACATGTGGGCGCCGAGATCGTCAACGACCTCGTGACCGAGGTCGACATGAACCAGCGTCCCTTCGTCGCCCGCACCGACAGCGGCCAGGTCTGGACCGCCGATACGCTGATCATCGCCACCGGCGCCAAGGCCAAGTGGCTCGGCATCGAAAGCGAGCAGCATTTCCAAGGCTTCGGTGTTTCGGCCTGCGCCACCTGCGACGGCTTCTTTTATCGCAACAAGGATGTGATCGTCGTCGGCGGCGGCAACAGCGCTGTCGAAGAGGCGCTCTATCTCTCCAACATCGCCAAGTCAGTCACATTGGTACACCGTCGCGATACCTTCCGCGCCGAGAAGATCCTGCAGGAACGTCTGTTCGCCAAGGAGAACGTCAAGGTGCTGTGGAACACCGAGGTGGCCGAAATAACCGGCACGCCGGCCAAGCCCCCGATGCCGCAATCCGTCTCCGGCGCCCGCCTGCGAAACGTCAGAACCGGCGCGATGACCGAGATGGCGATCGACGGCGTCTTCGTCGCCATTGGTCACGCGCCGGCAACCGAGCTCTTCAAGGACAAACTGAAGCTGAAGGATAACGGCTATCTCTGGACCGCGCCGGATTCGACCGCGACCAGCCTCGAGGGTGTCTATGCCGCTGGCGACGTGACCGACGACACCTTCCGTCAAGCCGTCACTGCCGCCGGCATGGGGTGCATGGCAGCGCTCGAGGCCGAGCGGTATCTGACGGGCCACATGCCCGTCGCCGTGGCCGCGGAGTAAGATCGGCATGAGAGGCGGGGGAATGCCACTGGATTGGGACAAGCTGCGTATTTTCCACGCAGCGGCCGAGGCGGGTTCATTCACGCATGCGGCGGATAAACTCCATCTGTCCCAATCCGCCATCAGCCGCCAGGTGAGCGCGCTCGAGCAGGATGTCGGCACCAAGCTGTTTCACCGCCATGCTCGCGGCCTGATCCTGACAGAACAGGGCGAACTACTGTACCGCACCGCCCATGACGTGCTCCTGAAGCTCGAAACCGTAAAGATGCAGCTCACCGAGACGACCGAGACGCCGTCCGGAAAGCTGCGTGTGACGACGACCGTCGGTCTCGGCCAGGGCTGGCTGACCGACAAGATCCAGGAATTCCTGCAGCTTTACCCCGATGTGCAGATCCAGCTGATCCTCGACAATGAGGAAGTGGATGTGAACATGCGCCACGCCGACTGCGCAATCCGCCTTCGTCAGCCGCAGCAATCCGACCTCATCCAGCGCAAACTCTTCACCGTGCACATGCACGTCTATGCGGCGCCCTCCTATATCAATCGCCATGGCGAACCGCAGAAGATCGAAGATCTTGACAATCACCGCATCATCACCTTCGGCGAGCCGGCGCCGAGCTACCTGCTCGACGTCAACTGGCTCGAAGTCGCCGGCCGCTCGTCGGACAATAAGCGCATCCCACATCTGCAGATCAACAGCCAGACATCGATCAAGCGCGCCTGCCTGCTCGGCATCGGCGTCGCCTGCCTGCCGGATTACATCGTCGGCCGCGATCCCGGCCTGATTCAGCTGGCGATCAATGCCGACGTCCCCTCCTTCGACACCTATTTCTGCTATCCCGACGAGATCAAGAACGCCGCCAAGCTGAAGGCCTTCCGCGATTTTATCGTCAGCAAGGCCAGAAACTGGAATTTTTAAGCCAGATTAATGGAATGTTTTCCATACTATGCAAAGAGCGCATGACTGGCATGCACAAATGTGGGTTGCCGTTTGCCCATTAAACCACCATATCGCACATAGCTGATGCACATGGTGGCTTTTCCTCCCAGTTCCACCGCATTAGCTGTTCCCCTCTGGAGGTTTTTGACCTTCACACTTATAAGGGCCCTGGTTTTCCAGCGGCCCTCTTTTTTTGCCTTGACGCGCTTGGCAATGCTGCGTCGCAAAAAATTTGTGCGGCGCATAGCAGGCATGCACAAAAAAGCATTGAAACCTGCCTAAGGAAGCACCATATCCCTACCAGCTGATGCATTTCGTGGTTTCTCTCCCAGTACCACCGCATTAGCTGTTCCCCTCTGGAGGTTTTTGACCTTCACAATTAAAAGGGCCCTGGTTTTCCGGTGGCCCTCTTTTTTTTGCACAAAATTTGCGCACCGCCGGACCGCCGCCCCCTCACGCCTCCGTGATTTGCATATCGATGAGCATCGATCCATATATCGAGAAAATACGATTTATGGATCGACAAACCTCGATGGACAAAGACGAGATCATTAAGGCGCTCGCGCATCCCACCCGGATGGCCATTCTGAACTGGCTGAAAAATCCGGAGGAACATTTCCTCACGCAGGAGCATCCTTTCGAAATGGGGGTCTGCGCCAGCCAATTCGAACGGTGTGGCCTGTCGCAGTCGACGGTTTCGGCCCATCTCGGGACACTGCACCGCGCTGGTCTCGTCACCACCAAACGCGTGGGACAGTGGATCTTCTACAAGCGCAACGAAGACACCATCGCAGCCTTCCTCAACCAGCTGACACAGGATCTTTAAAATGCCCGCCGCAGCCCCGCTGGCTGATCGGCGTGGCGTAACGGCGTTCGACCATCTCTCCGCCAGGGGCCAGGCCACCCTTGCCCCTGCCGAGTGATCCTCCCGCAAAAGAAAGGACCATCATGGCCAAGCTTTTCGAACCCACCAAGGTTGGCGACATCACCGTCAAGAACCGCATCGTCATGGCGCCGCTCACCCGCAACCGCTCACCGGGTGCGGTGCCGAACGACCTTAATGTCGAATATTACCGCCAACGCGCCACGGCAGGGCTGATCATCACCGAGGCGACGGCGATCACTCATCAAGGCCAGGGTTATGCCGACGTGCCCGGCCTTTATAGCAAGGCAGCGCTCGAAGGCTGGAAGCGTGTGACCGACGCCGTTCACGCCGCGGGCGGCAAGATCGTCGTTCAGATGTGGCATGTCGGCCGTATTTCGCACACGACGCTGCAGCCGGGCGGCGGCAAGCCCGTCTCCTCGACCAATCGCGTCGCCAAGGCCAAGACCTATCTGGTCAACGCCGACGGCAGTGGCAGCTTCGCCGACACCTCCGAACCGCGCGCGCTCGAAACCGCCGAAATCCCTGGGATCATCGAGGATTACCGCAAGGCCGCCCGCGCCGCCATCGACGCCGGCTTTGACGGTGTCGAAATCCATGGCGCCAACGGCTATCTGCTCGACCAGTTCATTCGTGACGGCGTCAATGACCGCACCGACCCATATGGCGGCTCGATCGAGAACCGCACGCGGCTCGCCTTCGAAGTCGTGGATGCCGTCGTGAGAGAAGTCGGTGCCGGCCGCACTGCGATCCGCATTTCACCAGTGACGCCGTCGGGCGAAAGCTACGATTCCAATCCGCAGGCCACCTTCGCCCATGTGGTCGAGGGATTGGCCAGATACGACCTCGCTTATATCCACGTCATCGAAGGCCAGACGGGCGGCGACCGTGATTACCAGCAGGGCGACAATCCTCCCTTCGACTACAAGGCGCTGCGCCGGACCTATGAAAAGGCCGGCGGCAAAGCCAAGTGGATGGTCAATAACGGCTATGATCGCGACCTGGCGGTCGACTCCGTCGAAAGCGGCCGCGCCGATCTCGTCGCCTTCGGCAAGCCCTTCATCGCCAATCCCGACCTCGTTGAACGGCTGGCAAAGAACTTGCCGCTCAACACGCCGGACCAGTCGACCTTCTACGGCGGCACCGCCAAGGGTTACATCGACTATTCCGCTGTCGAGAAAGTCGCCTGAGCCTTTCGGATCCGAATTGCGAAATCCCGCTGAGAGGCGGGATTTCCATTTCCGCTCCATCTTTGTACGGTGTCGCCATGTTCGCTCCCTATCTCGATCGCTGGTCGCTCATTGCCGACGGCGAGCCGATCCTCACCCATTCGAGCCGCCTGCTGCCGGTCCTCTGGCAGGATAGGCCCGCCATGCTGAAGGTCGCGACCGACAAAGACGAACAATATGGCGCGCTGCTGATGCAATGGTGGGACGGCGACGGCGCGGCCCATGTCTACGCCCATGAGGACGACGCCGTGCTTCTGGAACGGGCAACGGGCAAACGCTCGCTCCTTGCCATGGCGATGAATGGCGAAGACGACGAGGCAAGCCGTATTCTCTGCCGGACGGCCGCAAGGCTGCATGCGCCGCGCCAAAAGCCGCTTCCCGATCCAATACCTCTCACCCGCTGGTTCCGTGAACTGGAATCGACGGCCGATAAAGCTGGCGGCACATTTGCCGATTGCTCGACGGTCGCCAACGCCCTTCTTTCCGATCCGCGCGAAGTCACCATTCTCCACGGCGACATTCACCACGGCAATATTCTCGATTTCGAGACACGCGGCTGGCTGGCGATCGATCCGAAGCGCCTTCATGGCGAGCGCGGCTTCGATTTCGCCAATATCTTTGCCAATGAGGAGCTGCCAACCATCACCCATCCCAGCCGTTTCCACCGCCAGCTCGCCATCGTCTCGATGGAAGCGAGGCTGGAACCGAAGCGGCTTTTGCAATGGATTGCCGCCTATTCCGGCCTTTCCGCCGCCTGGTTCCTCGGGGACGCAAACACGCCTCAGGTCGAGACGGCTCTGACGGTCGCCCGGCTCGCCCTTTCCGAACTTGCGGCTTAACCTCCGCCCTGCAGTGAATAAGGGCCGGCGCTACCTGACGATGCTGCGGTTCGGACCGGCAGCCGAGCGCCACGAGCGTCACCTTTGACCGGCAGACGGCGTTTGGCGGATAGTCACAAAATCGGAATCGATTTCCGAAAAGAATCGTGCATAATTCGATGCATCCCGCGTATATCCACCGGAATGTGGCGTCCCGTTATACCTTTGCTTTTCATGCCATTCCTGACACCAGCCGCGTCACCATTTTGCAGAAATTGCTCTAATCAGGATAATCATGACACCTCACAATCTGGTTGAACTGGTGCCTTACGACCCGCAATGGCCGACGCATTTCCGGCGCATCCGCAACCGGTTGCTTACCTGGCTGCCGCAGGCGCTCTTCATCGATCATATCGGCAGCACGTCGATACCAGGCATGATCGCCAAGCCTCTCATCGATATCGACATCGTTCTTCCCAGCCTCGAGCATATCGCAGATGCCACAGCGGCGCTGCTGGCGGAAGCCTATGAACCGCGCGGCAATCGCTATGACGACGAGGTCTGGGCATTCTTATCGAGAGGTTCGGTACCGGCGGAGCGTGTCTACCTTTGCCCGGCCGGCAACGGCACACATCGAAACAGGCTGGCTTTCCGGGATTATCTCATCGCGCATCCGGAGTCGGCGAGCAAGTATGCCACGCTCAAATGCAGACTGGCAGCCAAGTTCAGAACGGACGGCGATCGCTATACCGCGCAGAAGCGTGAATTTGTCGACACGATCGTTGCGCGGGCATTGAAGGGCAATGCTTAGCGTTACGCGCCGTGCGGGGCTCCGGCCGCGCGATCCTGCCACAGGCCGTCTACCACTTCCGTTTCCGGCCGGTCTCCGCCCTCGGCGTATTCCTCATGCCACTTGCCGTTTTCATCCTGCCAGCTGATCTCGGCGGAATCGCCGCCGACTTGCTGTTCGGCCGCGACGATACGCGCAGCTTCAAGCGCCTCGGCATGGCTTGGAAACGCTTCGGAATAGACGCCTCCCAACCTGTAGGCCCATCCGCCGTCATGCGGCACGACTTCGTAGACCACCTTGATCATGCATCCGTCTCCTCATTTTTTGCGCATAGACACGCTTCCGGACAGGATCCGGATCATCGCGACCGCTTGACGAGAATACGAGGATGCCGCGATCTGTTTCCGGCCCCGACGGCGGTCAGTATTCCATTAAACGCCGAAGACTGCAAATAGCAGTGCGCCGTGGCGCGCTTCCCATCCGGAATCAGTGACTTAGTTAAGAGGCATGGATCGGAACCGGAGCTGAAACTTGGCCATCGCTTCACGCTTAAAAGAGGAAAAATATCTGGTCGCCGCACTTGCCGCTGCGGCGATCGCCTATCTCCTGGAGCATACGGTGCTCGAAATGGGACGCGGTGTCGCGCTGCTTGCCGCCGCGGCCTTGGTCGCCACCATCGTGCTTGCGTCGATCCGCGTTGCCCATCATGCCGAACTGCTCGCCGTCAAGGTCGGCGATCCCTACGGCACGATGATCCTGACACTTTCAGCACTCGCCGTCGAAGTCATCATCCTCGCCATCATGATGACGGGCGAGAGTTCTCCGACGCTGGTGCGCGACACGATCTATTCGGCCCTGATGCTCGACATCAACGGCATCCTCGGCCTCGCCGCCCTTCTCGGCGGTCTTAAACACGGCGAGCAGCCCTATAACGACAATTCGGGCAAGACCTACGGCGTGATGATCCTCACCGCTATGGGCATCTCCATGATCGTGCCGGAATTCGTGCCGAGGGATAAGTGGCACTACTATTCCGCCTTCACGATCGTCGCGATGATTGCGCTTTACGGCCTCTTCCTGCGCATGCAGGTCGGGCAGCACAGCTATTTCTTCAGTTACAGCTACCCGCGCTCCGAGCGGAAGAAGGAAAATCACCGCGAGCACGACACCGAGGAGTCGGCCGCGGTCTCGATCGTGACCATCCTCGCAGGCGTCGTCATCATCGGCCTGCTGGCGGAGTTCATGTCGGCTTTTATGGCTGAGGGCCTTCGCGATAGCGGCGCCCCGATCGCAGTGACCGCGGTCGTCGTCGCGGCGATTTCGGCCGCACCCGAGATATTGACCGCCTTGAGGGCGGCGTTGAGGAACCGCATGCAGGCAACGGTCAACATCGCCATGGGCGCCTCGCTGTCGACGGTGATCCTGACTGTGCCCGTCATGGAAGCGATCGCGCTCTACACCGGCCAGCCCTTCATCATGGCGATGACCCCGGTGCAGACGGTGATGGTCACGATCACGCTGATTGCCGCGGCAATCAATCTCAACGACGGCGAGACCAACGCCATCGAAGGCATGACGCATTTCGTCCTTTTTTCCGCCTTCGTCATGCTGACGGCGCTGGGGCTTTGAAGACAGAACACTGCGGTGAAGCAGCTTATCCCTTCGACTTTTCGAGGAAGCGCTCTTTCCGGGTTTTCGGCTTGAAGCGCCGGAAGAAATTCTCGATGGCGCGAATGGATTTGGTGACCGACATCAGCCTGTCGATCTGGCCGTTGGCATTGTGGAGCCGCTCGGACAAGACTTCGGCCGCCGTCATGGCGATCTCGATCGGCGGGACGTCAGGAAATCTTTTGGCGAGCGCCGAATAGGGGCTGGCGTCGACGCCGCCCATCATCGAGATCGAGCCCATTCTGGCAAAGAGGCGCAGAAATATCTGCTCGAACGTCCAATCGTGCACGTCGAAGACCTTCCACTTCTCGCTTCTCTTAGCCGAAAAGCCGGCAAGCAGGATCTTGCCCGGCAGTTGCAGGTCGGCGAGCCAGAACGCCATCGCAAAGCCGCTGGTGGCGATTTTGCCCGTCGGATAGAGATCGTCAAGCATTTGCGTCAAGTCGAGGTGGCGGGCCTTGGCGCCTTTGAAGCGGCTTTCCTCGCTGAAATTTTCCTCCGGGGAGACGCGAAGATTGATGACACCCAGGAAGTCATCGCCGGCAAAGAAGCGCAGAACATCGCCCACTTCGCGCCGATGGACGATATTGGCGCCCATGACGCCGCTACGGGCAACCAGCACCGCACGACCGGCGAAAGGCTCGTCCAGCACCTTGTAGACATTGTTGAAGAAGACGTAGAGCGCGGTCTCCGGCAGCTCGCTTCTGAGCCGTTCGAAATCGACCGCTTCGCTATTCGCCACAAGCACGATGTGGGAATAGCGCGACAGCAGCGCCTTCCACGCTTCCGGTGTCAAAAGATTCACTCCGCCATCTTCGGCGGCCGTAGTCCTGATATCGCTCGGAATTGATTCCATCGGCTCACATGCACTTTCCAAGAACGATCTAGCTGTTGCTGAAATAGGCGCGCATCCGTGCAAGCCGCGTCAGCCCGCCGATCTGCTTTCCCACATGCGAGAAGAAACCGCCAACCCGGCCCGCCGCCGACGGCTGCTTGCAGAAGGAAGCCCACGGCGTGTTGCGGAGATCCTCGACATAACGGTTTGCCATCTGCCGATGCACCCAAGGCACGGTGGGTTGCCACGGTTTCTTGCGGCCGGTGAAATGGAGGATCGCCGGCCGGGCGACGAAAGGCAGCAGTCCCGTCTGCGTGTTCCAGCACGGATCGAGCACCAGCCAGTCGCCGTTGAATGTGACGTTCAGCGCATCCTGATCGTTGTTTTCGAACAGATGCGAGCGCTCCTCGAAGATCTCCCGGGTTTTGGCAAAAAGCCCCTTCGCCCGGCAGACCGACCAGTCGAACAGCAAGACGCCGGCGTTGAAGTAGCGTCCGCCCTCGCCCATGCCGATCTTGCGCTGCCGCGCGCCCGCCTTCTCGGGAAAGGCCATGACATAGTCATCAACGGCGGCAAGCGCCTTGCCGTGAAGATCCCTGGTGAAGAGTTCGTCGACGGACGCTACCGCCAGCACATCGGCGTCGAGGTAAAGCAGGCGCTCGATATTCTCGGGAATTTGCAGATCCATATAGAGCCGCGCCAGGGTGGCGGCGGACCAACGGCCCCGCGCCTGCAGTCCGGCATCGGGCGTCGCATAGGGCAGCACGGTGATCGTCATGTCGTTCAGGCGCGCGAAGCTTTCGACCTCGCCGACCTCGTTCGGCTTCAGGTCGATGCCGAGAAGCAGGAACTCGACGCCGGCCTTCGCCAGATTGCGCTTGACGGAAAGCAGGGTGCAGCAGGCAGCCGGCAGCATGTTGACGTCGGAACAGACGATGACGGCACTCTGCTGCAAAATCCGGCCTCCCCAAAGCGGCAACTTGAACTTGATGCCAGGATATCTAGTTGGTTTGGCGGCCGCCCGCAACCTGAGATCACCCGCGCCGTTGGCGCTCCCCGGCACGATTTGAATCGGAATTCAACGGCTTGCGAGGCAAAGCGGAATCGATGCCGCAAGGTCTTCAATCCGGATGTAAGCCTATAGCCGCAGCGCCAGCGGATGATTGACAAGCAATCGGTCGACCGTCGCAAGCTGCAAGCCCTCGACCTTGCACTGTGCCAGCAGCAGGCGGTCGAAGGGATCACGCATCTCCGGCTCCGGGTCGGCGGCGGTGATGACGTGCTGAATTTCGATCCGCAGCAGTATCAGCCCTATTTCTTCGAGTGACCCCGCAATGTCTTCAAGCGGCATGCCTGGATCCAGCTTTCCCAGACGAGCCTTGATCGCCGTTTCCCACAGGCTTGCGACGCTGACGAAGCCTACAGTTTTGCTGTCGCCAAGCAGCGAGGCGATCTCAGGAAATCGCTGGCCAGCGTCTTTCCGCAGGATCGCCAGAGCGATGTGGGTATCAAGAAGAAGCCTCATGGCTCCGGCAACGGCCTCAGAAGAAAATCTTCAGGCAGCGGGTCGTCGAAATCGTCCGCGATGAAAGGCACTGGGTTGGTGATACCCCGAGCACGAAGATAAGCCTGACCGGCCTCCAAGTTTAAACCGCCACGCTTCTGATGCGGCACGAGATCGAAAACCGGCTTGCCGTTGCGGGTCACGATAATGGTCTCGCCTTCCTCGACCTCGCGGGCAAGCTCGGTCAGGCGGTTCTTCGCGTCGCGGATCGTCACGGTCTTCATGCCACAAATGTAGCCACATGCAGCCACATCGTCAACGCGCAAACAAAAAGGCCCGCCGTTGCCGGCGGGCCTTCGATCGATGTTATCGCAACCGGCTTACTTGCAGGCGGCGCAGAAGCGCTGGATGCGGCGGCAGGCTTCCTCGAGCAAATCCTCCGAGGTTGCGTAGGAGATGCGGAAGTTCGGGCCGAGACCGAAGGCCGAACCATGAACGACGGCCACACCTTCCGATTCTAGAAGCTCGGAGACGAAATCCTCATCCGTCTCGATGACCTTGCCGGAAGGTGCGGTCTTGCCAATCAAGCCCTTGCAGGACGGGTAGACGTAGAAAGCGCCCTCCGGAACCGGGCAGACGATGCCCTTGGCCTGGTTCAGCATGGACACGACGAGATCGCGGCGGCCTTCGAAGATCTTCTTGTTCTCAGGGATGAAGTCCTGCGTGCCGTTCAGCGCCTCGACCGCCGCCCACTGGGCGATCGACGTCGCGCCCGAGGTCTGCTGGCCCTGGATCATGTCCATCGCCTTGATGAGCTGGATCGGGCCGGCCGCATAGCCGATACGCCAGCCGGTCATTGCATAGGCCTTGGAGACGCCGTTCATCGTCAGCGTGCGGTCGTAAAGCTTTGGTTCGACTTCAACAGGCGTGACGAACTTGAAATCGCCATAGGTCAGGTGCTCGTACATGTCGTCGGTCAGCACCCAGACATGCGGATGCTTCATGAGCACGTCGGTCAGCGCCTTCAGCTCGGCATGCGTATAGGCAGCACCCGTCGGGTTGGACGGCGAGTTGAAGATGAACCACTTGGTTTTCGCCGTGATCGCCTTTTCGAGATCGGCGGCCTGGAGCTTAAAATTGTGTTCCTGGGTCGCCGAAACGAAAACCGGCGTGCCGCCGCACAACGCCACCATTTCAGGATAGGAAACCCAGTAGGGCGCAGGGACGACGACTTCGTCGCCCGGGTTCAGCGTCGCCATGAAGGCGTTGAACAGGATCTGTTTGCCCCCGGTGCCGACGATCGTCTGCTCCCAGGAGTATTCCAGGCCGTTTTCGCGCTTGAACTTGGCGGCGATCGCCTTGCGCAGTTCGGGTATGCCGGAAACCGGCGTGTACTTTGTCTCGCCGCGGTTGATCGCGTCGATGGCGGCCTTCTTGATATTCTCGGGCGTATCGAAATCCGGCTCGCCGGCGCCGAGGCCGATGACGTCGCGTCCTTTTGCTTTCAGCTCGCGCGCCTTCTGAGAGACGGCGATAGTGGCTGAAGGCTTCACACGGGAAAGAGCATCGGCAAGGAAGGCCATGATATCGGTCCTAATGGTTGAAACGGGCAGAAAGCCGGGACCGGAGTTCTGCGGTTAGCTCTATGTCCAATGTATGACGGCATTTCAAGCGCAAAGGCGTGATGGGGCAATGATTCTTATTGATCGTTTTCGCCACACAGGGCGAGCCGGGGTTCTTGCCATCTTAGCACGAGGAGGAGGGTCAATACTCAATTTGGATGAATTGCTTTTTAAGCCGCTGCTGATGAACTGCCGGCATGAGAAAGCCGCCCCGCAAGCCCTCCGCACCACTGCGTCTCGCGCCGGACGAACTGGAATTGAATCGGCCCGGAAGTCGGCAATACCCGCAGGAGACGATCGACCGGGAAATGGGTGCCCGCAACTATCTGAACCTCGACACGGCGATCTTGCTGGGGATCCTGATTATTGCGATCGTCTTCAGATTCCACAGGAT
The DNA here is from genome assembly GCF_029194105.1 of Rhizobium mulingense. Classification (NCBI taxonomy): domain Bacteria; kingdom Pseudomonadati; phylum Pseudomonadota; class Alphaproteobacteria; order Hyphomicrobiales; family Rhizobiaceae; genus Rhizobium; species Rhizobium mulingense. The sequence continues at coordinate 188,648 of NZ_JARFVE010000004.1, read as the reverse complement.
CACCTTGCCGCTGGTCGACGGCTTCAGTTGGCGTGAGATAAGCACCGCCATGATGGCCGACAACTTCCAGCAGCGCAGCTGGAACATCTTCTTTCCCGAGGTCAGCTGGACCGGGCCTGGGCCAAGCTATCAGGGCCGCGAGTTCCAGATCGTCAGCTACATTACAGCCCTGCTCTACCAACTCTTCGGCTGGCACGACTGGTTCGGCCGCGTGGTTGCAGCCCTCTTCGGCCTGCTGACCGTGTTTTCGCTACACAGGATGACGGCGCTGTGCTGGGGCGAGATGCACGGGCACGCGGCAGCATTGGCCTACACGCTGATGCCGGCGGCAATCCAGATTGACAGCTCGTTTCTTCCCGATCCCGCGATGCTGGCGTTGGTCACTCTTGGTGTCTGGCTGTTCGCCAAATACTGGGTCGGCGGCAGAGGCTGGCTCTTGCCCCTCGCCACGGCCAGCTTCTCGCTCGGCGTGCTGTCAAAGCCTCCGGGCATCGCCGCCGGCGCCGTCATCGTCTATCTGATGGTGTGCTGGATTCTGGAGAAGAGATGGAAGCAGGCGAGCTTGGTCTTGCTGTCAGGGCTTTTTAGCCTGGCCATTATCGGCGCTTATTTCAACTGGGCGATCTATCTCGCCCGCAGCTATCCGCCGTTTCATTTCGCCGGCAGCGGCGGCTATATCTGGGATTACGGCTTCTGGACATATGTCAGGGACAGGTTCTACTTCAAATCCGCATGGAACACTTCGGTCTTATGGTTCTACGGCTATCCATTCATGGTGCTGTTCGCCGTCGGCATGTGGATGCCGCCTAGACCGGCCGAAGACCCGAAGCAACGCATCCTTTCGGCCATTCCCTATGTGTGGCTGGCTGCGGCGTTAATTCTTTATCTGGCGGCGGCGGGCGAGATCACCAGCAATGTGTGGAACTTCCACATCTTCCACGTGCCGGTCGCGATATTCTGCGGCCATGGCGCGCTTCTTCTGGCTAGGCTTTCATCGAGTACCTTTCTGACGCCGGCGGTGATGCTTCGTTCGATCTGTATCGTGGCCATAGCGCTCGGCTGGTCGACCCTTCCCCTCGTCAGGACGATGAAGAAGCCAATCGCGATGAAGGGCAAGCTTCTTGGCGAGGAACTGGCGCGGCTGACGCAACCGGGCGACCTCGTCGTCGCCATCGCGCCCGACGTCGGTGATCCCGTCGCAGTTTACTACAGCAGGGCGCGCGGCTGGGTATTCCCGCCTGGCGGAGGCGATTCCGAATGGTCGAAATTCGTCGCGGATGACGCCACCGCGATCGCACAGCTCGAGGAACTGCGCGCGCAGGGCGCGGATCTGTTCGGCGTCGCGAAGAACGCCATGGACAAGCAGGGCCTGCTGTTCGTCGAACATCATAAGGGCGTGATCGATTATCTGGACAGGACCGCAACCAAGCTTACGGATTCAGAGGACTTGCTGGTCTACAGGATCACCCCTCCATGAGAGCCGCGACAAAAGTGGATGCTCGGTGACCCCTCCGACCACCGACACTTTCGCATCGCTTTTAGTCACCTATGTCCTTTTAAATCAGACAGATCGTCGGGTTTCGTCATCGCCACGAATAAGCCTCAACAAATGCCGCACGCCGCCGCAATTCGGTCGCGAGCGCGCCGAGATCGAAGCCGCATCATTGCGTCATCCGAAATTGGTTATTGAGGGTACGCCAATGTTTCTGGAAGATGAGCTCGCCATCGGGCGCATGCGCATGCGCCGGATTTCCATTTCATTTCTTGTCGCCGCCACCGCCTTTGTCGCCTGCCTCGCAGCCATGCTGGGACTTGCCTCCGCCGCGCGCGCCGAGGCGCAGCAGACATCCGGTCAGCTCGCGGCCCTTGTCCGGCCGAATGATGTCAACAGCGGCTCGCTGCTCTTCCCGTCGAAGGAGCCCGGCTTCTACGTCGAAGCGCCGCGGCTGAAGACCGACGTCGCCATCGACGTTTCTGGCCCGATCGCCAGGGTGAAGGTGACGCAGCGCTTCCAGAACCCGAGCCAGGGTTGGGTCGAGGGCACCTATGTCTTTCCGCTGCCGGAGAATTCCGCCGTCGACGCGCTGAAGATGCAGATCGGCGAACGCTTTATCGAAGGCCAGCTCAAACCGCGCCAAGAAGCCCGCGATATCTACGAGCAGGCCAAGGCCGAAGGCAAGAAGACGGCATTGCTCGAACAGCAGCGGCCGAACATCTTCACCAATCAGGTCGCCATATCGGCCCCGACGAAGAGATTGTCGTGCAGATTGAATATCAGCAGACGGTCCGCCAGTCGGGCGGCGAGTTCTCGCTGCGCTTCCCGATGGTCGTCGCGCCGCGATACAATCCAGCGCCGATCGTCCAGACAGTCGAGTTCAACAACGGCGCCGGCTTCGCCACGCCGCGCGATCCGGTGGAAAACCGCGAGAAGATCGAAGCGCCGGTGCTCGATCCGCGCGAGAATGCCAAGATCAACCCGGTCTCGCTGACCGTCAACCTCAAGGCGGGTTTTCCGCTCGGCGACGTCACATCGTCCTTTCACGCGGTCGATATTGGACAGGACGGCGACCAGGCGAGGACGATCAGCCTGAAGGGAGATGCCGTCCCCGCCGACAAGGATTTCGAGCTCACCTGGAAGGCTGCTCCCGGCAAGATGCCGAGTGCCGGTCTCTTTCGCGAGGTCAAGGACGGCAAGACCTATCTGCTCGCTTTCGTCACTCCCCCGACGGCGCCAGACGCGGGAGTATCACCGGCAAAACGCGAGGTCATCTTCGTCATCGACAATTCCGGCTCCATGTCCGGCCAGTCGATCGAGCAGGCAAGGCAGAGCCTGGCGCTCGCCATCTCCAGATTGAGTAAGGACGACCGCTTCAACGTCATCCGTTTCGACGATACGATGACCGACTATTTCAACGGCCTCGTCGCCGCCACCCCTGATAACCGCGAAAAGGCCATTGCCTATGTCAGGGGCCTGACCGCCGACGGCGGCACGGAAATGCTCCCTGCCCTTGAGGATGCGCTGCGCAACCAGGGTCCGGTCGCAAGCGGCGCGCTGCGCCAGGTCGTGTTCCTGACCGACGGCGCGATCGGCAACGAACAGCAGCTCTTCCAGGAAATCACCGCAAACCGCGGCGATGCCCGCGTCTTCACCGTCGGGATCGGCTCGGCGCCGAACACTTATTTCATGATCAAGGCCGCCGAAATCGGCCGCGGCACCTTCACCCAGATCGGCTCGGCCGATCAGGTGGCAAGCCGCATGGGCGAGCTCTTTGCCAAGCTGCAGAACCCCGCAATGACCGATATCGCCGCGACCTTCGAAGGCACGCAAGCCGAGGACATCACGCCGAACCCGATGCCCGACCTCTACAGCGGCGAGCCCGTGGTGCTGACGGCGGAACTGCCGCAGGACAAGCCCGCCGGCAAGCTGCAGATCGTCGGCAAGACGGGCGACCAGCCCTGGCGCGTCGAGATGGATATCGCTCACGCAGCCGACGGCAACGGCATCTCCAAGCTCTGGGCGCGGCGCAAGATCGACGATTTCGAAGCCCGCGCCTATCAACGCCAGGATCCTGCCGCGCTCGACAAGGATATCGAGACGGTGGCGCTTGCCCACCACCTAGTCTCCCGCGTCACCAGCCTCGTCGCCGTCGACGTCACCCCGTCACGGCCGGCAAACGAGCCGCTCGGCGCGGCGAAGCTGCCGCTCAACCTGCCCGACGGTTGGGATTTCGGGAAGGTGTTCGGCGAAAATGCTGTGCCGCCTGGCGGCGGGCAGCACCACGGCTCCATCATGCCGACGGAGGGTTTCGGACCGCAGCAGGCTGCCGCCGTCATCCAGGGGCGCGGCCCATCGCCCGGGATCGCAAACCTGATGGCCGCAGCTCCGACCGCGAAGGCCGCCACTATGATCGCGCAGAAAACTTCGACCGTGAATCTGCCGCAGACGGCGACCCGCGCCGACGAACAGATCATGCGCGGGCTTACCATGCTGCTCTTGGCGCTGATGGCGGCAAGCGGCCTGGCAGTGTGGCGCCGGCGCCTCAAAGGCGTCTTCATTGTCGGAGGCAGGCGCAATGGCCGCTAGTCGCCCTGCCGATAGGAACGAGGGGGCGGCTGAATTCGAGCCGCTTCCGACCTACCTGGAACTCGCCATGGCCGCGGCCACAGCCCACGACAGACCGAAGGCGCGCCAGAAGAAGGGCTTCTTCCTCTGGCGTCTTTCGTCGATCGAAAAGGCGATCGCCATTGGGATTGCCGGCCTTGCGCTCTACGGCCTGGCGCTGATCGGCGACGGTTTCCTGCTGAAGGCGAAGGCGGAGCTTTCCCAGGTGCTGCTGAGACACGCCTTCGCTGCCGAACTGCGGGGCGAAGCGACGAAACCCTGGCCTTGGGCGGACTTCACCACGGAGGCCAAGGTGCGCGCACCGCGCCTCGGCAAGGAGGCAATCGTGCTTTCCGGCGCTTCCGGCGAAGCGCTCGCCTTTGGTCCGGCCTGGCTCGCCAACACGCCGCAGCCAGGCGATCAAGGCACCGCGGTGATCGCCGCCCATCGCGACACTCACTTTCGCTGGTTGCAATATATAAAACCGGGCGACGCCATCGAAGTCACCCGCCGTGACGGCAAGGTCCTGACCTTCAAGGCCGGCGAAGGCCGCGTCGCTCCCTGGAATGCCAGCGGCATCGATCCCGCCTCCGACGGCCGCCACTTGGTGCTGACCACCTGCTGGCCCTTCGACACGACCGAACGCGGGCCGCTGCGCTACATCCTCGAAGCCGAACTGGTCGATAGCGAGGCGACAGGTTCCGTTCAACGGGCGAACACAAAGTCGTTATTGCAGGCCGAATGAGGGTTGAAGCCCTCCCCTGTCCGCTCCAGCTTTGAGGCTGGAGAGACGACGGGGAAACAAGATGAAGAGACTGTCCGCCTTCCATTTCGCCGCAGCGCTTTTTTTGTTCGGTGCCGTATCGGCTGAAGCCGCCGACACCGTCAACACACAAGGTCCCACGGTCCGTGTCGAAAAGCTCGCCGACGGGCTCGACCATCCCTGGGCGGTCGAGGTCTTGCCCGACGGCGCCTATCTCGTCACGGAGCGGCCGGGCCGCATGCGCATCATCCGCGACGGCAAGCTCTCCGAGCCAATCGGCAACGTGCCCAAGGTCAGCGCCCGTGGCCAGGGCGGGCTGATGGATGTGGCGCTCGCCCCGGATTTTGCGACATCAAGAAAGCTCTATTTCACCGCCGCCGTTGCCAATGCCAAGGGGTCCGGCACCGAAGCCTTCAGCGCCACGCTGTCCAATGACGAAAAGCGACTCGACGCCGTTACACCTGTTTTCACCATGCGGCGCTTCACCTCGGGCAATATTCAGTATGGCTCGCGCATCGCGATCGCCCCTGATGGCACGCTGTTCATCAGCGTCGGCGACCGCGGCGACCGCGATCGATCGCAGGACTGGCAGGATGATGCCGGCTCGATCATCCACATCAATGCCGACGGCAGCATTCCCGCCGACAACCCCTTCAAAAACGGCGGCAAGGCGCTGCCGGAAATCTGGTCGAAAGGCCATCGCAACCCGCAGGGCATCACTTTCGACGCCAAGGACGGCAAGCTTTACACCGTCGAACACGGCGCGCGCGGCGGTGACGAGATCAACCAGCCCGAGGCGGGCAAGAATTACGGCTGGCCGATCATCACCTATGGCCGCGACTATTCCGGCGCCGAGATCGGCGAAGGCACCGCTAAGAAAGGGCTGGAACAGCCGCTGCATTATTGGGATCCGTCGATCGCACCCGGCGCACTCGCCGTCTATCGCGGCGCCATGTTTCCGGAATGGGACGGCGATTTCATCGTCGCTGCGCTGAAATTCCAACTGCTCTCGCGCATGCAGCGCGACGACAGCGGCGCCTTCGTCGCGGAAGAGCGCCTGTTCGAGGGCGAATATGGCCGGATCCGCGATGTCGTCGTCGCACCCGACGGCGCGTTGCTGTTTGTGACTGATGAGGATGATGGCGCGCTGCTCAGGGTTTCCAGAGCACAAGCCGACAACGGCTGAGACGTCACAAGGCTCCGCGCAGCTCCTTGCGGATGACGAATTTTAACCCTGACCAGGTTTCTTCGACAGCGCAGACCTTGACGTCAACCAGACCTATTGGGAGCAGAATTTCCCGCAGCACATCCTCTGTGACATCGGTCGGCACCCGCGAACTCTTTTTCGGCCAGGAGATCCAGAGCACACCTTCCGGCTTTAAAACATCGATGAGCTTAGTCGCGACAGCCTCCAGCGCCGCCCGTTCGGTCACAAACAGATGCACATAGTCGAACGCCCGCCGAGGCGTCTCCGGAAGCGCAAGGGCGACCGAGGCAAAACCATCGAAGTCATGGATGTCGTCAATCGTTTCGGGAACGCCGAGAAGAGCAGCCGCCTGTCCGCGCGCAAGCCCGAGCTTTCTGGCAAGCGGCGTGCCGGAATAGCCTGCCGTCTTTAGAGCCGCTCTATCCCCGGTCGACCGCCCCTCTCCGCGTCGCATGCCCCCGCCTTCGTCCTCAGGCATCAAGTCTTCACCCTTGCCGAAAGGAAACGCAACTGTTAACCGCTGGGGATATACCCATCCCATAGAGGTCGACATGACGCGCGTTCAGGCGAATCTCCTCCTATTGCTTGCAGCCGCCATCTGGGGCGGCGGCTTCGTCGCGCAGTCGACGGCGATGAAGGCGATCGGCCCGTTCTGGTTCATCGGCCTGCGTTTTGCCGTCGCCACATTTGCCGTGCTGCCTTTCGCCTTTTTCGAAGCGCGCAAGGCCAAGGCGAAGACAAGCAAGCGGCATGCGAGACTCTACATGCCGGTCTTGCCCTTTTCGGCGGCGCCGCCACGCAACAGGTGGGGCTGCAGACGACGACAGTGACGAACTCCAGCTTCATCACCGGCCTCTATGTCGTCTTCGTGCCGCTGATCGCCGTGTTCTTCCTGCGCCGTGCCCCGCATTGGATCATCTGGCCGGGCGCACTGATGGCCGTCGCGGGCATTTACCTGCTGTCCGGCGGTCATCTCTCGGCGCTGACGTCAGGCGATTTGCTGACCGTCGTCTGCGCCGTCTTCTGGTCGATCCAGATCACCCTTGCCGGCACGACGGTCGCCGAGACCGCAAGGCCGCTGGCGCTTTCCGTCACGCAATTCGCCATCACCGCGGTCTGCGCGCTGGCAATGGCGGCCGCCTCCGAACCGATCAGTCTCTCCTCAGTATGGGCCGCAGCCCCGCAGATCCTCTATGTCGGCATCTTCTCCTCTGGTCTGGCCTTCGTGCTGCAGGTGATCGGCCAGCGCTACACGACGCCCTCGCAGGCGGCGATCTTCCTCTCTTCCGAAGCTCTTTTCGGCGCATCGCTCGCAGCGCTGCTGCTCGGTGAGTCGATGTCGGCGACGGGCTATACAGGTTGCGCGCTAATGTTTATCGCTATGCTTGTGGTCGAACTCGTGCCGAGCTTCACCCGCCGGGGCCTGCGGGCCGCCTGAACACGCTTTCAAATATGGGTGGATGGGCAATCCAAAAAAAATTCACTGCACCGGAACAACGCGTTCCCGTTGCATTTTTGGCAAAATCTGCTCGAAATTTATATTGCAGACGATACAAAACGTTAATCATGTTCCCTTCGGCGAAGGAAATTTTGTGTTTTGCGCAAATTGGCTGTCGGCGGGAGTGTGCCCTGAATGACACGTTAAAAAACTTTTGCTTGCCAAAATCCCGGAAACGCCGCACTCTCGCCTCGTTCGGGCATTTTGCGAGCATGGGAAGTCCTTAAGTATTTGCGCGCCGGAAACGCTAATATTCCGGTCAGCCGGTTCCGAAAAAGGCAGGCGAAAGTCCTGCCTGGGGCAGGCCGAGGTAGAGGGGACCTTTTTCTCACATTTCAAGAATTGCCTGCCAACGCCTCCCGCAAGGAGGCAATGCTATGATGCTGCCCGTGTGGATGGCGGGCAGAGAGAAAAGGACCTGACGCATGGCCGAGACTGGCACTGTAAAATTCTTCAATACCGACAAAGGCTTCGGCTTCATCAAGCCGGACCGGGGCGGCGCCGATATCTTCGTTCACATTTCTGCCGTCCAGGCCTCCGGGCTGGCCGGTCTGACGGAAAACCAGAAGGTAAGCTTCGACACGGAGCCGGATCGCCGCGGCAAGGGCCCCAAGGCCGTCAATCTGCAGATTGCGGGCTGAACCCTTAACAAGGCTGTCGAATTTCGAGTTGAAGCCCGGCAGCAATGCCGGGTTTTATCATTCAGCCTTCGTTCAGCTAGCAAACGGTAGGACTAGCATCATCGAGAAAGGAACCGGGGTTCGGTTCCCGGGATTAGGACTCTCTGCTCATGAACAGGCTCGCAAAAACTCTTCTGCTGACGGCAACGGCTGCCGCACTTACCCTCTCCGCCATCGGCGAGGCATCTGCTCGCGATCGCCATTGGCGCCGGCACGGCGGCAACGATGCGCTTGTCGGCGGCGCGGTCGGCCTTGCGACGGGCCTGATCGTCGGCTCCGCCATAGCCAATGCCAATAACGGCCCCGTTTACGAAGAGCGCCGTTATATCGACCCGGCCTACGAGCCGGATTATTATGAGCCGGCACCGGTCTATCGCGCGCCACGCCGTGTCTATGTCGAAGAGCCACGATATGTCGAACAGCCGCGATACTATGCGCCGGTCCGCACGGCGGTGGAGCCCTGGTCGCCGCAATGGGAGCGTTATTGCTCCTATCGCTACCGCTCGTTCGATCCGCGCACGGGCACCTATATCGGTTATGACGGCCGCAGCCACTTCTGCACCGCCGGCTGAACGCTCGACTATCTCTGGTACAAAGCGCCGCTTCTCAGCGGCGCTTTTGCTTTTTTGGACCCCTTCACCCGGCCTTCTTTTCCCAAGGCATCGGTCCCACCTCGGCATCAGGCTCTAAATCGGTCGAGACGCTGACGGCGCGCCATTCCCGGTCGGCTGCGATGCGCGCTGCATCCGCCTTCTCGACGTTGCGCACCGCATCGCTGCCAAGCAGCAGCCGGAACGGCGGCTCGTCGAGACCGGCAATGTGGATAATGACCGCAGCCGCTTTGGCGGGATCGCCGGGCTGACGGCCGTCATACTCGCGCTGAAAGCGCACCGTGGCGCCGACCGTTTCCGCATATTCCGCCCGCCCCTCGGCAAGCACTGTCGAAGCGCCGGCGAAATCCGTCCTGAAGCCGCCGGGCTCAACCACCGTCACCTTGATGCCGAATGGCGAAACCTCCTTCGCCAGCACTTCGGAGAAACCCTCGATACCGAATTTTGCCGCCGAATAAGCGCCGCGGCCGGCAGGCCCGATACGCCCGCCGACGGAGGAGAACTGAATAATATGGCCCGCCCCCTGCCCACGCATCAAGGCGATCACCGCCTTGCTCATGATGATCGTGCCGAACAGGTTGGTTTCGATCTGGGCGCGGAAATCGGCAAGGCTGGTATCCTCGATCGAGCCGACATTGCCATAGCCCGCATTGTTGACGAGCACGTCGATACGGCCGAACCTCTTGACGGCTGCCTCGACGGTTGAGGCCGCTGCCGCCTCGTTCGTCACGTCAAGCGCCAGCGTCAGCACCTGCCCGCCATAGCGCTCGGAAAGATCGGCAAGCTGGGCCGGATTGCGTGCCGTCGCCACCAGATTGTCACCGGAGGCCAGGACTGCCTCCGCCAGCGCCCGGCCGAGACCGCGCGAACTCCCCGTAATCAACCAAACCTTCGACATCGGAAACCTCTTCTTCATTGGTTCCCTGCCCATGTATGATCTATCGTTTCCAATCGAAAGAAGGCACCAACACGATCCATACGCACCCCGAGGTAACAAAGGTGACCGGCGACATATTCGATTTCTGCAGCAACATGACGGATGAACAGGATGCGCGAGCGCGCGCCTTGATCGAGCGGGCGGCGGCAAAATGGCCGCTGCGCATCCTGCACGTGCTCTCCGATGCCGGCGCGCCTTTACGTTTCTCGCGTCTGATGGAGCGGGTCGAGGGCATCAGTCAGAAAGTTCTGACGCAGACGCTGCGTACCCTCGAAAGCGACGGCCTCATCATCCGCACACTCTATCCCGAGGTGCCGCCGCGCGTCGAATATGAATTGACGCCGCTCGGATTCGACCTTCTCATGCAGGTCGCAACGCTTTGGCGATGGATCGTCGAGCGCCTCGGCGATTTCGATGCACGCAATGCCGTAAAGCTCACGGCAACGAGTGTTTAAGCCGGAATGCGGATCGTCGCCCTCAAGCCTCCAAGCGGGCTGTCGCCGAGCGTGACGTTGCCGCCATGGCTGCGGGCAATGTCACGGGCGATCGCAAGACCGAGCCCGGTGCCCGACGCATCGAGGTTGCGCGCCGCGTCCAGCCGGAAGAACGGTTTGAACACGTCCTCGCGATTCTTCTCCGGAATGCCCGGCCCGTCATCGTCAAAGATAACGGTCAGCCATTTGGCGTTGTGTTTGGCTTCGATGTCGAGCCTGTTGGCATAGCGGCGCGCGTTCGAGGCCAGGTTGGTGACGAGACGCATAAAGGCGTTCGGCCTGACCGATATCTCGTCGTCGCCTTCAATCGAATAGGCGAATGTCTTGCCGTGCAGGGCGAAATCGGCTTCCAGTTTGGCGAAGATCTCGCTGAGCTTCAGTTCGCCGACATCCTCTTCGACCTCGCCGCGCGCGAAAGCCATGTAAGCCTCCAGCATCGTCTGCATATCATTGACGTCATCGTTCAGACCATGCAGGTCGGGATTGTCGCCGGCGAGCGCCAGTTGCAGTTTGAAGCGAGTGAGGATGGTGCGCAGATCGTGGCTGACGCCGGAGAGCATCGCCGTACGCTGCTCGATCTGCCGCTCGATGCGCTCGCGCATCAGAATGAAGGCAAGGCCGGCGCGCCGGACCTCGTCGGCGCCGCGCGGATAGAAATTGTCGGGCTTCTGCCCCTTACCGAAGCTTTCGGCCGCCCGCGCCAGCATTAGGATCGGGCGTATCTGTCCCCGCAGGAAGAGGATCGAGATACCGATTAGCACCAGCGAGGTGCCGACCATCCAGACGATGAAGATATGGGTATTCGAGGCATAGGTCTGACTGCGTTTGGCCAGTACCCTGAGGATCTTGTTTTCCAGCTTGATGCGGATCTCGACCAGATTCGAGTTGCCGACCGTGTCGATCCAGAAGGGCCGGTGGATCTCGTCGGTGATCTCGTCGCTGAGGATGCCGTCAAGGATCGAGAAGAACGGCTTGACCCGCGGCGGCGGCAGGTCGCCGTCGGGCTCGATCGAGATCTGCAGGTTGAGCTGATCACGCGCGATGCGGATAATCTCGCCATAGTCCGAATTCTGCGGATAGGTCTCAACGATCTCGATGATCGCGGCGATGTCGCGGGTGACGGCGAGCGACAGCCGCTCCGTCACCATCTGCCAGTGGCGCTCCATGAAGACGGCGGCGACGACGGATTGCAAGAGCACCATCGGAATGATGATGATCAGCAGCGAGCGTGCGTAAAGCCCGGTGGGCAATCGGCGCCGCAGCCAGCGGACGATCCAGCGCCAGCCCGCAGCAGGAGCGCGGTCTTCCCGCCGCAAGCTGTCGATTGTCGCCATCAAGGTCGGCCCTGGCCTTTCAGAGCATTGTGCCGGAAAGTGTGAACCTTTATCGGCATCATGCCCGTTTCCTCAAATCTAAAGCATGTCGCGCAAAAGTGTGCAGCGGTTTTGAGATGCGACATGCGCAAAAACAAAGATCTAAAGCGCGACAAGCGAATCTGAAAGATCGCGCCGCGCTTTAGTCGATGCTCAGCCTGTATCCGATCCCGCGCACTGTCTGCAGCCAGACGGGGTTGGCCGGATCCTCCTCGATCTTGCGCCTGAGCCGGTTGATCTGCACGTCGATCGTGCGCTCGCCGACCTCGGTGTCGTTGCCGATCAGCTCGTGCCGGGGGATCGTGTCACCGGCGCGCCGCGCAAAGAGCAGCATGATTTCCTGCTCGCGGTCGGTGAGTCGGATCACCTCGCTGGCCTTCTTCAACTCCTTGCGGGTCAAGGAGAAAGTATAGGGCCCGAACATCACCTGTTCGATCTTCAGCCCCTCTCCGCCGGCGTTACGACGCAGGATGTTGTTGATGCGCAGCACCAGCTCGCGCGGATCGAAGGGCTTGGAGAGATAGTCGTCGGCGCCGGCCTCGAGGCCTTCGATGCGGTTGCCCGATTCCGCCAGCGCCGTCAGCATGATGATCGGCACGTTCTTGATGGCGCGAAGCCCGCGGGTGACGTCGATGCCAGATTCACCAGGCATCATCACATCCATGATGATGAGATCGAAATCGAGACCCGCAAGCTTACGCTGCGCCTCGGCGCCGTCGGCCGCGACGGTGACGCGAAAACCGTTCTCCGCAAGATAACGATTGAGCAGCGCGCGGATGCGGGAGTCGTCGTCAACCACCAGCAGATGCGCCGCATCATCGGAAATACCTGTCTTGACCGCCATTCAGTCCGCCTTCTTTCTATCCCGCATGCCCCCGAGGAAGGCCTTCACCCCCTCCCGCACCTGCGCGGAGGCTCCTTCGAATGCCCGCTCAATGCGGCGCGATTGCGGCTCTGCGAGCGCAAGCGCCAGCTCGCGCCCCGATTTCGTCGGATAAAGCTTGCGCTGCCGCCGGTCCTCAGGCCCCGCCACCTGGCGAATATAGCCTGAATCGATCAGCTGTTTCAGCACCCTTGCAAGACTCTGCTTGGTGATCTTCAGCGTGTCGAGAAGATCGGCCACCGTCATGCCGGGATTGCGGTTGACGAAATGCACGACACGATGATGCGCCCGGCCGAAACCGCTCTTTTCGAGGATGGCGTCGGGATCGGAAACGAAGTCGCGATAAGCAAAGAAGAACAGCTCGATGATCTCGAAATCGATCGTCTCGGTATCTTCCATCGGCGTGGCCAACGGCTCCGGCTTGCCCGTTTTCGGACCGGTCTGTCGTGACACTCGGCTTTCCTTTCTCTTCTCCGCACTGCGGGACGTTTCGCGGGGATAGGTCAGTTTTATTGACTTAAATTTGCGTCACTGCCGGCTTTCCGAACCCTGCGGCAGCCCCGCAGGGACCTTTATCTGCTTGGCATTTCTTGGAACCAAGGCCCATCCGGCGCACCGCGCAATTTCCCCCTGCATCTGTGGATAAAACGTAATGGGGACAACAATCAACAGGCATGGCGCGTGGAGCGCCGGAGGTGTCAGGCCGATCGCCTGGCGCGGCAGCGGGATGATGGGCGTTTCGGCGCAGGCCGACTGCATTCTATCCGGCGGCGATCGCCGCCGGATAAGCCCTTCACATGATCGGTGCGGTCGGGCTACCTATGCGCCCGCCCGCGCCATCACCAGTCCGGCGAGCGTCGAGAGAATGCCGCCGCCGATCAGGCCGCCGATACCCTCGGCAATCAGCCCGGTCGCTGCAACGTCCCCGCCGACCATGCCGAGCAGCATGCCGCCGCCGACACCGCCGATCGCGCCGGCAATCGTACGGGCGACGACATTGATCGCATGCTGCTTCAAGGCGGCGCTCGCAGCATTGCCGCCGATGGCACCGGCAATCAATTGGACGATGAACGGAAGTAGGGCTTCCATGATTTCCTCCTCTGGCGATCTCCCCGATCGCCGCCAATATGCCGAACCTTCGGCATATCAGCATTTTGTCATATTCGAGAAAAAAAGCGTGAAGAAAAATCAACCGATGCGGGATTAAGGCGAAGAGCCAGCGACCGCCGGGGTCGCGAAGTCTTCTCAAACGAAAGGCGGCCCGGTGGCCGCCTCGATTCAGCTTGATCGACCATTTTATTGATAGACATAGACGATCCGGCGCGTGCCGGGATCGACCAGCACGGGACGGTCGTTGATCCTGGTATAGCGGTATTCATAATCGGGGATGGTCTGGAATGTGACATCATCCGGCACTTCGGCACCGACGACGACATCGCCGCCGAGCCGCACCGTATCAATTGGATTGGTTTCGATATAGGTGCGCACAGTCTCCGGCGGAGTGATGGTCTCGACAGCCCCGACCGGGCCGATCAGTTCGTCGCCTGGCGCCGGCTGCGGGTCAGCCGGGACGACGCTGGCGGTCGACTCGTAAGTGACGACGGGAACGCCGATTTCGGCGCGGTGCTGCTCGACGATCACCTGGTTGCCGCCATAATCCATCTGCAGATAATCGGCATAGACCCAGCCGCGCATGCCGTTGACGTCGACGCGGCACCAGCGGCTGCCTTCGATGCAGCCATCGAGCACTGCGGTCGAGCCGCGGGTAGCAAGGCCGACTGTAGGATATTGCGGACCCGGACCTGCGCGGACGTTGAGGTCGTTGACCGTGGTCGCGACCATCTCCGCCTGCGCCAGACCGCCGGTCGCCAGGAGCACGGCTCCAGCCAGTAGGATGTTTCTCTTCAAGGTCATGTGAGCGTCTCCTTGGTTTCGATGGCCGGACAACGCGCGGCGTTCCACGATGTTCCCCTGGCCGCCGCCCGACAAATGGGCGACATCAGAGAACCACGGACAAGCATTTGAAAAATACAGAAAAAGCCTAATTCTACCGCTGCATGGGAGAAGCGGCGAACCCTATAAATTTGTGTTGCAGCTTGTTTTTTTGCCGTGAAACAGCTCGCGCACCAGCAGATTCAGGCTGTCCTTGCCGTCGTTTCGAACTATACCTGAGCACCCGAGACACCAAGCGAGGCGCTTATGGGCATGCTCCAGGCCGGCATCATTCCGGTGACACCTTTTCAGCAGAACTGCACGGTCTTCTTCGATCCAGATACCCTGGAAGGCGTCGTCGTCGATCCGGGTGGCGACGTGCCGCTCATTCTCCAGGCGATCGAGAAGAGCGGCCTGACCATCAAGGAAATCTGGCTGACGCACGGCCACCTCGACCATGCTGGCGGCGCCAAAGAGTTGAAGGAAGCCCTCGGCGTCGACATCGTCGGCCCGCACCAAGACGACCTGCCGCTGTTGCAGCGCATCGAGACCCAGGCGGCGAACTACGGCATATCAGGACTGCGCAACGTCCTGCCCGACCGCTGGCTCAAGGATGGCGACAAAGTTTCCTTCGGCGTCCACGAGTTTGAGGTCTATCACGCGCCCGGCCATGCCCCCGGCCATGTCATCTATTTTAATCGCACACAGAACTTCGCCCATCTCGGCGACGTGTTGTTCAACGGCTCAATCGGCCGCACCGACCTGCCCGGCGGCAATCATCAGCAGCTTCTGGATTCGATCCGCGATAAGGTGCTGCCGCTCGGCAACGATGTCGGCTTCATCTGCGGCCACGGTCCGGGCAGCCGCATCGGCGATGAACGCCGCAGCAATCCGTTCTTGCAAGAAATCCGAGCCGATGGGCTAGCTGGCGCGGGTTCGTCAGGCGAAACCACCCGATAAAACGGTGTGAGCTGACACTCACATCATTTTCCGACCGTTCGGTACGCCTTGTTCGACAGCCGCAAGCACGATCGCGCCGTTCTCGTCCTCGAAGCCCAGCGTCAGCACTTCCGAGCGAAACGGACCGATCTGGCGCGGCGGGAAGTTGACGACGCCGAGCACCTGCCGGCCGACCAGGCTTTCCGGCGTATAATGCACGGTGATCTGCGCCGAGGATTTCCTCGTGCCGATCTCGGGACCGAAATCGATCACCAGCTTGAACGCCGGTTTGCGCGCTTCCGGAAAGGGACTGGCCTCAACGATGGTGCCGACACGTATGTCGACACGATCGAAATCGGCGTAGGTGATCTCTTCGGCCATAAGTGGCTCCGTCAGCCGGCCAGTTCTTCGGCCCGCTTGCGCGCTGCCGCGAGTGCCGAGTCGAACAAGGGCTGCATGCCGTTTTCGGCCATCAGCACCGCCAACGCCGCCGCCGTCGTGCCGCCCGGAGAAGTCACGTTCTGCCGCAGCCGCGAAGCATCGTCGGGGGACTGGTGCAAGAGTTCACCAGCCCCCGCGACAGTTTCCCGCGCAAGACGCATGGCGAGGTCCGCCTGCAGGCCGAGCTTACGGCCCGCCTCCGCCATACATTCGACGAGATAGAAGACATAGGCCGGGCCACTGCCGGAAAGCGCCGTCACGGCATCGATATCGGCTTCCGCGGGCACCCATTCGACCGGGCCGGAAACGCGCAGAAGCGAATGGACGCGCTCGCGCTGCTGATCGCTGACCGCTGAATTGGCATAGGCCCCGGTGACCCCACGACCGACCATGGCAGGCGTGTTCGGCATGGCCCGTACCATGGCGGCTTTCCCGAGATGCTTTTCGAGAAAACCGAGCGTCTTGCCGGCAGCGACCGAGACGACGACCGTCTCCGGCCCGACAGCGCTTTTCACCGCCGGCAACACCGCCTCCATCACCTGCGGCTTCACCGCAAGGAACAAGACGCCTGCCTTCAACCCTGCCGGAAGCGCTGCAAGATGGGTCGCTCCCGCCTCACCGATCGTCGCCAGCATCGCCGGCGACGGGCGGGGATCTACGACGATGACGGCCGAGCCCGGAACGCCGCTCTTCAGCCAGCCGGAGAGCATCGCGCCACCCATATTGCCGGCGCCGATCAGAACGACGGGATGCTTCGAGGAGAAAGCCTTGGCTGGCATCTTATGCCTCGCCGACCGTTTCGAACAGCACGGCTTCCATTGCCTTGGACGCATCCATGCCGGACCACACGACGAACTGGAAAGCCTGGAAATAGGCCTCGCAGGTGTCGAGCGCGCTGGAAAGCAGCACCTCCACCTGGCGGTTGGTCGGCTCGGCGCCGCCGGCAAGCAGCAGCGACTGCCTGAAGATGACGACGTCTTCCTGGCGCCAGAGGTCGAAATGCCCCATCAGCACCTGACCGTTGATCGCCGAGAGCAGCTTGACCACCTCGTTGACCCTGATGTCGGGGACTTTGATATCGAATGCGCAGCCAAGATGCAGCGCCTCGAATTCCTCCATCCAGGAGAAGGAGACATGATAGTCCGTCCAGCGCCCCTCGACCGTCATCGCGATCTCGTCCTCGCCGGACCGTTCGAACGACCAGTCATTGTTGGAGGCCACGTACTCGATCATATCGACCGGGTTCGACTGACGCTCGACTTCCAATTCCATCAGGTTCATGCAGCACCTTCTTGACCGGAATGAATGCGACTTAACTTCGTGTACGAACACAAGAAAGACACACGCAAATACCGGAAACTACCACCGGATGATCGTTGAACCGCTGCCAGACTTAACGCAGATAACCTGCCCGGAGCTTACCAAGTCGCTTCGAATCATCATTTAAAATCAGTGTATAATGACCCTTGCCACCTGCCAGCCCCCTGAGAGGAAAATACGGACGGGCCGTTGTGGAAAGCTCTTCGAAACTCAATTGAGAAGGGAGAATAAGCGACTCTGCGAATTGGCTTTTTTGGCAGTGTCCACAGGTGGAAAACTCACCTGGAATTTTTTGTGACAGACGCGACGTGTGACATGAAGGCAACGCCGCGTCTGCACCATACCGGGATATCAGTGACCCTCGCCGGCAAGCTTCGCTTCCAAAGCCGTGATGCGGGCGGCAAGCGCCTCGTTTTCGTCGCGTGCCTTGATCGCCATCTCGCGCACGGCCTCGAATTCCTCGCGCTTGACGACGTCCATGCTGTTCAGCCAACGCTCGGCCTGGGCGTTGAAAGCCGTCTCGATCTCCTTGCGGACTCCCTGGGCAGCACCTGCCGCGTCGGTCATCAGCTTGGCGAACTCATCCATGATGCGGTTCGTTCCGTTCGTCATGGCGTTTTTCTCCCTTCGCATGCGGTGAATCCGGCCCTTCAGGGCCTCGAAGACTGAGGTAGGGCTTCGCCATCGGCGATGCAAGCGCTTTGCACGGGATAGTCCTCGCCGGGCCGGGCTGTGAAAGCGAGATCACGAACAATGGACTTGACCGTCCGGGATCGCAGCGGCATGTTCCGCCGACTTCAACGGATGGGAAAACCTTGCCGATAGCCGCCGATCTCCTTGCCATCATGCCTTTCCCGGACATCGATCCGATCGCCTTTTCGATCGGTCCGCTGGCGATTCACTGGTACGGTCTCGCCTATGTCGCCGGCATTCTGCTCGGCTGGGCCTATGCCCGCCGCATCGCCGCCAATGACAGTCTTTGGCCTGGCAACGCGTCGCCGATATCAAGGGTGCAGCTCGACGATTTCATCGTCTGGGCAGCTCTCGGCGTCGTCCTCGGCGGTCGCCTCGGCTATATTTTCTTCTACGATCTTACAGCCGTCCTGCATGATCCCGTGCGTGCGGTTCAGATCTGGAACGGCGGCATGTCGTTCCACGGCGGCCTGGCCGGTACGACGATCGCCATGATCCTCTTTGCCCGCCGCCACGCCATTCCGATCTGGAGCCTGTTCGACATCGTCGCCACGGTCGTTCCCTTCGGCCTGTTCTTTGGCCGCATCGCCAATTTCATCAATGGCGAGCTCTGGGGCCGCTTGACCGACGTGCCCTGGGCCGTGGTCTTCCCGACCGGCGGTCCGTTCGCCCGCCACCCGAGCCAGCTCTACGAGGCCGGCCTCGAAGGCATCGTTCTGCTTCTGGTTCTGGCCGCCCTCGTCTACGGCATGCGGGCGCTGAAAACCCCGGGCTTCGTCACCGGCGTCTTCGTCTGCGGCTATGCGCTGTCGCGCATCTTCGTGGAATTCTTCCGCGAGCCCGACGCCCAGCTCGGCTACCTCCTCGGCACCACCTGGATGACCATGGGCATGGTTCTCTCCTCGCCGATGATCCTGCTCGGCCTCTGGGCGATGCTGCGCGCCCGTCGCCAGGCTGCGTTGCAGCTCTGACACGGCGGATAAACGACATGAACACCGCTCTCGGCGAAAAGATCAAGGCGATCATCCAGGCCAACGGCCCGATCAGCGTCACCGATTATTTCTCGCTCTGCCTGGCCGATCCCGAACATGGCTATTACCGCACCCGTGAGCCCTTCGGCCGCTCCGGCGACTTCGTCACCGCGCCGGAAGTTAGCCAGATCTTCGGCGAAATGATCGGCGTCTTCATCGTCCATGCCTGGCAGCGTCATGGCACGCCGGCGGATGTGCGCCTCGTCGAGATCGGGCCCGGCCGCGGTACGATGATGGCCGACATGCTGCGCGTCATCGCTCGCATCGCCCCACCGCTTTTCGACACCATGAGCGTGCATCTTGTCGAAACCAGCGAGCGTCTGCGCGACGTCCAGAGCCAGACGCTCGAAGCCTATGGCGAGAGAATCGCCTGGCACGACGGCTTCGATGAAGTCCCGCCCGGCTTCACCCTGTTCGCCGCCAATGAATTGTTCGACGCGATCCCGATCCGCCAGTTTGTCCGCACGCAGACAGGTTTCCGCGAGCGCATGGTCGGGCTCGACGCAGACGGCGAGCTGACCTTCGCAGCCGGTGTCGCCGGCCTCGATCCCGCGCTGCTTCCCGAACCGGCGCAGAACCTGCCGCTCGGCACGCTCTTCGAGATTTCCCCTGCCCGCCAGGCGGTGATGATGGCGATCTGCGAGCGGCTGCGCGCCTTCAGCGGCACGGCGCTTGTCATCGACTACGGCCATCTCGTCACCGGCTTCGGCGATACGCTGCAGGCGGTGCGCATGCATGAATTCGACCCGCCGCTTGCCCATCCCGGCGAAGCCGATCTGACGAGCCATGTCGATTTCCAGCAGCTCGCCGAAACGGCGCTGACATCAGGCCTGCATCTGAACGGCGCCGTGCACCAGGGCGACTTTCTGACCGGCCTCGGCATTCTCGAGCGCGCCGCCGCTCTCGGGCGCGACCGCGAGCCGCAGACCCAGCAGGTCATCCAGACGGCAGTTGATAGACTTGCCGGCGCCGGTGAGGGCCGGATGGGCGAACTCTTCAAGGTCATGGCCGTCTCGCACCCGGCCGTCGATCTCATGCCCTTTCGTCCGGTGGATTGACAGGGCGCACGCGGCTGAGCCAACATCCCCGCGAACAGCAACTTGAAGCGCGCCGCCGATGCGATGCGCTCGGGACAATAACAAACCTCTCGAAAAGCCCGGAATCACAGATGCAGGACGCGGCCTCTCCCGCACCGATCGAAAGCGTGCTGCTGAACGAAGCGGCTGGCGCCGCCATCCGCCACGGTTATTTCACCCGCGCTGGCGGCGTTTCCGAAGGGATCTATCGCGGTCTCAATGTCGGCCTCGGCTCCAGCGACGAGCGGGGCAAGGTGATGGAAAACCGCCGCCGCGTCGCCGCCTGGTTCGATCTGCCGATCGAGCGGTTGGCAACCGTTCATCAGGTGCATTCTCCCGATGTCGTGACGATCGGCGCCGACTATGACGGCGCTCGCCCCGATGCCGATGCAATGGTGACGGCAGTCCCCGGCATTGTGCTTGGCGTGCTGGCCGCCGATTGCGGCCCAATCCTCTTTGTCGATCCCGAAAATCGCGTCATCGGCGCCGCCCATGCCGGCTGGAAGGGTGCACTGACCGGCGTGCTCGAAAACACCGTCGCAGCCATGGAAGCCCTGGGTTCCGACCGCGGCAGCATACTGGCCTGCCTCGGCCCCTCGATCAGCCAGGAGAGTTACGAAGTCGGACCGGAATTCGTCGATCGCTTCATCGCCGAAAATCCCGATTACGAGCGGTTCTTCATGCCGTCGGCAACGCCGGGCCACGCCATGTTCGATCTGCCGGCACTGACCATCGACAGGCTGACCCGGGCCGGCGTTCGGGCCGAAAGCCTCGGCCTCTGCACCTATCCGGACAGCGAGCGCTTCTTTTCCTATCGCCGGACGACGCATCGCAAGGAGCCGGACTACGGCCGCCAGATTTCAGCGATATCAATCAGGGAGACTTGATCAGAATGGCACTGCACTTCGAAAAGGCCGAGTTCGCAAGCCGACTGGCGCGCCTCACCGAGAAGATGAAGGAAGAAAAGCTCGACGCCCTGCTGCTCTTCGCCCAGGAAAGCATGTACTGGCTGACCGGCTACGACACCTTCGGCTACTGCTTCTTCCAGACGCTCATCGTCAAGAGCGACGGCAGCATGGCGCTGATCACCCGCTCGGCCGATCTTCGCCAAGCCAAGCACACATCGATCCTTGAGGATATTCATATCTGGGTCGACAGGGTCAATGCCGATCCGACCCTCGACCTGAAGAACCTGCTGGTCGAGATGGATCTGCTCGGCGCCCGCATCGGCGTCGAATATGATACGCACGGCATGACCGGCCGCGTCGCCCGCCTGCTCGACGCGCAGCTGACCACTTTCGGCCAGATCGTCGACGCCTCCTATCTCGTCAGTCGTCTTCGTCTGATCAAGAGCCCGACCGAGGTCGCCTATGTCGAACGGGCTGCAGAGCTCGCCGACGACGCGCTCGACGCCGCGATCCGGCTGACGAAACCGGGCGCTGACGAGGCCGACATCCTCGCCGCCATGCAGGGAGCGATTTTTTCCGGCGGCGGCGACTATCCCGCTAACGAGTTCATCATCGGCTCC
Organism: Rhizobium mulingense; assembly: GCF_029194105.1. NCBI lineage: Bacteria > Pseudomonadati > Pseudomonadota > Alphaproteobacteria > Hyphomicrobiales > Rhizobiaceae > Rhizobium > Rhizobium mulingense. The sequence goes on along the minus strand of NZ_JARFVE010000004.1, from coordinate 167,140 downwards.
GCAGCCGACGCGCTGCTCTGCCGCTACAAGGCCGGCCGCCGCAAGCTCGACGCCAATGACCAGCTGACACTCGAATGGGCCGGCACCTACGCGCATTATCATGCCGCCATGATGCGCACGATCGTCATCGGCGAGCCGCTGCAACGCCATCGCGAGCTCTACAATGCCTGCCGCGAAACCATCGAAGCGATCGAGACCGTGCTGAAGCCCGGCCACACCTTCGGCGACGTCTTCGATATGCATGCCAGGATCATCGACGACCGCGGCCTCGCCCGCCACCGGCTGAATGCCTGTGGTTATTCGCTCGGCGCCCGCTTCTCGCCCTCCTGGATGGAGCATCAGATGTTCCATGTCGGCAATCCGCAGCCGATCGAGCCGAACATGTCGCTCTTCGTGCACATGATCATTGCCGATTCCGATACGGGAACCGCGATGACGCTCGGACAGACCTATCTGACGACGGCGGATGCGCCGCGCGCATTGTCTCGTCATCCGCTCGATTTTATCGGCCGTTGAAGCTCGGCATTGACGGATGAGAATCCGGAATTGACAGACGACCATCCCCGCCCGCATAAATTCGGGCGGGCTGATGCGATTGTGGGAAGGACGGATTACGGGATGACGCGAGCTGCGACTGCGCCCACGCTCCTGTTCGTCATGGCCCTGCTTACCGCCTGCAATACCACCGACGCGCTGACGCCGCAGGTCGGCATCGGCGATTCCTCCGGAGGCGCGCCGTCAAGCCCGGTGACCCAGCGTGAGGCCGAAAGTTTGGCGGGCACGCGTCAACCGGTTTTCGCCGCAGGCTCGCAGCCGAATGGCTATCATCCGGCCTATAATCAATCGCCCGGAGCCTATCGGCCCGGCAGCGGCGCCCCACCGACAACGATGCAAGAACAGGCCGACGCCCTGTCGAGGAACAGCACCTCGCCCGCTGCCTCCGCCCCGATCGAGGGACAGACGCTGCCGCCGGCGGCCACCGGTCCCGGGTTTCAGGCGCAGACCAGTCAGGCGCTCGACGCGCAGCCGCAGCAGACCGCCGCCCTCACGCCGGGCGCCTCTTCCGCCCGCGGCAATACCGTGCGCTTCCTGCCGATCATCGGCGCGCCGGTGCAAGCCGTCACGCCCCTCTCGCGCCAGCTTGGCGCCGAGGCGCGGGCGCACGGCCTTTCCATCAAGAGCTCGAACGATACGAGCAGCGACTACATCCTCAAAGGCTATCTCTCCGCCTTCAGCGACGACGGCAAAGTCACCGTGGTCTATGTCTGGGACATTCTCGACAGTGGCGGCGCCCGCCTGCACCGCATTCAGGGGCAGGAAAGCGTACCGACGGCCGCGGCCGACCCCTGGGCAGGCGTCCCGGCTTCGGTGATGCAGCAGATCGCCTCGAAAACCATCGCGGAATTCACCACTTGGCGGCAGGCACAGGGTGGTTAGTCACAAACTTTTTGCAAATATGGAAGCCTGTGGCGCCTTTGCCCTTGCATTCACAGGGAAGCTGACTAAAAAGCGCGGCTATCAGCGCATAACAGGCGGACCAACATGAAGGTTTTCGCAGGCAATTCGAACCGGCAACTCGCCGAAGCGATCTGCAACTATCTCAACGTTCCCTTGGGGAAAGCCAGTGTCCGAAGGTTTGCCGATCAGGAAATCTTCGTGGAAATCCAGGAAAACGTCCGCGGCGAGGACGTTTTCCTCGTACAGCCCACGTCCTATCCTGCCAACGACCATTTGATGGAACTGCTAATCATGATCGACGCTATGCGTCGTTCGTCAGCCCGCCGCATCACCGCCGTCCTCCCCTATTTCGGCTATGCCCGCCAGGACCGCCGCGCCTCCGGCCGCACACCGATTTCGGCCAAGCTCGTCTCGAACCTGATCACTGAAGCCGGCGCCGACCGCGTCATGACGCTCGATCTCCACGCCGGTCAGATCCAGGGCTTCTTCGATATTCCGACAGACAATCTTTACGCGCTGCCGGTCCTGACGCGCGACATCAAGAGCCACTATGACCTCAGCAACGTCATGGTCGTCTCGCCTGACGTCGGCGGCGTCGTTCGCGCCCGTGCGCTCGCCAAGCGGCTGGACTGTCTTCTGTCGATCGTCGACAAGCGTCGCGACCGGCCGGGTGAATCCGAAGTCATGAACATCATCGGCGACGTTACCGGCAAGGACTGCTTGCTGATCGACGATATCGTCGATTCCGGCGGCACGCTCTGCAATGCAGCCGATGCGCTGCTCGCCAAGGGCGCTTCCAGCGTCACCGCTTATATCACCCACGGCGTGCTGTCGGGCGGCGCCGTCACCCGCGTCGCATCGTCCAAGCTGCGCGAACTTGTCATCACCGACTCGATCCAGCCGACGACGGCCGTGCAGTCCGCCCATAATATCCGCGTCGTGACGACCGCTCCGCTGATCGGCGAAGCCATCAGCCGTACGAGCCAGGAAGAATCCGTCTCCAGCCTGTTCGATTAAAAAGAGCCGGCGTTCACAAAGCAGTAGAAAAGTGTGGCCCTGCGCGAGCGCCGCCCGCCCCGCAGGCAGGGCGAAGGGTTATGCCGCACCGGCTTTCCTTACCCCGACGCTGCGTTCGGCACGTCCCCTCGCCCTATTTACGGTCCGCAGGACGGGTCGAGATCCGTAGCTCGACCCCGGCAAGGCCAGGGTAAGGGGCAGCCGTCGGACCAACCGGACAGCCGTGGCTCAACGCCGAGTCAAGAACGCAATTGGTCAATACGCTGAAGCCGGCGCAAGGCCGGCCTCTTTCTTATCCCGATCGACGACGCTCAAGGCTGCTGCGGCGGCTCAGGTACAGCCTTCTGGCCCTGATCCGGTTCCTGCTCCTGCTCCTGGTCTGGCTCCAGCCCCTGATCTTGATCCGGAGCGTCCGGCCCCTTGACCATCTGGCCGTTGACCGTGAAGGCGCCGTCGCGGCTGATGCCAATGTCCCAGCGCGAACGACCGTCGGGATCGGTCTTGGCAAAGCCCTTCACCATCATGATACCGAAGGAGACCTGGTTGAGATCTGGATCCGTCTTGGCAAGTTCCTGAACTGCTGCGATCGTCTTGTCGAGATCGCGCGCCAGGATCGTCGCCTCCATAGAATAGTCTTTTTCGGTGTCGACCCGGCCTTCGATCTTGCCCGTCATGTCGACGTCGTAAACAGCCGACTTGGCACTGACCTTCGGGAACTCCACCCTAAGCAGGCCGTCGCGGAAGAGCTTCTTCGCCATCTCCTCGCCGGTCTTCTCGGGTGCCTTATCATTGAAATCCACCGCCATCAGGTCGTTGCCGAAGCTTGCGAAATCCAGGTTCGGAACGGCGAGCTGAAAATCGAAATTGGTCGGCATGAATGTCGCGTAGTTTGCCGGCATTAACGGTGTGTCAAGGCTGATCTCCTGCGCGTTCATGCCGAAGCCGAAGCGCATTGCATTGCTTGGCCCGTCCATGGCCAGGTTGTAACCGAATGCTTTGGCGCCGCCCTTACCCATTTCGGTGCTGACGGTCAGGTTATTGACCCCGATCGTCTCGTTGAACGAGGTAAGAAGCGGGAAGGCCTCCTTCAGTATCCCCTTGAGCTTATCGCTGTTTTCGGGGCTCAATTTATCCTCGTGGATGTGGTCGAGAACGAAGAAGATCGTATCGCGGATCTGTTTGGCCGGCAGGCCGTTCACCTTACCCTCGAAATTGATCGCATCGGCCCGGACTTCGACGGGCGGCATCTGCTGGGCGGAAACCTGCTCCAGGAAAGTCGACATCGAGCCGCCGATGACGAAATCGATGCGCCCGTTGCCGCCGGCGCTGTCCGTGGAATTCAGCGTATGTTTCATGCCGCCGAAGCTGACGTTGACTTCCTCGGTATCCGTCTTGCTCGTGAGCTTGATGTCCTTGGCCGTCGCGTCACTCGCGCGCAGATAGGTGATGGCAGGATCGAAGACCCCGTTATAAGCGAGCGAAGCGATGGAATAAGTGAAATCCGTCCGCTTCTGGTCCTTGTCCTTGAAGTGGCCGGAGACGTTGAGCTTATTGTCGCCTTCGATATTCCAGAACCCGCTGTCGGTGGGAGTGGCGAACATCGACCAGGGCGTCAGGCCACTGATCGTGAAGGTCGCAGGATCGACCTTGGTCAGCAGCTTTGCCAGATCGTAGATGATCTCGTAGCGCGTACCCGCCGGATTGACGGTGATCAGGCCATTCTTTGCCAGATCCTCCGGAAGCAGCTTCGTCAGGGTGCCCTTGAGCGCATCGGCGCCGGCCCGGTTGATCTCGACGCCCTGAGCCGTCGTGACAAGGCAAAGTGCCAGCAAGCTCGTTGCCGTGACAAGGTTGAGACGCATGGTCTTATTTTCTCCTCAGCCGCTTTTTTGATTGGGCATCCAAAGAGGTGAAGCGCGCCGATGTCAACATCGGCTGAAGCGGCAGTGCTGAATATTTCCGCGCGCACAACGTCGATGCGATCTGGCTTACCGAAGCGGCTATATCGCCGGAAAACAGCCTGAATCGGCAACTTGCGTTTACGAGCGACTTATAATATAGGCCACCGGTCCGCGTAGACACCCTTGGAGGCAACGCGGATGAGGCTGGGAAAACCCGCCTCCGGTTCGACGGAACAAGGCTCCTGCCCGCCGCCGGACTCTCCAAATAACCTCGAAAGGAATAGCCATGAGCCAGGAAACTTACGAGCTCAAGGCCGAGGCGCGCGAACGGGTTGGTAAGGGGTCCGCCCGTGAACTTCGCCGCAACGGTTTGATTCCCGCTGTCATCTATGGTGACAAGCAGGCCCCCATTGCCATCGCTCTCAACACCAATGAGGTGACGAAGCGCATTCATGCCGGCGGTTTCATGACCACCGTGGCAACGATCGAAGTCGACGGCAAGAAGTACAAGGTTCTGCCGAAGGACTACCAGCTCGATCCGGTCCGCGATTTCACGATGCATGTCGACTTCCTGCGCGTCTCCGGCAACACCCAGGTGAGCGTCGAAATCCCGGTTCACTTCACCAATGAAGCGAAGTCCCCGGGCCTCAAGGTCGGCGGCGTACTGAACATCGTCCGCCACTCGGTCGAAGTTCACTGCCCGGCCGATGCGATCCCGGAATTCTTCAACATTGACCTCAGCGGCAAGAAGATCGGCGACAGCATCCATATTTCGGATGTCACCCTGCCGAAGGGCGTGACCCCGGTCATCGACCGCGACTTCACGATCGCGACCATCGTCGCTCCGGCGGCCGGCGTCGACGAGAGCGCAGTGGAAGCTGAAGGCGAAGGCGAAGGCGAAGCCTGATCGCTTCGACCAATTTGTAAAGCATATGGCCCGCCTTCCCGTGAACTGGGGAGGCGGGCTTTTCGTTGCCCGCAAGGCGTTTCAGCAACATTTAACGTATTCGTGAAAGCATGCCCCGTCAGCTGCGATGAAGCCGGCCCGAACGCGCGACAGCAAATATGGCCGGTCTGGGGGAGAAGACGGAACCATGAACAATTCCGTTGAGAACAGGTTTTTTGGGATTGTTTGCGGAGCGCTGCTTGTTTTTGTCGCTCCTCTCTTTGTTCTCTTTCTTTTTCTTTCCTCGGAGCGAGCCGACAAGGAAATACGCGACCATATCTCGGTTCTTCTTGTCGCCAATGCCCAGGCGCTGGCAAAGCCCCTCTGGGATCTCGATGAAGAAAGCGTCACCCAGATCAGCGCGACGGTCGTTTCCCAGGGCGCCATTGTCAAGGTCGATGTGCGCGACCAATCCGGCCAGCTCGACGTCAGCCAGTCCACCATTCCGCGCTCCTTCGATGGCAAGCTCGTGCAGGTGTCGCGCGCCATCATCTACAACACCATCGATGGCCCGAAGAATCTCGGCAGCATCAGTGTCTACTATCCCGCCCTCGGCCTGTTTTCCGGCCTGAAGCAGGAAGAGGTCGTCTTCATTTCGATCTTCATTTTCGCGGTTCTGACCGTTTTCGGCACCGCGCTGATCGGCAACCGCTTCTTCGTCATCCAGCCGCTGATGCGGCTGACGGCGGCGATCGAGGCGACCCGTCAGCTCGGCTCCCGCCATCACGTCGATTGGCAGTCGAACGACGAGATGGGACGGCTTGCCCGCAGCTTCAACGAGATGCAGACCAAGCTTGAAAGCGAGGAGAAGGAGCTGAAGCTCGCCCATCGCCGCGCCACCGATATCTACAATCTCACCCCCGCCATGCTCTTCTCGCTCGACGAGGAAGACCGCATTACTGCCGTCAGCGACTATTGGCTGCTAGCCACCGGCTATGATCGCGCCGCCGTCATCGGCCGCAACTTCGCCGATCTCGTCACGGCAAATACCCGCGACAAGTTCGTCAAGCGTCGCCGGGCCGAAAGCGGTATGGCGGTTACCGTCAAGTTCGTCTGCCTGGACGGCCGCACCATGGACGTCCTTATCATGGAATCGGAAGCCGGCGCCGGCGCTCACGATCGCCTTTCACTGTCGGTCATGACCGATGTGACCGAGCTCAAGGCCTCCGAGGATCGCAACCATCGTCAGGCAATCACCGATCACCTGACCGGGCTTCTCAATCGCCAGGGTTTCGAAGCCGTGCTCGACAGCAAGATCGCCGCGGCAGACGCCGTCGGCCAGGAGCTCGCTTGCCTCTTCGTCGATCTCGACCGCTTCAAGTGGATCAACGACAATATGGGCCATGCCGCCGGCGACAGGGCATTGATCGAGCTGGTTGCCCGCCTGAAGACCCATCTTGCTCCCTTCGACGAGGCAGCTCGTCTCGGCGGCGACGAATTCGCCATCCTGCTGCCGGCGAAGGACGCCGAAAGGCGCGCCAAGGCGATGTGCGAGCAGATCGCCTCGATCTTCGAAACGCCATTTGCCCCGGACATGCATCTGAGCGCCTCCATCGGCATCGCTATCTATCCGCATCATGCCGCGACCGCGGCCGAGTTGCTGCAGAAATCCGACATGGCGATGTATGCCAAGAAGCGCGACGGCAAGAATGGAGCACAGCTCTTCAACAATGCCATGCTCGACCGCGCCCGCAGCCGCGCCGAGATCGAGGCCAATATCGAAGCCGGCCTCGTCGACAACTGGTTCGAGGCCTTCCTGCAGCCGATCGTCAACTTGAACGGCCGCGGTATTGCCGGTTTTGAAGCGCTGATGCGCCTCAACCATCCGCAGAAGGGCTTGATGCCGCCGGCCGAGATCATCAGCGTCGCCGAGGAGACAGGAAAAATCGTCCGCGTCGGCAACATCATCATGGAAAGGGCGATCTCTAATCTCGCCAAGATTTCCCGCATATCAGGCATGCAGGATACCTATCTCGCCATCAATTTCTCGCCGCTGCAGTTCGATCCGGCTCTGCCGGCCCGGCTTGCCGCCATTGTCGGTCGCCACGGCATCCGCCCCGAACGCATCGTCGTTGAAATCACCGAAGCCGTGCTGATGCACGATAACCCCGAGATTCGCATGATCGTCACCGAGCTTCGCCGCTTCGGCTGCCGCATCGCGCTCGACGATTTCGGAACCGGCTATTCGTCGCTCAGCTACCTCAACCGCTTCCCTGTCGATATCATCAAGATCGACCAGTCCTTCACCCGCGCGATCAACGACGGCGACGATGACGTCCGCCAGAAGAGCCGCATGCTGATCGAAGGCATCACCACGCTGTCCCACAAAATGAACTGCACCGTCATCGCCGAGGGCATCGAGACTGAAGAGGAATGCCGCACGCTCCATCAGATGGGGCTGGACTATGGCCAAGGCTACCTCTTCCATCGCCCGCAGCACGCAGCCAAGCTCATCGAGGAACTGATGGCCCCGCAATCGGCCGTCGCGCGCGCCTCGTAAACGAAGAACGAACGAGATGATCCGATGAAAAAGCTCCTGCTTCTCGCATGCCTGGCGTTGCCCTGCGCCGCCCATGCGCAGACAATCAATTTCACGACCGAGGATTACGCCCCCTTCAACTATCGCGAAGGCAAGGAGATCAAGGGCGCGACCGTTGAGCAGGTCGAAAAGGTGATGGCGGCGATCGGGGTCGACTACGCGATTGAGGTCTTGCCCTGGGCGCGCGCTTTCGGCCTCGCCCGCACGGCGCCAATGACCTGCGTTTTCGCCACCGCCCACAACAGCGCCCGCGACCCGCTGTTCAAATGGATCGAGCCGCTACTGATCGATCGCAATATCCTGATCACCCGCAAGGGCTCGGGCGTCACCGCCGGCAATCTGGACGAGGCGAAGAAATATACGATCGGCACGCAGCGGGAGGACTACACCGAGACGATCCTGAAGGAGAAGGGCTTCACCAAGCTCGACGTCGCGAGCGACTTCAACGCGACGTTGCGCAAGCTGCTGAGCGGCCGCATCGACATGATGCCGATCTCCGAACTCTATTTCGACAAGCTGAAGGCCGATCAGCCGGTGGAGATGGTGACGGTGCTCTCCGCTCAGCCGATGGGCATTGCCTGCGAAAAGAGCTTTCCGGACGATCTGCGCGCCAAGATGCAGGCCGCTCTCGACCAGCTGATCGCCGATGGCGACCAGAAAGAGATCTTCCTGAAATACGGCATGAATCTGCCGGACTGATGCTGCCCTTTCCGCTTGACATCGCGCGGTTTTCCGGGTGGTGAACAGCGGGAAAGCTTAAGCGAGGAAGACAGGCCATGCTGATGATCGCGGGTCTCGGCAATCCCGGCGCCAAATACGCCGGCAACCGTCACAATATCGGCTTCATGGCCGTTGACGCCATCCATCGGCGCCACAGCTTTTCGCCCTGGTCGAAAAAGTTCAGGGGCGAGATCGCCGAAGGCGAACTCGCCGGCGAGAAGGTGCTGCTGATCAAGCCCCAGACCTATATGAACCTCTCCGGCGAGGCCGTCGGCGAGGCGATGCGCTTTTACAAGCTCCAGCCCGCCGACCTTGTCGCAATCTATGACGAGCTCGACCTTCCCGCTGGCAAGGCGCGGCTGAAGACCGGCGGCGGCCATGGCGGCCACAACGGCATCAGGTCGCTGGACGCCCATTGCGGCAAGGAATACCGGCGCCTGCGCCTCGGCATCGGCCATCCCGGCGTCAAGGAAATGGTGCAGAACCATGTACTCGGCGATTTCGCCAAGGCCGACAGGGACTGGCTGGAACCGCTGCTCGACACGCTCGCTGACAATGCCGAGATGCTGGTGCGGAACGAGGATTCGCAGCTGATGAACAAGATCGCGCTGGCGCTCGGCGGCCAGGCCGAGGAGGAAAAGCCGCGCCGAGAAAGCAAGGATGGCGAAAAGAAGCCGGCCGGCCAGTCGCATATCCGCCAGGCCCGCAGCAGCAATCAGCCGAAACTCCCCGCCACCGGGCCGATGGCCGAGATGCTGAAGAAGATGTTCGGCAATAAGGGGGAATGAGGCCGGTGCCGGACCATGATTTCGCCATCCGCCCCGCAACTGCCGGCGATCTTCCGGGACTGGCCGTCCTCTACCGCCATTTGAACCCGACAGATCCCGTTCTTGACACGGCCATGGCAGAAGAGCGCTTCTCCGCCATCCTCGCCCATCCCGGCATGACCGTCTTCATTGCCTCTGCCGGCGATGTCGCCGCCGCCACCGCCACGCAGATCGTCGTGCCGAACCTGACGCGGGGCGGCGCCTCCTATGCGCTCATCGAAAACGTCGTCACCCACGCCGACCACCGTCGTCAGGGTTATGCCGGCGCCGTTATCGGCCATGCGGTGGAGCAAGCCTGGAAGGCCGGCTGTTACAAGGTGATGCTGCTGACCGGCTCCAAAAATCCTGCGACGCTTCGCTTCTACGAGAATTGCGGCTTCATCCAGGACAAGACCGGCTATCAGATCCGCCGAGCCTGAGCCCGGCTATTCCTCGGGCTCGGTCGTGAACATCAACGGAAAGCCCATCTCCTTGGCAAGATCGATGCCCTCCTTGGCCTTGGTCTCGGCAATGTCCTTGGCGCAGACCACGACCACGCAGGAACCGAGCTTGTGCGCCGTCATCATCACCCGATAGCCGGTCTCCTCGCTCATGCGGAAGACAACCTTCAGGATCACGATGACGAATTCGCGCGGCGTATAATCGTCGTTGACGAGGATGACCTTGTAGAGCTTCGGCTTGTCCAGCTTCAGCTTCACCTTGGTCTTCGGCTTCAGGGCAACGTCGTTGTCACTCATCGGAAATTCTACCGGTTGATGACATGAGAAAGCAGAAAAATATCCGCGGTAATATATTGCACCCCCGGTACGGCAGTTCAATGATGGATATCACTCCGCCGATAGCAGCAAGCAAGCCCGCCCGGCACTTTCGACGATCGCGGCGGCCTTTCTGTCGAAGGTCGCGAATATTTCGCCGCCAAGCCTGCGGCCTTCGAAGACGATGACGCCATCGGCGAAATCCCCGCCGGCATCGAGGAAGGACAACCCAGCCTCGATAGCTGCTCTGTCGTAGACGACCTTCCTGTCCGATATCAGCAGCCGGATGGTCGCTGATATCTCGGAGGCGCTCTTGCGATAAATCCGGCCGACGACCCAGACGAACTCGCAAAATGGCAGGCTGGAAACGAACAGCCTTTCGGCCTCGCGCATCAATATCCTTGCACGTTCCGTTTGCTTCGGGTCGTCGTCCACGGCCGCCCGCACAAGCACATTCGTATCAACGATCATCGCCGCTGCCGACCTCGCCTGCCCAGCCTGCTCTTATGGCCTCGTCGATCTCCTCGAGCGTCGCATGGATATTCTCGTTGTTCCTGAGGCTTCCGAAGAAGCTTTCGATCGAGCCGGCGGCGGGCGGCGTTTTTACCGCAGCGACCTCGACTTTGCCACCAGGCAGGAGATCGACATCAATCTTATCGCCGGGCCTGATCCCGAGGTGCTGAAGCACCTCCTTTTTCAGGGTGACTTGCCCCTTTGCGGTCACTGTCAGGGTCGCCATGTTCGATATGTCCTTTTTTCTAAAGGTAAGGCTAAATCGCCTTACCTTCAAGCCGGGCGCCATTGCTTTTTCAATTCATACCGCGAACCCTTGACCCGAGCCGACCATTCCCGCATAGGCAGGGCAAAGTTACCAATAGATATGGATCAAGCCATGGGCTTCAAATGCGGCATCGTCGGTCTGCCGAACGTCGGCAAATCGACCCTTTTCAACGCGCTCACCAAGACGGCGGCGGCACAGGCGGCGAATTATCCCTTCTGCACCATCGAGCCGAATACCGGCGAAGTCGCCGTACCTGATCCGCGCATGCGCAAGCTTGCCGACATCGCCAAGTCCAAGGAATTGATCCCGACCCGCATCTCCTTCGTCGATATCGCCGGCCTGGTGCGCGGCGCCTCGAAAGGTGAAGGCCTCGGCAACCAGTTCCTCGCCAACATCCGCGAAGTCGACGCGATCGTGCATGTGCTGCGCTGCTTCGAAGACAGCGACATCACCCATGTCGAGGGCCGCATCAACCCCGTTGCCGATGCCGAGACGATCGAGACCGAGCTGATGCTCGCCGACCTCGAAAGCCTGGAGCGCCGCACCGAGCAGACGCGCAAGCGCGCCACCGGCAAGGACAAGGAGTCGATGGCGATGCTGCCGATCATGGAAGCGTCGCTGAAGCTGCTCAATGAGGGCAAGCCGGTGCGAACGCTGCTGTCGACGCTCGATACCGAGGAGATCGCCACCCTCAAGGGCCTCAACCTCCTGACGTCGCATCCGGTGCTCTATGTCTGCAACGTCGCCGAGGGCGATGCCTCGACCGGCAATGAATTCACCGAAGCGGTGGCCGCGATGGCCAGGGAACAGGGCGCCGAAACCGTCATCATCTCGGCGGCGATCGAAGCCGAAGTCGCCCAACTGGCCGAGGAGGAAGCCAAGGAATTCCTGTCCGCCCTCGGCCTTGACGAGGCCGGCCTCGACCGCCTGATCCGCGCCGGCTACAAGCTGCTCGACCTCATCACCTATTTCACCGTCGGCCCGAAGGAAACGCGCGCCTGGACGATCGAGCGCGGCACCAAGGCGCCGCAGGCCGCCGGCGTCATCCATTCGGATTTCGAGCGCGGTTTCATCCGTGCCAACACCATCGCCTATGACGACTACATCAAATTCAACGGCGAAGTCGGCGCCAAGGATGCCGGCAAGGCGCGCGACGAAGGCAAGGAATACGTCGTCCAGGACGGCGACGTCATCCATTTCCGCTTCAATACCTAAATAAAAGAGGCTGCCGCCTTAACCCGGCGGCAGCCTGTTTGCGATGGCCGGCGGCAGTGCCCTGAGCACCAGTCGTCGAAGCGGCATCCAGCCGGTGCCGATGATCAATACAATCGCACCGACAATAATCAGCGTCGTGAAGATGTAGGTGTCGACCGTGGCGCTTCCCTGCCGGAAGACGCTGAAGATCGCAACGCCGAGCGACAGCAGCCCCGAAGTGACGAAGGCGCGCCGGTCGATGATGAGACCGATCAGCATCAGCATCGCCACCGTCGCGACGACCACAGGTGTCCGCGACGACATGTTCGCGACGTCGAAGATGCGAACGTCTTCCCCGAACGACAGCAGGGAAACAGTGCTGTAGAGCAGGGCTGGCGCCGCGCCGAGATGCAGCCAGAAAGCGATATCCGAACGCATTGTCCGCCGCAGCCGGTCGCCAATATCGAAATATAGCGCCACCGCAAACAGTCCGAGCGCGCAGACGAGGGCAACCTGCGCCAGCACGATGGGATGATCGAGGAAAAACGCCGGATTGCCGCTTGCCCACTGTACCACGCGCAAAAGCAGGGTGAGGACGAAGGCAAGCGCCGACATGATCGAGAGCGCCAGCGAAAGCGGTACCCGGTAGCGGGCATAATAGGCGCCGAGAATGATCGGGAAACCGGCGACGAACTGCGTCGCCTCCGCTCCGAAGGATGTAGCGGTCGGCGTCCACGGGGGGAAGAATCGCGACATCAGCAGGCAGGTCCAGCAGAACAGCGCGATCGTCAGGCTAACGGCTGGCAGAGCGAGCCGCTGGCGGCGCACCAGGATTTCCGAAAGGACGATGATCGCGGGAAGCACAGCATAAAGTGCCGAAAGCCCCCAGAGGCCGCCGAGCGCCACGACGACGCCGATGGTGATCAGCACGTCGTGAAACCCGCGCACGAAGCGCGGCGTCTCCGTGTCCGACCAAGCCAGCCCGTCGGCGGCTGTCGGCTGCGGCTCGACAACAACCGCCACGCCGCGCTCAGTCAGAAAAGGCAGAAGCCGCCCGCCCGCCTCCTGCGAAATCAGCCCCTGGCGCGCCGCCTCGTCGAGTATCGACTTCAGTTCCGTCATGCCGGTTTATCTCCCCGGAATCATTGAGCCCGCGCGGATGCTATTGTAAGCAATAGAGCATGATGCCGAAAAGTGTGAGCGGTTTTCGGGCGACATCATGCTCTAACTCTTTAATGTAGAATAGCATTCAGATTTTTAGGGCCGATTCGGCCTAAAATCATCCTGTTCTAGGCGCTGCATATGACGGAGGAGCGAATGTCGGCGGAAAAGCTTTCCTTCGAGGATTTTGAGCCCGGCCGCCGCTTTCCCCTCGGCCCGAAGCTGGTGAGCGCCGGGGAGATCATCGAATTCGCCAGCGAATTCGATCCGCAGCCGATGCATCTCGACGAGGCTGCTGGCCGCGCCAGCCTTCTCGGCGGTCTCGCCGCCTCCGGCTGGCATACGTCCGCGATGCTGATGCGCATGATGGCCGACAGCTACATCCTGAACGCACTCTGCGAGGGTGCGCCCGGCATCGATCTGATGGAATGGCGAAAGCCGGTACTGGCCGGCGACACGCTGCAGGGCCACTCGACGGTGCTTGAAGCCCGGCCGATGCGCTCGCGGCCCGGCATCGGCATTGCCAAGTTCCGCCACGAAGTGGAAAATCAGCGCGGCGAACTTGTTTGTCTCTCGGAAAACTCGGTCATGATCCGCATGCGCCCTGCCCCAGGCATCAGCATGAGCCCGGAGATTACAGCATGAGAATGTCCGAACTTTACGCCGTCGGCGAAAAGGCCGTGATCGGCAGCTACGTCTTCACCGAGGAAAACATCATCCACTTCGCGACGCGCTACGATCCGCAGCGTTTTCACGTCGACAAGGAAGCCGCCAAGGAAACCCTGTTCGGTGGTCTTTGCGCCTCGGGCTGGCACACCACCGCCGCCTGGATGCACACCTTCCTCGCCTTCTGGAAACGTCAGAGCGTCGCCCTCGCGCAGAGAGGGCTGGCGGCACCGAACCTCGGCCCTTCGCCGGGTTTCCAGAAACTGCAGTGGCTGCGGCCGATCTTCCCAGGCGACGTCGTGACGTACTCCGTCGCCCTCCTCTCCAGCCGGCCCCTCGCGTCGCGGCCGGGCTGGCATCTCAACACCATCCTTTGCGAAGGCGTCAATCAAAACGGCGATCCCGTCATGCGCTTCGAAAGCGGCGTCCTCGAGTACGACTGAGGCCGCCAGCAACGAGGGCGGGCTCAGTGTCCGGAAAATTCGACCAGCGTGTGCACGCTGACGCCGAGTTCTTCCAGCTTCCGGCGGCCGCCGAGATCGGGCAGATCGATGACGAAGCAGGCGCCGACCACCTCCGCGCCGATCTGGCGCAGCAACTTCGTAGCCCCGACAGCCGTGCCGCCGGTGGCGATCAGATCGTCGACCAGAATCACTTTCTCGCCGGGCTCGATCGCATCGCGATGCATCTCCATCTCGTCCACGCCATATTCCAGGCTGTAGGCGATGCGAACAGTGTCATGCGGCAGCTTGCCCTTCTTCCGGATCGGCACGAAGCCCGAGGAAAGCTGATGCGCCACCGCGCCGCCGAGAATGAAACCGCGCGCCTCCATGCCGGCAATCTTGTCGATCTTCGTTCCCGCATAGGGCTGCACGAGTTCATCGACCGCCCGGCGGAAGGCGCGGGGATTGCCGAGCAGCGTGGTGATGTCACGGAAAATGATTCCGGGCTTCGGATAGTCTGGGATGGAACGGATGCTGGCTGCGAGCTCCGACGTCGTATTATCCATGGAAAGTCCATATCTGCGAGGGCATGAAACGGCCCGCACCCTACTGCATAATTCCTCAAATCGAAATCGATTTAGGGATAAAATTATCCGGCAGTTCAAGGCGCTACGGCGCCCTTGCGCGTCAGAAAAGACGCGCGTCGCTGCAGTGCATGACCTGGGCGTGCAAGCGGCTTTCGGAGACGATCCGTCGGCCGAGCCGATGGAATCGCCGGCCACAAAAAAGGCGGCCCGTGAGCCGCCTTTCGAATTCAGACAAGGAGCGCTCAATGCTCCTTGTTGGCGTAGACCGAGCGCTTCGTCAGGTAGATCAGCACCGTGAAGATCGCCAGGAAGATCATCACCATGAAGCCGGTGCGCTTACGCTCCTCCAGATGCGGCTCTGCGGCCCACATCAGGAAAGCGGAAACGTCCTTGGCATACTGGTCGACGGTCGCCGGCGCGCCGTCGTCATAAGTGACCTGGCCGTCGGAGAGCGGCTTCGGCATGGCGAGAACGGCGGCAGCATGGAAATACGGGTTATAATGCGCGCCCTGCGCCACTGCGAAGCCGGCCGGCGGCTCTTCATAGCCGGTCAGAAGCGAATAGATGTAATCCGGGCCGCTTTCCTGATACTGCGTGAAGATGTCGAATACGAATTGCGGGAAGCCGCGCTCGACTTCGCGGGCCTTGGCGATCAGCGAAAAGTCAGGCGGAGCCGCACCGTTGTTGGAAGCGGCCGCGGCTTCGGCATTGGCGAAGGGCGACGGGAAATGATCCGAAGGCACGGCCTTGCGGCTAAACATTTCCCCGGCCGAGTCCGGACCGTCCTGAACTTCGTAATTCGCCGCGAACGCCTTCACCTGTGCTTCGGAATAACCGAGCTCGTCGAGCATGCGGAAAGGCACCAGGCTCATCGAATGGCAGGCCGAACAGACTTCGGTGTAGACCTTGAGGCCGCGCTGGAGCTGAGCCTTGTCGTAATGGCCGAACGGGCCGGCAAAGGTCCATTCCTGCTCCTTCGGCTCCTTCAGCGGATAGTGCGGCGTCGCACCTTCCTCGTGATGGGCGGGGGCGGCGCCATTCGCAGGAGCCGCTTCCTCAGCGAAAGCGGCGCTGCCGAGCAGGGCGGCGACGGCGAGCGGCAGAATGCTTGCAACAAGCGTTTTCATGGTTCTATTCCCTTCCGTCGCTCGCTTAGGCATTGGCCGCCGCACCGGCAGCAGCAGTCTTGTTGCGCTTTTCGAGCACCGCTTCGGTGATCGAGTTCGGAATGCGGCGCGGTGTTTCGACCAGGCCGAGAACCGGCATTGCGACTAAGAAGAATGCGAAATAGAGAAGCGTGCAGATCTGCGAAACGATCACGTAGCTGCCCTCCGCCGGCTGTGAGCCAAGCCAGCCGAGGATGATCGCGTTGATCACGAACAGCCAGAAGAACAGCTTGTACCAGGGGCGGTAGACCGCCGAGCGAACTTTCGACGTATCGAGCCAGGGCAGGAAGAACAGCACGATGATCGCGCCGAACATCACGAGGACGCCGCCGAGCTTGGAGTCGATCGGGCCGATGTTGAAGGTGATCGAACGCAGCATCGCGTAGAACGGCAGGAAGTACCATTCCGGCACGATGTGAGCCGGCGTCTTCAACGGGTCGGCCGGGATGTAGTTGTCTGCATGGCCGAGGAAATTCGGCAGGTAAAAGACGAAATAGGCGTAGACCAGCAGGAAGACGGAGACGCCGAGCGCATCCTTCATCGTCGCATAGGGCGTGAAACGCACCGTGTCCGTCTTCGTCTTGACTTCGACGCCGGTCGGGTTCGTCTGGCCGGTGACGTGCAGGGCCCAGATGTGAAGGACGACGACGCCGGCGATCATGAAGGGCAGCAGGTAGTGCAGCGAGAAGAAGCGGTTCAGCGTCGGCTGATCGACGGCAAAGCCGCCGAGCAGGAACTGCTGCACCCATTCGCCGACCAGCGGAAAGGCCGAGAAAAAGCCGGTGATGACGGTCGCGCCCCAGAAGGACATCTGTCCCCAGGGCAGGACGTAGCCCATGAAGCCCGTCGCCATCATCAGCAGGTAGATGACCACACCGAGAATCCAGAGAATTTCGCGCGGCGCCTTGTAGGAGCCGTAATAGAGACCGCGGGCGATGTGCAGGTAGACGGCGACAAAGAAGAAGGATGCGCCGTTGGCATGCAGGTAGCGCAGCAGCCAGCCATGGTTGACGTCGCGCATGATCTTTTCAACAGAGTTGAAAGCGATCGTCGTGTCGGCCGAATAATGCATGGCGAGCACGACGCCCGTCAGGATCTGCACGATCAGCATGACGGAAAGCATGGCGCCAAAGGTGTAAGCATAGTTCAGGTTCCTGGGAACCGGATAGGCCACGAAGCTGTCATAGACCATGCGCGGTAGCGGCAGGCGCGCATCGACCCATTTTTCGAAGCCGGTTGATGGTTCGTAGCTGGAATGGCCACTCATAAATCAGTCTCCCCTCAACCGATCTTGATTTTGGTATCGGACACAAATGAAAAGGTCGGAATCGCCAGATTCTGCGGCGCAGGGCCTTTGCGAATGCGGCCGGCCGTGTCGTAGACCGAGCCATGGCAGGGACAGAACCAACCATTGTACTCACCGGCCTGACCGAGCGGAACGCAACCGAGATGGGTGCAGGTGCCGATCATGACGATCCAGTTTTCCTTGTCCTTGCCCCCGGAACGGTCGACACCGGTTGCCTGCGCCTCAGGCGGAAGGTTCGCATTGCGGGCGATCGGATCCTTGAGATCCGTCAGCGGAACATCGGCTGCCGCCTTCACTTCCTCCGGCGTGCGGTTGCGGATAAAGATCGGCTTGCCGCGCCACTTGACCGTCAGTGACATGCCGGGCTCGAGGCTCGCGACATCGACTTCGATGGAGGCAAGCGCCAGCGTCGACGCATCCGGACGCATCTGGTCGATAAACGGCCATGCGAAAGCAGCGGCCCCGACAGCGCCCGCCATACCAGTGGTGAGATAAAGGAAATCACGGCGAGTGGGCTCTGCTGAAGCCTCGCTTGTCGTTACGTGTTCGCTCACGGCTTAACCATCCTCTGCGCAATTATCGCGGAATTCCGCCCTGCCCCCTCTGCCGGCGAATCGATCTGGACACATTTCGGCCATAGATTCCCCGGCAATCCGGCGCGTTCTAAGCTTGATCGCAAATTATGTCCAGCCTTGACAAGGGGACGGGGGCACAATGTCGCGGGAAATTTCGGATGATTTTTTAAGGCAAACACGAGCTTGCCGGTATGTTGCATTGCAACAAAAAAGCTGCCGTGATAGGCGCAGTCGCAATCACGCCAGCGAGCCGGACCGAAGCGGATGAGAGACACGATTTTTTGCGTATTCAGTGTCCTCACGACCCTGGTCCTCGCCATCATCTCGTTGCGGTATGTCACCGATTTTTATCTCCTTTCCTTCTTTTACAGCTTCCAGCTCCACCTGGCGGCGGCCGCTGCACTCGCCTCCCTCGCGGCCTTGCTTGTCAAACGCCATTGGTACGGCCTGCTGATGCTCGGCACATCGCTGGCTCTTGCCGTCCATGGCATCGTGATGACCCGCGAATTTGCTCAGCCCGCCGTCGATGATAACCGCCCGGTTCTTTTCCGGCTGATGTCCTTCAATATCGAAAACGATAATTTCGCAAACGGTGCCGCGATCGCCGACATGGCGATTGCCTCAGGCGCCGACGTCGTCAACATCCTCGAGGCCGAGCCGGTTCTGTCGGAACTGCCGCGGCTTCTGAAAACCTATCCCTATTATGTCGGCTGCGGCATCGGCATGAAGGAATGCGATACGCTGGTCCTGTCGAAGCGCCCGCTCATCGAGCCGCGCATCCGCAGTCTCGGCCTGCTGTGGCGCAACCGGCTGACGATCTCGACGGTCGATTTCGACGGCCACAAAGTCAACTTCCTGACCGCGCACCTGACCAAACCTTATTACGACGAGTTCTACGGTCTGGAGCTCGAAGACCTCGCCGCGATCGCGCCTACCCTGCCGGGGCCGCTGGTGCTGGCGGGCGATTTCAACTCCTCTATCCTGACGCCGGGCGTACAGGACCTTCTGCGCAAACAAGGCTTCGCCACCGTATCGGTGGAGCCCGCAACCTGGCCGATCGCAGCCAGCGCCTTCGGCATTCCGATCGACCACGTCTTTGCGAGGGCGCCCTTGCGGCTGAAATCGGTCCGCCGCATCGCCGACAGCTACGGGTCAAACCATTTTGGTCTCGTGGCGGAATTCACCATCGACCCCTGAGCCGAGATCCTCGTCCGCCGCAAGGAATCCACCGGACTGGCGCGCCCAGAGTTCGGCATAGAGCCCGCCCTGGCGAAGCAGCTCGTCGTGACTGCCCTCCTCGATGATTCGGCCGAGATCGACGACGATCAGCCGGTCGAGCGCAGCAATCGTCGACAGCCGGTGGGCGATCGCAAGCACGGTCTTGCCCTCCATGATCCGATGGAGATTGGACTGGATCGCTTCCTCTACTTCCGAATCGAGCGCCGACGTCGCTTCGTCGAGAACCAGGATCGGAGCGTCCTTCAGCATCACCCGGGCAATGGCAATGCGCTGCCGCTGGCCGCCCGACAATTTGACGCCGCGTTCGCCGACATGCGCGTCGAAGCCTCTGCGGCCCTGCTGATCCTGCAGACGGGTGATGAAGTCGATGGCTTCGGCGCGCCGGGCCGCCTCGACCACCCGCTCCTCGCCGGCATCCGGCCGGCCGAACAGGATATTGTCGCGCACCGAACGGTGCAGCAGCGAAGTATCCTGGCTGACGACGCCGATCTGCACCCGGAGAGATTCCTGCGTCACGGCCGCTATATCCTGGCCGTCGATGAGGATGCGGCCCTCCTGGAGGTCGTAGAGGCGCAGCAGCAGGTTCATCAGCGTCGATTTTCCAGCGCCCGAACGGCCGACGATCCCGACCTTCTCGCCGGG
The DNA here is from genome assembly GCF_029194105.1 of Rhizobium mulingense. Lineage (NCBI taxonomy): Bacteria > Pseudomonadati > Pseudomonadota > Alphaproteobacteria > Hyphomicrobiales > Rhizobiaceae > Rhizobium > Rhizobium mulingense. The sequence goes on along the minus strand of NZ_JARFVE010000004.1, from coordinate 147,217 downwards.
GCGGATGGTCAGGGAGAAATTGTCGACGACCGGCTCCTGCCCCTTGCCGTAGCGGAAGGAAACATTGTCGAAGCGAATGCCCGGCCGGCGGATCACCAGGCTCTGCGCATCGGCGCGATCGACAAGCCCGAGAGGCTGGGAGATCAACTCGGCGGCATTCTGGATGGTGCCCAGATTGCGCATGATGCCGTTGAATTGCGTCATCAGCCGCCCGAGCAGGAAATTCAGCCGGAGCACCAGCGCCAGCGAGAACGCCACCGCGCCGGCGCTGACGAGGCCGCGCAGCCAGAGATCGACGCTCAAACCCGCCATCGTCACGATCATCAGGCCGGAAAGCAACGCCATCGAGGCCCTGACGCCGGTGATGAATCGAGTGAAGCGCAGCACCGTATCCTGATAGATATCGAAGCCCTGGCGCATGTAGCGGTCGCTCTCTTCGTCGCGGGCGAACAGCTTCAGCGTCTGCATATTGCTATAGGTGTCGACCATCCGGCCGTTCAACATCGATCCGGCTTCCGCCGTCTCGCGGGAATGATGTCGAATCCGCGGGACGAAGTGGCGGGCAAGCAGGCTGAAGGCGCCAAGCCAGAACAGCACGACGGCGGCAAGGGAAAAGTCCAGCCGAGCGACCAGCACCAGCGTCGTGACCGCATATATTCCGACAAACCAGACGCTTTCCATCAGCGAGGTGACGAGATCGCCGGTTGCCTGGCCGGCCGACCAGACCTTTGTGACGATGCGCCCGGAAAAATCACTCTGAAAGAACGACAATGATTGCCTTGAGACGTGGAGATAAGATTGCCAACGTGCTAGATTGTAGAAGCCCGGGGTGATCACCTGCTGATCGACGAGGGCAATCAGGAAGGCGACGACGAAGCGCACCAGCCCGATCAGGGCGAGCATGCCAAACAGTTCGCCGCCATGGGCCGCGAGAAGACCGCTCCAGCCGGCACCGGGCGTAATACTGGCGAGAATATCGACGAGGCGTCCGACGAACCAGAAAAGTGCGGCTTCGATTGCCGCCGATGCGCCGCCAAGTATGAGCATGGCGATGAACGGCATCCTCGTCTGGCCGATATAGAACCAGATGAAGCCGAGCGTCGCCTGCGGCGGCTGAAGATTGGCGCGCGGGCGGAATGGATCAATCCAGGTCTCGAACACGCGGAAGATGGGTCGCAGAAACATGGAAGCGATATAGGCGGAATGGGCAGAGCGGCAAAGGGAACGATGAGCGGTCGCAATCTTATATTTTTGTAATGATCGATAACATCGGCGGCATCGCCACTAATTGCTCGCCAACCGGTCACAATCTGACGATAGGATCGCGCTTCAACGGAGGGAAAGCCATGGAAACGATAATGCTCGATGCGCATATTCCTCTTCCGCTCGCGGCAAGGTTGGACGCCCTGGCCGCCGACCTGGCGCTGCCGCGCGACGTGATCGTCGCCGAGGCCATCACCGCCTGGCTCGACAGCGAGGAACGCCGCCGCATCGCTACGCTGCGCACGCTCGCGGCTGCCAACACCATCGTCGTCGTCGAACACGACCGGGTGATCGACTGGGCCGACAGCCTTTGAACAGGGGAAACGGCGCCCTGTTCCCCATTGGCAACTAGAAATCAGTTTAACAATTCAAAAGGCCCTCCCTGCTCTCCCAGGGAGGGCCTTTTGATCATTCCGCCGCCTCTTCCGCTTCCTCGGTGTGATCGGACAGGAAGCCGCCGGACTGGCGGTTCCAGAGGTCGGCATAGATGCCCCCGCTCCCGATCAGTTCGGCGTGCGAGCCGGCCTCGACGATCCGCCCCTTGTCGAGCACGATCAGCCGGTCCATCTCCGTCAATGTCGACAGCCGATGGGCGATCGCGATCACCGTCTTGCCCTCCATCAGGGCGAAGAGGTTTTCCTGGATCGCCGCTTCGACTTCCGAATCGAGCGCCGAGGTCGCCTCGTCGAGCACCAGGATCGGCGCATCCTTCAGGAAGACGCGGGCGATCGCGATGCGCTGCCGCTGACCGCCGGAGAGCTTGACGCCGCGTTCGCCGACCTGCGCGTCGAGTCCCTGACGGCCCTGCATGTCAACGAGCCCTTCGATGAATTCCCAGGCATTGGCGCGCTTTGCGGCCTCAATCACCTGGGCGTCAGTGGCCTCCGGTCGGCCATAGGCGATGTTGTCGCGGATCGAGCGGTGCAGCAGTGACGTATCCTGCGTCACCACGCCGATCAGCGAACGCAGGCTCTCCTGCGAGACGCCGGATATATCCTGCCCGTCGATGGTGATGCGGCCCGCCTCCAGGTCGTAGAAGCGCAGCAGCAGGTTCATCAGCGTCGTCTTGCCGGCGCCGGAACGACCGACCAGACCGACCTTCTCGCCCGCCTTGATGTCGAGCGACAGATTGTCGATGACACCTTTGCCCTTGCCATAGTGGAAGCGGATGCGCTCGTAGTGGATCGCGCCCTTCTTCGCCGTCATCGAAGGCGCGCCCGGCTTGTCGATGATGTCGTGCTGCTTGCTCATCATCTCCATGCCGTCATAGACCGTGCCGATATTCTCGAACAGCGCCGAGACTTCCCACATGATCCATTGCGACATGCCGTTGACACGCATGGCAAGACCGATGGCGATGGCAATCGCGCCGACCGAGATCGCCCCGTTCAGCCAGAACCAGATCGACAGGCTGGAGACGACGAAGAGCGCGACGCAGTTGTTCAGGTAGACGCTGATATGGAACAGCGTCACCTTTCGCATCTGTTTGTGCACGGTCTGCAGGAACTCGTCCATGCCCTGTTTGGCATAGATCTCCTCACGTCCCGCATGCGAGAACAGCTTGACCGTTGCGATGTTCGTGTAGCTGTCGACCACGCGCCCCGTCATCATCGAGCGCGCATCCGCCTGCTGGGCAGCGATCTTGCGAAGCCGCGGCACGAAGTAAGACACGATGCTGACATAGATGGTGAGCCAGACGAGGATCGGGATCATCAGCCGCCAGTCGGCCGCGGCAATCACGATGATCATCGTCAGAAAATAGCTGACGACATAGACGAAGACGTCGAGGATCTTCATCACCGTTTCGCGCACGGCAAGCGAGGTCTGCATTACCTTGGTCGCGACGCGCCCGGCAAACTCATTGGCGAAGAACGTCATGCTGTGGCGCAGCAGGAAGCGGTGCATCTGCCAGCGCGCCATCATCGGATAGTTGCCGAGCAGCATCTGGTGCATGATGAGGGAATCGAGCCCGGCCGCCAGCGGCAAGCCGACCAGCACCAGCGCCGCCATCCAGAACAGCTTGTGGCCTTCCGTCTGCAGGAAGGTGGCGCGGTCGGCATTGGTCAGCCAGTCGACGATGTCGCCGAGAAACTGGAAGAGCGCCACCTCACCGACCGCGATCGACGCCGTCAGTCCGGCCATCAGGGCGAGCCAGGGCGCTGCCGGCTTGCTGTAATGCCAGCAGAAAGCAAAGAGACCTTTCGGGGGCGCAACGGGCTCCTCGGTCGGAAAGGGATTGAGTCGCTGTTCGAACCAGCCAAACATGAAATTGCTCCGAAACATCAGCGTTCCGGCTCCCCGGCTTCGCGCCATCTCGGCGCACTGCAAGCACATATGGGAAGCGGACGTTCAAGGGGCGAGGCTGAATCAGCCGCGCAATGGATCAAAGGGAAGTTTTAGAAAGAAGACCGCTCTAGCGGCGCCGTGTTGCCTTGATCGGCATCACGGCGGGAAAGCGCATAATGAGCATAATATTCATGCGGCCCTCCCGGCTGGCGTTCGAAGATGTGCATGCATAACGCGAAAATTGCCAAATTTCCAGCCCTGAACCGGCGCAATTGGAATGTTTCCGGGCCCGATAGCGCCCTGTTGCGCCGAAATCACAGTTGTATTAGGCCTCCCTGCATTGAAACGAACAAGCTGCGCCTGAATGACGAACCTCAGACTGGCACTCTACCAGCCGGACATTCCCGGCAACACCGGCACGATCCTGCGCCTTGCCGCCTGCCTGGGTTTTGCCGTCGACCTGATCGAACCCGCCGGCTTCGACGTCTCCGACCGCAATCTGAAACGATCGGGCATGGATTATATCGCCGCAGCTGCGCTGACCCGCCATGTGAGCTGGGACCGCTTCGAGGCCTGGCGCGCCACGACCGGGCGGCGCCTGATCCTCGGCTCCACCAAGGCCGCCAAACGCTACACAGACTTCGTCTTTCGCCCGGACGATGTCCTGCTGTTCGGACGCGAAAGCGCCGGCGTGCCGGATCACGTGCACGAGAGAGCCGACGCCCGCATCCTCATCCCGATGGTCGAGGGCCAGCGCTCGATTAATGTCGCAATTTCGGCAGCCATGATCGTCGGCGAGGCGATGCGCCAAACCGTCTGGGCTTGATTGGCCCTGCCCGAAACGGATGGCCGAATATATCGGGAAGTATCGAAAATCGACATTGTCAATCGATCAAACCGGCGTATATTTATTAGCCGGACAATCAAACAGCCCACACGACCTTCACAATTTCAATAGCTTGGGAAGATTTGCCATTAGGCCGACGCCCTTAGACCGATGAAAGCAGAATAAAACAAGAAAATGGATTCCACGATCATCATGATCAACCTGTTCGGAGCCGTGGCGCTGCTGCTGTTCGGCCTCGCGCAGGTGAAGGACGGCGTGTCCAGGGCCTTCGGCGCCCGGCTGAGAACGGGGCTGGCGACCGGCACGCGCGGCGGCCTTCGCTCATTCCTGTCGGGGCTGGTCGCGACCGTCGCGCTGCAGAGCTCGACGGCAACGGCGCTGATGACCGCCTCCTTCGTCGAACGCGAACTGATCAAGCCGCGCATGGCCCAGATCATCCTGCTCGGCGCCAATGTCGGCACGGCGATCACCGCATGGATCGTCGCTACCGGTATCGAATGGCTCTCGCCCCTCCTGATCCTTGTCGGCATCGTCCTTTATCGCGGCCGCTCCAGCACCCGCCAGGGCGGTGGCGCAGCATTGATAGGCATAGGGCTGATGCTGTTGTCGCTGCATCTCCTTGGTCTTGCGACGGAGCCGATGCGCGCCTCTCCGGCTCTCGCCGCTTTCATCAGCCTGCTGGACGGCGCCCTGCCCGTGGCTCTCCTCTTCTCGGCAGCGCTCGCCTTCCTCTCGTCATCGAGCCTGGCGGTGGTGGTGCTCATCCTGTCGCTCGCCTCGGCCGGTCTGATTTCAGCCGAGCTGGTCATCGTGCTCGTGCTCGGCGCCAATCTTGGCGGCGCGGTACCGCCTGTCGTCGCGACGATGTCCGGCCCGGTCTCGGCGCGGCGCGTCACCTTCGGCAACCTGGCCGTGCGTGCGCTCGGCTGCATCATCGCCCTTCCGCTCGCGGGCTACGGCGCGGAATTAATCCAGATGCTGCCCTTCGGACCGTCAAAGCTCCCGGTCGATGCGCATCTGCTCTTCAACCTTCTGCTCGCCGCTCTCGCCTGGCCCTTCTCAAGGCCGCTCGCCACCCTGATGACCCGGCTGGTCCCGGATCAGGCCGAGCCGGACACCGCGCCTAAATATCTAGACGCACATGAACTTTCGACGCCCGTCATTGCCCTGACCAGCGCCACCCGCGAAGTGCTCGGCATCGGCGACCTTATTGAGCGCATGCTGATCCGGGTCTCCGACGCCTTCGAACGCAATGACGCTTCCAAGCTTTCCGAAATCGCGACCCTCGAAGAGCGCGTCGACAAGCTTCAGCAGGCGGTGAAGGTCTATCTCTCAAAGCTCGGACGCGAGGGGCTCAGCGACGAAAACGCCCGCCGCTCGATCATTGTCATCGATTATGCAATCAATCTCGAACATATGGGCGACATCATCGAGAAAGGGTTGCTGGAGCAGGTATCCAAGAAGATCTCGCTTGGTCTCAGGTTTTCCGACGACGGTCATCAGGAATTGCGGAAGCTGTTCGACCTGACGATTGATAATCTTCGTGTAGCGCAGACGATCTTCGTCACGCGCGATTTCAATCTTGCGCGTCAGATGATGGAGACAAAGGTCGAGGTCCGGCGGATGGAGAAACAGTCGGCCGAACACCATCTCGAGCGCCTGCGTGACGGACGCGCCGACAGTCTGCAGACAAGCTCTCTGCATCTCGATATGCTTCGTGACCTGAAGAGGATCAACGCCCACATCGTCTCGGTGGCGCATCCGATACTGGATGAAAGCGGCCTGCTGATCGAAAGCCGTGTGCGGACTGCCGTGGAATGAAGGTCAGTCCGCCGAAGGAAGGCGGCGCATGGTGAATTCGATCCGGTCGCCGTCGAGCTGACGCCAGCTCTCCACCTCGGTCCAGTAGGCCGCTTTCGGATATTCGTCAAACCATTCGCGCGCCTTGGCGCGTGCGTCGATCAAACCGAGGCAATATGTCTGACGCACGAAATGGTCTCTCTTGGCGGTCGGATTTTCCGCCCGGTGTTTCGCCATTCTGCGCTTCAGACCGTCGAAGGACGGAGGTCCTGGAATTTTTGCCATCAAACCTACCTCTTCGGAAAAGGTAGTATCGAAATACTCGATTTGCGAGTCGAATTTTGCCTGCCCATGTCCGCGCCGGCCTGCTTGGCGAGACGCGGCGCCACCTGCTAGACCGGAGGTGCAATCAAGAATGAGCGAGTCGTTTCCCTAGCGGAGGCTGACCGCCGGAGGCGCAAATGGAAAGACCGGAACTGCCGATCGGCTTGCCTGAAGATATCGAGGAGAAGAAGGAGGCCGCCCGCAAGTGGTTCGAAGGACTGCGCGATACCATCTGCGCCTCCTTCGAGGCGCTTGAAGACGCGTTGGAAGGCCCGCTCTCCGATCAGGAGCCCGGCCGCTTCGTCGCCAAGGATTGGTCGCGCGAAAACGGCGCCGGCGGCGGTGGCCGGATGTCGATGATGGAAGGCCGTGTCTTCGAGAAGGTCGGCGTGCATACCTCCACGGTTTACGGCGAATTCTCCCCGGAATTCCGGGCACAGATCCCCGGCGCCAAGGACGATCCGCGCTTCTGGGCCTCCGGCATCTCGCTGATCGCCCATCCCGTCAATCCCAACGTTCCGGCGGTGCATATGAACACCCGCATGGTGGTCACCACCAGCCGCTGGTTCGGCGGCGGCGCCGACCTGACACCGGTACTGTCGCGCCGCCGTACGCAGGAGGACGACGACAGCCAGCTGTTCCACAAGGCCATGGAGATCGCCTGCCGCAATCATGCCGTTGCCGACTACGATGCCTACAAGGCTTGGTGCGACGACTATTTCTTCCTGAAGCATCGCAACGAGCCGCGCGGCATCGGCGGCATCTTCTACGACTGGCTGCGTTCGAGCGATGAATCCGGCGGCTGGGACGCCGATTTCGCCTTCACCCGCGATGTCGGCAGGGCCTTGGCCATGGTTTATCCGAAGATCGTCCGTTCCAACTTCAACAAGCTGTGGACGGAAGCAGATCGTGACGAACAATTGATCCGCCGCGGCCGGTACGTCGAATTTAATCTGCTGTATGATCGCGGCACGATCTTCGGCCTGAAAACCGGCGGCAACGTCGAATCCATTCTCTCCTCGCTGCCACCAGTCGTACGCTGGCCGTGAGACTGTGAGATCTCATCGATAAATTCGAGCTGAGGGACCTTCATAAAAATGCAGTGAGTCCTATCTTTATATGTACGTGCGTAACAATCGGAGGAGGATTGTCATGATGACACAAAGCGGCTCGCCTGCGTCCACGGATGTCCAGGAAACATTCCGTGCAGTCGACACGCCCGAGTTCCTGATACGCATCGCCGAGAAACTGCGGGCCAAGAGCGGCTCGGATCTGCCGCTGTCCTGCTTCATCGAGCAGGTCAAGCTACAGCTGGCCGGCGGAAAGTCGCCGGAAGAGCTGCAGAACGCCGCCAACAGCAACACACCCAGCCATCTCTCGGATACCTACAAAGCCTGGGCCATGCCCGACTGAAAGACCTTCTCCGGTCGTCACCTGATGCCGGCCGGAACCTTCGCTTCCTCCGCACATTTCATCAATCGCGTGCAAACGCGATGGCCGTTGTGTTTCAGACAGAGGAGAAGACCATGCGACTTTTCGAATGCGGCACGCTTGTTCCCGGCTGCGCCTGGCACACCCGGGCGGATAACGACGCGGAAGTCGTCCGTCGCGCCGTCGAGCACCTGAAGACCGCTCACGGCGAAACCACCATACGCGAAAACATGGTTGACAACATCAAGGCCCGCATCCGCGACGAGGCGACCGCTGCCTGACGGCCGGGCGGCCAAGTTCTGCCACCAACGATAGCTGCGCCGCGTCCACCGGACGCGACGCGGGATACCTATTGCACAAGTTGCCGCAGCCGAGCGAGCAACGCTTCTCTGTCGGAAGCGAAGTTTTCCTCCACCCACTGGTTTTCAAGCTCCGCAAGCACTTCGCCGACGCGCGGGCCGGATGGGGTGCCGGCTGCGATCACGTCTGCGCCATTCACGGGAAACTGCGGCTTCTTCCACGTTATGGCCTGATCCAGAAGCTTGCCGAGCCGTGCCGTGCGCGCCATTTCGTCAAGATCGCTCTCGGCCTTCCGCCGTGCAACGCCGAGCGCCAGCTTCAGGCGCATCGTGATGCCGTCCGCGCCGTTGCGGTAAAGCAGCCTTTCGAAGGCGGCTGACGTCATTTCGTCGTTGACCGGTGCCGTTATCGCCCAGGCCTTGAGAGTGGCAGCTTCCGCATTCGAGAGCTTCAGCCGAGCCGCAAGCGCTTCCAGCCGCGCCGCATCGGGCGGCACGATCGCCGCAAGCCGCAGCAATGGGTCGGGCGCCCAGCCGAGCGCCTTTTCGGTCGCGACCAGCGAAGGGATCGCATCGATCCCCCATCGTTCCGATTCCGGCAGGATCTCCGTCAGCACCGCCACCTGCCGCATCCAGAGCAGCGCCCGGCCGGGATCGGCGGCGCCAAGCAGTTTTCTGAGCTCCGACCAGACGCGTTCTGCCGACAGCGTCTTCAGCTTCGAACGCGCCGCCGCACAGGCCTTTAGCCCTTCGGCATCCGGGCGCCCCGAACCGTAATAGGCAAAGAAGCGGAAGAAACGCAGGATCCGCAAATGGTCCTCGGCAATACGCGTTGCCGCGTCGCCGATGAAGCGGATGTTGCGCGCCTCGATATCTGCAAGCCCGCCTACGAGATCGACCACCTCTCCTTCCGCATCCGCATAGAGCGCATTGATCGTCAGGTCTCGCCGCTCGGCATCTGCCTTCCAATCGGTGCTGAAGGCGACCTTGGCGTGGCGCCCATCGGTCTCGACGTCGGTGCGCAGTGTCGTCACCTCGAACGGCTTGCCGTCGATGACGAGCGTCACCGTGCCATGTTGCAGGCCCGTCGGAACCGCCTTGACGCCGGCCGCCGCCGCCCGCTCCATCACCGCCTCCGGCCTCAGGGTCGTGGCAATGTCGATATCGCTGACCGGCAGGCCCATCAGGCTGTTGCGCACAGCGCCGCCGACCACCCGCGCCTCCCCCCCTTCGGCCCCACCCCCATGATCGGCGTTCAGAAGTGCGAGGATCCGGCCGAGCGCCGGATCGCGAAACCATGCTTGGTCGGCAATGCCGGTCATGCATAAAGCCTTTCGTAAAGCGTGCGGACGATGCCCGCGGTAATGCCCCAGATCATCCTGGTTTCATAGGGCATGCGGTAGAAATGCCGGTCGATGCCATCGATGACGCGCTTGTCGCGGCTGTGATTGTCCGGGTTCATCAGGAAGGAAAGCGGCACTTCGAACACATCGTCTACCTCCGCCGGGTTCAGCGTCAAATCGAAGCCCGGCGTTACGACGCCGAGCACCGGCGTGATGCGGAAGCCCGTTGAGGCGAGATAGTTCGGCAGTCGCCCGACGGTCTCGACGAAGGAGCCGGCAAGTCCGATCTCCTCTTCCGTCTCACGCACCGCCGCCATTTCGGGCGAGATATCGGCGGGATCGATCGAGCCGCCGGGAAAGGCGATCTGTCCGGAATGTTTGCGCAGCGTCGCCGTTCGCTTGGTGAAGATCACCTGCGCCTCCTCGCCGTCGTCGACGACGGGCACGAGCACGGCGGCATCGCGCAGCTTGAAGGTCTCGACCTCGGCGACGATATCGGGGTTGAGGACATGGTCGCCGTGATCGCGCCAGGCATGGTCGATCGGACCGCCATTCTGATTGAGTGCACGGCGGCGGAATTCAGCTGCTGAGAACAGCGGATAACGGTGGGTGATCGCATCATTCATCGGGAAAGCGCATCCAGTTCGTCGGCCGGCATGACGGGGAAGACCTCGCCGGCGGAGCGGATCGCAAACATCGCCCGCCCCTCCACGTCGAGGATCTCGCCGAGTGCCACCAGTTCATACATCACCGCACGCGACACCAGCGCCTCCAACCGCCCGCGCACATGCAGATAGGGTTTCAGTTCGGCATTCCCGCCCGCAATGGCAAAGCGCAGCCGATGCTCTCCTCCCGCCTCCACGACATCTCCGACGTTGGTGCGAAATGTCAGCACCTGTTGACCTTTCCCCCCCGTCACGCTCACTTCCACGGCGATGAACGGAGCGTCGGCGACTCTGATCCCGACCTTTTCCACAGGAGTTACGAGATAGGTCTTCTCATCCTCATCCTTGCGCAGAACCGTCGAGAACAGCCGCACGAGGGCCGACCGGCCGATCGGCGTGCCCATGTAGAACCAGGTGCCGTCGGCCCTGATCTCCATGTCGATATCGCCGCAGAAAGGCGGATTCCACCGCTCAACGGGCGGAAGCCCACGTTTTTTGCCGCTGTTTTCCGCGGACGCGCGTGAAATCAGCGCGGCAAGTCCCGCTGCATCCGCCTGTCCGCTGATTTCCTCGGCTGCCATTCTTCCGTCCCGGTTTGTCCTTAACGAAGTAAAGTCACGAGATAGTCATTCGCAACGAACTTGTCAGCCCGTCGCATCTCCATAACTCTATCGAGTATGAGGCAGATGTATAAGTCCGCCGATTCGCTGCCGAATGATTTCAGCCGTTGGAGTTGCCCATGGGTATGATGAAGACCGAAGCCAGCCTCGATGAAAAGGCGATCGTCGCCGCCGCCGAGAAGGCGCTCGCCGATATCGCCGCCATCCGCATAGAAGTCTCGAAGGTGATCTTCGGTCAGGAAAGCGTCGTCGAGAACACCATTCTCGCCGTGCTCTCCGGCGGTCATGCCCTGCTCGTCGGCGTTCCCGGCCTTGCCAAGACCAGGCTGGTGACGACGCTCGGCGAAGTACTCGGCCTTGCCGCAAACCGCATCCAGTTCACGCCCGACCTGATGCCTTCCGATATTCTTGGCTCCGAAGTCATGGACCAGGACGACAGCGGCCGCCGCTCCTTCCGTTTCGTCAAGGGCCCGGTCTTCGCCCAGCTGCTGATGGCCGACGAGATCAACCGCGCCTCGCCGCGTACCCAGTCGGCGCTCCTGCAAGCGATGCAGGAGTATCATATCACGATTGCCGGCCAGCACTATGACCTGCCGGCGCCCTTCCATGTGCTCGCCACCCAGAACCCGCTGGAGCAGGAAGGCACCTATCCCCTGCCCGAAGCCCAGCTCGACCGTTTCCTGCTGCAGGTCGACGTCAACTATCCCGAGCTCGCCGCCGAGCGCCAGATCCTGCTCGAGACGACGGGCCTCGGCGAAACCCGGCCGCAGGCGATCATCAATGCCCAGCGGCTGATTGAAATCCAGACCCTGGTGCGCCAGATGCCGGTGAGCGAGACGGTCGTCGACGCCATCCTTTCGCTGGTGCGCTCCGCCCGTCCCGGACAGGGCAATGCTTCGACCGACAAGAACGTCGCCTGGGGCCCAGGTCCTCGCGCCGGGCAGGCGATGATGCTCTGCGCGCGCGCCCGCGCGCTCTACGAAGGCCGTCTCGCCCCATCTCTCGACGATGTCTTCGCGCTTGCCGAACCCATTCTCCAGCACCGCATGGCGCTGACTTTCGCCGCCCGCGCCGAAGGCATGTCGGTGCGCGACGTCATCGCCGGACTGGTGAAGCAGGCAAAGGGATAAGGAAGCCGGACGCGTGGCATCTATCGGACAGATCGTCAACCCGACGTCAGGCAGCGATGCCCTTTCCCGCGCCAGGCAGCGGGCCGCCCTGATGCCTGACTGCCTGGTGGAAGCCAAGCGCATCGCCAACACTGTCATCGCCGGCTGGCATGGCCGCCGCAAGCGCGGCATCGGCGAGAATTTCTGGCAGTTCCGTCCCTATGCCGAGGGTGAGAGCCTGTTGCGCATTGACTGGCGCCGCTCCGCCCGCGACGACCATACCTATGTGCGCGAGCGCGAATGGGAGGCAGCGCACACGATCTGGCTCTGGTGCGACATGTCGCCTTCGATGATGTACAAGTCGAGCTATGGCAGCGCCTCCAAGGAAGGTCGGGCGCTGGTAATCATGCTGGCGCTGGCCGAAATCCTCTCCCGCTCCGGCGAGCGCATCGGCTGCCCCGGCATCATGGAGCCCGCCTCAACGCGCAACGCCGCAGAACACCTCGCCTCCGCGCTCATGCACGCGCCGCTGACCGGCGGCCTGCCGGAAACGGGGATGATCCGCGGCTGGAGCGATCTCATCCTCATCGGCGATTTCCTCGACGACGCGCCGGCGATAATGGAGCGGCTCGGCCCGCTTGCCCGCCGCGGCCTGCGCGGCCACGTGGTGGAGATATCAGACCCCGCCGAGGAAATCTTCCCTTATAGCGGCCGCACCGAATTCACCGATCCTGAGACCGGCGCCAAGCTGATCTCCGGTCGCGCCGAACATGTCCGCGAGGTCTATCGCAACGCCTACCTCGCCCGTAGGGAGAGCCTCGGCCAGTCGCTGCGCCATCTCGGCTGGACCTTCACGACCCACCGCACCGATCATCTCGCCTCGGAGGCACTGGTCGCGGTGCACATGTATCTGTCCGGCATGCCGGCCAAGGCAACGCATGGAGGGCAGCTGTGAACGCCCTTCCCTTCGCTTTCGCCTATCCCGCCATTCTCGGCGCCCTCATCGCCCTGCCGGTGATCTGGTGGCTGCTGCGACTGATGCCGCCACGCCCGAAGAGCGAGATCTTTCCTCCGCTGAAGATCCTCGCGTCGGTGCTGAAGCGCGAAGAGACGCCGGCTCAGAGCCCCTGGTGGCTGACGCTGCTGCGCATGCTGCTCGCCGCCACCATCATCTTCGCGATGGCCGATCCGGTCTTCAATCCGCGCACCAGTTCGCTCGCATCGGGCGGCCCGCTCGTCCTCTTCGTCGACAACAGCTGGGCTGCCGCACCCGACTGGGAGCGCCGCATCCAGACTGCCGACGCGCTTATAGACGATGCCGAATCCGCCGGCATGCCCGTGTCGATCGCCTTCACCGCCGAGCCGACCAACGACGCCGTGCCCGGCACTGCGGCGGCCGCCCGCGACAAACTGCGCGCCGTCGAACCACGGCCGCTGGTGCCGGACCGCGAGCGTGCCTTCCAGGCGCTGCGCTCCGCCCTGAACGGCATCAAGCCCGGCACCCTCGCCTTTCTGACCGACGGCGCCGCCGCCAAGGCCGACGACGCCACGGTACGTCGGCTGGCCGAACTCCAGCCCGCTGATCTGCGCGTGATCGAGGGAGACGCCGCACGGACGATTGCGATCACCGCGGCCAATAACGCGGCTGATGCCATGACCGTCAAGGTCACGCGCCTCAACGCTTCGCATGCCGCATCCGTGGCGCTGAACGCCGTCGACAGCCAGGGCCGCTCGATCGCCAACGGCAGGGTGGACTTCCGCCCCGGCCAAAGCGTCGCGACGAGTTCGATTGCCGCTCCTTTCGAGATGCGCAACGATTTCGCCCGCATCAGCGTCGACAACGGCGCGACCTCAGGCGCGGTCCATCTTCTCGACGACGCGTTCAAACGCCGTCGTGTCGTCCTGCTGTCGGGTGCCGGCGGGGATGAGTTCCAGCCGCTGCTGTCGCCGCTTTATTATATCCAGCGGGCGCTACAGCCCTATGCGGATCTGATCCTGCCCGGCGATTCCGATCTTTCGGTCGCCATACCGAAACTTCTCGCCAGCAATCCCTCCATCATCATCATGGCCGATATTGGCCGGCTGCCGGAGGACACCTACGAACCCCTTACGCGCTGGATATCGAATGGCGGCATGCTCTTGCGCTTCGCCGGTCCGCGCATGGCGGCAGCGCCGGCAGACGATCCTCTCATCCCTGTCATCCTGCGTCAGGGAGAACGGGCGCTGGGTGGCACATTGTCCTGGAGCGAACCGCAGTCGCTCGCCGAATTTCCGAATTTCGGGCCTTTCTCGGGCATAGCACGTCCTGCCGACGTCCTCGTCAAGCGGCAGGTGCTTGCCGAACCCACCCCCGATCTTGCCGAACGCACCTGGGCGAGCCTCGCCGATGGCACGCCGCTCGTGACGATGAAGCCGCTCTCATCCGGCCAGATCGTGCTGTTCCACGTCACCGCCGAAGCGACATGGTCGGATCTGCCGATTTCGGGCACCTTTGTCGACATGCTGCGCCATCTCCTCCAGATATCGCGCTCGGGCGGCGTGACCTCGGAGGCCCGCGGCAATGCACGCGTGGCCGAGACTCTGCCGCCGTTCCGCATGCTAACGGCCAAGGGCACCCTCGTCTCCGAAACGGGTTCGGCGCGACCGCTCACTCCAAAGGCCGGAACGGCGCCGACGGCAAATTTCGACAATCCGCCCGGGCTTTATGGTTCAGAAGATGGTTTTACCTCTTTGAACGTGCTGCCTGAGGAGGCCGAACTGAAGCCGCTCGACACGGCAGGGACGACAGCTGCGCGCGAAGGCTTGATCGGCGGCGAGAGCTGGTCGGCAAAACCCGCTCTCTTTCTCGCCGCCTTTCTGCTGCTGCTGGCCGACAGCCTGATCGTCCTCTTCATGAACGGCGCCTTCTCGCGCTTGCGCCCGGCTGCCCGCACCATGAGCGTGATCGCAATAGCGCTCGGCGCCGGCTTCCTGCTGCAGCCCGGCACGCTCCACGCCAATGACTCTCAGCCCGGCGACGACCTCATCTTGCAAAGGCTCGACAACACCCACCTCGCCTATGTCGTCACCGGCGAACAGGAAGTGGACAATATATCCGAGCGCGGCCTCGAGGGCCTCACCCAGTTCCTGACCTTCCGCACGACGCTCGAGCCGGCGCCGCCCGTCGGCATCGACCTCACCAAGGACGAACTCGCCTTCTATCCGATCATCTACTGGCCGGTTTCGGCAACGGCGCCGATGCCGTCGTCGGCGGCGATCAGCCGCATCGACGCCTATATGCGCAACGGCGGCACCGTGCTTTTCGATACGCGCGATCAGATCAGCGCATTGGACAATGGCGGCAATGTCAGCGCCAACGGCCAGAGGCTGCAGGCGATCCTCGCCAATCTCGACATTCCGCCGCTCGAGCCGGTGCCATCAGATCACGTCCTGACGAAATCCTTCTACCTCCTGTCGAGCTTTCCCGGCCGTTATGCCGGCAGCCCTCTGTGGATCGAGGCCCGGCAGGGCGGCGGCCGTGAAACGACCGAAAAATCGGCGGCGACAGCCGACGGCGTTTCGCCGATCCTGATCACAGGCAATGATTTCGCCGGTGCCTGGGCGGTCGACGACAACGGCGTGCCGATGCTGCCGACCGTGCCCTCCGACGAAGGGCAGCGCGAATATGCCTATCGTTCCGGCGTCAACATCATGATGTATATGCTGACCGGTAACTACAAGACCGACCAGGTTCATGTTCCCGACCTCCTTGAACGGTTAGGACAATGAGATGACCTTCGACTTTTCACCTTTTCTGCCCTGGCCGGTTCTGGCCGCGCTGGCCGCCATCGGCGCGGTTATCGCCGTTTTCGCGATCTGGCGTGGCATCCGCGGCGCCTGGATCAGGACGCTGGCGGCACTCGCCCTGCTAACCGCGCTCGCCAATCCCGTGCTGCTGCAGGAGGACCGGGATCAGTTGTCGACGATCGTCCCCGTTCTCGTTGACCGGAGCCAGAGCCAGCAGACATCCGACCGGGTCCAGATGACCGACGACGCGCTGGCAGCCCTGAAGGGCCAGCTCGCCCGTTTTCCTCAGATTGAGCCTCGCTTCATCGATGTCGAAGGCGACGTCAATTCGGACGTGCCGTCGACGCGCCTGTTCGACGCGCTGGCGGCCAACGTCGCCGATGTCCCGCCGTCGCGCATCGGCGGTGCCATCATGCTGACCGACGGCGAAGTCCACGATGTTCCGGCCGCCAATCAGGCGCTCGGGTTCGATGCGCCGGTCCATGGCCTCATCACCGGCAAGGCCAACGAATTCGATCGCCGCATCGAAGTCGTCAAGGGACCGCGCTTCGGCATCGTCAGCGAGGAGCAGCAGGTGGTCCTGCGCGTCTTCGACGACGGCCCGAGTCCCGGCGGCACTGCCGACGTCACGGTGAAGCTCAACGGTGATGAAATCGCCACCCTGCAGGCGACACCAGGCCGGGATACGCCTTTCTCTTTCAAGGTGCCGGGGGGCGGCAGCAACGTGCTCGAATTCTCGGTCGCGGCACTTCCCGGCGAAGTCACCACGGCCAATAATCGCGCTGTTCACGTCATCGACGGCATCCGCCAGAATCTGCGTGTCCTGCTGGTCTCCGGCGAGCCGCATGCCGGCGAACGCGCCTGGCGGAACCTCTTGAAATCCGACGCTTCGGTCGATCTCGTCCACTTCACCATTCTGCGCCCACCTGAAAAGCAGGATGGCACGCCGATCAACGAGCTGTCGCTGATCGCTTTCCCGACACGTGAGCTGTTCATCGACAAGATCAAGGATTTCGACCTGATCATCTTCGACCGCTATCAGGACCGGGCGAATGTGCTGCCGATGCTCTATTACGACAACATCGCCCAATATGTGGAGAATGGCGGAGCGCTGCTGATCGCCGCCGGTCCGGAACATGCAAGCCCGGAATCGATTGCGATGACGCCGCTCGCCTCCGTGCTGCCGGCAGAGCCGACCGGCCAGATGATCGAGAAGGCTTTCTACCCCCGCCTCTCCGAGGAAGGCCGCAAACATCCCGTCACCCGCGGCCTGGACGGCTCGGGCGAGGATCCGCCGCATTGGGGGCGCTGGTTC
Organism: Rhizobium mulingense; assembly: GCF_029194105.1. Classification (NCBI taxonomy): domain Bacteria; kingdom Pseudomonadati; phylum Pseudomonadota; class Alphaproteobacteria; order Hyphomicrobiales; family Rhizobiaceae; genus Rhizobium; species Rhizobium mulingense. Next base: position 130,129 of record NZ_JARFVE010000004.1, on the reverse strand, counting down.
CGCAGCGTCGACGTCGAGCGGCCGCAGGGCGAGACGATCATGGTCGGCGCCGACAACCACCCGCTGCTGGTGCTGAACCGTGCCGGCCAGGGCCGCGTCGCCATGCTGCTCTCCGACCAGGGCTGGCTCTGGGCCCGCGGCTTCGAAGGCGGCGGTCCGAACGTCTCGCTCTATCGCCGCATCGCCCATTGGCTGATGAAGGAGCCGGCGCTCGAGGAAGAAGCGCTGACGGCGCGCGCCTCCGGCCGCACCCTTGAGGTCACCCGCCAGACGATCGGCGACAATCCGGGCAACGCCACTGTGCGCTACCCCTCCGGCAAGACCGAAAGCCTGCCGCTTACCGAGTCCGAACCCGGGCTCTACAAGGCCGAGAAGCGGATGGACGAGATCGGCCTCTTCGAAATCCGCAACGGCAAACTGTCGACGCTGGTCCATATCGGCGCCGTCGACGCGCCTGAGTTCAAAGCGATGATCTCGACGACAAATGTGCTGAAGCCGATCGTCGAGAGGAGCAAGGGCCTGGTGACCCGCGTCGCCAGTGAAAAGGGCACTATCAGCGTGCCGCCGATCCTGCCGGTGCGCGGCCAGATCCGCGTCTCCGACAATGACCGCATGATGATCCGCATGACCAGCGAGACGGTCCTGAAGGGCATCAATACGCTGCCGCTCTTTGCCGGTTTTGCCGGCGTCGGCATATTGCTGCTCGCCTTTGGCGCCATGTGGTGGCGCGAGGGGCGGTAATTCTATGGTGGTATTCGAGCTCACCGCTTCGCCCTCATCGGAGGAGCTCGCGGCGATCACCGATGCACTTTCGGCCTTCAACAAGGCCGATGTCGGTCCCGCTGACCGGCGGCCGCTTGCCATCCTCGTTCGGGATAAGGACGGCAAGGTCACCGGCGGTCTATCCGGCTTTACCGCCTGGGGCTGGCTTTTCACCCAGATGCTCTTCATCCCCGACACGTTGCGCGGCACTGGCACTGCAGGCAGGATCCTTGCACAGGCGGAGCAGGAGGCGAAAGTCCGGGGGTGCCGCGGCGCCTGGATCGACACGTTCAGCCCGCAGGCTCTGCGCGCCTATCGGCGCCAGGGTTATGAAGTCTTCGGGGAACTCGAAGATTTTCCTGAAGGCCGCACGCGCAGCTTCCTCCGGAAGGCGCTCTGATCACGCGCGCCAGGCGATCACGCCCTTCAGCCGTTCATGCGCGCCCTCGGCGATCGGAACGACGAGCACACGACCGGGATCGACGGGGCCCGGAAAGGTAAGCGCGTTATAAGCGACCTTCTCGAAGCCGAGCGGGCCATAATAGGGCGGATCGCCGACAAGGATGACGGCTTCCGAGCCCTTGCGCCGCGCCGCTTCCACTGCGATCCGCACCAGTTCCCGGCCGATGCCCATATTCTTGTGCGAGGGGCGCACTGCAAGCGGGCCGAGAAGATGACCTTTGACGGTGCCTGCTAGAACCGGCGTCATCCGCACGGAGGCGATCGTTTCACCGTCGTCGGCGCAGATGAAGGAAAGCGACAAGTCATGCGGCCCCTGCTCGCGAATGCGTGCGGCCGCCCGCGTGAAACGGCCGGGGCCGAAGGCTTCTTCGTTGATGTGTTCGATGGCGGCGTCATGGGACGCGTCTTCGGTGAGGTAGACGAGATCGTGCTTGTACATGATGACAGAAACCGGATGGACAGATTGATAGGTCTCGAAAACGCCTTCGGCGTTCGGGAGCATCAGCGTCGTCGCGGGTTTCTGGAAATGAACATCAGTCAGGGAATCCTAAAATCGTGAAAAGGCCGATAGCAGGAAAAATTTCCGTCGTCCAACGCAAAATTCACACCTGCAGCACTCTGAATGATGCAGTGCCTGAACGGCGTGACGCACTGTTCAACCTTTGCCACCTGCAAAGCCCCGCTATCTCAGCTAACTTCGGCTCCGATACGCAATCAGGAACGAAGATCATGGGAATGCTGGTGGACGGTGTCTGGAATGATGTCTGGTACGACACGAAGGAGAGCAAGGGCCAATTCAAGCGGCAGCCCTCGCAGTTCCGCAATTGGGTAACGGCAGACGGCGCGGCCGGCCCCACCGGCAGCGGCGGCTTCCAGGCAGAGCCCGGCCGTTACCATCTCTACGTCTCGCTTGCCTGCCCCTGGGCGCACCGCACGCTGATCTTCCGCAAGCTGAAGAAGCTGGAGGAATTGATTTCGGTTTCCGTCGTCGATCCGCTGATGGTCGAGAACGGCTGGGAGTTCAAGATCGGCGACGGCGCCACCGGCGATCACCTCTTCGGCGCGGCGACACTCTGGCAGATCTACGTCAAAGCGGATCCACACTATTCCGGCCGCGTGACCGTGCCGGTCCTCTGGGACAAGAAAACCAGCGCAATCGTCAACAACGAATCCGCCGAGATCATCCGCATGTTCAACAGCGCCTTTGACGGGCTAACCGGGTCGAAGGCAGATTTCTACCCGGAGGATCTGCGCGCTGAAATCGATGCCCTGAACGCCATCGTCTACGACACCGTCAACAACGGCGTCTACAAGGCGGGCTTTGCCACCGCCCAGGAAGCCTATGCGGAGAATGTCGGCAAGCTGTTCGAAACGCTCGACAGGCTCGACGAACGCCTGGGCAAGGGCCGGTACCTCTTCGGTGACCGGCTGACCGAGGCGGACTGGCGCCTGTTCACCACGCTGGTGCGTTTCGACCCCGTCTATGTCGGCCATTTCAAGTGCAACATCCGCCGTATCGCCGATTACCGCAACCTTTCCGGTTACCTAAGAGATCTCTACCAGACGCCAGGCATTGCCGAGACGGTGAACCTCACGCACATCAAGCAGCACTATTACCGCAGCCACAAGACGATCAATCCGACCGGCATCGTTCCCGTCGGCCCGGCGCTCGATCTCGACAGCCCGCATGGACGTGCGACAGCGCCGCACGTCTTTTCAGACGCGAGGACGCTGTAGGCCCTTAAATTGCTTGCTGCGGCCTAAAAAACTGTGCAGCCCTCACCAGCGATGGTCGGGCTGTTCCTCGCCGCGAAGTTCGGCAAGACGGCGATGCGTCGCCTCGGTCGTGCCTGCGGGCAGGCTGTCGAGCGAAAAGAAGCCGCTGTCGGAAATCTCCCAGTCTGGCGGACGCGGTGCCGTCTGCTCGACGGTAACCCGATAGAACACGACATGGTCGCGCCGCGTGGTCGAGGTGTTGAAATAGACCTGGATCAGCTGCGGCTTGCCGATGATCCTGAGATTGCCCTCCTCGCGCAACTCCTTGACCAGCGCTTCCTCGACCGTCTCGTTGCGTTCCAGCCCGCCGCCCGGCATATGCCAGCCGCCGACATAGCTGTGACGCACGAGAAAAATCCGCCCCTCCGCATCAAAGCAGGCGGCTCTGACACCCATCGTCATACCCCGGGCGAAAGAGAAATAGACATGCAGAAGGCGCAGGGCCGCCCTGATATGAAGGGGCCGGTTTTCTTTATCCACCATCGCTCCGTTTCAGCTCTTCATCGCGCCGGATGTGTTTGATTTGTCAATAAGCTGGTCTATGTCTCGTAGCATGTTCAAGCTCGCGCATATCTCCGACGTCCATCTCGGGCCGTTGCCCCGTCTTTCCATCCAAGAGCTGTTTTCAAAACGCATAACGGGCTTTGTGAACTGGCATCGAAATCGGCGCAAGCACCTTTTCGGCAGCACGCTCGATCTTCTGCTCGATGACATCCGCACCCATCAGGCCGATCACTTGGCCGTCACCGGCGATCTTGTCAATCTGGCGAGCGGCATCGAGATCCGCGCCGCCGCCGCCTGGCTGCGCGCGCTCGGCGATCCCGCCGATACATCGGTCGTTCCCGGCAATCACGACGCCTATGTGCCTGGCGCCTATGAGAAATCGATGCGCGCCTGGTACGACTACGTCCGTGGCGATCTCGCCCCGCCGCAATGGCAGGAAGACCGCCACATCTTTCCCTATCTGCGCGTCCGCGACAAGGTCGCAATCGTCGGCTGCTCGACGGCGGTGGCCACCCCTCCCTTCGCGGCCTCCGGTTTCTTCGGCGCCCGTCAGGCCCGCGACACGGTGAACATGCTGCGTGCGGCCGGCGAAGCCGGTCTCTTTCGTGTCGTCATGATTCATCATCCTCCGATCCGCGGCGCCACGACCTTTTACAAGCGCATGATCGGCATCCGCCGCTTCGCCGCCGTAATTTCCACCGGCGGCGCCGAACTCGTATTGCATGGCCATACGCACCTGAACACCCTGCACTGGCTGCGCGGCCAGGTGCAACCGGTGCCTGTCGTCGGCATCGCATCGGCCTCGCAGGGACCGGGCAGCATCAAGCCGGCCGCAGCCTACAACCTCTTCTCCATCGACGGCTCTCCTGGCGCCTGGGAACTGAGTGGCGAGCGCTTCAGCCTGAACCGGGCCGGCGACGCGGTGATTCAGGAAAGCGTTGATATTTTCGCGCCTTAGCGCCGTATCCGGACTCCTTATATTCAGCACTTGAATCGATCTGCGAAGATAGCGAATCATCGTCGCAACATTCGCCATGGAGGTTTCTTACCCTCTTGGTATTTTCGGCGGTAAGCGTACAATCCGCGCAACTGCATCGCCCAACGGAGCCCACTCATGATCTTCTCCTTCCATCGCCTTGGCAGAATCTCGCTTGCGGCCGGCTTCGCTTTCGGCATCGCCACGGCCGCCTTCGCGGTCGGCGGTGGCAACGACGACACCAACCCGCCGCCGAAGACCGAGACGACCAAGACCTGCACCGGCGGCAAGGTCTGGGACAAGAACAAGAAGGAATGCGTCACCCCTAAAAAGAACAGCTTCAACGACGACGATCTCTACAAATTCGCTCGCGAATTTGCCTATGCCGGCCAGTATGAGAATGCCATCACCGTGCTCAATCTCGCCCGCAACCAAAACGACCCGCGCATCCTGAACTATCTCGGCTTTTCCAACCGCAAGGCCGGCCACATGGAACTCGGCATGTCATATTACCGCAAGGCGCTTCAGGCCGATGAGAACTACATCCTCGCCCGCTCCTACATGGGCATAGCGCTGGTCGAGCAGGGAGACATCCAGGGCGCCCGCGTCCAACTCGTCGAAATCCGCGATCGTGGCGGCGAAGGCACCTGGGCCTATCGCGCTCTGCTGCAAAGCTTGAACGGCTACAGGACATATTGACGCAAGCTTTGCGGGCTAGACTACGAAAATTCCCCCGGGAAAGGGGACTGGAAACGACCGGATGCTTGCGAAGTGGAGGAGAGTTGTTCCATAAAGCGCATGCATTACCGGCGACAATAAAGCCGGATTCGCGTCCGATGGCGGAAGCTTCGTCCGCGAAACCACTGTGAATGCTTCTGGATAGACAATGCGTCAGCCCGCAACGACCATCGACCTCCGCCGTGATCTCGTCGGCCTCCTGCCTCGCCTTCGCCGTTTCGCGATCACGCTCGCGGGCGAGGCGACTGCGGCCGACGAGCTGGTTCAGGCCGTCTGTCAGCGGGCGATCTCCAGGGGTCATCAGTGGAGCGGCGAAGGCCGGCTGGAAAGCTGGGTGTATACGCTTGCCCGCCAGCAATGGGCCGACGACAGCCGCAAGCGCAAGCCGAAAGCCTCCGTCCGCGGCAACATCACCGATATTCGTGAGGCCGCGCGCGAACGCTCGGCCGCGGTCGATCCCGACGCCATCCATCGCATGATCGCCGATATGCCGGACAGCGTTTCCTCGATCTTCTTGCTCGTCGACGTCGAAGGCCACAGCTACCAGCAGGCGGCCGACATCATGGGTATTCCCGCGGCGAGCGTCGCCTCGCAGCTCGCCACCGCAAGGCTGCATTTCGCCGGGCTTGCCGACACCCACCCGATCCACAGGTACTGAATTGCTCGACCTCAGGAAATTGTCGCTCGAAGCCCAGCTCACCGCCCTCCTCGATGGCGAAGTCTCGCCCGAACAGCGCCACGAATTGGAGCAGCGCCTGGCAAGTGACGAGAATGCGCGCCGGCTGCATGAAAAACTGCGCCATGGCGCCGATTTCGGACGCCGCCGCCTCGACGACGTCCTGAAGGAGCCGGTGCCACTCGCCCTCGTCCGCTCGATCAAGAGCACGCAGCCGCCGAAGACGCCGATCGCCCAGCGCGCCACGCGACCGCAGGTGAAACTGGCGCCGAGCGGCCCGCAGGCGCTGGCTGCCGCCCTCATCCTCTTCGCCCTCGGCTGCGGCATCGGCTACTTTGCAGGCACAGCCCCGGACGCAGACGAAATCGCAACCACGACCTCAACCTCAGCGCCGGCCAATACCAGCGACTGGCTGGGCGATGTCACCGCCTATCAGCGCCTGCTGATCCGCCAGCCCCGTCACCTTGTCGAAGTGCCGGCCTCGCAGGCAGAGGAAATCTCCAGCTGGCTGACAACGGCCATCGGCGTGCCCTTCCGCGTGCCGGATCTCAGCGCCAAGGCCTGGACCTTTCAGGGCGCCCGCGTGATCCTGGGCGACAACCGCCCCGTCGGTCAGCTCGTCTATTCCAATACCGACGGCGACATCATCTCCATCTGCTTCCGCAAGGACGCGCAGCCGCCGGAAACCGATGACTTCAAGGAAACGATCAGAGACGAGATCGGCTTGGTGACTTGGCACAATGCCGGCACCTCCTACGTGCTCGCCGGCCCATCGTCCGAGGCAGCCCTCGGCCAGCTCGCCATGGAAATCGCTACGGCTATCTGACGGCGGCTATCGCATATATCGAACGATTGCCGCCAGCGGAGCTGGCGACACTATGGCGAAATCGACCATCAGCATCAGCAGCCCCTCATCCGCCTGCCGGCACTTTTTCCCCGAGGGAAGAAGAGATATGCCGCAATGCTTTTCTCGCCAGCGGGGAGAAGGTGCGCGTAGGGCGGATGAGGGGGCCGCACGGCGCTTCTTTCATTGCGTTTCGCTGGCGCTCAGCGAAGCCAACCTCGTCATCAGGCCGCGCCGCCCCGAAGCGATCGCGGCCTGAAACCTATCTGATCAGACCTTGCCGGCCTTCACATCGAGCACGCGGTTTGCCGCCGAGACGATCGCCTCCAGCGACGCCGCGACAATGTTGGTATTGATCCCGGCGCCGAAGAGCTTGCCGCCGGGATAAGAGGTCTCGACATAGGAGATCGCCGCCGCGTTCGAGCCGTGCTGCAGCGAATGCTCGGAATAGTCCTCGACCGACATCTCGATGCCGAGATAATGCGACAGCGCGTTGATGAAGCCGTCGATCGGGCCGTTGCCGCGCCCTTCGATGCGCTTGATCTCGCCATTGTCTGATATCTCGGCCGCCACGATCCGCTGACCTCTGCGTTCCGTATCGGGATAGGTGTGGTGATCGACGAACTTGAGACGCGCTTCGGGCTGCGTCACGTATCGCTCGATGAAGCGATCATAGATGCGCTTCGACGGAAGCTCCTTGCCCTCGACGTCGGTGATACGCTGGATGTCCTCGCGGAACTCGACCTGCAGGTTGCGCGGCAGGTTGAGCCCATAATCCTGCTGCAGGATATAGGCGATGCCACCCTTGCCGGACTGCGAATTGATGCGGATGATCGCCTCGTACGAGCGGCCGACATCGCGCGGATCGATCGGCAGGTAAGGCACCTCCCAGATCGGATGGTTGGCGACCTGTGCGGCCTTCATGCCTTTGTTGATCGCATCCTGGTGCGAACCGGAGAAGGCCGTATAGACCAGCTCGCCGACGTAAGGGTGACGCTCGCTGATCGCCATCTGGTTCGAATATTCGAACACCTCCTTGATGCGCTCGATGTTGGAGCAATCGATCCCAGGATCGATCCCCTGCGTGAACATGTTAAGCGCCATGGTCACCACGTCGACATTGCCGGTGCGCTCGCCATTGCCGAACAACGTGCCTTCGACGCGGTCGGCGCCCGCCAGCAAGGCCAGCTCGGCAGCGGCGATGCCGGTGCCGCGGTCGTTGTGCGGATGCAGCGAGACGATCAGGTTCTCACGGTTGTCGAGGTTGCGGCACATCCATTCGATCTGGTCGGCATAGACGTTCGGCGTGGCCATCTCGACAGTCGACGGCAGGTTGATGATCAGCTTGTTGTCGGGCGTCGGCTTTACCACCTCGATGACGGCATTGCAGATCTCCAGCGCCACCTCCAGCTCGGTGCCGGTAAAGCTCTCCGGAGAATATTCGAAACGATAACCGCCACCGGCCTTGGCGGCCATATCAGTGATCATCTTGGCGGCATCGACGGCAATCTGCTTGATGCCCTGCACATCCTTGGCGAAAACGACGCGACGCTGTAACTCGCTGGTAGAGTTGTAGAAATGAACGATCGGCCGGTTTGCCCCTTCCAGCGCTTCGAAGGTACGGGTGATGAGTTCAGGCCGGCACTGCACCAGTACCTGCAGCGAGACGTCTGCGGGAACATTGCCCTCCTCGACGCACCAGCGGGCGAAGTCGAAATCGGTCTGCGAAGCCGAAGGGAAACCGATCTCGATTTCCTTGAAGCCCATCTCCAGCAGCAGATGGAACATGCGCGCCTTGCGGTCATGGCCCATCGGATCGACGAGTGCCTGGTTGCCATCGCGAAGGTCGACCGAGCACCAGACGGGCGCCTTGGTGATGGTTTTCGTCGGCCAGGTGCGGTCGGGAATGCTTACCTGCGGATAGGGCCGGTACTTCACCGCGGCATCGGGCATGCCCTTGGCACCTGCGGAGGATCGGCTGGTGGTGTTGTCCATTGTCTTGTCTCCTCGTCCCGGCATTCGTTCCGCCTCTTAGCCGATCGCATCGGGCTTGGCGATAAACAAATGCGGACCTTCGTCGGTCGTTAGGTCAATTTTGAAAGGGAGTCGCGAGGAGCGATGCCGGGCGGGCTTTCGGCCGCCGGGCGCTCCTCAAAGGACCCGGCAACCGCGCGTAAGGCCGAGGAGAAGAAGCGAGGTCAGGGCGCGTGTATTGTCACGCAGGGCGATGCGGCCGCGTGCAATCGTGTCGGAAATCTTGGCCCCAGAGGTCTTCATGGCCGCGCTTATAACCTTGGCCAGCGAAACTGGCAAGCCCTCGCGGCTCGCCGGCTTCCTCTACCTGCTGAGCTCAAGCCTTTGATAAGTTCACCAGCCGCGACAGGGCAAGCATCAACCCGCCAGCAATCAATCCCCAGAAGGCGCCTGAGATGCCGCCGAAAGAGACGCCAGATGCCGTGACGAGAAAGGTGATCGCCGCCGCTTCGCGCGATTCGGGCGCCTGGAAGGCCGACATAGCCGAGGACGAGAAGGCGCCGACAAGCGCCAGCCCCGCCACTGCCTCGATCAGAATCGGAGGCGCCAAGGCAACGAAGGCCGTCACCGCGCCGGCAAGCAGCCCGAGGACGATGTAACCGACGCCGGCGATCAACGACGCCCAATAGCGCCGCTTCGGATTGGCATTTGCGTCCGGCCCGGCGCACATGGCTGCAGTGATGGCCGCCAGATTGACGGCGTGACCGCCGAATGGCGCGGACAGCAGCGAAAAAAAGCCGGTGACGGCAAAGAGCGGACCGGGCTTCGGGTCGTAGTGATTGACCTTCAGCACCGCGATACCGGGAATGTTCTGCGAAGCCATGGTGACGATGAAGAGCGGCAGCGCGATTGACACGAAACCGGCAAGGTTGAACACCGGCCGGACGATTTCCGCAGCCGGCACCAGCGATCGCTCGAGCGAGGCGAAGGTACCATCGGGAATATCGACGCCGAAGGCCAGCACCAGCACGAAGGCCGCCAGTGCCGCCGGCACCGCCCAGAGCCGCTTGAAGGCACCGACGACGATCCAGGCGAGAACGATCGGCAGGCCGAACAGCGGATTGAAGCCGATTGCCTTCACCGGCGCAAAGCAGAGGCCGATCAGCACGCCGGATAGCATCGCATTGGCAAGCGGCGCAGGAATGGCGGCGACGGCGCGGCCAAGCGGCTTGAACAGCCCGGCGATGACGATCAGCACGGCGCAGATCAGGAATGCCCCGACCGCGGCATTGAAGCCGCCCTCGACCGTCCCGGTACTTGCAAGCAATGCCGCACCCGGCGTCGACCAGGCGATGCTGATCGGCAACCGCGTCGCGGCGCTGAGCACGATCGCGCAGACTCCCATGGAGATCGACAACGCCATCAGCCCGGAGGCCGCCTGCGCCTCCGTCGCGCCGACCGCCCGCAGCCCGTGGAGGACGACTGCAAAGGAGCTGGCAGAGCCGACGAAGGCGGTCAGCAGCCCCATGAACAGGGCCTGGACGGAAAAATCTTTGAGCATGGCAAGACTCTGGGCTGCGGGAATGGCGCATGGAGCATGATGGCCGTTGTATACGCAAGCCCGGATTAAGCCCTTTCCGCCCAGCGCCGGCATACCGGCGAAATAAAAACGCCCTCGACTGCTTGCTGCAGGCAAGGGCGTTTTGACGGCTTTGGCTGAGAAGACTCAGATATCGACCTGTGACGTTACGATCCGCGACACGAGGCCATAGTCCTTCGCCTCTTCGGCAGAAAGCCAGTAGTCGCGATCGGTATCCTTGGCGATCTTGTCGAGCGGCTGGCCGGTGGCCTCCGCCATGATTTTGTTCAGGCGCTCGTTCATCTTGATGATTTCACGTGCCTGGATCTCAATGTCGGATGCCATACCGCGCGTGCCGCCCGACGGCTGGTGCAGCAGGAAGCGCGTGTTCGGCAGGCACAGGCGTCTTTCCCTCGGAGCCGCGACATAGATCAGCGCGCCGGCCGAAGCGACCCAGCCGGTACCGATCATCCAGACCTTCGGCTTGATGAACTTGACCATGTCATGGATGGAGTCGCCGGATTCGACGTGGCCGCCGGGCGAATTGACATAGATGCGAATGTCTTCGTCGCTGGCCGCCGCGAGTGCAACAAGCTGCGAGCAGACCTTCTGCGCCAGTTCCTGGTTGATCGGTCCATAGATGAAGATCGAACGCGACTTGAAAAGATTCGCCTCCGTTTCCTTGCCGAGCGGCAGTTCCTTCGTCTTGTCGTCCTGTTCTTCGTCGTTCATTCGAACCTCTCGGAGATGAATTCGGGTTCCTCGCACATAGTGCGACTCAATGCCTAAAACAATGCGGGAAAAACACAAGGCACCGCAGCGGTGGAGATATCCTTAAGAAGCCACGCACCATTCCGCAAGCCTTACTGAAATGTAACGGTGGAAGGCTTTGAAAAGCCGGAATCGGTTCCTACCTCACCTCTCACACGGCAACCGCCATACGAGATCAACAGGAGACCGGACATGTCACCGGAAGAACGTCAATTGCTAACCGCCCTCTTCGACCGAGTGCGCACGGCGCAAGCCCAGCCGCGCGACCGCGAGGCCGAAGCCCTAGTCGATCAGGCGACGCGCGAGCAGCCGTCCGCCACTTATTATCTCGCCCAGGCCGTCATCGTGCAGGAAAAAGGTCTGGAAGCTGCCGCCAATCATATCAAAGAATTGGAAGAGCGTGTCCGGCAGTTTGAAGCCGGAGCCAGCGAGCACCACCAAGCCGAACAGGGCGGCGGCTTCCTAAGCTCGATCTTCGGCAATACCCAGACGCAACAGCCCGCGCCTGTGCCCTCCAACCCCGGTCCCTGGGGCCACCCGTCCCGCGCCTATGACGAGCCGCGCGGCTACGATCGCCAGACGCTACAGCAGCCCACTGGCCCCTGGAGCCAGCAGACCTACGCGCCGTCTGCCGGCGGCAGCTTTCTGCGCGGCGCCCTCGGCACGGCAGCCGGCGTTGCCGGCGGCATGCTGCTTGCCAACTCGCTGAGCGGCATCTTCAGCAACCATATGTCCTCGCTCGGTTGGGGCTCGCCCTTCGGTGCCAACCCGTTCGGCAATGCCACCGCACCGACCGAAGAGACCATCATCAACAACTATTATGGCAATGACGACGTCCGTCAGGCCGCGGATAATGCCGGCAATGACAATGACGACAACCTGCAGCAGGCCGATTACGATGACGGCGATGATTATAGTGACGATTCGTCTGGCGACGACGTCACGGATGTTTGAGGTTTAACGAGCAGAAATGGGCGGCAGTTGGCTTTACGTTGCCGCACCGTTGCCCGGCGCTTCGCCTAGGCTCAGGGCGTTCGTCGTTGCGATCGATTCACTGGATCGATGCAAGGCCTTTGCCCGACCGCTCCTCACCCACGGCCACGATAGGTGGCGACGCCCTGCTCGGGCAGCCACACACCTTCCGGCGGCTTGCCCGTCTGCCAGAAGACGTCGATCGGAATGCCGCCGCGCGGATACCAATAGGCTCCAATTCTCAGCCATTTGGGATCGAGCAGTTCGACGATGCGCTTGGCGATATAGATCGAGCAGTCCTCGTGAAAGGCGCCGTGATTGCGGAAGGAATGAAGGAACAGCTTCAGCGACTTCGATTCCACCAGCCATTCACCCGGAATGTAGTCGATGACGATATGGGCGAAATCCGGCTGTCCGGTCATCGGGCAGAGCGAGGTGAATTCCGGCGCGGTGAAACGCACGACGTAATCGGTGCCGGCATGGTTGGACGGCACTTTTTCGAGCACCGCCTCCTCCGGCGAATGGGCGGTTTCGGTTTGCTGGCCCAGCATCGACAGGCTGGAAACATCGGTATTCGGCATCATGCCTCCTTGACGACTTTGACGCGGATGCCATGGGCCTTCTCGCCCTCCGGCTCCACATGAATGGCTATTTTGGCGCCCTCATGCACTGTCCTGATGGCATCCTCAAGGCGGTCGCATATATCATGCGCCTGCCGCACGGACATAGTCCCCGGCACCACCATGTGAAAATCGATGAAGGTGACGGTACCCGCCCGCCTGGTCTTCAGATCATGCACGCCGATCGAGCCCGCCGCATGGGTGGCAATCGCCTGCTTGATCGCCTCCTCCTCCTGCGGCTCAACCGCCTGGTCCATCAGGCCGCCGATCGATTGCGAGATCACCTTCCAGCCCTGATAGAGAATGTTGACGGCGACGAGAATGGCAAGCACCGGATCGAAGATCGCATAACCGGTCGCCAGCGCCAGCAGCAGGCCGGCGAGCACGCCGATCGAGGTCACCACGTCGGACATGATATGCTGGCCGTCCGCCGCCAGGGCCGCCGAGCGATGTTTGCGGCCCGCCCGGATCAGCAGCCGCGCCCAGACCGCGTTGATAATGCCGGCCGCGAAATTGATCGCAAGGCCGAGGACCGGCGCATCGAGCATGCGCGGTTCGGAGAGATAGCCGATCGCTTCGTTGACGATCAAAAGGGCAGCGACGACGATCAGCACGCCTTCCGTGACGGCAGAGAGGTATTCCGCCTTATGATGGCCGAAGGGATGGTCGTGATCGGCCGGCTTCTGCGCATAGCGGATGACGAAGAAGGCGAGGAAGGCGGCGACGACGTTGACCGTCGATTCAAGCCCGTCCGAAAGCAGCGCCACCGAGCCGGTCACCCACCAAGCCGCCATCTTCAGCCCCATGACGCCGAGCGACAGCGGAATCCCCCACATCGCCAGCTTTCGAACCGTAAGATCGCCGTCGTCGCTCATATCGTCCTCCTGCGGTTGCGAATGAATTGCAGGGTCCAAGCCATTGAAACGCAAAACCGCCCACGCGAATGTCGCGCAGGCGGTCCAGTTGAGGGTGATATGGGCGATGTTTCAGGATTTGTCAAAAAGAATGACGCGTCCTTCACAGCTGTTGCCGCCGGAGACGCGAATCCGGCTTCAGCTCAAGAGCATGATGCCGAAAAGTGTGAGCGGTTTTCGGACGACATCAGCTCTAGTTCTTTAATTTAGAACAGGATTCAGATTTTAGGCCGATCGGGCCTAAAATCATACTGTTCTAGGGAGCGGGATCGGCGACAGGCTGCGGCCAGCGCAGGAGCGCGGCCTGCCCGGCCGGCGTCAGCGCGTAGACGCCCTTCTCCCTGCGCTCGAACCATCCGTAGACATTGTCGAGCAGGATCCGGCTCGCATTGGGTGTAAGCGCCTTCATATCCCGCGGCCGCGCCACGCCCTGGTCGAGCGCCGCCGCGCAGAGCAGCGCCTGCTGACGATAGGCGGTCATGATCGGCGCCCGTGAGCCGCCGCCGACAGCGGGATCGCCGCGACGGCGCTGGTGCTCCTTGACCAGACGCGTGCGCCGCTTCGGATTGGTGCGCGGCATCGGCGAGACGGAACTGACGATGACGCTGACCTCGCCGCCATCCGAGACACCGAGCATCCCGATCCCGAGCCGCCTGCAGAGGTCGCGGTAGCGCTTGTCGGCTTCCCGCCCGCGCCCCTTGGCCGAAACCCGCGCCGCGATCCAGACTTCATCGCTCATAGCGGCCCGGTCGACGGCCTGGAGCAGCAGTTCGAGATTGAAGGAGAGCTTGAGCTCGCACACGACCACGATCTGCGGCTCACCATCGCTCAGCCCCACGAGATCGCAGCCGCCGACCTCACCCTTGACGACATAACCGGCCGCCTCCAGGAATGCTTTGACCGGCAGGTAGAGCGACGTCTCCATGGGAAAATCACGCCTCAGGCGGCGTTGAGATCGGCAATCTCGCCATATCGGGCAAGCAGTCGCGGCGAGGTCATGTCGCCGGTTTCCTCGTCGACGATCACGGCATAGGCCGCAACGCCGACGAAACGCTCGGCCATCGCCGAAGCGATCTTTTCCGCGCTGACGGCATTCGATGCCTGACGCATTTCGCCGGGCATGAGATTGCCGCGGTTTTTGCGGTAAGGAAGGACGATGAACTTCTCGGCATTGGCCACGGTGATAATTCCCGGTTGATCGTTCCGGAAATGTTCTGATTTGCCAGAAGAAGTCAACCCGCCCTTCCCGCTGGCGGGAAGGGCAGACAGAATGGCCGTCAAGCAGCCTTGGTCTTCACCTTGCGCGCCAGATGCGCCACGACATTCTCGATCATCCGCATGCCGGCATCGCCGCCGAGCGTCATGATCGATTCCGGATGGAACTGCACAGCGGCGATCGGCTCCTTGGCATGTTCGATGCCCATGATCGTGCCGTCCTCGCTCTCTGCCGTGATGATGAACTCAGCCGGCAGCGTCGAAGGATCGGCGAAGATCGAGTGGTAGCGGCCGACCGTCACCTCCCTGGCGAGACCGGAGAAGACGATGCCCGGCTCCAGCACGCGGATGCGCGAGGGCTTGCCGTGCATCGGCAGCGCCAGATGGCGCAGTTCCCCGCCATAGGCCTCGGCGAGCGCCTGCAGGCCGAGGCAGACGCCGAAGATCGGCAGGTTGCGGGCCCGCGCCTTCTTGATCGTCGCCTTGCAGTCGAAATCCTTCGGCGTTCCGGGCCCGGGCGACAGCACGACCAGATCCGGATTCAACCGATCGAAAATCTCCTCCGGCACCGGCGTGCGCACGGTCGAAACCGTCGCCCCCGTCTGGCGGAAGTAATTGGCGAGCGTATGGACGAAACTGTCCTCATGGTCGATCAGAAGGATGCTGACGCCCTTGCCGACGCTTGCGACGTCGCGCTGGATCTTGCCGGAATTGCCGGTCTTGGCGTCTCGGATGGCGGAAAGCATGGCAGAGGCCTTCAATTCGGTTTCGGCTTCTTCTTCCTCCGGAATGGAGTCGTTGAGCAGCGTTGCGCCGGCGCGCACCTCGGCGATACCGTCCTTGATGCGCACGGTGCGCAGCGTCAGGCCGGTGTTCATGTCGCCGTTGAAGCCGACCATGCCGATTGCCCCACCATACCATGCACGCGGGCTCTTTTCATGGCTCTCGATGAAGCGCATCGCCCAGAGCTTCGGCGCGCCGGTGACGGTGACCGCCCAGGCGTGGCTGAGGAAACCGTCGAAGGCGTCCATGTCGTCGCGCAGCCGACCCTCGATATGATCGACGGTATGAATGAGGCGCGAATACATCTCGATCTGCCGGCGGCCGATAACCTTGACGGAACCCGGCTCGCACACGCGGCTTTTGTCGTTGCGGTCGACGTCCGAGCACATGGTCAGCTCGGACTCGTCCTTCTTGGAATTCAAAAGCTTCAGGATCTGCTCGCTATCGGCGATCGGATCGTCGCCACGCTTGATCGTCCCCGAAATCGGGCAGGTCTCGATACGGCGGCCGGAGACACGCACGAACATTTCGGGCGAGGCCCCGACCAGATATTCCTGATTGCCGAGATTGATGAAGAAGGAATAGGGCGACGGATTGATCGCCTTCAGCCGCTTGGAAATGTCGGAAGGCTTGCTTTCGCAGCGCTCCATGAATTTCTGCCCGGGCACGACTTCGAAGAGGTCGCCCTTGCGGAAGCTTTCCTTGGCCTTGGTGACGAGTTCGGCATATTCGCCGGGCCGATGATCGCTCTTCGGCGGAATGGCATCCGTGTGTTTGAAAGGCTCCGACGCGATCTGCTCGGCCTTGCCCTCGGTCGTCACGCCGCCTTTCTCGAAATCGTAGCGGTCGATCCAGGCTTTCGCGGCGTAATTATCGACGACCAAGATCTCGTCCGGCAGGTAAAGCACCATGTCGCGCTGGTCGGAGGGACGCTTCAGCTTCAGATCGATCGCGTCGAACTGGAAGGCGATGTCGTAGCCGAAGGCGCCGTAAAGCCCGAGGCTCGCATCCGCCTGCGAATAGAAGAGGTCGGTCACGGCGCGCAGCACGGTGAAGACCGTCGGCATCTTCGAACGCTCCTCCTCGGTGAACACCCGGTCCGGCGTCTTGACGGAGAGGTCGAGGCGGCGGGCGGAGGCAGCGCCGAGCACGAGGTCGGGCACCGTCCGCAACCGTTCGGTCACGAATCCGAGAAGCACCTCGCCGCGTTCGTTATAGGCTTCGATCCAGACGTCGCGCCCGAAGGAGGAGATGCCGAGCGGCGGATCGACGACGGCGGTGTCCCAGCGCGTATAGCGGCCCGGATATTCGTAGTTCGATGAAAACACCGCGCCGCGGCGCTCGTCGAGCTTGTCGACATAGGAAGAGACCGCATCGCTGTAGGGGATCGCCCGCCGCTGCCGCGTGACCGATATGCCGCCCTTGGTCTCGTAAATTTCCGCACCATCATCCCGCAGGATCGTTACCATAATTCCACTCCGTTATCGGGGCCCGGACGACAGGCGGCGATAAAACAAAAAAGCCGCCTCGAAGTTTCGGGCGGCTCACTCGTCGTCGTCTTTGGACACGATTGGTCGAGGCCGCCTCAGCGAGCCCACCACCAAACAGCGATGTTCAAGGACTTGATCATGGAAAATTGTTAGCCTGAGATCAGCCGCCGCGCAAGAGGCGATCGCACGAATGAAAAGGGCGGCCCGAAAGCCGCCCCTCCCCCAGCCTTGAAGGCATGACTGGCTCAGAAGGTCTTGGTGAGCGAGACCTTGAATGTGCGGCCCGGCTCGGAATACCATTCCCGTGGCTGCGACGTGGTCGCCGAGCTGAGATTGACGTCGCGCACGGCGAGCGCGTTGTAGTGCTCCTGGTCGAAGATGTTGTAGACACCAGCTTGGACGCGCAGGCCCGGCAGCTCTTCCGGTGTCCACCAGCCGGTCAAATCGACGATGGCATAACCAGGCGCATCGAAGGTCGTGTCGGCGGTGTTGGTGATTGGTGTATCGAGGTGGTCGGTCAGGATACCGGACGAAAGCGTCGAGGAAAGATCGAAGCCGAAAGTCTCATTGCTCCAGCCGCCGCCGACGATCGCCTTGAACGGCGCCACCGAGCGCAGGCGCTGCGTCGTCTCTTCGTTCCTGCCATAGGCATAGGCAAGCGAAGCATGCAGATTGATGCCGCTGTTGAACGTCTTTGCTGCACTGGCTTCAATGCCGGAGATCGTGGCCGCAGCCACGTTCGTATAATTGAACTCCGTGAAACCGGTTGAGTCGACGCTCGTCACCGTCTCGATGAAGTTCTGATAACGGGTATGGAAAGCCGCGACCCTGCCGGTAAAATCGCCCATGTCGAAATTGGCGCCGACTTCGATGCCGCGGCCGATTTCCGGTTGCAGATCGGAATTGCCGAGCTGGGCGTAGCGGCCCGTGGGGTTGTAGAAGCGGCTATAGAGCTCGTCGACGGTGGGCGCACGGAAGCCGACCGCCAGCTGCATATAGAGCTCGACATCATGCGTCAGATCGTATGTCGCAAGGATCTTCGGCGACATGGCGGCTTCCGTCCGGTCGCGAAGATCGCCGAAACGGGCAAGGCCGTTATTGTTGGCAAAACCGCCGCCGGTCGAGGGGTCGTAGTTGAACCAGTCGAAGCGGAAACCGGGCGTCAGCGTGAAGCCAGTATTGCCGATCTCGATCTTGTCTTCGACCACTAGCCCAAGGGTCTGGCTGTCCACATTAGGAACTTCCGCCTGATTGTTCAGCGATGGGCAAGTCGTCGACGTGGGGCACAGAGCCCAGCTATATTGGCTCCAGCTGGAGACGCCGACGTCAAGGCCGACGCGAACGGAGTGGCTGAGACCGGAATATTCGAAATCCTTCGTCGCGATGCCGCTGAAGCCCCAGGTTTCGTTTTCGACCTCGTTGTTGCGGCCATAGGCAACATTGGCGGTCGTACGGCCCCCGCTGCCCGCTTCCTTCTTCAAATCCTGCCAATAAAGCGTAGCACGCGCGCTGCTGAAGAACGCGTCGGAAGACTGCGCTTCATAATCATAGTCGAGCGATACGCGATCGCGGTCACGCTGTTCGCGACCGTCATAATTGTCGATCATGAAGTTGCGCGGGCTGGTTCCCCCCTGAAGGTGGCGGAGATCGGTTTCCAGGTCGCGGCGGAACCGTTCCGCCGTCAAGCCGATGCGATGACCGCCTTCCAGCTCCTGGCGAAGTTTGAAAAGCAGGTTGTTCTGGTCGAAATCAGCCGGGTTCGCCACGGTGCGAAGAGCGCCGTAAACATCATTGTTGCCCATGTTTGCCCGCTCATGGCCTTTGCGGTAGCCGCCCTGGAACAGGATCGAGGTGCTGCCGATCTTCTTGGCGGCGGCGGCCGAACCGGAGAGGCTGCGGTCTTCGCTGTCATAGGTCGACTTGACGATCGCGCCCCGGTCACGACCCTCAGGGATCAGATCCTCCGGTTCCAGCGTATTGAGAACGATAGCGCCGCCGAGCATGCCCGAACCGCCCTTGCTCGAATCCGCGCCGCGCACGATATCGAGCGAAGACAGCGAATCAAAATCGAAAGTGTCGCCGCCGCCATTGGCGTTGGCAGGCGCAAAAGCACCCTGGCGCGAGCTGTTCGAGATGTAAGGGATCGGAATCCCGTCGATCGTCGTCAGGATGCGAGCGCCGGAAAGGCCGCGCAGGTTAAAGCCCGCATCGGCGCGCGAATAGTTGACGCCTGCATCGACGCTGCGGCCGATGTCGTCGTAATTGGTGACCTGCTTCTCTTCCAGCTGTTTCTGGGTGATCTCTGTCGCGAGCGGCGTATCGGCAACACTGCCCGGCGCCACGCGCTTGCCCTTGACGACGATCTTCTGCAGGACGGTGCTGTCATCCGCCGTCGCTTCCGGCGTGGTGACCGGAGCGCTCTGCGCGAAAGACTGCGAAACAGGAAGAACAGCTGCAACTGCCGTGCAAACCATTAGAACCGAGCGCCAATGCCGGACGATCATACCCTACCCTCTCATGATGATTACCGGGCTGGCTGGTCGTGGCGCGTCGAACGCTCGATGGGCTGGCTGGGCTATTGCGGATAAGACGGAGCAGAAATCCGCCTTCTTTTTGCCGCTTAAAAAACATGAGAATGGTTGTCAACATAATCGACTGGTTTATGTTGAAGCTTGTTTTCAAGTTTTTAATGATCTTCCAGGACGTTGCGCAATTGCAACGAAACCCGCCATAGTGCGTTATCCCTTCTGTGCTATCGACACCAGGGAATAGGATGCGTTGAGAAAACTTTCGATACTGGCAATCCTTCTCGCCGCTACCGCCTTTCTTGCTGGCGCCCGCCTGCCCCCGCATGGTCCTTTACCCCAACCTCGCCCGGACACCGGGTCTGCAACCAGTCCTACGCCGCTTCCCGACAAGACTGAGCCACCCGCGTCGGCGGATGTGCCGGCGCCGCAGCCGAAGCCCGATGTGAAGGAGCCATCGGCGCCCCAAACCGAACAAGGAAAGTCCGAACCGGCAAAGCCCGAACAAGCAAAGCCGGAGCTGGCAGAACCGATGCAAGGCCCGCCGCTGCCGGGCGGGCTAAAAAGCCCGCAGACGCCGGCGGAAGAGAACAAGCCGCCTGCCGAGCAGACGCTCGAGGAGCAACATCTGACGATCGAACCCGAAAGCGACTCCGAACACGCAGAATGCACAGCCGCACTCCGAGCCTTGGGCGCCGTCTTCAAGGACACGCCGCGCATCGACGACGGCAACGGCTGTGGCATCGACAAACCGATCATCGTCTCCGAAGCCCTGGCCGGCATTGCGCTCAAGCCGGAGGCGACAATCCGCTGCCCGGCGGCACTCGCCCTCGCCCGCTGGCTGAAAGAGAGCGTCATCCCGGCCGCCTCCGCTGCCCTGCCGGAACAGGGGCGCCTCACGACCGTCAACCAGGCTACATCCTATATGTGCCGTCTGCGCAACGGCGCTGAAACCGGCAAGATCTCCGAGCATGCGCGCGGCAATGCCATCGATATTGCAAGCTTCCATTTCGAGAAAGGCGAAGACGTCGCCGTCCGCGCCCGCCGCGAGGACCCGACGCTGACCGGCGCCTTCCAGCGTACCGTCAGCGCCGCCGGCTGCATCTATTTCACCACCGTGCTGGACCCCGAAAGCGACGCCGCCCACGAGACCCATTTCCATCTCGATGTGATGGATAGGAAGGGCGGCTATCGTTATTGTCATTGATCATTTAGTGCCCCCATCCTGGACGAGCCCTCTCCCCGTAAAAATGGGGCGAGGGGACGTGCCCCGCGAGAGGTAGATCTGAACCCGCGGCATATCCCCTTCGCCCCGCAAGCGGGGGTCCGAAGGACGGGTCGAGGCGCGTGGCTCGACCCGGGTCGGTTGCCGGCAGGCGGAAGAGGGGCTGGTCGCGCGAATCTCGTGAATCAGGGTGTCACACGCCGGATCAGAACAACCCTTCGATATAACCCTGCTCGTTCAGGAAAATCCGCTCCGCCGACGGTGATTTCGGCAGGCCGGGCATCGTCGTGATCTCGCCGGTGATGGCGACGACGAAACCGGCGCCTGCCGAAAGCCGCACCTCGCGCACGGGAACGATATGTCCTTCCGGCGCGCCGCGCAGGTTT
The DNA here is from genome assembly GCF_029194105.1 of Rhizobium mulingense. Classification (NCBI taxonomy): domain Bacteria; kingdom Pseudomonadati; phylum Pseudomonadota; class Alphaproteobacteria; order Hyphomicrobiales; family Rhizobiaceae; genus Rhizobium; species Rhizobium mulingense. The sequence goes on along the minus strand of NZ_JARFVE010000004.1, from coordinate 108,937 downwards.
GGATCGGTGGAGAAGGAATATTGCGTCTTCGCTATGCAGACCGGCAGCTTGCCGTAGCCCTGTTGCTCCCATGTCTGCAGCTGATCGCGCACCGCCTTGTCGGCCGTCACCTCGCCGGCATGGTAGATCTTCGAGGCGACGATCTCGATCTTCTCGAACAGCGAAATGTCGTCGCCATAGAGCGGCTGAAATTTCGCCTGGCCCGATTCGGCCAGTTCCACCACCTTGTGCGCCAGCTCCTCTATGCCGGCCGAACCCTTCGCCCAATGCTGGCAGAGGATCGCCTCGGCGCCGAGCCGTGAGACAAATTCCTTCACCGCCGCGATCTCGGCGTCGGTGTCCGAGACGAAGTGGTTGATCGCGACGACCACGGGCACGCCGAAACGGCGCACATTGGCAACGTGCCGGCCGAGATTGGCGCAACCCTTCTTCAGCGCCACGACATCCTCCGTGCCGAGCTCCTCCTTTTTCACCCCGCCATTCATCTTCAGCGCCCTGACGGTCGCGACAATGACCGCCGCATCCGGTCTTAGCCCGGCCTTGCGGCATTTGATGTCGAAGAATTTCTCGGCGCCGAGATCCGCCCCGAAACCTGCTTCCGTCACCGCGTAGTCCGCAAGCTTCAGCGCCGTCTTCGTCGCCGTCACCGAATTGCAGCCATGAGCAATATTGGCGAAAGGGCCGCCATGCACGAAAGCGGGATTGTTCTCCAGCGTTTGCACGAGGTTCGGCTGCATCGCATCCTTGAGCAGCACCGCCATTGCGCCGTCGGCCTTCAGGTCGCGCGCATGCACCGGCGTCCTGTCGAAGCGATAGCCGATGATGATATCGCCGAGCCTCCGCTCCAGATCTTTCAGGTCAGTGGCGAGACAGAGGATCGCCATCACTTCGGAGGCGACGGTGATGTCGAACCCGCCTTGGCGCGGGAAGCCGTTGGCTACGCCGCCGAGCGAGGAGACCATGCTCCTGAGCGCCCTGTCATTCATGTCCATGACCCGCCGCCAGGCGATGCGGCGGACGTCGATATTCTCTTCGTTGCCCCAATAGATGTGGTTGTCGATCATCGCCGCCAGCAGATTGTGCGCCGAGGTGATCGCATGAAAATCGCCGGTGAAATGCAGATTGATGTCTTCCATCGGCACGACCTGCGCATAACCGCCGCCTGCCGCTCCGCCCTTGGCGCCGAAGCAGGGACCGAGCGAAGCCTCGCGTATGCAGATCATGGCCTTCTTGCCGATCCGGTTCAGCCCGTCGCCGAGCCCGACGGTCGTGGTCGTCTTACCCTCTCCTGCCGGCGTCGGGTTGATCGCCGTGACGAGGATCAGCTTGCCATCTTTCTTGCCCGCCTGCGCCGCGATGAACTCGGCGCTGACCTTGGCCTTGTCGTGGCCATAAGGAGCGAGCTGATCGGCTGGTATGCCGAGTTTCGCTCCGATCTCGAAGATCGGTTTCTTGGCCGCCGCGCGCGCGATTTCGATATCGGATTTGATTGACGGCATGGATGCTCCCCCCGAGCTCCGCAGCAGCGGAGCCGATGTTTCCTCTTCATCGGGATAGCGAAATATCGGCAGGGTGTGAATAGCGCGACGTGTCTTGCGGCTGCCGCGCTCGGTGTTTATCTGGCGCATAACGATTGCCGCTACGGCGTGCCTTCACACCCCGATGTCAATTTACAGTGGCTGCGACAGGGCCTGCTTCTGCCTCCGGCTTTCCGGGGCACCGGAGACTTTCCTTCGTCTCCGGCCCGCAGACATGCAATCCGGGCTCTTCATTATAGGGAATGATGCCATCGATGATGCCAAGTTCGAGGGCCTGAGAAGGAAGTATGATCCTTCCTCGCTCAGTTGATATGGCAGGCATTACCGTCTCGTATCTCTCAGCATTGATGCCCATCTCGTCGAAATAGGCGAGGAATTTCGTATATTCGGCCGTCGTGGGTCTAACGAGGCCGATAGACGAATAGCCGACAATCCGCGGCGTTCCGCTCATCAGGACAAGAGTACAGGTCGAAAGGCAATAGGCACGGGAGGCAAAGACCTCGCCCTTGGTCGGTCCGTTTTTGGCGATACTGGCCTTGCAACGCGGATCCAGCTCTGGACAATTCGGCAACTGCGTTCTGCCAATGGAGGTCTCCAGACCTGCCGTACGGATCATCCGCCCCATTGCGAAAGCCGCGTCCATGTCACCGCCGTTAGACTGAAGGACCACCGGCAGCTTTCTTCCGCCGAGCGTCTTCAGGATCGCTTCCAGCCGCGCCGGCGTATCCGGCGTGATGTCTCCATCCGCAGCAATCCACTGCATGCACTCTTCCTGACAATTGCCATTGTACATCAGGAGAAAGTCCATCGGCCTGGTTTTCGGCAGGCTCTCGCCCGTGGTTGCGGCCGCATCCTGCACAGGCATCTTGGCTACCGGCGTTTCGACCGGGCGATGGCCATGGCAGACGGCCTCGGCCGCCACATCCGGCCCGCAGGCAGGCATGCCGGGCCATTCGTTGTAGGCTAGCATATCGGTCACGAGGCCCATGCGGAGGGAATCTGCGGCCGGTACGATGTTGATGCTGTCAGGCGTGGCGCTCATCATCAGGCCGACCAAATCGGCGCTGACGCCCATTTCCTTCAAGTAGCCCGTCAGGGCCGCGGTGGCCTTCTTGCCGAGCTTGGTGGAACTGCTCTGCCCTGCTGACTTGCGTCCAACTTCCTTGCGGGAGATTTCCTTCTTCTTGCCATTCACGATCTTGTATTCGATGCGGTAAGAGACTCGCACCTTATTATAGATTGTCGTGATCTGGTGGACGCCGATCAACGCCCATTGCGAGGCGACACGCTCCGTACCGCCGGCGAATGCCAGCGGACAGGCGGAAAAACAATATGCACCGACCGAATAGGTGTTGCCAAGCGCGGTCCCATCCTTTGCGATAGCTGCATTGCAACGCAGATCGTCCGCCGGGCAATCCTTCAGCCGCGTGCCGCCTACCGCCGTCTCCAGACCGGCTTTGCGGATCATCCGGCCGATCGCATAAGCGGCTTCGACATCACCGCCCTCGGACCGGAAGACGATCGGCAATTTCCGGCCGCCGATCTTTTTCAGAATTTTTCGAAATTGGCCTGGCGTATCGGAGGTTATGCGTCCCTCTGCCGATATCCATCCCGGACAGTTTTCCACGCAGAGGGGATGGTGAACGAGGATGAAGCGCATCGGCGGCTGCCCTGCCGGCTGGTTCTGCCCGGCAGCCTGCGAGGTCGCAGCACCGAACGGCAAGCTTAAAAGAAGAAAAACAAGTAACACCAGAAAAAGCAGATACTTCAGACGCAATTTGCTTGCAAACCGCACGATTAGGTCGCCTCAGTTATACATGCGAATACGCTTAGCAATTGCATCGGGCGGCAGCAAGCCGGATTTCGGCGTCTCGCGCCGCCCCGCCTCTTCCGCCATGATTCTCTTCCTGCCCGGCCTGGGCGAAATCCACAGCTACCCTGCCGCAGGAGAAGTCAAAAATACCACAACGCTACTTGCGCCGGCGGCAACTCAACCGGGACGCGCGCAACTGTGACTATTTCTTCACGATTCGGATTAATCGGCGCGAGATTAGGCAATTGGGACTAGCATCCGCCGCAGTTTCTGTATTTGATAGCGATAACATCGGGGCTGCCGGAGGCGTACAAATGTCTTACATGACCACCTCTGAAAGACAGTCGTTACTTTCGGCGGAGCTTGCAGTTGCAGGGACGCGTGGCCTGTTTGCGCAGGCTCTCGGCAGGGTGGCTACAGCCTTCGGATTGTCTCATGCGACGCTGATGCACGCCCCTTCTCCGGAAGATCTCCTGCTGAAGCCGCTGTTGATCGAAAGCTCGCTTCCCGCCGCCTACGTCCGCGATTTCGACCGCGCCAATATGATGCGTGGTTGTCCTTTCGGCCTGCGGTTGAGGGAGTCGGCCGTGCCGCTAGCGTGGCACCTCAACGATGCCGTCAATGGTCAGGCCTTTCCCGCCGAACTGCGTGCCCTGATGCTGCACCATGCGATCCCGGCGGGGGTCGCCATGCCGACCATTGCAGTCGACGGCCGCCGCCTGGTCTTCTGGTTTTGCGGCGAACGCGCCGCGCTCGGCCAGACCGAGGTCAACGAGCTGGCGATCATCATCCTCCACGCCCTCGACGCATATAATGCCGTCAGACGTAACGAGGAAAGCGTCCACAATGCGCTGTCGGCGCGCGAACTTGAAGTCGTGCGCTGGACCGCACAGGGCAAGACCTCGATCGAGATCGGTCAGATCCTGACGCTGTCTGACCATACCGTGAACGCCTACATGACCAACGCGATCAAAAAACTCGATTGCGTCAACCGCACCCAATTAGTAGCAAAAGCAATTCGATTGAAGCTAATCAACTGAGCAATCAGACGAGAGTCAGAACGCCGTCCCTAAGTTGAGGGAATCGTGTCTCTTCGCTTTGAACAGCCTGTCGTTGACAAGATAGTACAGTCCCGCGCCCATATCGGCATCACCGATGCCGAAATCGTCCAGATGCTCGCTGCCTATCGCCTTTTCGGCTTCTGGCGTATCGACATCAAACCTGACATTTCTTCGCAAGCGAGGATGTGCACGCAAGCTTCGATCTGCCCAATAGCGACGGACCGGTTAACCTGGCGGAACTGATGTCGCGTATTCACGCCGAAGACCGCAGCTTGATCGCCCAAATCTTCGAGGAGGCAAGCCTTCACGGCTTCCACTTCGTTTACCGCGTCGACAATCGGCTTGGCGGCTACAAACTGGTGCGCAGCATCGGCCGCTTCTGCGACGATGCGAGCGGTGGCGGCATCGTTGGCCTCACCTGCGATTCGTCGAAAAGCTGCGAGTCCTCGGCTTCGAGGATCATACGGCGCCCCACTGACCACCCTCGAGGCGCGGCGCTTAACGATCGAGCACCGAACGGATTTCCACGAGGTTCGAGCGCACCCTCAAAATGTAGAAGCCCATGGTGGCGAGATGGCTCGGCATGATCCAACCGTCCTCGCGCCCGTTCGAGATGATCGCCGGCTGAATGCGGAGCGCCGCCTGGAACTGTCGCATCGTGCCGCCCCAGACCGCGCCGAGATTGCGCTCCTGCACCACCTGGGAAAAATCCGCCTGTGCAGCGGCAAGAATGGCGTAATAAGCATAGAGCTGACCGTAGGCGAACCAGAACCGGTCGTCGGCGCGCGTATCGAACCAGCCGCGATTGTGGTGCTCCGAGCGCTCGGCAAGCATGTCGGAGGTCCCGCCAAGATCGTTGGCGACGCGGTCGATGAACTGCATGAGATTGTCGGCGCGGCCGTCGAAAATGACGTTGCAGGCGGAAAGATCGGTGTTGAATTTGCGCAGGCTGCCGATCGCCGACCGGTAATAGGAGGGCGTCGGTGTCTTTGGCCCGAAAGGATTGAGACCGAAATACCAGCTATGTTCGTCGAACTGCAGATTGCCGCGCGCGCTCTGCAGATCATTATTGATGCCCGATGTGCCGCGCACGCGCCCGAGCGTATCGACAAGCTCCGCCGAAGTCCGGCGAACCGCCTGGTTGATGCCACGCTGGAACGACGCTTTATTATCGAGGAGGGGCGTGTGATCCCAGTCGATACCGAAGAAGCCCATCTTGTAGAGCAGCATGGAGGATATCCATGCATTCTGGTCGACGTTGAAATCGGTCAGGTCGGCCGTGACGTCGACGATGGCCGAGCGCTGGCAGGTCTTGGCGGCGGCAGCGCCGCTCGCCTCGGCGACAGGCAGTTCCTGCCCGGCGGGAACCTTGCGTTCGGAAAGCCGGTATTGGTCGACGAAAGCGGTGTTGAAATTGGTCCAGACCTGCGTCTGCCAAAAGAAATAGCCGTAGAGCACGACGAAGAGCGCTACGAATGCGATGACCGGCAAGCGGACCATCCAGCTCCGGCGCTGATACCACCCATGCGCGGCAAGAAAGGGCCAGAAGGCCCAGGCGAAAAACAGGCGGGCCCAGCGGCCGATCGTCTGGCCGATCAGCCTGAAGAAACCGGCTATCCGGTCAAGCATCGTCGTCTCCTGTCAGGCGGGGCGAACACTACAGCGCCGCGCGTCAAACGCGCTATGGACGCTGTAGCACTTTGAGTCGCTGCATAATTCCTTAAATCGATTCCGATTTAAGGAATTATGCAGTAGGACATCGCCGCCCCGTTGCATCCACATATGCGCTCGGTGGGCCGAGCACAACACAAGCCCTACGATTTTTGAGAATGAAAGCAGCGCAGACCGCGCTTCACGGCTCAGGAACGTAGGAAAGGCAGACTGAAGCGGAAAGGCCTGCGGGCCGTATCGATGAGCGGCGTTCCCGAAGTTTCCGCGAACGGCTCGGCATAAGCAGGAAACTTTCCTGCCGCGTCGAGATCGGCGCGGCTCTTGCGCCGCTCCAGATCCTGGGCGACCAGCATACCCTTCTCGAACAGCCTGATCGGCGCCGCGATATCGGGAAAGAATTCCGGCTTGATCCTGACCTTCATGCCCGGCCGGTCGGTATCGACCTGCGCCTGATAGATGAGCAGCCGCTCCTCGACATCGATCATCAGCTTGCGAAGCAGCACATTGCAGGCACCGATCCGGCCGTTCAGTGAATCGACGAATGCCTGGAACTGGCCGATGAAGCGCTCGCGCCGCTGGCTGTCGTCCCGCATTACATGCTCTTCGGCGGAAATGCGCTCTGCCTCCGCCTTCAGCGCCCGCCGCTCCGCCTCCATCTGCTCCCAATGCGCTCTGTTGCCGTAGACGCCGATGCGGCCCTGCGTCGTCAGCGCCTTGGCGTTGAGCTCCTTCATCTTGAGGCGGGCGATATCGATGGAATCGACCAGCCGGCGCCGTTGCTCGACAATGCCGATGAGACTGTGTTCGGCTGCCTTGTGGCGTTCGATGACCGCAGCGCGCTGGCTGGCGATCAGCCCGGCGAGCGCGTCCGATTTCGCCAGGAGGTCGAGCAGCTGATCGATGACTGGCGCCTCGCGCACGCGTTCGGTATACATGCGCCACATTCGCTGGCGGGACGTCCAGCCGGCCATTTTCTCGCGCAGCGTCAATCCGCGGAAACTGTCGAGATCGGCGGAAACCTCTGCAGTCATCCGATCGAGCGAAAAGACCAGTTCGGCAAGCAGCCCATCCAACGCCGCGCTATCGGCGATATGGGCCTGGAAGCGGGCGTTTTGTTCGAGGAAGACCTCGTCGGCCGAATGTATTTCATCGCTGCTGAAGGCGCGGATGCAGGCTGCGCAAAAGGCTCCCTCGGCCGCGATTTTCTCGGCGAGGCCGCCTGCGGCTTCGTACTGATTGTCGAATGGCGGGGCTTTGCGCACCTGATCTCTCCGGGAATCTCCTGCTTCAAGCTAGCCGCTCGCGGCTCCGAAGAAAACAGGCGAGCCGCTCCGCATCAGACCGGCTTTGCGATCCAGGCCCCGTTCATTTCGTCGTCCCAGTGCCTGCGGCAGAGCGAGACATATTTTTCGTTGCCGCCAACATCGATCTGCGCGCCTTCGTGCAGCACCTTGCCTTCGGCGTCGAGCCGCACCACCATCGTCGCCTTACGGCCGCAATGGCAGATCGTGCGCACTTCGCGCATCTCGTCGGCAATCGCCAGCAACTCCTGCGAGGCCGGAAACAGTTTTCCCTGGAAGTCGGTCCGGAGCCCATAGACCATGACGGGGATGCCGAGCCGATCGACGACACGGGCAAGCTGCCAGACATGGACTGCCGTCATGAAATGCGCCTCGTCGACGAAGACGCAGGAAATCGGCGCCCCCTCGCCGCGCAGCCCGGCGATGAGCTGGAACAGATCTTCGTGTGGCTCGAAGGGGATGGCGCTCGCTTCCAGCCCGATCCTCGAGCCGATGACGCCCCGGCCGGCGCGCTCGTCGAAGGCGGCGATCAGCTGCACCGTCCGCATGCCGCGCTCCTGATAATTGTAGGAGGCTTGCAGCAGGAGCGTCGACTTGCCGGCGTTCATTGTCGAATAGTTGAAATAGAGTTTTGCCATCCGATGTCTCCTTGCTCGGCTTATTGAAAGCTCACAACCACGAAGAAAAGCCCCGCGCCCGCGATAATCACAAGAATCAGCACCTAAAGACCCACGAAAGCCGCCAAAACGAGACACTGCGAAAAAATCGCCGACGTCGCAATCGCACCCGTCGATACGACGCAAACACACTGAGGTCGCTTGTCAAACTGGGCTATTGGTGATTGGCTTGGGGACCTGAAGACTGGGAGTCTAAAATGAAAACAACAAGCACATTCAAACTCGTTACTGCAACTGCCGTCGCCGCCCTTTCCGTTGCGACCGCCGCCTTCGCCGCCGATCCCGACAGCTGCTCCACCGTTCGTTTCTCCGACGTAGGCTGGACTGACATCACCGCCACGACGGCGACCGCCTCCGTCGTCCTGAAAAGCATCGGCTACCAGACCGATATCAAGGTTCTCTCGGTGCCGGTCACCTATACCTCGCTGAAGAACAAGGACATCGACATCTTCCTCGGCAACTGGATGCCGACGCAGGAAAAGGACGTCCGCCCCTATATCGATGACAAATCGGTCGAATCCTTCGGCCCCAACCTCGTCGGCGCCAAGTACACGCTTGCCACCAACGCCAAGGGTGCCGAGCTCGGCATCAAGGACTTCAAGGATATCGCCGCTCACAAGGACGATCTCGACGGCAAGATTTATGGCATCGAGCCCGGCAATGACGGCAACCGTCTCGTCATGGATCTGATCGAAAAGAACACCTTCGGCATGAAGGATATGGAAGTCGTCGAATCCTCCGAACAGGGCATGCTCGCCCAGGTCGCCCGTGCCGACAAGTCAGGCAAGCCCGTTGTCTTCCTCGGCTGGGAACCCCATCCGATGAACACCAACTTCAAGCTGACCTACCTCACAGGGGGCGACGACGTCTTCGGCCCCGACTTCGGCGGCGCCAAGGTCTACACCAATGTCCGCGCCGGCTACCTCGGTGAATGCCCGAATGTCGGCGCGATGCTGAAGAACCTGACGTTCTCCCTCGACATGGAGAACCAGATCATGGGCAAGATCCTGGACGACGGCAAGGAACCGGAAGCTGCGGCTACCGAATGGCTGAAGGCCAACCCTTCCGCGCTAGAGCCCTGGCTCGCCGGCGTCAAGACCCGTGACGGCAAAGGCGACGCGCTCGCGGCCGCCAAGACCGGCCTCGGTCTCTGATGATATGAATGGGGCGGCTCGCCGCCCCGTTTCATTTTTGTCCGATTGTTAATTTTTGGATAGGCGCGCCCTTGAACTGGATCACTGAATTTAAGATTCCGATCGGCCCCTGGGCCAAATCCTTCGTCGATTGGCTGACCTCGAACGGCGAGTGGTTCTTCAACCAGCTTTCCTTCCTGCTGTCGAGCGCCATAGACGGCCTGCTCTTCGTGCTGCAGAAGCCCCATCCGCTGATCGTCATCGCAGCTGTTACCGCGCTTGCCTTCTGGCTTCGCCGCTCGATCGCCGTCGCCCTCTTCACCTGTCTTGGCCTGCTGCTCATCGTGAACCAGGATTATTGGAAGGAGACGACGGAGACGCTCGCCCTCGTACTCGCGGCCACCTTCGTGTGCATGGTAATCGGCATTCCGCTCGGCATTGCGGCCGCCCGCCGCGCCTGGGTCTATGCCGCCATGCGCCCGGTGCTCGACCTCATGCAGACGATCCCGACATTCGTCTACCTGATCCCGGCCCTTATCCTCTTCGGCCTCGGCATGGTGCCGGGCCTGATCGCGACTGTCATCTTCGCGATCCCCGCCCCCATCCGGCTGACACGCCTCGGCATCATCTCGACGCCGCCTTCCCTCGTCGAAGCCGCCGTCGCCTTCGGCGCGCGGCCGATCCAGGTGCTGCGCAAAGTCGAGCTTCCGTTCGCCGCGCCGCAGATCATGGCGGGTCTCACCCAGACCATCATGCTGTCGCTGTCCATGGTCGTCATCGCCGCTCTCGTCGGCGCTCCAGGTCTCGGCGTGCCGGTCGTGCGCGCGCTGAATACTGTCAACATCGCCAAGGGCTTCGAAGCCGGTTTCTGCATCGTCATCCTGGCGATCGTTCTCGACCGCATATTCCGCGCAGGCGACGAAGGAGACGGCACATGACAGCGATAGACTTCAAGAATGTCAGCATCATCTTCGGCGACCGGCCGGAAGCCGCCCTTGCCATGGCCGACCAGGGCAAAACGCGCGACGAGATCGGCGCCGCGACCGGCCTGGTGCTGGGCGTCGCCAATGCCTCGCTGACGATCGAGGAAGGCGAGATCCTCGTGCTGATGGGCCTTTCCGGTTCGGGCAAGTCGACGCTGCTGCGCGCCGTCAACGGGCTCGCTCCAGTGGTGCGCGGCGACGTCGCGGTGTCCACAACCACGGGCCTCGTCAATCCTTACAAATGCAATGCCAAGGCGCTGCGCGAACTGCGCACCCACACCGTCTCCATGGTGTTCCAGCAGTTCGCCCTCCTGCCGTGGCGCACCGTCGCCGAAAATGTCGGCTTCGGCCTCGAACTCGCCGGCATGCCGGAGGCGGAACGCAAGGCCCGCGTCGGCGAGCAGCTCGAACTCGTCAACCTGACGAAATGGGCAAACCGCAAGGTCAACGAACTGTCAGGCGGCATGCAGCAGCGTGTCGGCCTTGCCCGTGCCTTTGCCACCGGCGCCCCGATCCTGCTCATGGACGAGCCGTTCTCTGCGCTCGACCCGCTGATCCGCACCCGTCTGCAGGACGAACTCCTGGAGTTCCAGCGGCGGCTGAAGAAGACCATTCTCTTCGTCAGCCACGATCTCGACGAGGCCTTCCGCATTGGCAACCGCATCGCCATCATGGAGGGCGGCCGGATCATCCAGTGCGGAACGCCACACGACATCGTCAAGAACCCCGCGGACCAGTATGTCGCCGATTTCGTGCAGAACCTCAATCCGATCAACATGCTGACCGCCGCCGACGTCATGCAGCCCGGCCTCGGCCAGACGGCCGCCGGCATGAGCGTCAGCGCCACGGCCCGCGCCGCGACCCCGCTCGTCGATGTCCTCGACGTACTCGCCCGCCAGCCGGGCAGCATCGGCATCGTGGAAAACGGCACGGTCATCGGCACCATCACGGCCCAGGATATCGTCGCCGGCCTTACACGCCATCGCCGCAAGGAGGACGCTTGATGTTTTCAAGCCGCTTTGCCACAAAGCGGTTATGAAAGATCAACCCTCCCCCTTACGCGAAACCGACGACGAGGCCCGCAAACTCGCCCGCGTGCTGCTGCGCTCCGCCCGGTACGCGGCGATCGCCGTTCTCGACCCCGAGACCGGTTTTCCTTTCGCCAGCCGGGTCCTTCTCGCCACCGATATCGACGGCACGCCCGTCATCCTCGTTTCGAGGCTTTCGGCTCACACCAAGGCGCTGGCAAGGGACCCACGCGCCTCGTTGCTCACCGGCGAGCCGGGCAAGGGCGATCCCCTCGTCTATGGCCGGCTGACGACCCAATGCGTGGCGGAGCCGGTCGAGCATGGTCATCGCTTCCACGAGCGCATTCGCACGCGTTTTCTCGATCGCCATCCCAAGGCAAAACTTTATATCGATTTTCCCGACTTCCTCTTCTTCCGTCTCAAACCGGAGCAGGCGAGCCTCAACGGCGGCTTCGGCCGCGCCTACCATCTCGACGGAAGTGACCTCGTGATCCAATCGCCGGCAATCGAGGCGATCGCCGCCAAAGCGGCCGAAACAGTGCGAGATTTAGTAGAGCGCCATCCCGATGTGGCGGACATCCTTGCAGTGCGCTTAAACGCACCGGAATCGGGCTCTTGGCGCATCTGCGGGGTAGATCCGGCGGGCTTCGACATTATTTCCGGGGACTTTTTGGTGCGACACGAGTTCGAAACTCTCGCTGTGGATTGCGATCACATTTGTTCAAACATATCTAAAATAGCATACTCGATACCTTAAATTTAGGTATATACAATCTTCAAGCCTAGTTGCTAATTTCGGCCGCCCGCTCCGGCAGACGGCCTGTATCACACAGATGATGTACGTTTCGCATTAGGAAGATAACAATATGGAAACCCCTGATTTGGCTGACCACACGAATGTGGCGGCGGCACTATTGTCAGCTATGGCCAACCCCAAAAGATTGCTGATCCTGTGCAGCCTGGTGAAAGGTGAAGTCGCCGTCGGCGTCCTTGCTGCACAAGTAGGCCTCAGTCAGTCGGCTCTCTCACAGCACCTTTCGAAACTGCGTGCGCAAAAACTGGTCAAGACCCGTCGCGACGCCCAAACCATCTACTACTCAAGCACATCCGAGCCGGTCATGAAGATTCTGGCGACGCTCGAAGACATCTACCTCGTTCCGAACAGAAGCAGATCTGCGGCCTGATGATAGCGCTGACATGACCGTCAGCCGTGCCGGTGCCGCCCGGGAATCCTCCCGAAGCCTCGGCAACGGTATTTCAGCACGTGAACCTTAACGGCACGACCGGCAAATCTGGCGATTTGCCGGTCGTGCCTTTTGGCGAGTTTTTCTGAGCGGAAGCATGTCGGGACTTTTCTCGTTGACGCCTTGAGATGCCCTGATAATTTGACCGGGCAGTAAAAATTCGGGCGACAAGCCCTCGGAAACGGGCCGTCGACGGCCAGGAGAACAGCATGTCCAACCGCCTCAATGCACCGAACGATCTTCGCGCCTTCTGGATGCCGTTTACGGCAAATCGCCAGTTCAAGAAGGAGCCGCGGTTGTTCGTCGGCGCCAAGGACATGTATTACACCACCCATGACGGCCGTCAGGTATTGGACGGCACGGCCGGCCTCTGGTGCGTCAACGCCGGCCACTGCCGTCCGAAGATCACCGAGGCAATCCGCGAGCAGGCGGGCGAACTCGATTACGCCCCGGCCTTCCAGCTCGGCCACCCCAAGGCCTTCGAACTGGCGAACCGTCTGGTCGACATCGCTCCGGAAGGCATGAACCACGTCCTCTACACCAATTCCGGCTCCGAATCCGTCGAGACCGCGCTCAAGGTGGCGCTTGCCTATCACCGCGTGAAGGGCAACGGTTCGCGCTTCCGTCTGATCGGCCGCGAGCGCGGCTATCACGGCGTCAATTTCGGCGGCATCTCCGTCGGCGGCATCGTTGCCAACCGCAAGATGTTCGGCACGCTGCTCACCGGTGTTGATCACATGCCGCACACCCACCAGCCCGGCAAGAACAGCTTCACCCGCGGCGAGCCCGAGCATGGCGGCGACATCGCCAGCGAACTCGAGCGCATCGTCACGCTACATGACGCCTCTACCATTGCCGCCGTCATCGTCGAGCCGGTCGCCGGTTCTACCGGCGTCCTCATCCCGCCGAAGGGTTATCTGCAGAAGCTGCGTGAAATCTGCACCAAGCACGGCATCCTGCTGATCTTCGACGAAGTCATCACCGGTTTCGGCCGCCTCGGCGCCCCCTTTGCCGCGCAATATTACGACGTCAAGCCCGACATGATCACCACCGCCAAGGGACTGACTAACGGCGTCATTCCGATGGGCGCCGTCTTCGTCACCTCCGAGATCCATGATGCTTTCATGAACGGTCCGGAGCACATGATCGAATTCTTCCACGGCTATACCTATTCCGGCAACCCGATCGCCTCCGCCGCAGCGCTTGCCACGCTCGACACCTACAAGGAAGAGGGTCTGCTGACCCGTGCTGCCGAACTTTCCGACTATTGGGCCGACGCGCTGCATTCGCTCAAGGACTGCCCCAACGTCATCGATATCAGAAACACCGGCCTGATCGGCGCAATTGAACTCGACCCGATCGCCGGCGAGCCCACCAAGCGCGCCTTTACGGCCTTCCTGAAGGCCTATGAGAGCGGACTTCTGATCCGCACGACCGGCGACATCATCGCGCTCTCCCCGCCGCTGATCATCGAAAAGCACCATATCGACGAACTTTTCGGCAAGCTCAGGACCATCCTTCAGAACAACATCTGAAGAGGCGATCGAAGATCCTCAAGACCCGCGATGGACAATGCTCTCGCGGGTCTTTTCGTCTGAAGATACAAGAAACTCAGCTCACAGAAGCGACCGAAAGGCAGAGGGCAAATTTTTTCAGGAGCTGGCGATCGAAATGCCCTTCAGCGCCGAGCATCCATTTCAGTGCCTCGCTGGCGCTCCATGGCGCCTTATACGGCCGAACCGAAGTGATGGCGTCGTAAACATCGCAGATCGTCGCAATCCGCGAGTGAAGGCTCACCTCGCTGCCGGACAAGCTGCGCGGATAGCCTTTGCCGTCGATGCGCTCGTGATGATTGCGGCAAACGTCGAGAACGATCTCCGACATGCCCTCCTGCCGCGACAGGATCGCATGCCCCTTCTCCGGATGGCCACGGAGCAAGCTGATCTCATCCCTTTCCAGGGGCCCTGCCTTGTTGAGGACCTCAAGCGGAATTTCAAGCTTGCCGACGTCGTGCAGCAAACCCGCAGTGCCGAGCATCTGAATCGTATGCTCATCGAGTGCGAGATGACGACTGAAAAGAATCATCAGCGCGCTCACCGAAACGGAATGCAGGAAGGTCACTTCGTCTTTTGATTTCAGGCGTGTGACGCTGAGGAAAACCGAAGGGTTTTCATCCATCGACTTGGAGACGGAAGAAATGACCGGCGTCAGGTGATCGACACTGATTCCGTCGCCGTTGCGCAACCGCCCGAAAGCATCCGCCAGCAACCGCACGGATTTCTGGACGGTCTCGCGCGCCGCCTGAATGGCGACCTCAATGTCACGACCCGGCAGGCCGTTGATGTCGAGCCCCTTGCTAGTATTGATGACGACGCTGGCGGTGCCGCATTTACGAATTTTTGCCGCATCGACCTCGTGCCGCAGGGAAAATCTGCGCTTCGACAAAAGCGGGTCCTGCCACAGGCCCTCGACAGCCTCCACAAACATTCCGATCCGCACCTGACCGGCATCGATACGCTTGAGCATCCAGATCTCTGTCCCGATGTGTTTATGTAATTCTTTATGTAGTCTCTTTTTCAATGCTGCGGTGTTTGGGTATCGTGGGATCCTACTGTCATTGGCCAAACTAACGGTTAATGGGAAAGATAAAGACAACCGGGCGGAAGTATTTTCGTCCGGCGGAGGCCCGCCCATGCGACCTCGCCTCTGAAAGATCCCTGAAAGCGTAGAAGATGGTCCGATCAAGCACATTTTCGGGTCGGATCGACCGGATTTTCCGTCCATTTTGTTATGAACTTGCGCAATCTCATCAAAATTCCTAGAAATCTCGCCATGAGCTTCCTCGAGTCAAACATGGCCGGCGGGCTCGCTGACCGCGCCGTTACCGATCGTCCTTGGCACGGCCCCGAAGGGCTGTTGAATGATCGGGAAGGCCGGCGCGGCACCTCATCGCGGGTCGAAGACCCCATCCAAGGAGATAGACAATGACCCTCAAGACATTGACGGCGACCCTCGTCGCGTCACTCGCTTTTGCACCGCTTGCCCATGCCGATATCACCATCGGCCTGATCGCGCCGCTGACCGGTCCGGTCGCCGCCTATGGCGATCAGGTGAAGAACGGTGCTCAGACCGCCGTCGACGAGATCAACAAGAAGAGCGGAATTCTCGGCGAGAAGGTCGTCCTCGAGCTGGCCGACGATGCCGGCGAACCGAAGCAGGGCGTTTCCGCCGCCAACAAGGTCGTCGGCGACGGCATCCGCTTCGTCGTCGGCCCGGTGACGTCGGGTGTCGCGATCCCCGTTTCGGACGTGCTGGCTGAAAACGGCGTGCTGATGGTCACCCCGACGGCGACCGCCCCCGACCTGACCAAGCGGGGCCTCACCAACGTGCTGCGCACTTGCGGTCGCGACGACCAGCAGGCGGAAGTCGCCGCTAAATACGTGCTGCAGAACTTCAAGGACAAGCGCATCGCCATCGTCAACGACAAAGGCGCCTATGGCAAAGGCCTCGCCGATGCCTTCAAGGCGACGCTGAACGCCGGCGGCGTTACCGAAGTCGTCAATGACGCGATCACGCCCGGCGACAAGGATTTCAGCGCGCTCACCACCCGCATCAAGTCTGAGAAGGTCGATATCCTCTATTTCGGCGGCTACCACCCGGAAGGCGGCTTGCTAGCCCGCCAGTTGCATGACCTTTCCGCCAACGCGACGATCATCGGCGGCGATGGCCTCTCCAACACCGAATTCTGGGCCATCGGCACAGATGCGGCGGGCGGCACGCTGTTCACTAACGCCTCCGACGCCACCAAGAACCCCGACTCCAAGACTGCCGTCGATGCGCTTGCCGCCAAGAACATTCCGGCCGAAGCCTTCACGCTGAACGCCTATGCCGCCGTCGAAGTTCTGAAGGCCGGCATCGAGAAGGCCGGCAGCGCCGAGGATGCTGAAGCCGTCGCGGCCGCGCTGAAAGACGGCAAGGAGATCCCGACGGCCATCGGCAAGGTCACTTACGGCGAAACCGGCGACCTGACTTCGCAGAGTTTCTCGCTCTACAAGTGGGAAGGCGGCAAGATCGTCGCGGCCGAATGAGCCGCGATATGAGAGACTACGATCGGGCGCCATTCGGCGCCCGATCGCGTTTGCAGGCATCGCATGTCGACGCAGATCGGTTATAACTTCGGAATCGGTTGCAATGTGAGCGGTGCCATGACCAGCAGACTCGAACGTCTTATCGACCAGGGTGTGGGCCGTGTGCCCGCCGATATCGTGCTGAAGGGCGGCTGCTTCTTCGATCTCGTCACCGGCGAAGTCGTCCGCTCCGATATCGCCATCGGCGCCGACCGCATCGTCGGCACATCAGGCACTTATGCGGGCGAAACCGAGATCGACATATCGGGCCGAACAGTCGTTCCCGGCTTCATCGACACGCATCTGCACATCGAATCCTCGCTCGTCACGCCGCATGAATTCGACCGCTGCGTCCTGCCCTATGGTGTCACCACCGCGATCTGCGATCCGCACGAGATTGCCAATGTGCTCGGAACCACCGGCATTGAATTCTTTCTCGACTCCGCGCTGGAGACGATCATGGACATCCGCGTCCAGCTGTCTTCCTGCGTGCCGGCGACCCATCTCGAAACCGCAGGCGCCGATCTGCCGATCGAGCGTCTCCTGCCCTTCCGCGACCATCCGAAGGTCATCGGTCTCGCCGAATTCATGAATTTCCCCGGCGTGATCCACAAGGATCCCGTCTGCATGGCCAAGCTCGACGCCTTCCAGGGCGGCCATATCGATGGTCATGCGCCGCTTCTTTCCGGCAACGGCCTCAACGGTTATCTCGCAACCGGCATCCGCACCGAGCATGAATGCACCACGGCCGGGGAAGCACTGGAAAAGATCCGCAAAGGCATGCATATCCTCGTGCGCGAGGGTTCCGTGTCGAAGGATCTCGCCGCACTGATCCCCATCATTACCGAGCGGCTTTCACCATATCTCGCGCTTTGCACCGACGACCGCAATCCGCTCGACATCGCCGAACAGGGTCATCTCGATCACATGATCCGCACAGCAATCGCCAACGGCGTCGAGCCCTTGGCGATCTACCGCGCCGCCTCGATTTCGGCCGCCCGCGCTTTCGGTCTCAGCGATCGCGGTCTCGTGGCGCCCGGCTGGCGCGCTGATCTCGTGGTTCTCGACAGTCTGGAAGGCTGCCGCGCCGACATGGTCTTCTCAGCCGGCCGCCGCGTCACCGATGCGCTCTTTTCCACGCGCAAACCGGTCGCTCCGATCGGCCTCGACAGCGTCAAGGCCCGGCCGGTCAACGCCGCCCATTTCGGTGTGCCGGTCGCTGAAGGCGAAACGCCGGTTATCGGCGTCATGCCGGGCAAGATCATCACCGAGCATCGCCGCTACCGGCTGCCCGTCAAAGGCAACGAGACGGCCGTTGATCTTGCCAACGACATCATCAAGGTCGCCGTCATCGAACGCCACGGCAAGAACGGCAACCACGCCAACGGCTTCGTCCAGGGCTTCGGCCTGAAGAAGGGCGCAATCGCCTCCACCGTCGGTCATGACAGCCACAATATCTGCGTCGTCGGCGTCAGCGAGGATGACATGGCGCGTGCCGCAAACCGCCTCGGCGAGATCCAGGGCGGCTTTGTCGTCGTGGAGGATGGCAAGGTCACCGGCGAAATCGCCCTGCCCATTGCCGGCTTGATGAGCCTTGAGCCTTACGAAAAGGTTCGCGATACGTTGCATGATTTGCGCAAGGCCGCCTTCGCGCTCGGCGCAACGCTGGAAGAACCCTTCCTCCAGCTCGCCTTCCTGCCGCTTCCCGTCATTCCGCACCTGAAGATATCCGACCGCGGTATGGTCGACGTGGACAAATTCGCGCTGATCGGGTGAGCAGCGCCAGGACTATGGGTGCCTACCGCCAGGCTTCCGGTATTCGCCCTCAACAGGTTTCGCATAGGACACCTTGTCGAGCAATTTCGCGAGGCCACTGACCCGCGCACAAAACCCATCCAGGGCTGCAAGTTTCACCGTACCCGCATCGTTCACGGCCTCGTAGCCCGGCATGGCCAACGGCTCCCCGAGCACGATACCGTCAGGCAGGCGGAAATCGGCCGGTTTGCGCGTCAGGTTGAAAACGAACAGCAGTTTTTCCCCGCCCTTTTCGCGGGTGAAGGCGAGCAGGTCCTGGTTGGTGCCGACAAAGGTCATTTCGCCGTCGATCAGCGCCGGGTGGCTCTTCCGGAAGGCGAGCGTCCTGCGGTAGTGGTGCAGCACCGAGTAGTAGCTCTCCTCCTGCGTATCCACGGAAAGCGCAGCCTGCTCATAAGGCACCGGCAGCCAGCTCTTTTCCGCCGAGGTGAAGCCCGCATGCGCCTTGCCCGCCTCCCAGGGCATCGGCGTGCGGCATCCGTCGCGGCCCTTGAACGCCGGCCAGAAACGGATGCCGTAGGGGTCCCGCAGATCCTCGAAAGCAAGCTCCGCCTCCGGCAGGCCCAGCTCCTCACCCTGGTAGAGGCAGATCGAACCGCGCAGCGCCGCAAGCACTGAGATCGCGAGCTTGGCGATGACAGGCCGCTCTTCTTCCGTGCGTGCGAAACGGCTGACATGGCGCATGACGTCGTGATTGGAGAAGGCCCAGCAGACCCAGCCATCGGTCACCACCTTCTGGAAGTCCTCGACGCAACCGCGAATATGCTCTGCGGTGAACTCCGGTCCGAGCAGGTCGAAGGTGTAGCACATGTGCAGCTTGTCGCCGCCGCTCGTATAGGCGCCGACCGTCTTTAGCGAACGCGCCCCATCGCCGACCTCGCCGACAGTCGTGCGATCCTCGTACTGGTCGAGCAGTGCCCGGAAGCGCTTGAGGAAATCGACATTTTCCGGCTGCGTCTTGTCGTAGAAATGGCTCTGCATGCCGTACGGATTGCTGTCGGGCGCATCAAGGCCGGCGTCATCCTCGTCGGGCTCATGCGGCGGATTGCTTCTCAGCTGCTTGTCGCAGAAATAATAGTTCACCGTATCCAGCCGGAAGCCGTCGACGCCGCGGTCGAGCCAGAACTTCACCGTCTCCAGCACCGCATCCTGCACTTCTTCGCAATGGAAATTGAGGTCCGGCTGCGAGGTCAGGAAATTGTGCTGGTAATATTGCCGGCGCACGCCGTCCCATTCCCAGCCCGGACCGCCGAAGATCGACAGCCAGTTGTTCGGCGCCGTCCCGTCCGGCTTCGGATCGGCCCAGACATACCAGTCCGCCCTGGGATTGGTCCGGCTCGCCCGGCTCTCGACGAACCAGGGATGCCGGTCCGATGTGTGCGAGATCACCTGGTCGATGACCACCCTGATGCCGAGCCTGTGCGCCTCGGCCATCATCTCGTCGAAATCGGCGAGCGTGCCGAAGATCGGGTCGACATCGCAATAGTCGGAGACGTCATAGCCCATGTCGGCCATCGGCGACTTGAAGAAGGGCGACAGCCAGATCGCATCGACACCGAGGCTGGCAATATACGGCAGCCGGCGGGTGATCCCCTTGAGGTCGCCGAGGCCATCGCTGTTGGTGTCTTGAAACGAGCGCGGGTAGACCTGATAGATTACCGCGCCGCGCCACCAATCCGCATTCCCGCCTGCCTGCAATGCCATCGGCTAGCTCTCCTGTTTCGTTTGCGACCGCCACACTAAAGCGGACGGGGCAAAAGACAACCGGGTGAAGCCTGGAGCAGCGGTCCAAAACGGTCCGCGACAGTTCGTCGCGATCCGGCAAGAGGAGGGCGTATATAAGCTTGTCCACAACCGGAATCCGGCCTCCGGATTTGGGGTTGCAACGCAAAGCCTTTGCGATAAGGTGCGCACTGACCTGCACGTAAGAGGTCAAATGTCGGGAACAGATGTCTAATAAAGGCGCAAAGCCTAGAAAGGTGGACCCACGATGAACCAGTTCACGAAAAAATTTCTCGCCTCCGCAATGCTTGGCACATTGCTGGCGTTTTCTGCGCATGCTGCCACGCTCAACATTCACAATGGTGGCGATCCGCAGTCGCTCGATCCGCAGAAGCTTTCCGGCGATTGGGAGAATCGTATTGCCGGCGACATTTTCGAAGGCCTCGTCACCGAGGACGCCAAGGACAATCCGATTCCCGGCCAGGCCGAAAGCTGGACGATTTCGCCCGACGGCAAGGTCTACACCTTCAAGCTTCGCGACGGCATCAAGTGGTCCGATGGCCAGCCGGTAACGGCAGGAGACTTCGTCTTCGCCTTCCAGCGCCTCGTCGACCCAAAGAACGCCGCCGATTATGCCTATCTGCAGTTCACCATCAAGAACGCCGAAAAGATCAACAAGGGTGAGATCACCGACCTCAACCAGCTTGGCGTCAAGGCGATCGACGACAAGACGCTCGAAATCACACTGGAAAATCCGACCCCCTATTTCATCAACGCTCTGATGCACTACACGGCCTATCCGCTGCCAAAGCACGTGGTCGAAGCCAAGGGTCAGGACTGGGTCAAGATCGGCAACATCGTCACCAACGGCCCCTATAAGCCGACCGAATGGGTTCCGGGCTCGCATGTCACCACCGTTAAGAACGACCAGTGGTACGGCACCAAGGACCTGAAGATCGACGGCGCCAAGTTCTTCGTGCTCGAAGATCAGGAAGCCGCGCTGAAACGTTACCGCGCCGGCGAATTCGATATCCTCACCGACTTCCCGACCGATCAGTACGAATGGATGAAGAAGAACCTGCCGGGCCAGGCGCACGTCGCCCCCTTCTCCGGCCTCTATTATTATGTCGTCAACTCGCAGAAGCCGCCCTTCAGCGACAAGCGCGTCCGCCAGGCACTGTCGATGGCGATCAACCGTGAAGTGATCGGCCCGCAGATCCTCGGCACCGGCGAACTGCCGGCCTATTCCTGGGTTCCGCCGGGCACCGCCAATTACGGCGAGCCCGCCTATGTCAGCTGGAAGGACCTGCCCTATAAGGACAAGGTCGCCGAAGCCAAGAAGCTGCTCGCTGAGGCCGGCTTCGGTCCGGACAAGCCGCTCCATGCCGTCCTCAGCTACAACACCAACGACAACCACAAGCGCATCGCGGTGGCAATCGCCTCCATGTGGAAGCCGCTCGGCGTCGATGTCGAGCTCGTCAATGCCGAAACCAAGGTGCATTACGACCAGATGCAGCGTGGTCAGGTCGAAATCGGCCGTGCCGGCTGGCTTGCCGACTATAACGACCCGGACAACTTCCTGAATCTCCTGGTCACGGGCGTGCAGATGAACTACGGCCGCTGGTCCAATCCTGATTACGATAAGATGATCAAGGACGGCAATGCGGAGACGGATCTGAAGAAGCGCGCCGAGATCTTCAAGAAGGCCGAGCAGCTGGCGCTTGATGAATCCGCCGCCCTGCCGATCTACTACTACGTCTCGAAGAACGTCGTTTCGCCGAAGGTCGAAGGCTTCGTCGACAATATTCAGGACATCCACCGCACGCGCTGGCTGTCGATGAAAGAGTAAGGGAAAACGGCTCTTCCCGCCTCTCGCGGGAAGGGCCGGCCCACGACCATGATCAAATACGCCCTCCGTCGCCTGCTATCGACGATCCCGGTTCTGTGGATCGGCGTCACAGCCTGCTTTTTCGTTTTGCGCCTTGCCCCCGGCGGTCCCTTCGATGGCGAAAGGCCATTGCCGCCGGTGATCCTGAAAAACCTTGCGGTTCACTACAACCTCGATAAGCCGCTGATCCAGCAGTACCTGATCTACGTCGGCGACCTGCTCCGCGGCGATCTCGGCCCCTCCTTCGCCAGCGAGGACTTCACCGTCGCCCAGCAGATCATGATCGGTCTGCCTTATACCTTCACCATCGGCACGGCTGCCTTTCTGATCGCCATCATCGTCGGCGTGGCCGTCGGCTGTCTTGGCGCGCTCTACCAGAACAAGTCGCCGGATTACATTCTCGGCGCGCTGATTCTGGTCGGCGTCGTGCTGCCGAACTTCCTCATCGCGCCGATCCTGCAGCTGATCTTCGGCATTCACCTCGCCTGGTTTCCGGTCGGTGGCTGGGGTGACGGCTCGATCAAATATCTGATCCTGCCGATCGTCGTTCTGGCCCTGCCGCATGCGGGCCGCATCTCGCGCATCACCCGCGGCTCGATGATCGAGGTGATGAACCAGAACTTCATCCGAACCGCCAAGGCCAAGGGCATTGGCCCACGGCTGACCGTCATGCGCCATGCGCTAAAACCGGCCATGATGCCCGTCGTCTCCTATTTGGGTCCGGCTGCAAGCTACCTTCTCACCGGCTCGCTTGTTGTCGAAAGCATCTTCGGATTGCCCGGCATCGGCCGCTATTTCGTCAACGCAGCCCTCAATCGCGACTACGGCATGGTTCTCGGCACGGTCATCTTCTACATGGTGCTGATCGTGTTTCTGAATCTTCTCGTCGATATCGCCTATGCCTGGCTCGATCCGAAAGTGAGAAACCGATGATCCTCAACCCCGCAAAACGCGAGCTGCTCGCTGAGGAGCTTTTGCAGGCGGAGGGCTTGGCGCCCGAAGGCCGTTCGCTCACCAGGGATGCACTGCGCCGGCTCGGACGCAACAAGGCGGCCGTGCTGTCGATCGCCGTCCTGGCGCTCTTGATCCTCGCCGCTTTCCTCGGCCCCTGGTTCATTCCATTCAACTATGAGGATCCGGACTGGGCGGCCTTCCGCATTCCGCCGTCGATCGAGACCGGCCACTATTTCGGCACCGACCCGAACGGCCGCGACCTTCTTGCCCGCGTCCTCTACGGCACCCGGGTCTCGCTTGCGGTCGCACTGACGGCAACCGTCGTGTCGGTGGTCATCGGCGTGCTTTACGGCGCGATCTCGGGCTATATCGGCGGCAGGCTGGATGCGATCATGATGCGCTTCGTCGATATCATGTATGCGCTCCCGTACATCCTTTTCGTCATTCTCTTGATGGTGATCTTCGGCCGCAACGTCTATCTGCTCTTTGCCGCGATCGGCGCGCTCGAATGGCTGACCATGGCCCGCATCGTGCGCGGCCAGACCCTGTCGATAAAGCATCGCGAATTCATCGAGGCGGCGCGCGCCTCCGGGCAGCGGCCGTTCAAGATCATCGTCAAGCACATCATTCCGAACCTCGTCGGCCCTGTGGTCATTTTCGCGGCGCTGACCGTGCCCGAAATCATCGCCACCGAAAGCTTCCTATCCTATCTCGGCTTCGGCGTGCAGGAACCACTGACCTCGCTCGGGACGCTGATCGCCGAGGGAACCGACGCAATGGAAAGCATGCCCTGGCTGCTGATCTTCCCCGCCAGCTTCCTCGTGGCCCTGCTGCTCAGTCTGCTCTTCATCGGCGACGGTCTGCGCGACGCGTTCGACCCGAAGGATCGATAGAATGCTCCAGGAAAAAGACATCCTGCTCGAACTCAACGACTACTCAATCACCTTCGCGACGCCTGACGGCGAGGTGAAGGCAGTCTCGAATATGAACCTCACCGTCCGGCGCGGCGAGCGCGTCGCGATCGTCGGCGAGTCCGGCTCCGGCAAAAGTCAGACCTTCCTCGGCATCATGGGTCTGCTGGCCAAGAACGGCGCCACGACGGGCCAGGCGCTGCTCGAAGGCAAGGACGTGCTGTCGCTGAAACCGCGCGAGCTCGATCAGATCCGCGGCAAGGACATGGCGATGGTCTTCCAGGACCCGATGACCGCGCTCAATCCGTCGCTGAAGATTTCGAGGCAGCTGACCGAACAGCTCGAGGTTCATCGCGGCCTGACGGCCCGCGCGGCATCGGACGCTGCCCTCGATATGCTGAAACGCGTCGGCATTCCGGATCCGACCCGGCGGTTCCACCTCTATCCGCACGAACTCTCCGGCGGCATGCGCCAGCGCATCGTCATTGCCATGGCGCTGCTGACCAAGCCGAAGCTTCTGATCGCCGACGAACCGACGACGGCACTCGACGTCACCATTCAGGCGCAGATCCTCGATCTTTTCAACGATCTGACGGCAGAGATGAACACGGCGCTGGTGATGATCACCCACGATCTCGGGGTGGTCGCAGGCCTCGCCGACCGCGTCGCCGTCATGTATGCCGGCCGCATCGTCGAGGAAGCGCCAGTCGACGAACTCTTCGACAACCCGGCCCATCCCTATACGGCGGCACTGCATGCCTCCATCCCGCGGCCGGACCAGGATGTCGACGACCTCGTCGTCATTCCCGGCCGACCGCCGAACCTGCAGCACCTGCCGAAGGGCTGCAATTTCTCGCCGCGCTGTTCGCAGGTCCAGAATGATTGCATCGACCGTCCGCCGCCGCTCGAGACGCTGGCGCCGCGCCATTGCGCCGCTTGTTACCACCCGTTCCCGCGCCGTGAGGAGTTGCTGAACCATGGCTGAGCGATCGCTGCTGAGGGTCGAAAACCTGACGACCCAATTCGAACTGCCGGCGAAAGGCCTCTTCAAGCCACCGGTCTTCCTGACTGCGGTCAACAATGTCAGCTTCGATCTCGCCGAAGGCCGTACCCTCGGCATCGTCGGCGAATCCGGCTGCGGTAAATCCACGCTCGGCCGCTCGATCCTGCGGCTCTTGAAATCGCAAAAGGGCCGCGTCCTCTGGCAGGGACGCAATCTTCTTGACCTCACGGAGGAAGAAATGCGTGCCGCGCGCCGCGACATGCAGATCATCTTCCAGGATCCGATCGCCTCGCTCGACCCGCGCATGACGGTTGGAGACATCATCGCCGAGCCGCTGACCGTCTTCGAAACGAAGCTTTCGAAGGCCGAGCGTACCCAGCGCGTGCGCGAAATCATGAGCGCCGTCGGTCTGGTGCCTGAGATGATCAACCGGTATCCGCACGAATTCTCTGGCGGCCAGGCGCAACGCATCGGGATAGCGCGGGCGATCGTCACCAAACCGAAGCTCATCGTCTGCGACGAGCCGGTTTCGGCTCTCGACGTTTCGATCCAAGGTCAGGTCATTACGCTCCTGCGCAGGCTGCGAAAGGAATTCGGCCTGACGCTGATTTTCATCAGCCACGACCTCTCCGTCGTGCGCCTGATCTCCGACGATGTGCTGGTGCTCTATCTCGGCCGCGTAGTGGAATCAGGCGACTGCGCCACCGTCTTCGATCATCCCGCCCATCCCTATACCCAGGCGCTCTTTTCCGCGGCGCCGATCCCGGATCCGAAGCTTGCGCGCCTGCGCACCCGCATCCGCCTGCAGGGGGATCCGCCCTCGCCGCTCAACCCGCCGAAAGGCTGCGTCTTCTCTCCGCGCTGCTGGAAGGCGACCGACATCTGCCGCACCGAAATGCCGCCGACCGAGGAAGTCCGGCCCGGCCAGAGGGCCGCCTGCTATCATATGGACAGGCCGTGAATGGATGAGGGCCGCATGAAGCGGCCTTCGCTTTTTCGAAGCGCTTGTCACGTCTCATTTGCGGCGAAACGGACAAAACACAGTTACTTCCGAATCTATAGTCTCCGCTAAGAAAGATTTAGATGCGCATATGCTATGCCTTTCTCCGCCTAATCATGGGCTTGGGGAACCGCAAATATGAAATCGAAACTGCCCGGATTGATCGTGCTTGCCGCCGCGATTATTGCCACCTCCGCCGTATCGTCACAGGCCGAAGATCTGAAATTCCAGCTCACCAACGGGACCAAGTCCGTCCTGACGCGCTTCTACAGCTCGCCGACGGGCGTCAACAGCTGGGAAGAAGACGTGTTCGGCGAGGATGTCCTCAATCCGGGCGAGACCGTGAACATCACCATCGCCGACGGCCGCACCGTCTGCAAATATGACATGCGCTTCGAGTTCGACGAAGACTCGGACCTCGACACCACCGAAGACACGCAGGATCTTTGCGCGCTCGGCAGCTACACCATCCACGAATAAACACCTTTCGCGATCGCCGCCTTCGCTTGACCGCCAAGGCGGCTTTCGGTTCCTTGTCACAATGGCGCTCGCAATATCGACGCTTGTCACTCCGCGCGGCTCCGCGTATCAGCGGATGGAGCATTAATTCAAAGCGATAGAGCGGCCTGTTGCATCAGCGGCGCTCCAATGCCGGGAGGACAAGGTGAACGGAAGACGGTTTCTGTCGATCGGTGAATGTATGGTGGAGCTCTCGCAGGCCGGCGACGGCCTGCTGCGCAAGGGCTTTGCCGGCGATACCTTCAATACCGCCTGGTATGCCCGCGCCTGCCTTGGCCCCGATTGGTCGGTCGATTATTTCACCGCGCTCGGTGACGACGCCATGTCGGACGAGATGGCTGCTTTTATCGCCGGAGCGGGTATCGGCACGAACCTCATCCGCCGCATCAAGGGCAAGACGCCCGGCCTCTACATGATCAACCTGAAGAACGGCGAACGCTCCTTCAGCTATTGGCGTGACAGTTCGGCCGCCCGCAGCTTGGCGGCCGATCCGGATCATCTGCGCGAGGCGGTGGAAAGCGCTGAAGTCATTTATTTCTCCGGCATCACCCTTGCCATCCTGCCGCAGGAGGATGCCGCAACGCTGCTCTCCGAAATCCGCCGCGCCAAGGCCGTCGGCAAGCTCGTGGTTTTCGACCCCAACATCCGTCCACGCCTCTGGTCAAGCTACGACGTGATGCATACGACGATCAGTGAAGGCGCTCGCTCCTCCGTGCTCGTCATGCCGAGCTTTGACGATGAGGCCGCTCATTTCGGCGACGATTCCATCGAGGCGACCATTCATCGCTACCGCGCGCTAGGCGCCCTCGACGTTGTGGTCAAGAATGGCGCAGACGGTGTCAACTTGAATTTCGGCGGCGAGGAGAGCTTCGTTCCGGCCGAAAAGGTCGAGAAGGTCGTCGACACCACCAGCGCCGGCGATAGTTTCAACGGCGCCTTCCTCGCACGCTATCTGGAAACCCAGGACGCGCCGGCCGCCGCCCGCTTTGCCGCGAAGGTGGCAGCCCGCGTCGTCAGTGAACATGGCGCCTTGGTCGCAAAGGAAAAGCTCGGATTGAGGGGGCGTTAAGCCCGCGCATGACGACGAACATACGAACGCCATGCGCGGGCGCTCCCCGCGCCGTGTCGGCGTTACCTGCCGTGGGAATCAAGAATCAGGACTTCGTCGGCCGATCGGACTCGCGAACCGCCTCGTCATGATACCAGCAGCTGTCGAGCGCCGCGTCGCAGACATCGGCTGCCTCGCGCTCCATCAGCCGGGCGCGTTCGAACCGGCTGGGGCTCCGCGCCGGCTTGACGGGAAACTGGTAGATCGTTGCGGATTCACGATGGAAACCGGTGGGCATAAGATCGCCTCCATTCCGTTCGGCGCATCAACATTCGACGTCACGACCTTAGCACGATGCATATAGTTTATGCAAATTGCATAAAATATATGCACGCATATATTGTGATTGATCAATATGCTGTCTCCGCGCCCAGCGTCCGCCTATTTGTTCAACACTTCATCACCTCAGGCTAACGCCGAAATTTTCATCCGGTTCCAAAGCCGAAAATTCGTTTTCCCGCGGAAAGTGGGCATTTCCAACACAGCGAAATGCGTGTCGGCCGGCTGATGTGCGATTTTTCTGGTACCGGCGGCCGAACTGGCACGCTACGTGCTTTTAAAGGTGCATCCCCTGGCGGTTGGATGCGCTTGCGCGCCGAGATCGTCTCCGGATTTGCTCACCTTCGTAGCATTGAGAGAGTCACGATGACAAAATATAAGCTCGAGTATATTTGGCTCGATGGGTACACTCCGGTACCGAACCTGCGTGGCAAGACGCAGATCAAGGAATTTGACGCATTCCCGACGCTGGAACAGCTTCCGCTCTGGGGCTTCGACGGTTCGTCGACCATGCAGGCCGAAGGCCGCAGCTCAGATTGCGTGCTGAAGCCCGTCGCAATCTATCCCGACCCCGCCCGCACCAACGGCGTTCTCGTCATGTGCGAAGTCATGATGCCCGATGGCGTCACGCCGCACCCGAGCAACGCCCGCGCCACCATCCTTGACGATGAAGATGCTTGGTTCGGCTTCGAGCAGGAATATTTCTTCTACCAGAACGGCCGTCCGCTCGGTTTCCCCGAGCAGGGCTATCCGGCGCCGCAGGGCCCCTACTACACCGGCGTCGGCTATTCGAACGTCGGCGATGTCGCCCGCGAAATCGTCGAAGAACATCTCGACCTCTGCCTGGCTGCCGGCATCAACCACGAAGGCATCAACGCCGAAGTGGCCAAGGGCCAGTGGGAATTCCAGATTTTCGGCAAGGGCTCCAAGAAGGCCGCTGACCAGATCTGGATGGCGCGTTACCTGCTGCAGCGCCTGACCGAAAAATACGGCATCGACATCGAGTATCATTGCAAGCCGCTCGGCGACACCGACTGGAATGGTTCGGGAATGCATTGCAACTTCTCGACCAAGTACATGCGCGAAGTTGGCGGCAAGGCCTATTTCGAGGCGCTGATGGCCCAGTTCGAAAAGAACCTGATGGATCACATCAACGTCTACGGCCCGGACAATGACAAGCGCCTGACCGGCAAGCACGAAACCGCGCCGTGGAACAAATTCTCCTACGGCGTTGCAGACCGTGGCGCCTCGATCCGCGTGCCGCACTCCTTCATCAAGAACGACTACAAGGGTTATCTGGAAGATCGCCGCCCGAACTCGCAGGGCTGCCCCTACCAGATCGCTTCCCAGGTACTGAAGACGATCTCGGAAGTTCCGCTCTCCGGTTCGGCTTCCGCTGCCGCCTAACAACCTCCCAAGCGGCGCCGGCCTCCCCGCCGGCGCCGTTCCTCCTTTTGCCTACCCCTTCATTGTCGGCATACGGCTCGTACGGCCCTAACCTCCTGTAATCGCTCATACAGGTTTGTAATATTTCCATCATGCACTTCCGCCAAAATAAGAGAGCGGGAATCGCCAATCCGGAACCCCGCCAGGGTCGCGGGTCGCCATACTAAGCGACGCTGATGGAAACGAGATATGCTGCAACGTCCGGCAAACACTTATAGCGGCGAGAGCTGGGCCAATGCCGCAGCCGCCGGAAATCTGCCGGAACGGCTGGTGATCGTCACCGACGCCTGGCACCCGCAGGTCAACGGCGTCGTGCGCTCGATCGAGAACACCAATCGCGAATTGGCGAAGATGGGCGTTGAGGTTTCGATGGTGACGCCGGAGCGCTTCAACAGCATCCCCTGCCCGACCTACCCGGAGATCCGCCTGTCGATCGCCAGTTACCGCCGCGTCGCGCGCGAGATCGAAAAGCATAATCCCACCTATGTGCACATCGCCACCGAAGGTCCGCTGGGGCTGACCGCCCGCCGCTGGTGCCTGCGCAAGGGCATGCCCTTCTCCACCAGCTATCACACCCGCTTTCCCGAATATGTTTCCGCCCGCCTGCCGATCCCGCAGAGCTGGCTCTATGCTTTCATACGCTGGTTCCACAATGGCGGCGCCGGCTGCATGGTCGCGACGCCGAGCCTGGCCCGCGAGCTGTCAGCCCGCGGCATCAAGAATTTGATGCCCTGGACCCGCGGTATCGACGCCACGCAATTTCATCCCATGCCGCTCGAACAGCAGCCATTCGGCCTACCGCGCCCGATCTTCATGACCGTCGGTCGCGTCGCGTTGGAAAAGAACCTGCCGGCCTTCCTCGATCTCGACTTGCCTGGCTCGAAGGTGGTGGTCGGCGATGGCCCGGCACGCGCCGAACTGGAGCAGCGTTATCAGGACGTGCATTTTACCGGCGTGAAATTCGGCGAGGATCTGGCGGAGGCCTATGCTCAGGCCGACGTCTTCGTCTTTCCGTCGCTCACCGACACCTTTGGCAACACCATCCTCGAAGCGCTGGCATCGGGCGTGCCGGTTGCGGCCTATCCAGTCACTGGGCCGCTCGATATTATCGGCGAGGATAGTCAGGTCGGGGCGCTGAATGCGGACCTGCGCACCGCCTGCCTTGCCGCCCTTTCCGCTTCGCGCGAGAAGGCGCGCACGCTGGCCACGCAATATTCCTGGGAAGCGGCGACGACGCAGTTCATCAACAATATCCGCGCCGCCAATGGCGTGATCACGCCGAAATGGAAGAAGGCCTGGCAATTTGCCAAGTCGCTTCCGAGAAGCAGAAAGCCCGGCGAAACCACCGGGCCCTTGCCGTCCGTGGACTGATCCGGCTCACTTCTGAAGCGCGCTGCGAAGTGTGTCGTTCGCGACCTTGATCGCGCTGCGGACCGCGGGCGTTTCGGCAATCGCATTTAGCAGCACGAAATCGTGGATCGTACCGTTGTAGCGGATCGAGGTGACCTTGACGCCGGCCTGGCTGAGCTTGCGGCCATAGGCTTCGCCTTCGTCGCGCAGCACATCGTTTTCATCGGTGATGATAAGGGCCGGTGGCAGGCCGTTGAGCTGTTCGAGCGATGCCTGCAGCGGTGAAGCCGTCGGCTCCTTGCGCTTGGCCCCGTCAGGCAGATAGGCGTTCCAGAACCACTTCATCGCTTCCTTGGTCAGCCAGGGGCCATTGGCGAACTCATTATAGGAACCATTGTCGAAATTGGCGTCGGTGACCGGGTAGAACAGCACCTGCTGGTCGATGGTGGGACCGCCGCGCTCCTTGGCAAGCAGCGTCACCACCGCCACCATGTTGCCGCCGACGCTGTCACCTGCGACCGCGAGCCTGCCGGCGTCGATGTTGAATTCCTTGGCATGCTCGGCGACATATTTGGTCGCGGCATAGGCCTGCTCGATGGCCACGGGGTAACGGGCCTCCGGCGAGCGTTCGTAGTCGACGAAGACGACGGCGGCATCGGCGCCATTGGCGATTTCCCGCACCAGTCGGTCATGTGTATCCGCATCGCCGAGCACCCAGCCGCCGCCGTGGAAGTAGAGAACGACCGGCAGCGCGCCCTTGGCATGTTCCGGGCGGACGATGCGCAGCTTGATGCTGCCGGTCGGGCCTGTTTTGATGACCTTATCCTCTTCCTTTGCGGCGAGCTTTTTGACCTCGCCCTTCTGCGCGCCGGACAGAACGTTACGGGCATCGGCCGGCGATAGCGTGTAGATCGGTTTGCCGCCGGCAAGACCGTCGATGAACGTCTGCGTTGTCGGCTCGAGCACCGGGTCGGCAAGCGCGCCGACTGCGGAAGCTGCCAGGAGTGCTGCTGCGGAAACTGCGGTCTTGATGGTCGACATTGTCTGGTCCTCTCGGTTTTTCGATGTTAGTTCTGAACATAGATTTTATATCGCGCACGATTATTTATCGCGCAATTTTAATTTCGACATACCTGCCATGCATAAAGATCGCTTGCGATTATTTATCGCACGATTAACATCAGCCGGTTTGGAGATCCCCATGCTCGAGCCGCTGAAGCTCGACCTTTTCGTCTGCTTAGCCGTCTATAAAGCGGGCCACGCGCTGAACCGCGTCTACAAGCCGCTTCTTGACACGCTCGGCCGCTTGGGAACAAAAAGGGCCAAACGGTCGGCGGCCTCGGCGAAAAGCTCTTCCTGGAATCAAGCACGCTGACGCCGCTGCTGAAACGCCTCGAAAGCGCCGGCTATATCAGCCGCGAGCGCAGCAACGCGGACGAACGCGTCGTCGTCATCCGCTTGAGCGAAGCAGGCATTCGCCTGAAGGAAAAGGCGATCGGCATTCCCGGCTGAATCGCGGAAGCCAGCTGCCGCGATGCGGCGGATCTCACTCGGCTGCAGGCTGAGGCCGTGGCGTTGCGCGAGGCGCTGAATAAGAGCGTGGTTTCAGTTCCCGGCGATCAAATAGATGCCGTTCGAGGAGGCCTCCCTCTGCCCGGCAGGGCAGAGGGGAGTGTCCCAAACACCAGCGCCAAAAACCTACGTCCGCTTCTTCTTCGATTCGTACGGATTATCAGGGGAACGGAAATGGATGCGGATCGGCACGCTCGGCATGTCGAAATCGGCACGCAACCCGTTGATCAAGTAGCGCGTATAAGATTCCGGCAGCGCGTCGGAACGGGTGCAGGAAATCATGAAGGCCGGCGGGCGGGCCTTGACCTGGGTCATGTATTTCAGCTTGATGCGCCGACCGGACACGGCCGGTGGCGGATGCTGGATCTGCTGCGTTTCCAGCCATCGGTTGAGCCGCGCCGTCGAGATGCGCTTGTTCCAGACCCTGTCGGTGTCGATGATCGATTGCATCAGCTTGTCCAGCCCCCAGCCGGTCTGGCCGGAGATCGGCACGGCGCGAATGCCGCGCGCCTGCGGCAGCAGACGGTCGGTCTTTTCGCGCAGGTCGGCAAGCACTGCCTGCCGGTCCTCGATCATGTCCCATTTGTTGAAGGCGAGGACGGCGGCGCGCCCCTCGCGCAGCACGAGATCGACGATCTGCAGGTCCTGCTTCTCGAAGGGGATCGTCGCGTCGAAGACGATAACGACCGTCTCGGCGAAGCGGATGGCGCGCAGAGCATCGGCGACCGAAAGTTTCTCCAGCTTCTCGGTTACCCGCGCCTTGCGGCGCATTCCTGCGGTGTCGAACATCTTGATGGTGCGGCCGCGCCAATCCCATTCGACCGAGATGGAGTCCCGGGTGATACCGGCCTCCGGCCCGGTCAACAGCCGGTCCTCGCCGAGGAAACGGTTGATCAGCGTCGACTTGCCCGCATTCGGCCGACCGACGATCGCCACCCTGAGCGGCCTGGTGTCGTCATAGATCGGCTCTTCATCCTCTCCGTCGGCCTCGTTTTCGCCCGGCGGAATGTCGACATCGGTAACCGCGACATCGTCCTTGGCATAGGCACGGTCCTTGCCGATCGCCTCGACGATCGCGTCGCGCAGGTCGAGCATGCCCTGCCCGTGCTCGGCCGAAATCGGCGTCGGCTCGCCAAGCCCCAGCGTATAGGCGTCGTAGAAGCCGCTGTCGGAGCCGCGCGCTTCGGATTTATTGGCGACGAGCACCACCGGCTTGCCGCGTCGGCGCAGCATTTCGGCAAGAGCGGTATCAACAGGTGTCAGCCCGTTCTTGGCATCGACGACGAAAAGCGAAAGATCGGCCTCGTCGATCGCCGCTTCCGTCTGGGCGCGCATCCGGCCCTGCAGACTTTCCTCGTCGGCTTCTTCCAGACCTGCCGTGTCGATAATCGTAAAGGTCAGGCCCATCAGCCGCGCATCACCCGGCCGGCGGTCGCGCGTCACGCCGGGCGTATCGTCGACGAGCGCAAGCTTCTTGCCCACCAGGCGGTTGAAAAGCGTCGACTTGCCGACATTCGGACGACCGACGATGGCGACCGTGAAACTCATTCTTTTTCCTTAAAACTCAGCCCTGCGCGGCGGGCGCCTTGCCGGATGCGGTAATGAGATCAAGCATCATCTGGGCGCGATTGGCAACAGGACGCGGGCTTTCGGCGTCATCGATAATCGACTGGAACCACTGCCGCGCCTGCGCCATATTGCCGGCCTTGTAGGCGGCCAGGCCGAGTGCCTCGCGCGCCGAATGGCGGAAGGCGTTGCCCGGCACGGCCATTTCCTCGATCGCGGCCGAAACTTGCTCATAGGAGCCGTTTTCAATCAGCAGCCAGCCGGCTCGCATTTTGGCGGCATCGCGCACGGCAGCCGGAACGCCGTTGTCTTTGCCGATCTCGTTGAAGGCGGCGATTGCAGCGCCGGCG
Organism: Rhizobium mulingense; assembly: GCF_029194105.1. Classification (NCBI taxonomy): domain Bacteria; kingdom Pseudomonadati; phylum Pseudomonadota; class Alphaproteobacteria; order Hyphomicrobiales; family Rhizobiaceae; genus Rhizobium; species Rhizobium mulingense. Next base: position 74,878 of record NZ_JARFVE010000004.1, on the reverse strand, counting down.
TCACCCTTCTGCGCCTGAACGGTGGCAGCTCGCATGCGCGCCAGCACCGGATAGGCGCCATGGCCCTCCTTCTCCAGCTTGTCGAGCGCGGCCAGCGCTTCGTCGTTCTTGTTCTCGTCGGCGAGTTTCATTGCTGCCAGGAACTGGTCGCCGGCGCTGGAGGAGCGCGTATCGTCCCAATATTCGTAGAGAACCTTGCCGGCGGTGCCGACGACAATCAGGATGGCGACGACGATGATATAGCGTCCGAACCGGCGCCATACGCCTTTCATCTGGTCGGATCGCAATTCCTCATTGACTTCACGGATGAAGCTGTCGTCGTTGAATGCCATTCTCGTCTCCGGCCGCGGCAATACCCATAGGCTGTGCGCTACGCACATTGCCGGGCCTTCTACCGCATTTTGCCGCGGTTGTAAGGGGGATATGAAAGATTCGTTACACGACCAGCGGTGAAACGCCGATCAACCATTCGTGCAGCTTCCAGATAATCAGCGCCCAGGCAACGATGCCGATGACGACGGCATAGAGATCGTATTTCGCCGAAACGAAGGGGCGCAGCGTGATCTCGCCTGCGCGCTCGCGCCGCTTCAGCGAGATGCGCAGGATGACGCCCCAGGCTAGGAAAGCGGCAAACAGCAGGACCGACGACGTCTCGCCGTTGGCGAGCAGATGCGCCAGCGCCCAAATCTTCACCGACAATACCATCGGATGTTTCGTCTTGGTGGCGATATGCCCCGCCGGCAGCAGCGAGGCGACCAGGCAGATCATCGCGAGCAGCATCAGCGTGATCGCGATATGCGCCGTCCAGACCGGCGGATTATAAAGCATGCCCGTCACCTGACGGGCCTGCCCGAATCCGTAGATCAAGAGGATCAGTGTGAGGATGCTCGCGATCGAGTAGCCGGCCCGCCAGCCCCTTTCGCCGAAGCTTGCGATCATCGAGCGGCGTAGGCCCGGTGCCACCACCCGCACCAGATGCACACCGAGAAAAAGTATGATGCCGACGATAAGCAGTGCCATTGCGGTCCCTTCCGTGCAATTTGTCATGGCTTAGCGGCTGACGGGAAAAAATACCAGTTGAGACCGCAGCTTCGCCGCAATTCTATAGGAGGGAAACCGCGATCAAATTATCGCGGTGTCCATGTCCCGTCTTCTCCTCTCCACTTGCCTGACGGCTTCGTTCCTCCTCCCTGTTATCGCCGAGGCGGCCGACCGGCCGAAACAGCTCGTCATCATTTCCTTCGACGGCGCCCACGACAATGCGCTCTGGCTGAAAAGCCGCGAGATGGCGGCGAAAAATGGCGCCCACTTCACTTATTTCCTCTCCTGCACCTTCCTGATGAACGAGGCGGCGAAGAAGGCCTACCAGGCGCCGCATCAGAAACGCGGAAAATCCAATGTCGGCTTCGCCCAGAGCGATGACGAAATCCGCGAACGGCTCGGCAATATCTGGCATGCCCATCTCGAAGGCCACGACATCTCGAGCCATGCCTGCGGTCATTTCGACGGCCGCCTCTGGACCGAAGCCGACTGGTCGGCCGAATACGCCACCTTCCACGCGACGCTGAAGAATGCCTGGAAGAGCGTCGGCCTCGACGAGCCGGTCGGCTGGCAGAACCTTGTCGATCATGGCATCAAGGGCTTTCGCGCCCCCTATCTCTCGGCAACCGCGGGCGCCGATATGATCGCCGCCGAAAAGAAGGCTGGCTTCACTTACGATGCAAGCCTCGTCACCAAAGGCCCGGCCATACCGGTCGAAGAAGACGGCATTATCCGCTTCGGCCTACCGCTGATCCCCGAAGGTCCGAGCGAAAAGCCGATCATCGGCATGGACTACAATCTTTTCGTCCGGCACTCCAAGGGCGAAGAAGATTCCGCGGACAGCGTCGCCTTCGAGCAGCGCGCCTATTCAGCCTTCTCCCAGGCTTTCGACCGCCAGTACAACGGCAGCCGCATCCCCCTCCAACTCGGCTTCCACTTCGTCGAAATGAACGGCGGCGCCTATTGGCGGGCGCTGGACCGCCTGGTCAGCGACGTCTGCCATCGAACCGATGTCGCCTGCGTCAGTTATTCCGAAGCGATACCGATGATCGAGGCCCGCGGCAAACTGCAGCTGACATCAGGTTTGTAACGCATTTATATTACCGCGATGGTGTACAGTGCGGCACAGCGGGCCTTAAAGCCACGACCTACCCGTTCAGCCTGATCAGCCATCAACATGAACAACGCCAGCTTCCCGCTCCAGATAATGCTGGTCGATCGCCGGCAGCGGCTCGTCGTCGATAGCAGCCTCGAAGGCCTTGAGGCGCTTGTGGATGGAGAGCAGTTCGATGATCGTCGTCCAGGAGTTGACCAGATACTGGAACGAGTTGCTGACCTGGCCGAAGGCGGTCGAGATCTGCTGGAAGATACCATAGGTGATCGTGCCTGCAACGATCGTCGGGACCAGCATGAAGACCACGAAGAGCGCGTCTGCCTGAATGTAGAAATAGCGGGCGACGTTGAAATACATGTAGTGGAAATACATGCGGAAATAGTTCCGCCGAACGTTGTTGAAGAGCTCCCTGACCGTCAGCGGTTGCGCCCTCTCCGCATGATCCTCGCCGTAGACGAGTTCCTTACGATAGGCGGCTTCGACGCGTTGATTCCGGAAGTTCAGGCCCGGCAGCTTGATACCGGCAACCGCCAGGAGCAGCGTGCCGAATGCCGACCAGAAGAGCGCCAGCCAGAAGAGCGAATTTGCCAGAGGGCCGATGACCGGCAGTTCGGTCACGTAGTGCGAGAGCGCCAGAAGAATCGGAAGAAAGACCACGAGCGTCATCACTGAGTTGATGAGGCTGATGCCGAGACCTTCGAGCGTGCTCGAAAAACGCATCGTATCTTCCTGAACGCGCTGCGAGGCGCCTTCAATGTGACGCAGCTTTTCCCACTTCGACATGTAGAAGTCGTTCATCGCCGCGCGCCAGCGGAAAATGTAGTGGCTCGTAAAGAAGTCGGTCATGATCGACACGAACATGCTGAGGAACGCGATCTGACAGAAGACCCACATCAGGCTGTAGAAATTATCGACAGAAATGCCCGGCTGCTTTGACAAGGCGTTCTGGAGAAGATCGCCGAAGGGCCGGCGCCAGTTGTTGATCACGACCGTGATCTGGACGCCGAAATAGGTAACGAAAATGATGAGTGCCGACCCCCAGATCGACCACAGCTTCCAAGGATGGTTCCGCGCTATCAGATGCCATGCGCCACAGAAGATCACCGCCGAGAGGAAGAAGTAGCTGTAGAACCAGACATTCTCGGGCAGCAGGAAGAAAGAAAGGTCAATCGGCTGCTGGTCTTCCGCAACCGGCACAAAGCCGAGCGACGCGCCGAGACCGGCAGCGAAAAAGTACCAGCCGAAGATTGAAATCAGCGTCCACACGACAAGCGAAATGAAGAAAGGTTTCGGCTGGGGAAAAAAGGAATGAAACACGGGGGGCTTTGCTTTCCTGAACTGGGAGTCTCGGGAGTGTCTTGGAACACTGATTGTGCCGGAAACTAAGGCAGTTCGAAGGAAGCAGCAATGGGTTCGCCCGATTGTTACGGAGATGTAACCGGTTAGGCGACTTTCTTGATCACGGGCATCACCAGGGCGGCACAGACCAGAAGTGCGGCGGCGGCGATCACCGTCGGGACGGTGAAACTGCCTGAGCGCTCTGCAATCCAGCCAGCAACAACAGGCCCGACGATCTGGCCGAGACCGAAGGCAGCGGTCATCATCGCCAGAATTCGCCGCGGGCTCTCGGGTGAAAGCTTGCGGCCGATCTGCAGCCCGTAAGCCGTGATCGCGAGGAACGTCGCGCCGAACAGTGCACCGCCGATCAGCGGTGCGACCGAAGGCGGCAGCGCCACGGTCGCCAGCACGCCGGCCGCCTCGACCAGAAGCGCCGCGATATAGACGCCGCCGAGCCCGAGGGGCCTCACCAACGGCCTCCAGGCAAACAGCGCCACCGCCGCCGTCAGACCGGCGATGAACCAGCAGAGAAATTCAACGAAAGCTCCCGTTGCCGACAGGCGGGCGATGGTGACGAGGAAGGTCGCGGTGATGACATAGCCGAAGCCGAACAGGCCATAGGACAGGGTTACCAGCACCATCGGCCGGCTCCAGTAGAGCGCCGGCTCCTTACCCGCCTGCACCTTTTGCGCCGGCGCCGACGGCAGCAGAAGGTAGACGACGACCAGGCTTATCGCACAATAGATTGCCCCGCCGATCCAATCGGCGCGCCAGCCGCCCGGCCCGTCGTGAAAGCCGAGGCCGATCACCAGCACCATCACCGAGGACAGCGCAATACCCGCCCCCGGCCCACCGAAATGCGCCGCCTGCACATGGTCATTGCCGGCCGCCGCTCCGTGGCTGAGCACGATCGACGACGTGAAAACCATCGCAAAGGCGCTGGCGAGGCCGGCCAGGAAGCGGATGACGGCGAAGCCCGCGACGGAATCGGTGGCGGCCATGGCCGCGAGCAGGATTGCCGTAGCAAGCAGCGCCGAGAGCGCCACCAGCCGCTCCCGCCCCGCCGCCCAGCCATAGGCCGCCAGCACGGCGCCGACGAGATAACCGACGAAATTCGCCGAGGCGATGAAGCCAGCATCCGCTGCCGAAAGCGGCACGCCGCTCATCATCCCGGGCAGGATCGGCGTATAGGAGAAGCGCCCGAAGCCCATGGCCGCCGCCATTGCAACGGCCCCGGCAGCAGCGGTAGCAGCGAGGTTCGGCTGGGAGCAAGGCGGGCGGGAAAGCATGCAGCGCTTATCGCGCCGCAGTCGCAGCAGCGCAAACAACTATTTCTGATCGATCGATCAATTTCCGGAAAGGTCGAAAAAATCCCGGTTCGCCTTGAAAGTAATTATCTTACGATATATGTTTTACGACATAGCCAAAGATACATCTGACGATGAAAGGAAAAGCCATGAGAGGTTTTAAAGGCGGCATGTTCGGCGAAGCATTTCGCATGGGCCGCAAATTCGCGGCAGGCGATCTGCAGCTCGTCATCCTGGCCCTGCTCGCCCAGCAGCCGCGCCACGGCTACGAGTTGATAAAGCTGCTGGAGGAGCGATCCGGCGGCTTCTATGTGCCGAGCCCCGGCGTCATTTATCCGGCACTCACCTTTCTCGAGGAAACCGGCCTTGCGGAAGTGGAGAATGAGGGCACCAAGAAGCTCTACCGCATCACCGAGGCCGGACGCCGCCGCGTCGAGGAAAACCGCGAGATGATCCTGCACACGCTCGCCAAGCTCGAACGTATCGGCGAGAAGATGGCCTATGTGAAGCGTGTTTTCGAAACCGATCGTCACGGAGCCGATAACGATGAGGGCGACTTCATGCAGGACGGCGGCGATATCCGCGCCGCCCGCATGCTGCTGCGCTCGGCCCTCAGGATGCGTTATCCCTGGTCGAAAAGCGAGGCCGCCCGCATCGCCGGGATATTGGAACGCGCTGCTACTGAAATCCTCCAAGGTGGCAGGCCGGAAACGCGCGGCTGAAGACGGGACGGCGCCAAGGATGGGGCTCACGGTGACACGCGCAGCCCAAGGGAGCCTCATCCTGAGGTGCCCCGTAGGGGCTTCGAAGGACGAACCGGGTGCGCTGACGCCGGATGATGCAAGAAGCAGCGTTGCGGCGTGCTTCGAGGCTCCGCCCTATGGGCTGCGCACCTCAGCATGAGGGACGGTGGAGAGTGCCGCCCTTATAATAGCGGGCCTGGAAAACACGCGCAGCCTCCAAGAGAGCCTCATCCTGAGGTGCCCCGAAGGGGCCTCGAAGGGCGAGGTGGGTGCGCCAAACCCGGAGAGCTCCCCTACGCCCGCCCGTCCGGCAAGGTCAAAATCACCGGTCCGTTCCGCGTCGCAACCACCGTGTGTTCATATTGCACGGTCGGCGCCTTCGGATCGGCATAGAGCGTCCATGCATCGTCGCCGCCCTCGGCCCATGTGGCGCCGAGAGAAAGGAATGGCTCGACCGTGAAGACGAGACCATCCGTCATGACGCGCTTTTCCGAAGGATCCGGCCACGTCGAGAGTTCGGTGGGTTCCTCGTGCAGCGAACGGCCGACGCCGTGGCTCGCCAGATTGGCAACCAGCGTATAGCGGTTCTTCTGGGCGAAAGCGCCGACGGCGGTGCCGATCTTTGCCAGCGGCTCACCCGATTTCACTTGGTTGAGCCCAACCCATAGCGCCCGCCTGCCGTCGCGGCAGAGCCGTTCGATTTTCGGTTTGACCGGCGGCATCGTAAAGGAAGCGCCGGTATCGGCGAAGAAGCCGTCCTTCTCGGCCGAGACGTCGATATTGATCAGGTCGCCGGCCTGAATGACACGTGGCCCGGGAATGCCGTGGGCGATTTCCTCGTTGACGCTGATGCAGGTGGCGCCGGGAAACTGGTAGCAGAACTCCGGCGCCGAGCGCGCGCCGGAATCCTCGAGCACCTTGCGGCCGATCCGATCGAGCTCCAGCGTCGTCATGCCCGGCTCCATCGCTGCCGCCATCACCTGGATGGCGTTGGCGCAGATCCGGCCGATCTCCTTGAGCTTTGTCAGTTCATCGTCGTTTGCGATAACCATTCGTCTCTTCCGGCCTTGCGCGGGCGCGGCGCGGCCGCCTCAAGCCGTGGCTTTCGCCCCTTCGCCCTTTTCAGTCAATGCCTTTCTGACGATCGGGGCGACTTTCGTCCCGTAGAGTTCGATGCCGCGCATGATCTCAGCATGCGGCATCAGGCCGATCGCCATTTGCAGCAGGAAGCGGTCGTTCCTGAAAAGCGTGTGATGGGCGATGATCTTTTCCGCGACCACCTCGGGATCGCCGACGAAAAGCGCGCCGTTCGGCCCACGCGATAGATCGAAATGCGCGCGGCTGGTCGGTCCCCAGCCGCGCTCGCGGCCGATGCGGTTCATCACTTCCGCCTGCGGCCCGTAAAACTGGTCGGCGGCCGCCTCGGTCGTATCGGCGATGAAGCCATGAACATTGATGCTGGTCTTCAGCTTCGCCTGATCCTGCCCTGCGCGGCGCGCCGCCTCACGGTAGAGATCGAAAAGCGGCGCGAAACGGCGCGGCTCGCCGCCGATGATGGCGAGCGCCACCGGCAGTCCGAGCGCGCCGGCGCGCGCCACCGACTGCGGCGTACCGCCGACCGCGACCCACAACGGCAGCGGATCCTGCAGCGGCCTCGGATAGACGCCGCGCCCACGGATCGGCGCGCGAAGCTCGCCCTCCCATTCCACCGTCTCGCTGTTGCGCAGCGCCAAAAGCAGATCGAGCTTCTCCTCGAAAAGCTGGTCGTAATCCTCGAGATTGTAGCCGAACAGCGGGAAAGACTCGATGAAAGAACCACGCCCCGCCATGATCTCGGCCCGGCCGTCCGAAATCAGGTCGAGCGTCGAAAATTGCTGGAAGACCCGCACCGGATCATCGGAGGAAAGCACGGTGACGGCGCTTGTCAACCGGATGTTTTTGGTCTTGACGGCCGCGGCCGCCAACGCCACCGCAGGGGCTGACGCCGCATAATCCGGCCGATGATGTTCGCCGAGCCCGAAGACATCTAGGCCCACCTGATCGGCGAGCTCGATCTCCTCGATCAGATGTTTTAGCCGCTCGGCCCCCTCCGCCCCCTTGCTGCGGGAAGGATTGGGATTGACGTCGGCGAATGTGTAAAGACCCAGTTCCATCATCGAAATCCTGTTGAACTCGATCCGGAGATAAGGATGGCGGTGATGGAGCGCAAACACAAATTGTGGAACGGATCGTTCGAGAATCTTGATAGGGGGCGGATGTCTGGACGTCGATGAGCGCCACCACCTGCAAGGTATGATCGGGTAGAGATCAAGGATGATTAGAGAGTCTTTGCGCCGTAGACACGGCGCTGCTGGATTCCTGTGACAGGCACAGGAATGAGGGAGCAAGTGGTGGGCACCTCGCCATCCATATCCCGTATCATTAAAGCGTATTGTCAGAAGCTAAACTGCGTAAACAGTTGTTGCTGAACTCCGCGAGTGCCAGGAACTCCCTCATTCCTGTGCTTGTCACAGGAATCCAGCAGTCGCGCGTCCGCGCGACAGGAGACTCATCCTCTCACAGGCCCAAGAGATGAAACGAAATGTCCTCCCATTCGGGATTCTCGCGCTCGATCAGATTGAGCTTCCACAGTCGCGGCCATTTCTTAATCGTCTTTTCACGCGTGATCGCTGTCGTCAGCAGATCATGTTCCTCGAACCACACCAGCATCTTGACACCATACTTCGACGTAAAACCCGGCGTCAGCTCATTCTGATGCTCGTATAGCCGGCCGGCAAGATCACGCGTCACGCCGGTATAGAGCGTGCCGTTGCGTCCGGATGCGAGGATATAGACGTACCCTTTCATACCAGCAGATTGGCACAGGATAGACCCCACGTCGACAAAGACACCGACGCGCCCGAATCCTCTGAATTCAACGACTTCGAAGCGTCAGCGGAATCATCTTCCAAACCGCCTCGCACCGCACTTGAAGCGTCGGGAAGGCGAGGCCTACCCCTCGCCGCCCCGGCAATCACATCTTCGCCAGCAACTCGGCCAATTGGTCCGCGGCTTTGCCCCATCCCTCATGGAAGCCCATCTTCTCATGCGCTTCCTTGTCCTCGGCGCGCCAGTGCAGCGCCTTAGCCGTATACTTCGTGCGGCCATTGCCGAGATCTTCGAGCAGGATGACGCCGGTGAAGAAGGGTTTTTCAGCGGGCACCCAGGCGCTGGTATAGGCGTCGGTGAAAACGATCTTCTCGTTCTCGACAATCTCGAGATAAACGCCGCGGTTCGGATACTGATTGCCCTCGGGATCCTGCATGACGACGACATTGGAGCCGCCGGGGCGGACGTCGAGCGTCGCTTCCGCCACGCCCCAGGGGCGTGGTACGAACCACTTCTTCAGCAGGTCGGGATCGGTCCAAGCCTTGTAGATCTTCTCGCGCGGGGCGTCGAATTCGCGAACCAGGGTGAGTTCATGTTGCGTGCTTGCGGTCATTTCGAAGCTCTCCATTTGAGTGAACCTGTTTCCTGTCGGGTTGTTACAAGGACGTGTCGAACTTCGCCGTTCCGACAGCGCGCCAATTTTTCCTGATTTAATTTGCGAGATGCTGCACGGCCTCTGCCTGCATCTTGTCGATCTGACGGCGGATATGGGCCGCCTCCGCCGCCGAATGGGCAAGCGCGATTGCATGGTCGAAGGCTTCGCGCGCCTGGCGGGTCAAGCCAAGCTGCTTCAGCAGCCCGCCTCGCAGACCGTGATAATAGAAATAGCCGCCGAGCTTCTCGCCCAGCGGATCGATGAGATCGAGTGCCTGCTGCGGCCCGTGCAGCTTGGAAACAACGACCGCGCGGTTAAGCGTCACGACAGGCGAAGGCTGCACGCGTTCCAGCGCGCGGTAGAGCAGATCGATCTCCACCCAGTCGGTATCCTCGGCACGTTTCGCGCGGGAATGGATGGCGGCGATGGCCGCCTGGAGCTGATACGGGCCGGGCCGGCGGTGCCGCAGCGCCTTGTCGAGCAGCGCCAAGGCTTCGTTGATGAAGGGCTGGTTCCAAAGAGAGCGGTCCTGATCTTCAAGCAGCACGATTTCGCCCTCGGCGCTGAAGCGCGCCGGCCGGCGTGCGATTTGCAGGAGCATGAGCGCGAGCAGCCCCATCAGCTCCGGTTCCGCCGGGAAAATATGCAGCATCAGCCGTGCCAGCCGGATCGCCTCGTCACTGAAGGCGGCCGCCTCATGCTTGGGGTCGGCCTGGCTGTAACCCTCGTTGAAGATGAGATAGATCATCGTGCTGACGATCAAGAGACGTTCGGCCCTCTCCTCAGGGCTCGGCGTTTCGAAAGGCACGCCTGCCTTGGCGACACGCGCCTTCGCCCGGGTGATGCGCTGCTCCATGGCGCTTTCCGAAACCAGGAAAGCGCGAGCGATCTGCTGCACGGAAAGGCCGGACACGATGCGCAGCGCCAGCGCGATCTGCTGGGTGGCCGGCAGATCCGGATGGCAGCAGATGAAGAGAAGCCGCAGGATGTCGTCGCGATAATTGGAATCGTCCAGCCGATCGGCGATATCGCTTTCGGCATCCTCGGTATCGGAAATGACCTCCTCGTCCGGCAGCGCCTGGAGCTTCGTCCGCTTGCGCACCGCATCGATACCGCTGTTGCGGCCGACGAAAATGAGCCATGCTGTCGGATCGCGCGGCGGTCCTTTCTCCGGCCATGTCCGGATCGCCCTCAGACATGCCTCCTGAAACGCCTCTTCCGCCGTGTCGAGATCGCGGAAATAGCGCAGCAGCGCGCCAAGCGCCTTCGGGCGGGCCGAGCCAAGGGCAAGGTCGATCCAGGCAATATCGGTCATGATGTAGTATCTCCCGGCCTGAAGACGTAGAAAGGCCGAATTTCGTAAGAGGTGGAACCTGGATTGACGGATGAAAGCTGCTTCGAGAAGGCGACCGCCTCGTCGAGGGTTTCGAAGTCAACCACATAGAAGCCGAGAAGCGCCTCTTTCGTTTCCGCAAAAGGCCCGTCGATGACCAAGGGCTCGTCCTTGCCTTTGCGCACGGTGGTCGCAGCCGTCGTCGGCATCAGCCGCCCGACGGGGCCGAGCTTGCCGGATCTGGCCAGCGGCTCCTGCACGGCGTAAAGCTTCTCCATGACGGCAGCCTCTTCCTCCTGGGTCCAGGCGAAGACGGTTTCCTCGTGAGCGTAACAAAGGATTGCATAAAGCATCGGGTCACTCCTCTTTCCGAATGACGAAGGAGTAACCGCTTAGCCGACAGGCCGCATCAAAAAATTATCAAGAGAGAGGCGCTGAGAGCCGGGCCCCGCCCGCCGAAATAGGCAGAGCTATGGTGCGGTTCCGATCGCGCCTCACCCCTCGCTCAGCGTCCGCCGGACCGCGCTCTTCCAGCCCTTGAGCTTGGCCGCCCGCACCTTGTCATCCATGTCGGGCTCGAAGCGCCGGTCGCGTTTCCACCTTGCCGAAAAGCCATCCCTGTCCGGCCAGACCCCTGCCCGGCTGCCGGCGAGCCAGGCCGCACCGAGGGCGGTCGTTTCGAGAATGACCGGGCGGTCGACCGGGGCATTGAGCAGATCGGCGAGCCGTTGCATCGTCCAGTCGGAGGCCACCATGCCGCCATCGACGCGCAGCACCGTGTCGTCGCCGCTGTTCTTCCAATCCTTCTGCATGGCGTCGAGGAGATCGCGGGTCTGGTAACAGACGGCTTCGAGCGCGGCCCGCGAAAGCTCTGCCGGGCCGCTGTTGCGCGTCAGCCCGAAGATGGCACCGCGCGCCTTGGCATCCCAGTGCGGTGCACCAAGGCCGGTGAAGGCGGGCACGAGATAGACGTCCTGCGTCGGATCGGCCTTCTCGGCAAGCGCATTGGTCTCGGCGGCGCTGCCGATGATCCCGAGCCCGTCCCGCAGCCATTGTACCGCCGCCCCGGCGATGAAGATCGAACCCTCGAGCGCGTAGGTCGTCTCACCGTTCAGCCGATAGGCGATGGTGGTCAGCAGCCGGTTTTTCGAACGGACCATATCGGCGCCGGTGTTGAGCAGCGCGAAACAGCCGGTGCCATAGGTCGATTTCAGCATGCCCGGTGCAAAACAGGCCTGACCGATGGTCGCCGCCTGCTGATCGCCGGCAACCCCGAGGATCGGGATCGCGGCGCCGAAGATATCGGCGTCGACCGTCCCGAAATCGGCGGCGCAATCCTTGACTTCAGGCAGCATGGCGGCCGGCACCCTGAGAATATCGAGCAGATCCTCGTCCCAGGTATTTTCGGCGATATTGTACATCAGCGTACGCGAGGCATTGGTCGCGTCGGTGACGAAGCTCTTGCCGCCTGTCAGCCGCCAGATCAGGAAGGTGTCGATCGTACCGAAGCAGAGATCGCCCCTTGCGGCACGCGCACGCGCGCCCTTCACATTGGCGAGCATCCAGGAAAGCTTCGTTCCGGAAAAATAGGGGTCAAGGAGCAGCCCGGTCTTCCTGGTGAACAGCCGCTCGAGATCCTGCCGTTTCAGATTATCGCAATAGCTCGCGGTGCGCCGATCCTGCCAGACGATGGCATTCTGGATCGGCCGGCCGGTCTCGCGCTCCCAGACAACGACCGTCTCGCGCTGATTGGTGATGCCGAGCGCAGCAACATCCCTCGCGGTAATCCCGGCGTCCCGCAAGGCCATGTTGACGGTGGAGATGACCGACTCCCAGATCTCCTCGGGATCGTGCTCGACCCAGCCGGAGCGCGGATAGATCTGGGTGAATTCCTTCTGGCCCTTGCCGGCGACATGCATGTCGCCATCGAAGACGATCGCCCGTGTCGACGTCGTTCCCTGATCGATCGCCAGAACATATCTGCTCATTAAATCCTCCCGAGGCATGTCGATTCTCGAGGCAAATCAATAGGACAGGGATGCGGACGAGAAAAGCGAATAAAGCGGAATTGCCAGCCTGCCGGCTTTGGGCATAACCTCGCCAAAACGTTGCAACGCAGCATCGCGATGTCAGGAGAAAACAGCATGAGCAGATCAGTCATTGTCACCGGCTCCACTAGCGGCATCGGCCTGGCGATCGCCACCGCTTTTGCCGAAACCGGCGACAATGTCGTCATCAATGGTTTCGGAAATGCCGATGAAATCAAGGCGATCGTCAAGCGGCTTGAATCGGTTTCGAAGGGCCGGGCGATCTATCATGCGGCCGACATGACCAAGCCCGCCGAGATCGCCGACCTGATCGAAACGGCGGCGAAGAGCTTCGGCACCGTCGATGTCCTCGTCAACAATGCCGGTATCCAGCATGTCGAGAAGATCGAGGATTTCCCGATCGAGAAGTGGGATCAGATTATCGCCATCAATCTGTCGAGCTCCTTTCACACCATGCGCGCCGCCATCCCGCTGATGAAGGCGAGAAAGCATGGCCGCATCATCAATATCGCCTCCGCCCATGGGCTCGTCGCCTCCCCCTTCAAATCCGCCTATGTTGCGGCAAAACATGGTATATTAGGCCTGACAAAGACGGCCGCCCTGGAGCTTGCCGAATTCGGCGTGACGGTGAACGCCATCTGCCCCGGCTATGTGCTGACGCCGCTGGTCGAAAAGCAGATACCGGATACCGCCAGGGCCCGCGGCATGACCGAGGAGCAGGTTAAGAGCGAGGTCATTCTCAAGGCGCAGCCGACCCGTGAATTCGTCAAGGCCGAAGAGATCGGCGCCCTGTCGCTCTACCTCGCCAGCGACGCCGCCCGGCAGGTGACCGGAACGCATATCTCGATTGACGGTGGCTGGACGGCGGCTTAACCATTTGGAAAAAACAACCGGGAATATCATGAACGAGAGCATCCGCTTCATCCTGAACGGCGAGGATATCGCGCTCGCCAATCTTGGGCCGACCGAGACACTTCTCGATTTTCTCAGGATGAAGCGACGGCTGACGGGCACCAAGGAAGGATGCGCGGAAGGTGACTGCGGCGCCTGCACCGTGCTTGTCGGGCGGCTGGCCGACGGCAAGCTCGCTTACGAATCGGTCAATGCCTGCATCCGTTTCATGGGCTCACTGCATGCCACGCACGTGGTGACGGTCGAGCATCTGGCCGGCCGGGACGGCGCGCTGCATCCGGTGCAGCAGGCGCTGGTCGACTGTCATGGATCGCAATGCGGCTTCTGCACCCCGGGCTTCGTCATGTCGCTCTATGGCCTGTGGCTGACGAAGGAAAAACCCGGCCGCCGCGAAATTGAAAAGGCGCTGCAGGGCAATCTCTGTCGCTGCACCGGCTACGAGCCGATCGTCAAGGCCGCCGAGCAAGTCAGCCTGCAGCGGCCGAGCGCGCTCTTCGACCCGCTGCAGCGGACGCGCTCAGAAATCGTCGCGCGGCTCTGGGCAATGCAGGCGAGCGGCACCATCCGGATTGCCAGCGGCGAAGACCGGCTGATCGTTCCGGGGTCTGTTCAGGCTCTGGCGGAAGTCCTCTCGCAGGAACCCGAGGCGACTATCGTTGCCGGCGCGACCGATGTCGGCCTCTGGGTGACGAAGCAGATGCGCCGGCTGAGCCCGGTCGTTTTCATCAACCATCTGAGCGAGTTGCAGTTGGTGACGGAAAGTGATGATGGCGTCACCATCGGCGCCGGCGTCAGCTACAGCAGGGCCTTCGAGGCGATTTCCGGCAAGATCCCAGCGCTCGGGCGGCTGATAGACCGGATCGGCGGCGAGCAGGTGCGCAACATGGGCACGATCGGCGGCAATATCGCCAACGGTTCGCCGATCGGCGACAGCCCCCCGCCGCTGATCGCCCTCGGCGCGACGCTGACCCTGCGTTCCCTGGAACGGCAGCGCCGAATGCCGCTCGAAGATTTCTTCATCGCCTATGGCAAACAGGATCGCAGACCCGGCGAATTCGTCGAAAGCGTCTTCGTGCCCTATCCCAAGGTCGCCAGCCGCTTTGCCGCCTACAAGATCACCAAGCGCCGTGACGAGGACATCACCGCCGTGCTTGGCGCCTTTTTGCTGATGCTCGACGAGGCCGAGACCATCACCGACATCCGCATCGCCTTCGGTGGCATGGCGGCGACGCCGAAGCGCGCGCCGACAGTCGAGGCCGCGCTGATCGGCAAACCATGGACGGAAGCGACGATCGAGGCGGCCCGCCCCGCCTTCGACACCGACTTCCAGCCGCTGACCGACTGGCGCGCCACGGCGGAGTATCGCCAGCTGACGGCGAAGAACCTGCTGACACGGTTCTATCTTGAGACCGTCGGCGCACCGGCGGAACTGAAGCGGTTCGAGGAGGTGGCGTGATGGTTTGTTCCGCTAGCCGGCCCGCGGCAGTCACCACTTTGCCCCTCACCCTAACCCTCTCCCAGCCTGCAGGCAGAGGGGACGTGCCCTGCGAGAGGTGGCGAGGAACGGAGACGGCGCGGCATGTCCCGTCTCCCCGCAAGCGGGGAGAAGATGGCGACAGCCGGATGAGGGGCCACCGTCAAAACGGTGCCGGCCATAGAGGACACGGCTAATGGACAAGTCCACCTTCGAAAATCCCAAAGTCGTCATCTCCGGTCCCATGCACGGCTCCCTGCGCCATGACTCAGCGCACAAGCATGTCACCGGAACCGCCGATTATATCGATGACATTCCCGAACCCGCCGGCCTGCTGCACGGCGCGCTCGGTCTCTCCGACCGGGCACATGCCGAGATCCTCAGCATCGACCTTTCCCAGGTCGCCGCCTATCCGGGCGTGGTCTGGGTTTTCACCGGCAAGGACGTGCCCGGCGTCAACGACACCAGCTCCAATGGCAGCCATGACGAGCCGCTGCTTGCTGAAACTCTAGTTCAATTTCACGGCCAGCCGATCTTTGCCGTCATCGCCGAAACACGCGACGCGGCCCGCCGCGCCGCGCGGCTAGCGAAGATCGACTATCGCGACCTCACGCACTGGCACGATATCGATGGCGCGCTCGCCAATGGCGGCCCATTGGTCATCACCCCGATGACGCTCCAGCGCGGTGAGCCGGAAACGGAAATGCCGAATGCGGCCGTGCGGCTGAAGGGGCAGATGCGCATCGGCGGACAGGAGCATTTCTATCTCGAAGGCCATATCGCCGTGGCCATTCCCGGCGAGGACGACGAGGTCACCGTCTGGTCCTCGACGCAGCATCCGAGCGAGATCCAGCATATTGTCGGCCACGTGCTCGATATCCCATCGAACGCGGTCACCGTCAACGTGCGTCGCATGGGCGGCGGCTTCGGCGGCAAGGAGACGCAGGGCAGTCAGTTCGCGGCCCTTGCAGCGATCGCCGCCAAGAAGCTCGGCCGCGCGATCAAATTCCGCCCGGATCGCGACGAGGATATGAGCGCCACCGGCAAGCGCCATGATTTCCTGGTCGATTACGAAGTGGGCTTCAATGCCGAAGGCCGCATCCACGCGGTCGACGCCACTTACGCGGCGCGCTGCGGCTTCTCTTCCGACCTCTCCGGACCGGTAACCGACCGCGCGCTGTTCCATGCCGATTCCAGCTATTTCTATCCGCATGTGCATCTGACCTCGAAACCGCTCAAAACACACACTGTCTCCAACACCGCCTTCCGCGGCTTTGGCGGGCCGCAGGGCATGCTCGGCGCCGAGCGCATCATCGAGGAGATCGCCTATGCCCTCGGCAAGGATCCTCTCGATATTCGCAAGCTGAATTTCTACGGCCAGCCGGGCTCCGGGCGCACGCTGACGCCTTACCATCAGGAGGTTGAGGACAATATCATCGCCCGCGTCGTCGACGAGTTGGAGGATACGTCAGACTACCGGGCGCGGCGCAACGCCATCATCGGCTTCAATCGCGACAGCCGCTATATCAAGAAGGGCATTGCCCTGACGCCGGTCAAATTCGGCATCTCCTTCACCATGACCGCCTTCAACCAGGCCGGCGCCCTCGTTCACATCTATCAGGATGGCTCGATCCATCTGAACCATGGCGGCACCGAAATGGGCCAGGGTCTCTATACCAAGGTGGCGCAGGTGTTGGCCGACAGCTTCCAGGTCGATATCGACCGGGTGAAGATCACCGCGACGACGACCGCCAAGGTGCCGAACACCTCGGCGACCGCCGCCTCCTCCGGCTCGGACCTCAACGGCATGGCAGCGCACGACGCCGCCCGCCAGATCAAGGAACGGCTGGTGGCCTTTGCCGCTGAGAAATGGGAAGTGGCGCCGTCCGACATCGTCTTCCTGCCGAACCGCGTGCGGGTCGGCGAGAGCGAGATCCCCTTCCCCGATTTCATCAAACAAGCCTATTTCGCCCGTGTCCAGCTGTCCGCCGCCGGCTTCTACAAGACGCCGAGGATTCACTGGGACCGCAAGGCCGGCCGCGGCACGCCCTTCTATTATTTCGCCTATGGCGCCGCCTGCACCGAGGTCTCGATCGATACGCTGACCGGCGAATATCTGATCGACCGCACCGACATCCTCCACGATGTCGGCCGCTCGCTGAACCCGGCGATCGACCTCGGCCAGGTCGAGGGCGCCTTCGTCCAGGGTCTGGGCTGGTTGACGACGGAAGAACTCTGGTGGGACGACAAGGGACGGCTGCGCACCCATGCGCCATCCACCTACAAGATCCCGCTCGCCTCCGACCGGCCGAAGATCTTCAATGTGCGTCTCGCCGAATGGTCGGAGAACGCCGAAGCCACTATCGGCCGCTCCAAGGCCGTCGGCGAACCGCCCTTCATGCTGGCGATTTCGGTGCTGGAGGCACTGTCGATGGCGGTGGCCAGTGTCGCGGATTACAAGGTCTGCCCCAGGCTCGACGCGCCGGCGACGCCGGAACGGGTGCTGATGGCCGTGGAGCGGATGAAGCGGGTGTAGAAGATCGTTCGCATGTCTGATCTCGAAGACATTAGGAAGAGGCGCCCAGGCAAAACTCTCCAAGCACGCAAGTTGCGCCGAACCGAAACCGAGGAAGAATTCGGCTCTGGGGTGACCTGCGAAATCGGCAGTTGAATGGATATAAGTTTGCGCGGCAGGTTCCGCTCGGCGTCTATATCGTCGAATTTTCTATTCCGGGAAGAACAGTTGGTTGTTGAGATCGACGGATTTCATCACGCCGACAATATGTCTGACGAAGCACGGACCCAATGGTTGAATGGCGCTGGGTACTCTGTCTTGCGTTTCTCGAATCGTGAAATAACCAAGGAACGAAGAGCGGTTCTTGAAATGATCCTTGCCGCACTTGAAAAGCGGCTATTCCAGCGGGATGATATCCTTCGCTTCTATCCTGCGATCGTTCATACGGAGAACTTGAGAAAGTAATGCGCTTGAACCAAGCCCCCTCATCCGACCCTTCGGGCCACCTTCTCCCCGCTGGGGAGAAGAGGGGAGCAAGCCTATTATGCCGCCTTCCCGTTACAGATGTTGAGGAGTGGAACGTTGCCACATACCTCTTCTCCCCAGCGGGGAGAAGGTGCCGGCAGGCGGATGAGGGGGTCTTCGCGGCATACACCAAAGGTCACGAGCGCCTCTTCTCATGACCGACCTCCCCACTTTCCTCGCCGCCTACCCCGATAGCATCCTCGTCGACATCACCGGCACCCAGGGCTCCACCCCGCGTGAAACCGGCACCTTCATGCTCGTCTCTCAAACCGCTTTATGGGGCACGATTGGCGGCGGCCAGTTCGAATTCATGGCAATCGCGAATGCCCGGGAGATGCTGGCGGGAACCGGCGGAGCAGCGACCATGGATATTCCGCTCGGCCCTGAGATCGGTCAGTGCTGCGGTGGGCGTACACAATTGCGGTTCCGCCAACTGACGCCGACGTTGAAAGACGAGCTCGAAGCGAGACTTGCCGGCGAAATCGAGCGCCTGCCCGAGGTGCTTCTCTTCGGCGCCGGTCACGTCGGTCGCGCGCTGGCAGCTGCTCTTGCGCCGCTGCCGCTGTCGGTCACGGTGGTCGAAACCCGTCAGGAAGAACTCACCAATCTACCGGCGGCCACGAAAACCCGCCTCGTTCCGATTCCGGAAGCGCTGGTGAAGGATATTGCCGCCGGCGGCGCGGTCGTCATCCTGACGCACGACCATGCGCTGGACTTTCTCATCGCCCGTGAAGCGCTGGCAAGGGAGGATCTCGCCTATACCGGCATGATCGGTTCCGCAACCAAACGCGCAACCTTGGCAAGCTGGCTTTCCCGCGAAGGCGGCGAACGCGCCTGGATGGAGCGATTGACGCTGCCGATCGGCGGCACGGCGGTCAGGGACAAACGCCCCGAAGTGATCGCCGCAATGACCGCCGCCGAAATCCTGACGGCGCTGGCGGCCTATCGTTTGCAGGCGTCCTCGTAAAACGGATCGCGTCCATCCAGGAAACCAAGATCGCGCTTGACGCGGTCAGGCGCAGCATCGAGATCGAGGCGGGGCAGCCGGCAGAAACGGCCGACCAGCCGTCCGGCGAGACGCTTGAACACACCCACGCTCGGCTGCGAGCGCTTCTCTTCGATAGCAAAGCAATCCATGACATCACCTCGTCAGTTTGATGGTATGGGTTGCAGTTTGCCGCCAAAAATGCTGCAATTCCAATCGAAGGACCGTCTGCCTGCATCAAGAGAACTTATCCATGAAACTTTCGAAACAGTTTCCGCTGAATGCGTTGCGCGTCTTTGAGGCCGCTGCCCGGCTCGGTAATTTCACCAAGGCCGGCGACGAGCTCGGCATGACGCAGACGGCCGTCAGCTACCAGATCAAGCTCTTGGAGGAGAATGTCGGCGAGCAGCTCTTCCTGCGCCGCCCCCGCCAGATCGCACTGACGGAGACCGGCGAGCGGCTGGCGCCGAAGGTGACGGAAGCCTTTGCCATGCTGCACGACGCGATGGCGACGGCGCGCGACAGCGTCGAAGGCACGCTCGCCATCAGCTCGACCCACACCTTCGCCTCGAAATGGCTGGCGCCGCGCCTCGGCTCCTTCCATTTGAAGCATCCGGCGATCGCTGTGCGCTTTCAGGCGACCTCCGATATCATCGACTTTTCCCGCGAGCAGATCGATGTCGGCATCCGCTGGGGCGACGGCAACTGGCCGGGGCTGGCGCTGCACCGGCTGATGGGGCTTGAGTTCACCCCGATGCTGAGCCCGAAGCTGGCGGAATCGGCCGGCGGCATCAAGGAGCCGCGTGATCTCCTGAAGTTCGATCTCTTCGACGCCGGCGACATCTGGTGGAAACAATGGTTCGAGGCAGCCGGCGTCACCGACACGGATCTCGATCGCCGCCCGCGCAACCAGCTCGGCTCCCAGGCGGTGGAAGCCGATGCGGCGATGTCAGGCCATGGCGTCGCCATCCTCAACCCGGCCTTCTATGCGGCCGAGATCGCGCTCGGCCGGCTCTATCAGCCCTTCGAGCTGACCCGCAGCGACGGCAAGGCCTACTGGCTCGCCTATCCCGAAAACCGCCGCAACGTGCCGAAGATCAAAGCCTTCCGCAACTGGATCCTCGAAGAGATTAAGGCGGCCGGGGATTAGAAGCAGGCATCGCAATAGCCTCAGAATCCCATCTCCGGCGCATAGAAGCAGCGCGGCGTATCCTCATTCGGAAAAAGACAGAGATGGTAGTCCTCGTCGCCGGATTGCATCGCTTTGGTCATCGGCAGCAGGAAGACATGCGCATGCGTGACCAGCCGGTGGTCGCCCGGCAGCAACGTTACACGATATCCGCCCGGCGTCACCGCCACGCTTTTCGAAGGGATCATCTGGCAGTCGCCATTATGACTGTCGCCGTTGCAACAATAGGGGTCATAACTCCACCCCGAGGGTGCGTCATGAGCCGTCGCCAGCGACGCATATGCAATCATCACACACGTCAAAATGCTGCGCATGGCATCTTCTCCGTCGATGAATGCGCCGCCGCTGATCACTGTTCTTATTTCATTCCGGCGGCCTTAAACATAACTGTAACCGGATCGTCATGGTTTCAAGACCCGCTGTATTAGCGGAGCGAGTATAAGCTAGAGATAATACACGCCTTCTCGGCAGCTTTTAGGCACGGGACAGCAGTTCGATGATGTGGCCGCGATCGGCAGTTTCGACCACACCGTCGGAAATCATCAGCGGAGCGCCAAAGACCTCGACGAGCCCGTTGCCGAGGATCAGACCTTCACCGTCCCTGCATGCGAGAATGTAATTTGCAGTCGCCTCGCTGTAGCGCAACAGCGAAGGGAGGTAGCCGGGATCGTCGTTCACATGCGGAAAGAACTCGAAAGGAACCAGATCGAGAGCCGCGCCATCCCGCCGGCATCCAGCGAACCGCCGGAAAACAGCGCGTCGGCGGCGATCGTCGGCGTCATCAAAATCGCCCCGGCGCTGCGGCAAGCCGCCGGTCCATCGGCGCGTTTTCGGCGATGAACTGATCGCTGTAAAGCGCGGTGATCATGCCATTCCCCCCGGGTTCACCACCGTTGCCAAAATCGGCGTCCTGTGCGGTTCTTCAATCTCCTCTTCCCTCCCCGCCAAAATTTCCGCAATGTCACGAGTCGGAGGAAGTTAGGGGAATTCGATGTATGAATATGCCATAGCATGGGAATGGCTCGCCTTTGCGGCGCGCTGGTTCCATGTCGTCACCGCGATCGCCTGGATCGGATCGTCCTTCTATTTCATCGCGCTCGATCTCGGACTGGTGAAACGCCCGCATCTGCCGCCCGGCGCCTATGGCGAGGAATGGCAGGTCCATGGCGGCGGTTTCTATCATATCCAGAAATATCTGGTGGCGCCCGCGCAAATGCCGGAGCACCTGACCTGGTTCAAATATGAGAGCTATTTCACCTGGATATCCGGCTTCCTGATGCTCTGCATCGTCTATTACGGCGGCGCCGACCTCTTTCTCATCGATCGCAATGTGCTCGATATCAGCCCGCCGGTGGCGATCCTGATCTCGCTTGCGTCGCTCGCCTTCGGCTGGATCGTCTACGACCTGCTCTGCAAGTCGCCGCTTGGGCGCAACACCTGGGGACTGATGGCGGTGCTCTATGTCCTGCTCGTCTTCATGGCCTGGGGGTATACGCAGCTTTTCACCGGCCGCGCCGCCTTCCTGCATCTCGGCGCCTTCACCGCAACGATCATGTCGGCCAACGTCTTCATGATCATCATCCCCAACCAGAAGATCGTCGTTGCCGATCTTATCGCCGGCCGCACGCCCGATCCGAAATACGGCCAGGTCGCCAAGCAGCGTTCGCTGCACAACAACTACCTGACGCTCCCCGTCATCTTCTTCATGCTGTCGAACCACTATCCGCTGGCCTTCGGCACGGCATTCAACTGGGTGATCGCGGCCCTGGTCTTCCTGATGGGCGTCACCATCCGCCACTGGTTCAACACCACGCACGCCAGGAAAGGCCGGCCGACCTGGACCTGGATCGTCACCGTCATCCTCTTCATCCTGATCATGTGGCTTTCGACGGTGCCGAAGCTGCTGACCGGCGAAAAGGATACGGCGGCGGTGGTGCCCGCCTTCCAGCAATTCGCCGGCGATCCGCATTTACCCGCCGTCAAACAACTGGTCGCGACGCGCTGTTCCATGTGCCACGCCGCCGAGCCCGTCTATGAGGGCATCGTGCGACCGCCGAAGGAGGTGATGCTCGAAAACGACGCGGAAATTGCCGCCCATGCTCGGGAAATCTATATACAGGCGGGGCGCAGCCATGCCATGCCGCCCGGCAACGTGACCGATATGACGCCCGACGAACGCAAGCTGCTCGTCGCCTGGTTCGAAAGCGCAGTCGAAGGCAAGAAACAATGACGACGACACTCCTGCGCGGCCGCCTGCTGTCCTTTCATCGGGCGCCGCTGAGCCTGGCCGATAGCCAGAGTTATCTCTACGAGGAGGATGGCGGTCTGCTGATCGAAGATGGGCTGATCGCCGCAGTCGGCCCCTATGCCGACATCAAGGCAAAGGCAGCCGCGGATCTGGCCGAGATCGATCACCGCCCGCATCTGATCCTGCCCGGCTTTATCGACATGCACCTCCATTTTCCGCAGATGCAGGTGATTGCCTCCTATGCCGCCAACCTGCTCGAATGGCTGAACACCTATACCTTTCCCGAGGAGTGCCGTTTTGTCGAAAGCGCGCATGCGCAAAGGATCGCCACGCATTTCTACGACGAGCTGATCCGCCACGGCACGACGACGGCGGTCGCCTATTGCTCAGTGCACAAGGCCTCGGCCGACGCCTTCTTCGCCGAGGCGATGAAACGCAACATGCGCATGGTCGGCGGCAAGGTGATGATGGACCGCAACGCGCCGCAGGGCCTGCTCGACACGCCCGAGATGGGCTATGACGAGACCCGCCAGGTGATCACGGAATGGCATGGCAAGGGCCGCAACCACGTCGCCATCACTCCGCGCTTCGCCATCACCTCGACGCCGGCGCAGATGGAGGCGACAGCAGCCCTTGCCCGCGAATTTCCCGATTTGCACATCCAGACGCATCTGTCGGAAAATCACGACGAAATCAAATTCACCTGCGAGCTCTATCCCGAAGCGATCGACTACACCGACATCTACGCCCGTTATGGCCTGCTCGGGCCGAAAAGCCTCTTCGGCCATGCCATCCACCTCTCGGAGCGCGAAGCAGATGTCATGAGCGAGACGGGTTCGGTCGCCGTCCACTGCCCGACTTCGAACCTCTTCCTCGGCTCCGGCCTGTTCCCGCTGAAGGCGCTGGCGCGGCGCGAAAAGCCGGTGCGCATCGGTGTGGCGACCGATATCGGCGGCGGCTCCAGCTATTCGATGCTGAAAACCATGGACGAAGCCTACAAGATCCAGCAGCTGCTGGGAGAACGGCTGAACCCGCTGGAAAGCTATTACCTGATGACACGCGGCAATGCCGAGGCGCTGTCGCTGGCCGACCGGATCGGCACGCTGGACCCCGGCACCGAAGCCGATCTCATCGTCCTCGATGCGGCCGCGACCCCGGCCATGGCGCTGAAGCTGGAAGCGGTGAAGACCTTGCCCGAGGAACTCTTCCTCTTGCAGACGATGGGCGACGACCGGGCCGTCGCCGAAACCTATGTGGCGGGCGTCGCTTCGAAAGCGGGGCTTCGATGACACCGCCTGCCCCCAATAAAAGCCTTCCGAGGACTGTACGAACATCTTTCATTCCGTTGAATATTCTCTTTCCACCGATCCGCGGCGGAAAGCAGCCTGACGCGCCCGATTTCCCGTAACGCTCCTTGAAATTTCGTGTTAGGCCGGCTGATCGCATTCAGATGTGAAGGTTCAATTCATGGCCACTCCGCTCACGATCGCCGATCTGAAGCAGCTCGCACAACGCCGCGTGCCGAAAATGTTTTTCGACTATGCGGATTCAGGCGCCTGGACCGAATCCACATATCAGGCGAACGAGAGCGATTTCAGCCGGATCAAGCTGCGCCAGCGGGTGCTGGTCGACATGACCGACCGAACGCTGGAAACGACGATGATCGGTCAGAAGGTGTCGATGCCGGTGGCCTTGGCGCCGACCGGCCTGACCGGCATGCAGCATGCCGATGGCGAGATGCTGGCGGCGCGCGCCGCCGAGGAGTTCGGCGTTCCCTTCACGCTGTCAACGATGAGCATCTGCTCGATCGAGGACGTCGCATCGGTAACGACGCGCCCCTTCTGGTTCCAACTCTACGTCATGCGGGACAAGGATTTCGTCCTCGGCCTGATCAACCGCGCCAAGGCCGCCAAATGCTCGGCGCTGGTGCTGACGGCCGATCTGCAGATCCTTGGCCAGCGTCACAAGGACCTACGCAACGGCCTGTCGGCGCCGCCGAGATTCACGCCGAAACATGTCTGGCAGATGGCGACCCGGCCCTTCTGGTGCCTGGATATGCTGAAGACCAAGCGCCGCACCTTCGGCAATATCATCGGCCATGCCAAGAACGTTTCAAATATCACCTCGCTCGCCGCATGGACGCACGAGCAGTTCGATCCGCGGCTCTCCTGGGCCGACGTCGCCTGGATCAAGGAGCAATGGGGCGGCCCGCTGATCATCAAGGGCATCCTTGATCCGGAGGATGCGAAGGCCGCCGCCGATACCGGCGCCGATGCGATCGTCGTCTCCAATCACGGCGGTCGGCAGCTTGACGGCGCTCCCTCGTCGATCAGCATGCTGCCTTCGATCGTCGATGCCGTCGGCGGCCGCATCGAAATCCATCTCGACGGCGGCATCCGCTCCGGTCAGGACGTGCTGAAGACGATAGCACTCGGCGCGAAGGGCACCTATATCGGCCGCCCCTTCCTCTACGGCCTCGGCGCCATGGGCAAGGAAGGCGTCACGCTGGCGCTCGGCATCCTCCGCAAGGAGATGGACATCACCATGGCGCTTTGCGGCAAACGCGACATCAACGACGTGAACGCGTCGATCATATCGCGGCAAGGCTCAAACAGAGAAATCGGCACCGGCTGAACGCCCGATGGCGCGGGCAAGACCTGCCAGATAAACAACGGCAGGCTAATCAGCATGGCGGCTGGCCGCCGCTCGCATTGAGCTGAAGAACCGCGAAAATCACGAGATAGAGGACGAGCGCAAACCGCTGCTGCCAGATGATGCGGCGGGATCCGGCGATCCGCCTCTCGAGGCCACGCGGCGTCCTGTCGGGCTTTCGAAGCTGCATCCGGGACAGCAGGTCGTCGACGGCGGCAAGACCGGCGGCCTCTGTCTCATGGCTCGACGCGAGGCGAAACAACAGCGCATCGAAGAGGAGATGGATCGCCAGCGCAAGGACAATCCCGCATAAGACAAACATCAGCAGCCAGCCGAGCATTGGAGCAAAACCCCGATATCCCGCGGTGACGGGGCCGGCAATCAGTGGCAACAGTGTTATCAGCCCGCAGAAGATTGAATTGCGGCCGAGATTTCGCGCCGTCGCGGAGGCCACGGTTTTCCACTGCGTCATTGCACGCCTTCCTTCGCAGCATGGACACTTTCCACAGGCAGATAAACACGCCGCCCCGCGCGTTCGATCAGCTGCAAGGCTTCGGCCGGAGTTTCGCAACGTCGGCTGCTGACCAGCCAACGCACGATGACGCAGGCGCTACGCTGGAAACCGAGCGCACAGCAGACGAGGACTGGTCCCTGGTGACGCGCAGCCTCGATGGCATCAGCCGCGGCTCGCGCCTGGATCTTGTCGAGACCTGTAAGATCGAGGGCGGGAAAACTGCACCAGCGCGCAAGCGTCCCGCTCGGGCGCTGAAGTTCGCCGGTGATGTCGATCACCGTGGCAAAACGGTTGGCCTCGTGGCGACGCGGAAAACGACCGAGATGAACGCCATCAGCGATCACCACCGATGCCGGCATTTTGCGTGTCCAGAGCCAAACATTAATGGTCGCGCCGAGCCGGTAGGGTGCCAGCAGCCAGCGGCTGGCAAGCGCGGCCCGGCCATCGGCACGTTTCAGGAATATCTGCGGGCCGGCGCCGAAATATCCGATTGCGATGATCGCCAGCGTAACGGCGGGCCAGAGCAACAGAAGTGCCGCGGCCGTCAGAGGCGTACAGAGCACTGCAAGCGCAAGAAATGCGGCGGCACCACACAGATAGCAGATGCCAAGACGGCGCGACTTTGGATCGCGGCTCAAAGTGAAATTCGCAAGAGGGGAACCAGCATCGCGCGGAAAAAGCCAGGCGGCGAACAGACCGAGGAGCATGCCGGTCGGTATATCCATGACGTGATGCTGCCAGGTCGTCAGCACGGAGACGCCGATCAGGAAGCACCAGACGTGCCAGAGAAGCCGCGCCCGGCGCGGCAACCGGCCGCGCAGATGGTCCCAAATCACCACCAGCAGCGCGACATGCAGCGACGGCGCCTGGTTGAATGGCTTATCGAAGCCACCGAGGACGGCGAACATGAAACCGGGCAGACCGCTCGTGGCCGGTCGTACAAAGATTGCTTCGAGCGGAAAGGCGATAAAGCAGACAATCGCTATCATCTGGATCGTCAGATAGCGCCTTGCGAGCCTATCCACATCGCGCGGCGTCGTGTTGATGAACAGGCAGAGTGCGTAGAACAAGTTGATTGACCAGTATGGAATGATTGTCCATGCCAGGAACGGAATGGCGCTTTCCCATGCGAAGGCGATGTTCGGCACATGAGCGCGTTGCGATGCCAGCCAGTTGGCGCCGCCATAGGTCAGATAGAAGAACGGCGCCAGGACGGCGAGCCAGAGCGCCGCCCGCTTCGCGACCGGCGCCGTCTGGAAAAGAGTGGAACCTGCCTGCCCCAACGGCTTGCCCTCAAATTCTTTCCGCCAGCGAGACGGTGAAAATGCCCCACTGGTCGATGCGCTGTTCGATCTTGCGGAAACCGGCTGCGGCGACCAGTTGGTCCATTTCTTCTTGCGTCCGCCGCCGCATCACCCACGCTTGGCCGCCGCGGTGGGAGGTCAGGGCGCGGGCGATCATCTCCAGTTGCGGATGCCATGGCTGGTTGGTGTAGACGAGCAGACCACCGGGCCGCATCGCGCGGGCGATCCCGTTGAGCGAGGTAGAAATCATCCCGTTGTCGGAGAAAAGCTCGTAAAGGCCGGAGATGATTGCGAGATCCGGAGCCGGCGTGATTGCAGCCAGCCCCTCGCCGTTAAAGGCATCCTGCTGGTGAAAGCTCACGCAATCACTGAGGCCGCGCGTGGCAATGCTGTTGCGGCCGGCGTCGACGTTGATGGGGGAATAATCCTGCAGTCGCGCACTATCGGGACGCACGGCAGCCGCCTCGATCGCATCGAGGACATACCGGCCGTGCCCAGCCGCTATGTCGAGCATATGAGTGCTGCGGCCGGCTGCTTTCAGGCGCTGCAGCCCGTCCTCGATCAGCTCCTGCAAATGCAGCTTGCGCTGCCTGATGCCGCGCCAGCCGATCGCCTCGAGGAACACCTTGTCGATCAATCGCCCGCCGGCACCGAGCCCCCGCGGCTTGTTCTCATAGACGTAATCGAGCGTCGAACCAGAATCGAAACCGGTCTTGACCCCGATCTTTATGCCGTCCGACACGAGCGCGCCGAGCCTGATGTTCAGACGGCTGAGCGCCCAGTAGATGCCGCGTGGGGACGTGGCGTCGAGAGGGCTCGCGAGCCGGTCGGCCTCATCCTTGGTATAGCCCTGGACATGGGCAGTGCGAAGATCAGCAGGCGCCCGGGACTCGGCGAACCGCGCATCGATGAAACGGCGGACCTCGGCGAGCGCAATCGCGCGATCCCTCTCGCCCAGCGTGTCATGATAGAAGCCGGCAAGCACATGCCGCTCCTTGAGGCGGCTGCCGAGGTTTTCGTAGAACCGATGCTGCGGCGCGTGTCGCACCACCCAGTCACTGCCGGAGATCAGCAGCTGGGTCGGAACCGTGATGGCACGGGCGTCATCGACGACACGGGCCGCGGCTTCGTAAAGCTGCAACAGAATGTTGGAGGCGATCGGCCGGGTGATCAGTGGGTCGGCTTCAAAGGAAGCGATGCGCTCCGGATCGTGCGTCAGAAACCTCGCCTTGACGTAGGAATTGACGAAGAATGTCCCCTTGAGCTTCTCCCAGAGCGCAATGCCTTCTCTCGCAAAGGGCACGTAGAGCTTGACGCTGAAGGCGGGTGAGGCCAGCACGAGCGCACGGATCTGTGGCGCATAGTCGTGCACCCAGGTGGTGGCGAGGACCGCGCCGACGCTCTGCGCAATAACAGCGATGTTTTCAACAGCAGTACCGCTTATCTCGCTGACATGGCGGACGAAGCAATCGAGATCACGCACCGAGGCAGCGAAGGATGGCGAATAGCCGCGCTCTCCCGGTGAACGTCCGTGACCGCGTGCGTCCCAGGCGTACAAGGCAAAATTATCGAGACCGAGCTCGGTGGCAAGATGCGCGACCCGGCCGCTATGCTCGTGGCCGCGATGGAGAAGAATGATTGCGCCCTTTGGTTCAGCGCCGGTCGCGGGCCAGACCCGATAAAAAAGACGAGTACCGTCATACGACACAAATTCGGATTCACGCACTGGTCTGGCCGTCGAGGACGGTTGCACGCTGTCGGCAGTTTGCAGCACGGTCTTCTCCAATTCTGCTTGGTGGATGGGTTGCAACCACTGGCGCAACAGTGATTTGAATTCATTGCAGAAGTCTAGTCGCAAATGTAAGTCTTATGCGAGAACCAGTGTGAAGTATGGGCTTGCCACAACGACGACGAACTGCACCGCCGGAGCCCGGATTGATTTTTCCGATACCACGAAAGTTCACTGAGGTAGCATGTCTATTTATCAATTGAAGTCCGGATTTCAGAATATTCTTCGCCCACTCGTGCGCTCCCTCGCGGCGCGAGGTATAACCGCCAATCAAGTGACGTCTATTGCCGCCGCCGTCTCGGTTGCACTTGGCCTGTTTCTGAGCGTCGCGCCGCTTCCGCATTGGTTCCTGCTGGTGCCTGTATGGTTCCTGCTGCGCATGGGCCTGAATGCCATAGACGGCATGCTCGCCCGCGAACATGGGCAGAAGAGTATTTTAGGCGCTTATCTGAACGAGATTGGTGATGTCGTGTCGGATGTCGCCTTGTATTTGCCCTTTGCGCTGATCGATCCGAACGGCTTGATGCCGGCATTATCGGTCATATTTCTCTCGGCGCTTACGGAATTTGCCGGCATCCTGGGCCAATCGGTCGGAGCAAGCCGGCGTTACGACGGACCGCTGGGTAAGAGCGACCGTGCGGTGCTTTTCGGCGCCCTCGGCATCTATGTCGGAGTTGGTGGCGGGTTTGCGGGATGGACCTCGTGGCTTTGGGCAGTGGTGGCTCTATTTCTCATCTGGACCATCATCAACCGTATCAGCGCCGGCATTCGCGAGGCGCAAGCGGCCGCTCGATAAACGCGGAGCTGATCCGTTCTCCACTTGTGACGTGACCGGGAAGCTGCGCCGAACTCTGCTCCCTCTTTTCAACTATACGTTAAGTAAGGCTGTATTTTTTCGCGCACCCTCCTTGAAAGCACAAAAGCGGTGCTTTATGTTTCCGTCATGGCAATCACGAGCAAGACACCGCACCCATCGCTCCTGCGCTACATGCTGGCTCCTGACGAGCAGGCCCGGCAAGCACTCGACGACACCATTGCCGCGTATCGCAGGATGATCGGGATCCTGACCGAACTCGTCGACGACAGGGCCGGCGCCAATCTCGTCGTCCTGCATGAGCTTGCCTATGAAACCGTTCGCGAGCAAACGGGTCTGCCGGCAAGACTGGTGACACTCGGCCTTCGCGATTTCGCAACCAATCGCGGCACCATCGCCGACCCGCCGCAACTGCCACTCGACGACAAGCTCTTTGCCATCAAGGGGCCCGCCGACCTGACCATCGCCACGGTGCACGGACGCGTTGCCGTGCCCTTCGATGTCGCCGGATATTCCCGCGGATGGGAGAGCATTTTTCCGGCCTACCTCGTTGCAGGACCGGATCATTACGAAATTCATATCGGCGTCACGCCGAATTCCGCTCGAATGGAGGAAAACATGACGAATGAAGGCATTCTTTCACGCATGGGCCGCCTGATCGCGGGTATCGCGAATGCGGCGATCGACAAGGCGGAAGGTGTCAACAAGATCGCCGTGATCGAACAGGCGATCCGCGAGATCGATGCGGCGGCGGACGAGGCCCGCAGCGACCTCGGCAAGGCGCGCGCCGAGGAATACCGCATCCAGAGCCGCAAGGATGAAATCGCCGAAGACATGAATGCGCTCGATGGGAAGATCCGCTTGGCGGTCTCCTCCGGGCGCGACGATCTCGCAAAGGCCGGCGTCGCCCGTCAGATCGATCTCGAATCCCAGATCGCAGCACTCGACAAGGCGCTGGCCGATGCCAGGGAGCAGGTGGATGAGGGCCAGAAAGCCCTGCAGGCCGTGCTCGCCACGCGCCGCGAGGCCGACGCCCGTCTTGCCGATTTCAAGCGCAGCATCGCCAGGCATCCCGAAGAGGCTCTCGCGGGCCACGACAGACCGACGCCGGGCGCGGACGCCGCCCGCGCCGCCGCGGCGGTCTCACGGCTGACCGGCGTTCCATCAGGCGAACATGCCCATAGTTCCGAACTGGACGAACTCGACCGATTGCACCGCGAGCAGGCGATAGAAGCCCGCCTTGCGCGCTTCAAAGCGGATAACCGGTAACGCCGATGGGACTTTTTCTCGCTCCTGAATGCCTTCCCTTTGCGATCGCCGCCGCCGTGCTTGCCGGTCTGACCGTGATCGAGATGCTCGCGACCGTCATGGGCTTTTCGATCACGGAGCTTCTCGGAAAACCGGATCTCCACGGCCATGACGGCATTGCGGGCTACCTGTCGTGGCTCAATGTCGGCGGCGTTCCCCTGCTCATTCTCCTGATGATGGCGCTCGGCTTCTTCGCCATTGCTGGCTTTGCCGTACAGGCGGTCGCCGGCGCTTTCTGGGCTCCGCTGCCCGCCGCTATAGCCGTCGTTCCCGCCTTGACGGTCACCTTCCCCATGGTGAGGGCATCGAGCCGGACGGTGGCGCGGATCGTCCCGCACGACGAGACCTATGCCGTCGATCTGGATACCCTTATCGGCCGGACAGGAGACGTGTCGCTCGGCCCGCTCGATCAGGGACTGCCCGGTCGCGTCCGGGTCAAGGACCAGCACGGGAACTGGCATGTTCTGAGAGCCAAGGCTGCCAAGGGCCAGGACCCGCTGAAGATCGGCACGCAGGTTCTCCTCGTCGATCGCAGGGCAGATGTGTTTATCGCCATTCCCGCACTGGTGGACCCCATCGGTGCAAGCAATCAATCTTTCAGGGAGCAGCCATGATGTACGACATTCTTCTACCGGCCGGCATTACCATCGTCCTGATCTTTGGTATCGGTTTTGTCCTCGCCTCTCTCTACACGCGCTCCAGCCGTGACGAGGCCTATGTCCGCACCGGTCTCGGCGGTCAGAAAGTCGTGCTCGACGGCGGCTCCGTCGTCCTGCCGATCTTCCATTCGATCGCCAGGGTGAACCTGAAGACGCTGCGCCTTGAAGTCCGCCGCGGCGAAGGCGATGCCCTGATCACCAAGGACCGCATGCGAGTCGATATCGGCGCCGAATTCTATGTGCGCGTGAAACCCGACGCCTCCTCGATCGCGCTTGCCGCCCAGACACTCGGCAGCCGCACCAACGATGCCGAAGCGTTGCGCATCCTGATCGAAGCGAAATTCGTCGACGGCCTTCGCTCGGTGGCGGCCACCATGAATCTCGACGCGCTCCAGGAACAGCGCATGGACTTCGTCAAGGCCGTGCAGGAAGCCGTCGGCGCCGATCTCCAGTCGAACGGTCTCGAGCTCGAATCCGTATCCCTGACGCGCCTCGACCAGACCGATATCAAGCATTTCAACGCCAACAACTTCTTCGATGCACAGGGTCTGGCCGCGCTGACGCGCATCACCGAGGGCCGCAAGAAGGAGCGCAACGAGATCGTCCGCGACACCGAAGTCGCCATTGCGCAGAAGGATCTGGAGGCCCGCCAGCAGTCGCTCGCCATCGAGCGGACGAAGCGCGAAGCTGAGCTCAGCCAGGAACGCGACATCGCCAATAAATCCGCCGCGACGCGCGCCGAAACCGCCCAGCAGGAGCAGGCGGCAAAACGTGCCGAAGAAGAAGCCCGCATCGCCTCCGAGCAGGCGATCGCCGAACGCGAGGCGGCCGCCAAGCAGGCCCGCGAAAGCGCAAACATCGATGCTGCCCGCGCCGTCCAGCAGCGCGACACCGAGGCGAAACGTGACCTTCAGATCGTGGCCCAGGAAAGCGCCATCGCCGTCGCCAACAAGAGCCGCGAAGAATCCGAGGCAAAGGCGACTGCCGAAATGGCCCGCGCCCGGGCGATCGCGGCAGAGGAAAAGGTCGGCACCGCCAAGGCGATCGAGATTGCCGAGCGCGAAAAGCAGATCGCCGTGATCGACGCGCGCAAGAAAGCCGAAACCGAAGCGACTGCCGTGACCGTCGGCGCGGAGGCCGAAAAGCAGGCCGCGATCGATCAGGCGGAAGCCATCAAGACGCTCGCGACCGCCGAAGCCGACGCGGCCATCATCAAGGCCAAGGGCGTTCTCGAAACCGGCAAGGCCGCCGCGGAAAGCGAGGCCTTGCTCAATGAAGCACGCAACAAGCTCAGCCAGACCATCATCGAGTTCGAGATCACCCGCGAGCGCATCCGCATCATTCCCGAAGCACTCGCCGAGGCGGTCAAGCCGATCGAGAAGATCTCCGACATCAGGATTTTCGACACCGGCGGCATGCTCGGCCGCGGTGGCGCGAACGGCGACAATGGCATCGGCATGGGCGACGGGCTGGCCGGCCAGCTGCTCGCCTACCAGGCCAATAAACCGATCCTCGACAAGCTGTTGAAGGAAGCCGGCTTCGACGGCGACAATGCGATCTCATCCCTGCTTGGAAGTCTCGACAGCGCCAAGCCCGCGGCCCTACCAGTCGCACCGGCCGCGCCCGCCGCACCTGGGCAGGCGGTTATCGCCGCTGCACCTCCGAAGGAGTAATCTCCTGTTCGCGCGCGAAGGCGGCTGGCTACCGCAGCCAGCCGGTCGCCAGCGCACTCGCCCAGTCTGGCCGGCGGTTTTCCGCCGCCAGTCTCGACATCGCAAGATTGTCATAGGCGACATTGCGGAACTGCCACGTCCATCCCGCAAGCGTCTTTTCCAGAATGGCATAGCCGGCCAGCGGGTGGCCCGCTTCGACCTTGTGGTAGCAGGGCAGATCGTCGTCATAGGCAGGGCAGCCGACGCTGCCGGGGTTGACGATCAGACGGCCGTCGGAGAGACGGACGGCGCGAGGAATGTGCGTGTGCCCGCAAAGGATCAGCGGCAGGTCTATGCCCTCAGCCAACGCCTCGATCGCTTCGATCGGCTTCGGGAAAACGATGCCCTCCGGCGAGACGGACTCCAGCCAGTAGAGATTGTCGTCTTTCGGCGTTGCATGGCAGAGATAGGCCTCGCCGCGATAGACGACATCGAATGGCAGGCCGCGCAGCCAGTCGAGCTGGGATGGCGACAATTGCCGATAGGCGGCGGCATCCGAGGCATGCATGGAAGCCGGATCCTGCTCAGTGAGATAGCGGTCGTGATTGCCGCGCACCGACGTCAGGCCGAGCGGTTTCAGCAGATCCGCCGTCCGGCCGGCCTCCAGCGGCCCGCTGAAGAAATCGCCGAGATTGACAATCTCCTCGATGCCTTCGGCACGAATATCGGCCAGCACCGCCTCGAGCGCCAAGTGGTTGCCGTGGATATCGGCGATGGCGGCAAAGCGCATCTCTAACTGCCTCGATACGTGGAATAACCATAAGGCGAGATCAGCAGCGGCACATGGTAATGGGCCGTGACGTCGGCAATGCCGAAACGGATCGGCACGAGATCGAGGAAGGCCGGATGCGGCAGCGGGGTGCCGCAGGCCCTGAGATACTCGCCGGCGTGGAAGATCAGCTCGTAGGTGCCAACGTGAAAATTTTCACCAGCGAGGATCGGGCCACCGTCAACTCTGCCGTCCGCATTGGTCTGAACCGTTTTCAGATGTCTGCGAATCTCGCCGTCGAGTTGGAAAAGATCGATTTTGAGGCCCCTGGCCGGCTTGCCGAGGGCGGTGTCGAGAACATGTGTCGTCAGTCCGGTCATGGCGCTGGCTCTTTGATGACATAGGGGGTTTCGAAGAAGAATTCCTCCAGATTATTCCCAGGGCCGTCGCGGTCGATGACCAGGAAATCGGAGGTCTGGCCGAGCGCCATCAGCGGATGATGCCAGATATTCCGGCGGTAGTTCACGCCCTGGTCCCCCCGCGCGAAGAACACCTGCGGCTTGCCCGGACGTCCGCCCTCGTCCTCGGAGACGACGACGAGGAAGGGCCGGCCGGAAATCGGCGAGAAACTCTGACTACCGAAGGGATGGCGCTCCATCATGTCGACATCATAGGGAAAGCGGCGCGGTTGACCGCGAAAGAGATTGATGATGACGCGCGCGCCCTCACCCGCCGCCTCGGCTGCCGCGAGCGCGTGAAAACGTTCGGTCGTGCCGCCATTGATCAGCCGCATCGAGGCCGGGTCGGCTTCGATCACCTCGCCGAAAGGGGCGAAAGCCGATCTGGTGAGTGGGCGGATGTCGAGAAATTCGGGCAACGGCTTCACTCACCTTCCGCATGCCAGTGACGAATGGCGTCGATCTCGACAAGAAGTTCCGGCAGGGTGCGATAGGTTGCATGCCAGATGTCGGAAGGATCAAGGGCGAAGACGTCTTCGAGGATCCGGTTGCCGGTGCCGCAGATTTTCGTCCATGGCAGGGTCGGATGCTCGGTCGCGAATTCCGGATGAGCTACGAGCAGTCGGGATGCCGCCGCGCCGATGGTAAAATGACAAAAGGCAACGGCCTTGAAGGTGAGATTGTCCTCGGCGAAGGCCGCCTCATCCATTCCGCCGACAAAATACAATGCCTCGGCGGCCGCCTTCTGCATTTCATTGAGATAGTCGATAGCACGCGGCTCGCTCATTCACCCTCCGGCAACATCGATGTCAGGCGCAGCAGTGCGATCCGTTCAACCTGCGCCGCTGCGGTCGCGAATTCTTCATCCCGGCCATTACGGATCCTCCTCTCGAAAGCCGAAAGGATGTCGTCTTTGCCGAGTCCTTTGACGGCGATGATGAAAGGAAAGCCGAATTTTTCGACATAGGCCGAATTGAGTTCATTGAAGCGGGCATGCTCGGCCGGGCTCAGCCGGTCGAGACCGGCTCCCGACTGCTCCTTGCGGCTGTCTTCTGTGAGTTCTCCTGCGATCGCCAGGCGCCCGGCGAGATCCGGATGGGCTCTGAGCACGCCAAGACGCTCTTCCCTGCTTGCCGCCCGAAAGACGGCGGCAAGCGCCGCATGCACGCCTGATGCTGTCAACGGCTCCCTCACACTGCCTTTGTCATAGGCACGCTCAGCGATGAAAGGCGAATGTTCGAAGACGCCGCCGAAGCGAGAGACGAAATCCTCGCGCGACAGCATCAGAGCGCGTCCGGTTGGTGGTGCTGATGCCAATGCTCGGCAATCTCGATGCGGCGCGGAATCCAGACCTTATCGTGCTTCAGCACATATTCGATGAAGCGCTTCAGCGCCGCCGCCCGGCCGGGCCGTCCGACGAGGCGGCAATGCAGGCCGACCGACATCATCTTCGGGCTGCCCGCCTTGCCTTCTTCGTAAAGCGTGTCGAAGGCATCCTTCAGATAGGTGAAGAACTGATCGCCGGCGTTGAAACCCTGCGGCGTGGCAAAACGCATGTCGTTCGTTTCGAGCGTATAGGGAATGATCAGGAAGGGTTTCCCGTCGACGCCCTTCACCCAGTAAGGCAGGTCGTCGGCATAGGAATCGCTGGAATAGAGGAAACCGCCCTCCTCCTGCACCAGCCGCAGCGTATTGTCGGAAGGCTTACCCTGATACATGCCGTAAGGCCGCTCGCCGGTCAGTTCGGTGTGCAGGCGCACGGCTTCGAGAATATGCTTGCGCTCAAGATCCTCAGGGAAATCCTTATATTCCAGCCAGCGGTAGCCATGGCTGGCGATCTCCCAGCCCGCCTCCTTCATGGCGGCAACGGCCTCGGGGTTTCGCGCCATCGCCAAGGTCACGCCGTAGACGGTCGCCTGCACCTTGAGATCGGTGAACATCCGCCAGAGCCGCCAGAAGCCGGCGCGCGAACCATATTCGTAGATCGATTCCATATTGAGATTGCGCTGCCCCGGCCAGGCGGCTGCGCCGACGATCTCCGACAGCAGGTTTTCGGACGCCGGATCGCCGTCGAGGATCGAGCTTTCGCCACCCTCCTCGTAATTGATGACGAACTGCACGGCAACGCGTGCCTCGCCCGGCCATTTCGGATCGGGCGTCTGACGCCCATAACCGACGAGATTGCGCGGATAAGTCTCGGATACCATCAAATCACCTTCTGAAAAGACGGGGAACGGTATCATCCGCAGCCGGAATGTCGAGACGGAAACTGCGCGGCAGAATTTATCCTTTCAGGACAGTCACTTAGCTTAACGCCACTCAGGCGATCCTGCGCGCGCTGACCTTGCCCATAGGGTGCAGCGAGTGGACGCGGAAGGGACCGCCGGTACCCTCTTCGATCATCAATGCCACGTTCGAAACCATCACCGGCTCCTTCAGGACGGGTTCAAAGATCGTTCGCAGCGCCGGTTCGATGCGGGGCATGTCGATCGCATTGATGGAGCCTGTCACCGGCATATGAAAGCGGAACTCGTCCATAACATAAGGATTGCCCCAACGATGTAGATTGGCGAACTGCGCCGCCGACAATCCATCCGGATCGCTGCGCTCGATGTCGGCCTCGCTCAGCGGCGCGCGGTAGCGATCGAACTCCTGGACGATCGCCGAAGCCAGATACTGGATCTGCTCACAAGGAGCGCTCGGCATCAGGCTGTAGAAACTGCCGAGCCGGGCAATTTCGAGACGTGAAATCTGGAAGGGAGCGAATGTCCCGGTAAAACGCATGAGATCGCGCAGGAGTTGCGGTTCGGACATATCGCCGGACAGATGGAACGGCGCCTTCAGAACGCCGTGGAAACCATAGCGCCGCGGCACGGCGGTATGGAAGGCGATCTCGTGAATGCCGAGGCCGCGGACAGCCGGAGGCTCCAGCATATCGCCGGAAAATACGTTTCGACCGAGCCAATTGGCGGCCACGAGCGACAGCGGGTCGCTCGCCGGAGGCGTGAAGCAAATGGCATAGCGCATGCAATTTCCTCCATCAAGGAAGTGAGCGCCGCTGAAATTGGGCGCTGCCGATGCGCAAGCAGATAGGTGATTTGCATGACAGAATAACGAAACACAGCTGTACCTAACTCACGTTTAACGTGAAGCCGCAGCGATATGGCTTGAAATCGCAAAGCTTTCCGGCAGGAAAAAATCGCAATCTGTATCGCATGCGATACAAACCGCCGCCTCCGCCAGCCGGTGGGCAAGGCCGAAGCTGACCTTGAAACCGCCGGTCAATGCGATGAGCCGCGGGTGGTCGGGATGGCGGCCGATCATCGGATCGCGGTCGATGGCCTTCGGGCGAAGCCCCGCCCAGCGTTCGACGATCGGCGCGTCGCGAAGGATCGGAACGATGGTGCGGGCCGCCTCGATCAGCGCGTCGAGCTGGGCATCGGTGGAAAAGGGATCGTCGAAGCGGTTCTCGCTGGTGCTGCCGATCGCCGCATGCCCGCCTTCATGCGCGACGACATAGAGACCGTCGAGGAAGATCGTCGGCAGTGCCGGATTGATCTCCGCCTTCAAGAGCGCCGCCTGCCCCTTCACCGGCTGGCCGAGCGGCTGTTTCAGCCCAGGCGTCAGATCCTGCAGCAGGGGAAAAGACCGATGGCCGGCGGCCAGGATGCAGCGGCCGAAGCTGACGATTTCACTGCCTATCGCGGCCGTGCCTCGGTCCGGATCGAGATCGGCAACATCGGCGTTTTCCATGATGCGCACATGTTTTGCTTGCTGCAGGAAGGCGATGAGCACTGAGATCAGCGAGCGGGGGGCGACGCGGCCGGCAAGCGTATCATGTACGAAACCGCTTTCGCCGGCAGAGGCCTCGACCCAGCCATCTACATCGGGCCTGTCGAGCACATGCCAGTGGAACCGGCGCTCGCCTGCCCGCCAGTGGCGCTCGGCGTCCTCGGAATGGCCGCGGGCTATACGGTTGAGATGCGGTTTCGGCAGCGGGATCAGCCTTCCGGACCTGTTATAGCAGGCGGAAAGCCCGGTTGCCGCTTCGAGCGCCGCGATTTCGGCTTCGAGCGAGACCAGCGCATCGAACTGGAACTGCTTCTTCTGCGACCAGCGGTCCGGCATATGCGGCATCAGCGCCCCGAGCAGGCCACCGCTCGCACCTCTGCCCAGCCTGCCGGCATCGGCAAGAAGGGCGCTTATGCCGCGCCGCTCGGCATGCACGGCCGCCCAGAGGCCCATGATACCGCCGCCGACGATCAGCAGGTCGCAAGAAGATTGACCGGACGCCGGCACAGGACTATCGGCTTTTTCCATGACAGACGTGAACCCAGATCAGATTGGGGCTGGCGCGCCGCAGCCGCTCGAATGGCGCGACGGCGATATGCCCTATTCCACCGCCTTTGGCGATCATTTTTATTGCCAGACGGACGGACGGCTGGAATGCGGCCACGTCTTCCTCACCGGCAACGGCCTGCCGAAGCGCTGGAGCGGGCGGCACACATTCGTGATCGGCGAACTCGGCTTCGGCACCGGCCTGAACTTCGCCGAGACCTGGCGGCAATGGAAGCGGCATCGCGCCGCCGGCCAGCATCTGCATTTCATCTCCTTCGAACTCCATCCGATGCGCGGCGAAGAAATCGGCCGAGCGCTCTCGCACTGGCCCGAGATCGATGCCGAGCGTGACGCGCTGACAGCGGCCTGGCCGCAAACGCCTGATGGGACCGTCTCGCTCGACCTCGACGATCAGACGAGGCTCAGCGTCGTCTGCGGCCCGGCCCTCGACGGCGTCAAGACGGCGAAGCCGGGCTTAGACGCCTGGTATCTCGACGGCTTCGCCCCGTCGCGCAACGGCGACATGTGGTCGGAGGAACTGATGCGTGAGGTCTGCGAAAAAACCATCGCCGGCGGCACCTTCGCCACTTATGCCGCGGCCGGCTTCGTGCGCCGTAATCTCATCGCCGCCGGCTTTGCCGTGGAACGCCGCAAGGGGTTCGCCGGCAAGCGCGAAATGCTCTGCGGCGTCAAGGCGCCTTCCAGCTAAAGATTGTCGGCATTCGTCGGTTCGGATCAGTAACTCGTACGTCCCGGTTGCTGGTCGTCCTTGCCGAGCCACTGCCGGATCTTTTCTTCCAGCAGCTCCGGGCTGATCGGCTTCGACATGTAATCGTCCATGCCGGCGTCGAGGCAAGCCTCCCGGTCGCTTTCCAGCGCATGGGCAGTGACGCCGATGATCGGCACCCGCTGGCCCTGCCCCTTTTCCTGTTCGCGGATCGTCCGGGTCGCCTCATGGCCGTTCATGACGGGCATCGAGACATCCATCATGATGATGCGTGGCGTGTGGCTCTCCCAGGCCGCGACTGCCTCCTGCCCGTTATTGACAACAAGAAAGGAAAGCCCCGTTCCCTGCAGGATCTGGGTGAAGACGATCTGATTGACCTCGTTGTCTTCGGCGACGAGCACGTCGATAAATTCAGCTGCCCGCTTCTGCGGCGCAGGCGCCGGTGCCGGCACGGCCGTTTCGGCCCGCAACCGGGTGATTTCGGCCTGCGAAGCCTGCTTCACGCGCCGGGCGCGAACCACCTCGACGACGGTGTTACGCAGCACGTTGGCGCGCGCCGGCTTCATCAGATGCGCCTGGCCGTTCAGCGCCGCGAACTCCTTTTCCGTGCCTGAGATATCCATCGACGTCAGGAAGATGATCGGCAGCTCGACAAAGCGGGGATCGGCGCGCAGCCGGCGGGCGACATTGGCGCCGTTCATGTCCGGCATGTGATAGTCGAGTATGACGGCATCGACGGTAACACCGAGATCGGCCGCCGCCTCCAGGATAGCAAGACCGGTGCCGCCGCCTTCGGCAGCAACGCCGTCGAAGCCCCAGAGCGAAAGCTGCTCGGTGAGGATGCGCCGGTTGACCTCATTGTCGTCGATGACGAGGATGCGCGCGCCCTGCACGTTGATCGGCAGCGGCTTCGGCTCGAGGTGGGCGGCCGCCACCGCAAAGGGCAGTTTGACGGTGAAGACCGAGCCCTTGCCCCATTGGCTCTCGACCTTGATATATCCGCCAAAGAGGTCGACGAGCCCGGCCGTGATCGCAAGTCCGAGGCCTGTTCCCTCATGCCGGCGGGTCGAGGAGGCGTCGACCTGCGAGAACTTGTCGAACACCGATTCCAGCTTTTCCTGAGGAATACCGATACCCGTATCCTCGATCCGGATATTCGCCATGATCTCGCCGCCGGCGACGGTCTCGAAGCCGACATCGACGAAGACATGGCCGCGCTCGGTGAACTTGACGGCATTGCCGACGAGATTGGTGACGATCTGGCGGAAGCGGCCGGCGTCGCCGATCACGGCGGCGGGCAGATCGGGTGCGGCCCGCACCAGCAGCTCGATGTTCTTCTCGGCGGCATACGAGGAGAGAAGCGTCGCCACGTCCTCCACCGCTTCCGTAATATCGAAAGCCGCTTTGCGCAGCGTCATCTGTCCGGCATCGATCTTCGAGAAATCGAGAATGTCGTTGATGATCGTCAGCAGCGCATTGCCCGACTTGACGATGATGTCGATGAAGGTTTTCTGGCGCGTATCGAGATTGGTCTTGGCCAGCAGCTCTGCCATGCCGAGCACGCCGTTCATCGGCGTGCGGATCTCATGGCTCATATTGGCGAGGAATTCGGATTTAGCGCGGTCGGCAGCTTCGGCGCGCGACAGCAGCTCACGCAATTCCTCCTCACGGCTCTTGAGCTCGGTGACATCGGTAAACAGCGCCACCCAATGCTGCCCGGTGCTGACCGTCGCATCCATATTCACCCAGCGCTCGCCGGCGACATGGAAGACGGTGGAGATCGGTTGCCTGGCCGCGATATTGGCGCGCCACTCCTGCAGGATTTCGGCCGCCGCATCGTGAAAATCGCCACGCGCCGCGCAAAATTCGAACATGCCGAGCCAGCCCTGGCCGGCCGCGATATAATGCGCTGGGATCTGCAGGATATCGGCCATCGCCTCGTTGGACATCCTGATGATGCCGTCCTGGACGATCGCAAGCCCTTGCGACATGGCGTGCGTGGCATCGCGCATCATTTCGCCGACCCGCTCGAGCGCGGCGCGGGTCTCGTGAATTTCCTTCTCCCGCTCGCGCACCGCCGAAATATCGGCATAGGTCAGCAGGATGCGGTCGTTGGAAATGCGCCGGCTGTCGAAGATAACGGATTTGCCGCCCGCCCAGCCGACCTCGATCGGCTCCGGCTCCTCGGCTTCGAACAAGTGCTTGCGAAAGGCGTAGAGCTCTTCCGGTGTTCGCGTCCCGTCGTAGCGCCCGAGTTCGTAGTTCCGGCGAATGACATCGATGAAGGGGCGCCCGTCGAAACGATCCTCGCGCGGCAGCTCCCAGATGCTGTAGAATTCGTCGTTGACATAGAGAATCCGATGGTCGTTATCGAGGATCAGCACGCCGATCGGCAGCGAACGCAGGATGCTCTCGATATCCCGATGCAGCACTTCTTCCTGCTTGCGCGAGGCGATCAGCGCCTTCTCGCGCTCCTTGAGCGGCGAGATGTCGGAAAAGGAGCCGACGACATAGGTTCGTCCATCCGCGGTGATGACGCGGTTGACGCGCGAGATGACGGGATAGACGTGGCCGCCCTTGCTCGGCATCTCGCTCTCGAGCTCCACCGAAATGCCATCCCTGAGCGCCAGCAGGTTTTCCTGGTAGATCGGCTCAGCACCTTCCGGCTCGAACATCTCGTGTTCGGTCATTCCCAGATACTCGGAGCGGGCGCGGCCGCTGAAGGTCTCGTAGTATTTGTTGGCATAGATCAGGCGATGCTTGTCGTCGCGTACGAAAACGGCAACCGGTAGATCTTCCAGCACTGTGCGCAGCGCGTCGAGTTCGCTGACGCTGTCACCCCAGGCCGAATCGCCGGCGGGCGCAGGAGGTGCGCCCTTGCGATGAGCGGCGTTGACAACCAGCGGGCGGCCGTCTGCGGCGAAGATGCCGATCGGGTAATCGAGCTTTTCCAGCGCCTCGCGCACCTGGGCGAAATCCGCGGCGACTCCAGAATCGTTTACAGTCCGAGAGCTCCCGCCGTTAGCCCTGTTACCAGTGGCGCGGCGCTCACCGGGTTCGAACATGCCGAGCACATAGATCCGGTCCGGCGACGGCGAGAAGCTTTCGATCTGAATGCGCTCATGGGTAAGGTTCGCCGCGTCGAAGCAGATGGCGTTCTCCTCGGTGCCGAACACAAGTGCGAGGCGTTCCTTGTCCTCGCGGTGCTCTTCTTCAGGGCGATCGAAGAGTTCGCGGCTTCGCCTGCCGATGAAATCGGAAATCTCTCGGCCGAGGAATTTCGCATAAGCCTCGTTGACGGCGACATAGCGCAACTCGCTGTTCTTGACATAGGCCGGGGTATCCAGATCAGCGATCCGGCGGCAAGCCAACTCCAATATGTCCCCGGCTGATTTCAAGAAATTGTCGCTCCCGCAATAAATGAAATATCAACGACAAAGACTATAACGCCAAGGCTTTTAACAAGGTTTTAACCATAAATTTGCAAAGCGCAATTTTGCGAACCAGCTCACCTATCTTGAGACAGCTCATATGGGCAGCCCTGCTCCAGGCGGCTGAAAGGGCTCCACCAGCAAGCTGCGATCCTGCAACCCCGGATCGTTTCCTGCCACGTCCGCTCCATTGAAATCATGACGAAAATTTAATCCTCGAAGCGCTTGCGCGGCCATCGCTCCGCCGCGATCCGGGCAGAGTCTTGAATTGGCTTTATGGAAGCCAGTCCAAATTGAGGAAAATACCATGTCCGTTCTTCATAAGACCATGGCGACGGGCCTGACCGCGCTGATCCTTGCCGGCGCCTCGCTCGCTACCGCCACCACTGCCGATGCCCGCCCGCGCGATGCCTTCTGGGGCAGCCTTGCCGTCGGGGTCGTCGGCGGCGCTCTCCTGTCGGAGGCCGCCCGCCCCGCCTATCCGGTCTATCCGACCTACCCTGTTTATCGGCCCTATCCCGTCTACCGGACCTATTACCGGCCGCACTATTGTCATATCGAATGGCGGCACGATCGCTGGGGCGAGCCTTATCGCGTCAAAGTTTGCCCTGAATAGAGCCCCCGCATCCGGCGCCGCTTGACCTCCCGGCGGCGTCGGTCCAAACCTCCCGCAGAGGGAGGATCAGAATGCCGGAACCGCTCAAGAACCTGCTGCATGACGCGTTGATTGGCGATATGGCCGATCGCCTCGCCGCCAACGCGCCCTCCTTCGAGAAGGCCCGGTTCGTGAAGCTCGCGACCGACGGCCTCGTGGCGCTGGAGCTGATGGAACGCTCGGCGCTGATCCGCGACGCGCTTTTCGCCACGCTTCCCGAGGATTTTCCTGAAGCAGCCGCCATCCTGAAGGCAAGCCTGCCTGCGTCAGGCAGGCCCGGTCTGACCGGCTGGATGCTGCTGCCGGTCAACCAGTTCATTGCCGCCCGCGGCCCCGATCATTTCGAACTCAGCCTCGATCTCCTCAAGGCGCTGACACCGCATTTCACCGCCGAATACGGTATCCGTCCCTTCATCCATCGCGACCAGCAGCGGGCGCTTGCCATCATCTCCGGCTGGATCGGCGATCCCGACCAGCATGTGCGCCGGCTGGCGAGTG
Organism: Rhizobium mulingense; assembly: GCF_029194105.1. Lineage (NCBI taxonomy): Bacteria > Pseudomonadati > Pseudomonadota > Alphaproteobacteria > Hyphomicrobiales > Rhizobiaceae > Rhizobium > Rhizobium mulingense. Next base: position 31,015 of record NZ_JARFVE010000004.1, on the reverse strand, counting down.
AGGGAACGCGGCCGCGCCTGCCCTGGGCCATGCGCCTGCCGGAGCTCATCAAGGACCCGGCGCCGATCCTGCCGATCCTGACCGCCCTGATGGATGATCCGGAGGATTATGTCCGCCGCTCGGTCGCCAACAGCCTCAACGATATCGCCAAGGATCATCAAGATCTGGTCGCCGCCTTCATTGCCTGCCATATTAAGGGTGCCTCTTCCGAGCGGCGCCGCCTGCTGAAGCACGCTTCGCGCACGCTCCTGAAGAAGGGCCATACGCAGGCGCTCGCCAATTTCGGGTTCGCCGCTGCCGCGTCGCTCCAATGCGAACTGCGCCTGGTTAAAGGGGAGGTGATGTTCGGCGAAGGGTTGGATTTCGCAATCCGAGTGACCAATGGCAGCAAGGCCGCGCAATCGGTGATGATTGACTACGCCATTCACCATGTGAAGGCTGATGGCTCGCTGTCGCCGAAAGTCTTCAAGTGCAAGACGATCATGCTTGCGCCCTGGCAGAGCCAGGCGATCGAGCGCTGCCACGCCATGCGGCCGATCACGACGCGACGCTATTATCCCGGGCAGCATCGCATCGCCATCCTTGTCAACGGTGCGGAAAGCGCGTCGGAAAGCTTCATCCTGAAAATGCCGTCGTCCAACCCGGGCTAAGGCTTTTTGTGCACCGCACTTGACTTTCCACGCGAAATAGCCCAAATGCGGCTCAGCTTTCACCCTTCCGGCCGCCGCGTGAGCGTGCCCCTGCTCAAAAATACGAAACGCAGGAAGAAGGGACAAAAGCGCATTTCGATAGAGCGCCGCACTCCCAAGAGCGGCCAGAAGCGCTGGAAAGCTTTTTCCAACTCACAAGTTCCCACTTCACGCGGGGTTCTTGACGCCAGAATGAAACCGGATCGCATGGTGCGTTCCGGCCATAGTCATTGTGGCGCCCCGAAAGGTTATGCCTTGACTAATTTTGAATCGCTTGGTGTCTCCAAGCCGATCGTCGCCACCTTGTTCCAGCTCGGCATCGAAACGCCGACGCCGATCCAGGAACAGGCCATCCCCCTCCTCCTCCAGGGCCGAGACCTGATTGGCCTTGCCCAGACCGGCACCGGCAAGACCGCCGCCTTCGGCCTGCCGCTCATCGAAAAGCTGCTTGCCGACGAGCGCCGCCCTGACAACCGCACGACGCGGACGCTGATCCTGGCGCCGACCCGCGAACTGGTGAACCAGATCGCCGACAATCTGAAGAAGTTCATCCGCAAGTCGCACCTGCGCGTCAACGTCGTCGTCGGTGGGGTCTCGATCAACAAGCAGCAGCTGCAGCTCGAAAAGGGCACCGATGTCCTGGTCGCAACGCCCGGCCGCCTGCTCGATCTCGTCAATCGCCGCGCCATCACCCTGACCACAGTGCGTTATCTCGTGCTTGATGAGGCCGACCAGATGCTCGACCTCGGCTTCGTGCACGATCTGCGCAAGATCGCCAAGCTGGTGCCGAAGAAGCGCCAGACCATGCTGTTTTCGGCCACCATGCCGAAGACGATCGCCGATCTCGCCGGGGAATATCTCGTCGATCCCGTCAAGGTCGAAGTCACGCCTCCGGGCAAGGCTGCCGACAAGGTCGAGCAGTATGTCCATTTCGTCGCCGGCAAGAACGACAAGACGGAACTGCTGCGCAAGTCGCTGACCGAAAATCCCGACGGCCGCGCCATCGTCTTCCTGCGCACCAAGCACGGTGCGGAGAAGCTGATGAAGCACCTCGACAATATCGGCTATTCCGTCGCCTCGATCCACGGCAACAAGAGCCAGGGCCAGCGCGAGCGGGCGCTGAAGGCCTTCCGTGACGGCAGCATCAAGACGCTGATCGCCACCGACGTTGCCGCCCGCGGAATCGACATCCCTGCCGTCAGCCACGTCTACAACTACGACCTCCCGGAAGTGCCCGACGCCTATGTCCATCGCATTGGCCGCACGGCGCGCGCCGGCCGCGACGGCATCGCGATTGCCTTCTGCGCCCCCGACGAAGCCAAGCTGCTGCGTGACATCGAGCGCCTGATGGGCATCGACATCGCAGTCGCAAGCGGCGAACCGCCGGCCAATATCGGCAATAGCGGCCCCCGCCGCGGCAACGGAAATGGCAACAACCGCAACCGCGGTGGCGGCCAAGGTCGCGAAGGTCAAGGTCGCGGCGAAGGCCGTGGCGATGCGAACCGTTCGGAGCATCGCGGCAGCCGTCAGGAACGCCGCCCGCGTCCCGAACGCACAAGCCGCAACGAGGATTTCCGCGGCCAGCGCCGCGGCGAAGCGACCCCGGATCTCGGCCCCGACAATGATCTAGTCTCGACCTCCGACTTCCGCCCTTCGGCAAAGCCGCAGCGTCCCGCACATCAAGGCGCTCACGCCAATGGCGAACCGAGTGGACATCACCGCGGCAATAACCGTCACGCGCACGGTCGCCCGGCCCGAAAGCACGGCGAAGACCGCGGCCAGCACCAGGCCCAGGGCGGCGAACCGCGCCGCGAGGGCAATGGCGGCAATCGCCGCGGCGGCTCCGGCTCGCGCAACGGCGGCCAGCGCCGCGAACGCGCCTGATCAGCGGTTGATTGAAAGTGCAAAGGCCGGGGTATTCTCCGGCCTTTTGCTATTTATGCTTCCGCGGCTTTGCGGCGTTCGACCACCTTGCGGTTGGTCAGATAGACGCCGACGACCACGATCACTGTGCCGAGAATCAACGGCACGGTCAGCGGTTCCCCGAAGGCGATGAAGGCTTCGAACGCGACGGCTGGCGGCATCAGATAGATCAGCGAGGCGGCGCGAGAGACCTGTCCCCGGCGGATCAGATAAAGCAGCAGCCCGACGCCGCCCATCGACAGTCCGAAGACCGACCAGATCAGCGCGGCAAAGGCCTGCGGGGTGCCGTCGAATTGCTGATGCTCGAAGATCAGCGAGAGCGGCAGGGTGAGAATCAGTGCCCCGACATATTGCAGCGTCGCAATCGACCTGAGGTCGCCGGATTGCAAGTGCTTCTTCTGGTAAAGCGTGCCGTAGGTGACGGCCCCCATGGCGATGAGGTTGATCGCCAGCGGCAGGGCCGCATGCGTGAGATCGGCGGTCGCCGGATCGAGGAGTTTCGGCGAAATGGCAATGGCAATGCCGATGAAGCCGAAGACAAGGCCGAGCTTCTGCGCCTGTTGCAACCGCTCGCCGACGAGAAACGGAGCCGCCATCGCCGTCAACAACGGCTGCAGCGCCGCGATGATGCCCGATATGCCGGCCGGCACGCCATTGGCGATCGCCCACCACAGGCCGGCGAGATAAAACCCGTGCAGGAAGAAACCGGAATAAACAGCCCGCAGCGCCGTCGCCCGGCTTTTCGGCCATTGCGCCCCGGTCGCCACGCAAAAGGCGAGGAACGCCAAGGCCGACAGCGCGTAACGTATCGAAAGGAAGGTAAAAGGCTCGGAATGCAGCGCCGCATATTTCGCCACCACCCAGCCAGTGGACCAGAGCAGGACGAAGACGGCGGGGGCGAAGCGGTCGAGGGACATGGGGCTGCTCAGCGGAAAGGAGTTCGCCGTGCTGATAGCTGCACCCAAGGGCCGCGATCAAAGGCGAAGCGTTGATGCTTATTTGAAATTTCGTTGATGGTTGGACAATTCAATGTGACCAAAGAGTCATGTCGGAAGCTCGCCAGTATGTTCCCGCAGTGAGGATTCTTCGGCGCTTCCCCGCACTCTACCTCATTCCGGTGCTCGTCACAGGAATCCAGTGAGCCCAAGTCCTTTGGCGCGATAGACCCTCTTCACTTTAGAAGTCATTCACGGCGCGGACGCGTGTAGCTGGATTCCCGTGACAAGCACAGGATGAGGGAGCGTGTCGGAAGTCCATGCCCCAAATATCCGCCGAGCGAAAAACCACCACTTGCCCAAATTTTGCGCAATCTTTGCGAAACCCCATTTGCTGCATCACCTCAAATGGCCGGAATTCTGCCTCTTTCCCGCAACGCAAAATCTTTTCCACGAACTGCGCATGGTTCTTGCATTGCAATTTGCGTTGTATTCAAATGAACAAAAAAGGGGAGCCGCACCTTTGGCATTTGACGAAATGATTACCGGGGACGAAAGTCCTCGCCCGCCTTATGAAAAATATTTTGAGTGGTACAATAGCCAAGACCGGTCGCATCTGATTGCCAAGTCCCGCGATGCGGAAAACATCTTCCGGAAGACCGGCATCACCTTCGCGGTCTATGGCCATGCCGACAGTTCCGAAAAGCTCATTCCCTTCGATATCATTCCCCGCATCATCTCCGCCCGCGAATGGCGCAAGCTTGCCCAAGGCATCGAACAACGGGTGATCGCGCTCAACGCCTTTCTCGACGATATCTACCATAAGCAGGAGATCATCCGTGCCGGCCGCGTTCCGCGCGAGTTGATCGAGCACAATGTCGCCTTTCTGTCCGAGATGATCGGCTTCCGCCCGCCCGGCGGCGTCTACACCCATATCGTCGGCACTGACATCGTGCGCACCGGCGAGGATCAGTTCTACGTGCTGGAGGATAATGCCCGCACGCCTTCCGGCGTCAGCTACATGCTGGAAAATCGGGAAACCATGATGCAGATGTTCCCGGAACTCTTCCATGAGAACAAGGTGCAGCGCGTCGAAGACTATCCCTATCTGCTGCGCCAGAGTCTTGCTTCGCTTGCGCCTCCCGGCTGCACCGGCAAGCCGCGCGTCGCGGTGCTGACGCCGGGCATCTATAATTCGGCCTATTACGAGCATTCCTTCCTCGCCGACATGATGGGCGTCGAACTGGTCGAGGGCTCTGATCTGCGCGTCATCGACGGCAAGGTGAAAATGCGCACGACCCGCGGCTACGAGGCGATCGACGTGCTTTACCGCCGAGTCGACGACGACTTCCTCGATCCCCTCACCTTCCGAGCCGATTCTGCGCTCGGCATCCCCGGCATCATGGACGTCTATCGCTCCGGCAACATCACCATTGCCAACGCGCCCGGAACCGGCATTTGCGACGACAAGGCGATCTATTCCTATATGCCGGAGATCGTCGAATTCTACACTGGCAGCAAGGCGCTGCTCGAAAACGTGCCGACCTGGCGCTGCTCGGAAGCATCAAGCCTGAAATACGTGCTGGAGCACCTGGAGGAACTGGTCGTCAAGGAAGTCCACGGCTCCGGCGGCTACGGCATGCTGGTCGGACCGACGGCGTCGAAGAAAGAGCGTGCCGACTTCGCCGAAAAACTGAAAGCCAAGCCGAACAACTACATCGCCCAGCCGACGCTGTCGCTCTCCACCGTGCCGATCCTCGTCAATAAGGGGATTGCGCCGCGCCATGTCGATCTGCGCCCTTATGTGCTCGTGTCGGACAAGGTTCAGATCATACCGGGCGGGCTCACCCGCGTGGCGCTGAAACAGGGCTCGCTCGTGGTCAATTCCAGCCAGGGCGGCGGCACCAAAGACACCTGGGTATTGGAGGACTGATGCTCGGAAGAACTGCAAACGGCCTCTACTGGATGTTCCGTTACATCGAGCGCGCCGAAAATATCGCCCGCCTCGTCGACGCCGGGCTGCGCATGTCGCTGACCCGCAGCAGCGCCGGCGACGACAACTGGGATGGCGTGCTGCAAAGCGCCGGCGTGCGCGAAGCTTATGACGAAGGCCACGCTAAGCTGACGAATGCCGATGCGATCGACTATCTCCTGCGCGATCGCTCTAACCCGTCGAGCGTAATGTCCTGCATCGAGTCCGGCCGCAACAATGCCCGCATGGTACGCACCGCGCTGACGCGGGAGACCTGGGAAGCGACCAACGAATGCTGGATCGACCTGAAGGCGCTGCTTGAAAAGCGTGTGAAGGCCGCCGACCTGCCTGAAGTGATCGACGTCATCAAGCGTCGGGCCGGCCTCATCCGCGGCGCCTTCCACGGCTCGACGCTGCGCAACGAGCTCTATAACTTCGCCCGTATCGGCACCTTCATTGAGCGGGCCGACAATACCAGCCGCATCCTCGACGTGAAATATTACGTGCTGCTGCCCTCGGTCTCGGCGGTCGGCTCCTCGCTGGACAATGTGCAGTGGGAATCGATCCTGCGCTCGGTCTCCGCCCACCGCGCCTATAGCTGGGCCTATGACGGCGAATACCGGGCGATGAACATTGCCGACTTCCTAACGCTGAACGTCCAGATGCCGCGTTCGCTTGCCTATTGCTACGAAAAGATCGTCAGCAATCTGGGCTATCTCGCCCAGGATTACGAGGCGCGGCTACCTGCCCACGACACCGCCGACGCGATCCGCACGACGCTGCAGACCCGTGCGATCCGCGACATCATGGATCAGGGCCTGCACGAATTCCTGGAGGATTTCGTCTCGCGCAACAACCAGCTCGGCGCGGAGATTTCCGACGGCTACCGGTTCTACGTTTAAGCGGATCAGACCATGAGACTGAAGATCAGCCACCTCACAGAATACCGCTACGACGAACCGGCGCACTTCTCGCTGCAACGCCTCAGGCTGACGCCGCCGACAACCGCTGCTCAGAAGGTGCTCGGATGGTCGCTGAACGTCGAGGGCGCCACGCCCGAGGTGGAGTATGACGACCAGTACGGCAACCACGTCAATCTGGTCTCGCTGGAGGGCGTGCAGCATGTGACGCGCATCTTGGCCGAGGGCGAGGTCGAGACGGCGGACAATAACGGCGTCACCGGCCCGCACACCGGCTTCTGCCCGCTTTGGCTCTTCCTGCGCGAGACGCCGCTGACAAGGGGCGGCAAGCTCATCAAGGAACTCGTCAGGAGCGTCGGCGGCGACAACGAGCTTGCCCGCATGCATGCGCTGATGGCGGCAATCCATGAGACGGTCGACTATAAGCCCGGCACCAGCAACGCCGCGACGACGGCCGAACAGGCGCTGGAGAAGAAGAGCGGCGTCTGCCAGGACCACGCGCACATCTTCGTCTCCGCCGCCCGCGCCCTGCAGGTCCCGGCCCGTTACGTCTCCGGCTATCTGATGATGGAGGAGAAGATCGAACAGGCGGCGACTCATGCCTGGGCCGAGGCCCATATTCCCGGCCTCGGCTGGGTCGGCTTCGATCCCGCCAACGAGATCTGCCCGGATGCCCGCTACGTCAGGATCGCCTCCGGCCTCTGCTACCGCGACGCCGCGCCGATCTCCGGCATGCGCATCGGCACGCCGGGCGAAACGCTGTCGGTGACCGTCAAGGTGAAAGATAGTGGGCAGATGCAGAACCAGAGCCAGAGCTGAGCGACATCGGCCAATTGTGAATCTATGCCCCCTGCGGCCCGGCCGGGGAGCCGGCGACTGGCGCATCCGGCATTCCGACACATACTCCGGCGCGTTAAACTCCATACCCAGGCAGCAATCAATCTGCTGCAAAAACCTGGAGGTGGCCACGCCCGCCATAGCCGAGGATCTCTTGATCGGCCGTCATTAACGGTACGCGATGGAAACGGGCTGTAGCGACGATGAGGCGGTCAGCAGGATCGGCATGAAAAGCACCGGGCAACCGAGCGCTATCCACCGCAATCGATGGCTCAATTGGTGCAAGTTCAATTCCCGGCAGAGCCAACGCACTATCGATCCACCGCCCGACATCGTCGCCGAGAGCCAAGCGTCCTTTCTGCACAAGCATCACGATTTCCCAAGGTGTAATAGCCGAAATCAGGATCCGGCTTTTCTCCGTCATCTCGTCGATGATGCGCCGGGCCTGTGAACCGAGACGCGCATCGTCATGCATCGCCCAGATCAGGATATGGGTGTCAATGACAATCAACGGACGGCTTCCCAATCCTCCGGCTCGCCTGCCGGGGATAGCGGATCGTCATAGCGTAGGACGCTGCCCTTCATCGCGCCAATAATGCTTTTCCGCTCGTTTGCCTCGCGTGCCGGTGAGAGCACCGCAACAGGCCTGCCGCGCTTGGTGATCACGATGGTTTCGTCATCGCTCTGCATCTGATCGATAAGGTTCAGGCATTTCGCCTTGAACTCGGCAGCGCCGACCACCTTCGACATGACCATATCTCCTGTACATATGTACGGAATATAGATATTTTCGGAGCAAGCGCAAAGAAAAAGGCGGGACGAAATGCCCGCCTTTTTCCAGCTTCGAATATATGCCCTGTCAGTGGCTATCCTTGCCGACAGCATTGCCGCGACATCCCTTGAGGAAGTCGAGGTCGGCTCCGGTATCGGCACCTTCGACATGCTGCTGATGCAGGAAGGCATAGCCCGAGGTCGGTAGATCGTGGTTCGGCTGCCATTCGGCAAGCCGCCGCGCCAGCTCCTCGTCGGAAATGTCGAGATGCAGACGTCGGTTGGGCACGTCGAGCTCGATCATATCGCCGGTCTTGACGACCGCGAGCGGGCCGCCGACGGCGGCTTCCGGAGAGGTGTGCAGAACAACTGTGCCGTAGGCCGTTCCGGACATGCGGGCATCGGAGATGCGCACCATGTCGAGGATGCCCTTCTTGAGCACCTTGGGCGGCAGTCCCATGTTGCCGACTTCGGCCATGCCGGGGTAGCCCTTCGGTCCGCAATTCTTCATGACCATGACGCAGGTCTCGTCGATGTCGAGGCTGTCGTCGTTGATCTTGGCCTTGTAATCGTCGATATCCTCGAACACGACCGCCCTGCCCTTATGGACCAGGAGATGCGGCGAGGCGGCTGAAGGCTTCAACACGGCGCCCTTCGGCGCGAGATTGCCGCGCAGAACGACGATGCCGCCCGACGAGGTCAGCGCTTTTTCGGCCGGCAGAATGACGTCTTCGTTCCAGTTGACGACGTCCTTGACCTCGTCCCAGACGGTTTCGCCGGAGACCGTCAGTGCGTCCTTGTGCAGCAGGCCGGCCTCACCGAGGCGCTTCAGCACGACAGGCAGGCCGCCGGCATAGAAAAACTCCTCCATCAGGTATTTGCCCGACGGCATCAGGTTGACGATGGTCGGCACGTCGCGGCCGCAGCGGTCCCAGTCGTCGAGCGACAGATCAATGCCGACGCGGCCGGCGATGGCGAGCAGATGGATGACGGCATTGGTCGATCCGCCAATCGCCGCGTTGGTGCGAATGGCATTTTCAAATGCCTGTTTCGTCATGATATCCGACGGCTTCAGATCATCCTTGACCATCTGCACGATGCGCCGGCCGGTCAGCTGCGCCATCACCTTGCGGCGGGAATCGACACCCGGGATCGCGGCGTTGCCGGAGAGTGCCATGCCGAGCGCCTCGGCCATGGATGCCATGGTGGAAGCGGTGCCCATGGTGTTGCAGGTGCCCGACGAGCGGCTCATCGAGGCTTCCGCCTCGAGGAACTCGGCCTGCGTCATCTCGCCGGCCTTCACCATTTCGGAGAACTTCCACAGATGCGTGCCGGAGCCGACGCGTTCACCGCGGAAATAGCCGTTCAGCATCGGCCCGCCGGTGACGACGATCGACGGCAGATCGCAGGAGGCCGCACCCATCAGAAGCGACGGCGTAGTCTTGTCGCAGCCGACCAGCAGCACGCAGCCATCCATCGGCTGACCGCGGATCGCTTCTTCCACTGCGAGTGCCGCGAGGTTGCGGTACATCATCGCAGTCGGACGGAAGGTGTTTTCCGAAGCCGAGAACACCGGCACCTCGAGCGGGAAACCGCCGGCCTCCCATACGCCCGCCTTCACCTTCTCGGCGAGCTCTCTCAGATGACCGTTGCACGGGGTCATATCCGACCAGGTGTTGAGGATGCCGATCACCGGCCGGCCGTCGAACAGGTCGTGCGGATAACCCTGGTTTTTAAGCCAGCCGCGATGATAGATCACGTCGCGGCTCGTGCCGCCGTACCATTCCTGCGACCTCAGCCTGCGCGGCCATTCCGCTTTCTTTTTCATTTTCTCTGTCCTTCAGTGATTGCCGGGCCGCCTCGTACGGCCCGGGTCAGCGGATATGTCTCAAGCCAGCGTGTAGGCCGTCTTGACCACGGTAAAGAATTCGCTCGCATACTTGCCCTGCTCGCGCGGACCGTAGGACGAACCCTTGCGGCCGCCGAACGGCACATGGAAGTCGACGCCTGCCGTCGGCAGGTTGACCATGACCATGCCGGCCTCGGAATTGCGCTTGAAGTGCGTCGCATGCTTCAGGCTGGTCGTGGCGATGCCGGCCGAAAGCCCGAACGGTGTGTCGTTGGCGATGGCAAGCGCCTCGTCGTAATCCTTCGCACGGATTACCGAAACGACAGGTCCGAAGATCTCTTCGCGCGAAATCCGCATCTGATTGGTCGCTTCGGTAAACAGCGTCGGCTGCAGGTAGAAGCCGGGCGTCTCGCGGGAAATGACTTCGCCGCCGAAGGCGAGCTTGGCGCCTTCCTTTTTGCCGATCTCGATATAGTCGGTATCGGTCTTCAGCTGCCGCTCGTCGACAACGGGGCCGATATGAGTGCCGGCCTTCAAAGCATTGTCGACGACCAGCGTCTTCAGCTTGTCGGTCAGCGCCGCGACGAACTTGTCGTGAATGCCTTCGGTGACGATCAGGCGCGAGGACGCGGTGCAGCGCTGGCCGGTCGAGAAGAAGCCGGAATTGGCGGCAGCTTCGACGGCGACGGAAAGGTCGGCGTCGTCGAGCACCACCATCGGATTCTTGCCGCCCATTTCGAGCTGGAACTTGCGGTTATGCTCGATCGAGGCGGCGGCGACGCGCCGGCCGGTACCTGTGGAGCCGGTGAAGGTGATGCCAGCAACGTCGGGGCTTTCGAGCATGGCCTGACCGACGACCGAGCCCTTGCCCATGACGAGGTTCAACACGCCCTTCGGCAGGCCGGCGCGGTTGAGGATATCGACGATTGCCCAGGAGCAGGCCGGCACCAGTTCGGCCGGCTTGAAGACGATGGTGTTGCCGTAGCAGAGCGCCGGCGCGATCTTCCAGGCGGGGATGGCGATCGGGAAATTCCAGGGCGTGATTATGCCGATGACGCCGAGGGCTTCGCGGGTGATCTCGACGCCGATGTTCGGGCGAACCGATGGGATGACCTCGCCGGCGAGCCGCAGCGCTTCACCTGCGAAGAATTCGAAGATCTGCGAAGCACGGATAACCTCGCCGGTCGCTTCCGGCAGGGTCTTGCCCTCTTCACGGGCGAGCAGCGCGCCGAGCTCGTCCTTGCGCGCCATGATCTCGTCGCCCGTCTTCTTCAGGATGACATGGCGTTCCCAGATGCCCGAGCGCGACCAGGCCGGAAAGGCGGCCTTGGCAGCGGCGATGGCGTTCTTGGTGTCTTCGGCGCTGCCGTCGGCATAGAGACCGACGACTTCGTTGGTGTCCGACGGGTTGATGTTCTTCGTCGCGTTCGTGCCGACCCATTCGCCGGCGATCAGGTTTTGATAAATGGTCATGGGCTCAACAAGCCTCCTTTACCGTTTACAAACACGGCCCGGCTGCGGACGCAGCCCGGCCTCGAAAATCAGAGCTGCTTGACGGAAATCTCTTCTTCGGCCGCTACCTTCAGGGGATTCCTGAGCGGCAGGCCGAATTCGGCGACTTCGATCTCGAAGAGGTCGCCCTCTTCCGTCTTGATGCCGTCGGCAAAGGAAAGTGTCGCCGTGCCGAACATATGGACATGAACATCTCCCGGAACCCGGAAGAGGCCATATTTGAAATGGTGATATTCCAGATTGGCGAACGTGTGCGACATATTCGCCTCGCCCGAAAGGAAGGGCTTTTCGAAGATCACCTTGTCGCCGCGCTTGATGCGCGACGTGCCGCGAATATCTTCCGGTGCTGCGCCGATGCGGATCTCAGGGCCGAAGCTTGCCGGGCGCAGCTTCGAATGGGCAAGGAAGAGATAGTTCATCCGCTCGGTGACGTGGTCGGAAAATTCGTTCGACAGCGCAAAGCCGATACGGAACGGGGTTCCGTCTTTGGCGATGACGTAAATGCCGGCCATTTCAGGCTCTTCGCCGCCGTCGAGCGCAAACGAAGGCGAGACGAGCGGCGCGCCGGGGGCCGCCGCGCCATAGCCGTTGCCTTTGTAGAACCATTCGGGCTGCACGCCCTTTTCGCCTGCTTTCGGCTTGCCGTTCTCAAGACCCATCTTGAACATCTTCATCGAGTCGGTCAGCGTTTCCTCGGCCGCCTCGGTGGTCTTCTTGTGCATTGAATCGCGGGTGGCGGCCGAACCCAGATGGGTAAGGCCGGTGCCGGTCAGATGCAGATGGGCGGCGTCCGGATGGGTGATCGGCGGCAGGAAGCTGCCTTCCGCATAGGCTTTCTCGAGATCGACGGCATCGCCGAAGCCATGCGCCTCGATGACCGCGGCCAGCGACTTACCGCCGTCGGCGGCTTCCATCGCCAGCTGATAGACGCTGCCGGCATTGTTGACCGATCTCGCCGCGCCGCCCTGCTCGCGCACGGCGACGACGATCTCTCCGTTGGCACCCTTGATCTGGGAAATAAGCACGACTTTGATCCTTCTCGTTTCCGCGAAGACAGAAAAGCTCCGCCTGTCCGGCCCCATCAGGAGCCGGAATCCATCTTTCATACGACTGCGAATGCCGGGGCTGGCGCCTGTCGGCGCTCAGCCCTTGTTCTTGTTGTAAACGTCGAAGAACACGGCTGCGAGAAGCACCGCACCCTTGACCATCTGCTGGAAGTCGATGCCGAGGCCGACGATCGACATGCCGTTGTTCATGACGCCCATGATGAAAGCACCGATGACTGCGCCGGTGATCTTGCCGACGCCGCCGGACGCCGAAGCGCCGCCGATGAAGCACGCCGCGATCACGTCAAGCTCGAAGCCAACGCCGGCCTTCGGCGTTGCCGAGTTCAGGCGGAGCGCGACGATCATGCCGGCAAGACCTGCGAGCACGCCCATGTTGACGAAGGTATAGAAGCTGAGGCGCTGCGTGTTAATGCCCGAAAGCTTGGTCGCCTTTTCATTGCCGCCCATGGCGTAGATGCGCCGGCCGACCGTCGTGCGCTTGGTGACGAAGGCGTAGATCGCGATCAGCACCAGCATGACGACGAGAACGTTCGGCAGGCCCCTGTAGCTGGACAATTGATAGCCGAGCCACCAAATGGCGCCCGAAACGACCAGGTTCTGGCCAATGAAGAAGCCCAGCGGCTCGACATCGATGCCATGGCTTTCATTCACCTTGCGGCGGCGCCAGGCGAGGTAGAAGAGGATGACCGGCAGGATGACGGTCAGGATCAGCGAGGTCGACTGGACGGGCGTGCCGAAGACGTCGATCATGTCGCCCGGCAGGAAGCCGGTGCTGATGACCTGGAATTCCCTCGGGAACGGGCCGATGTTCTTGCCGGCCAGCACCGTCAGCGTCAGGCCGCGGAAGACGAGCATGCCGGCGAGCGTCACGATGAAGGACGGGATGCGGTGATAGGCGATGAAATAGCCCTGCGTAGCGCCGATAATGCCGCCGACGATCAGACAAATCAGGCCGGCGACCCAGAAATTCATGCCCCATGTCACGGTGAAGATTGCCGCGAGCGCGCCGACGAAGGCGACGATCGAACCGACCGACAGGTCGATATGCCCAGCCACGATGACGAGCAGCATGCCGAGCGCCATGATGACGATGAACGAATTCTGCAGGACGAGGTTCGTCAGGTTGACCGGCTTGAAGAGAATACCGCCGGTGTAGAACTGGAAGAATACCATGATCGCGACGAGCGCGATGAGCATGCCGTATTCACGAATGTTGCCGCGGATGTAATCGGCAACTGAAACGACGTTGCTTTCCTCGGTTGTCGGGTTGACCGGAGTCATTGTCTCTTCTCCCCTGAGCGCATGATAGCGCGCATGATGGTTTCCTGGCTTGCTTCTCCCTTCGGCAGTTCGGCGACGATGCGTCCTTCGTTCATCACGTAGATGCGGTCACAAGTGCCAAGCAGTTCGGGCATTTCCGATGAGATCATCAGAACGCCCTTTCCATCGGCGGCAAGCTGGTTGATGATAGTATAAATCTCGTACTTTGCGCCAACGTCGATGCCGCGAGTGGGCTCGTCGAGGATCAAAATCTCGGGATCGGAAAACAGCCACTTCGACAGCACGACCTTTTGCTGGTTGCCGCCGGAAAGATTGACCGTCTCCTGGAAGATGCCGTGCGAGCGAATGCGCAGTTTAGACCGGTAATCGGTCGCAACCTTCATCTCCGTGATGTCGTCGATGACGCTGTTCTTCGAAATCCCTTCGAGGTTGGCGAGCGTCGTATTGTGCAGGATCGTGTCGTTGAGCACGAGGCCGAGCTGTTTGCGGTCCTCGGTGACATAGGCAAGACCCGCATCGATCGCCTTGCGCACGGTGCTGACATCGACAGGCTTTCCCTCGACGAAGACCTCGCCGCTGATCTTGTGTCCGTATGACTTGCCGAACACGCTCATGGCGAATTCGGTGCGGCCCGCGCCCATCAGGCCGGCGATGCCGACGACCTCGCCCTTGCGGACATTGACGTTGATGTTGTGCAGCACCTGGCGGTCGCGGTGATGCTGGTGATAGGCGTTCCAGTTCCTTACCTCGAAGATCGTCTCGCCGATCGGTACTGAGCGCGGCGGATAACGGTCGGCAAGGTCGCGGCCCACCATGTTCTTGATGATAATGTCTTCGCTGATCTCGTCCGCGTGACAGTCGAGCGTCTTGACCGTCATGCCATCACGTAGGACCGTGATCTGGTCGGCGACCTTGCGGATCTCGTTTAGCTTGTGGGAAATGATGATCGAGGTGATGCCCTGATTGCGGAACTCGATCAGCAGATTGAGCAGGGCATCGGAGTCCTTCTCGTTCAGCGAGGCTGTGGGCTCGTCGAGGATGAGCAGCTTCACGCTCTTCGACAGCGCCTTGGCGATTTCGACGAGCTGCTGCTTGCCGACGCCGATATCGGTCACCAGCGTATTCGGGGATTCGCGCAGGCCGACCTTCTGGAGCAGCTGCTTCGTGCGGTTATAAGTCTCTTCCCAGCTGATCACGCCGCTCTTGGCATTCTCGTTGCCGAGGAAGATGTTTTCGCCGATCGACAGCAATGGCACGAGCGCCAGTTCCTGGTGAATGATGACGATGCCGATTTCTTCAGAGTCCTTCAGCACTCTGAAATGGCGCGTCTCGCCTTCATAGACGATTTCGCCGTCATAGCTGCCTGTGGGATAGACGCCTGAGAGCACTTTCATCAGGGTCGATTTGCCGGCCCCGTTTTCGCCTACCAATGCGTGAATTTCACCCTTGCGAACCTTGAGGTTCACGTTCTCCAGCGCCTTGACGCCCGGGAACGTCTTGGTGATGCTCCGCATTTCTAGGATGGTGTTGTCCATAGTCAAAGTTCCAGCGCCGGCAGCTTGAAACAGCTGGGGCGATCATAAAATCGAAGGCCGGAACCCGCAAGCACGCGGGCTCCGGCCTCCTGTTTAACTTACTTCAGCTTGTCTTCGGTGTAGTAACCGCTGTCGATGAGGACCTGCTTGTAGTTGGTCTTGTCGACGGAAACCGGCTTCAGCAGATAGGACGGAACGACCTTGACGCCGTTGTCGTAAGTCTTCGTGTCGTTGACCTCGGGCTCCTTGCCGGACATGACGGCGTCGACCATGGCAACAGTGACCTTGGCGAGTTCGCGGGTGTCCTTGAAGATCGTCGAGTGCTGTTCGCCAGCGATGATCGACTTGACTGACGGGATTTCAGCGTCCTGACCGGAAACGATCGGGAGCGGCTGGTCAGCGGAACCGTAGCCGACGCCCTTCAGCGAGGAGATGATGCCGATCGAGAGGCCGTCATAGGGAGACAGGACGGCGTCGACCTTGGCGTCGGTGTAGTTGGCCGAGAGCAGGTTGTCCATGCGGGCCTGGGCCGTTGCCGCATCCCAACGCAGGGTGCCGACCTTGTCCATGCCGGTCTGGCCGGACTTCACGACGAGCTTGCCGGAGTCGATGTAGGGCTGCAGAACGGACATCGCGCCATCATAGAAGAAGAAGGCGTTGTTGTCGTCCGGCGAACCGCCGAAGAGTTCGATGTTGAACGGGCCCTTGCCATCCTTGAGGCCGAGGGCGTCAACGATGGAGGTCGCCTGGAGAACGCCGACCTGGAAGTTGTCGAAGGTGGCGTAGTAGTCGACGTTGGCCGAGTCGCGGATCAGGCGGTCATAAGCGATGACCTTGATGCCGGCGTCGTGAGCCTTCTGGAGAACGTCGGAAAGCGTCGTACCGTCGATCGAAGCAATGACGAGAACCTTGGCACCCTTGGTAACCATGTTTTCGATCTGCGACAGCTGGTTCGGAATATCGTCGTCAGCATACTGCAGGTCGGTCTTGTAGCCGGCGGCCTCAAGCTGCTTGACGATGTTGTTGCCGTCGTCGATCCAGCGAGCGGAGGACTTCGTCGGCATCGCGATGCCGACGAGCCCCTTGTCCTGCGCCATAGCAGGCATAACGAACGAAGCGACGCCGAAGGCAGCCGCAGCCATCAATGAGATAATGGATTTCATTTCTCTCTCCCTTGTTAATAGAGCAGCGGACGAAAAATCGCCCGCCCCGAAACTGTGGCAGGTTCCGTATTGGATAGTTACTTCAGATGGTGAGAAACGAAGTAGGTCTCCTCCACGATCTCACACGTGTTGAGTGCCAACCAGCACACGGCGGCAAACTGGTATGGATTCCTATAACTGTCAAATAGAATAAGTGGTAAAGTGCATAACAATTTTGGTATATCGATAAAAAGTATTACTTTTGATGGAGCGCAGCGGGGAGGCTGCAACCATGACGATCGTTTCAGAGCCCATTTCCATGGATCACGTCGATATCCACAGCGACAATTTCGGTGATGACAACCTTTTACGGGCGGGACTTAAGCTGAATCACCTGCGCATGATCGTCGCAATCGAAGATAGCGGACAGATTTCCGCAGCCGCGGATGTCCTCAACATTTCGCAGCCCGCCGCATCGCGCATGCTGTCCGAAATGG
This sequence comes from Rhizobium mulingense, assembly GCF_029194105.1. Lineage (NCBI taxonomy): Bacteria > Pseudomonadati > Pseudomonadota > Alphaproteobacteria > Hyphomicrobiales > Rhizobiaceae > Rhizobium > Rhizobium mulingense. The sequence continues at coordinate 14,085 of NZ_JARFVE010000004.1, read as the reverse complement.
AATCGATCACCAAGGCTCAGCTCTATGAGCGGGTGGCCCGCGGCGTGGTGCTGACGACCTTCGGCGCGGCCCTTGCCAGACGTGCCAGGAAGATCCTGCTGGAGCTGCGCGAAGCGAGCCGCGAGATCGGCGAATTGAAGAGCGGCAAGGGCGGCTCGGTCTTCATCGGCGCGGTGACGGCGCCGGCCATGAGCCTTGTCGTGCCGGCGATCAACAGGGTGCGCAAGGCCTATCCTGGCATCGAGATCAACATCCAGGTGGAGACCAGCAACGTGCTCGCCCGCGAGCTGCTCGCCGCCCGCCACGACTTCATCATCGGCCGCATTCCCGACGATCTCAATCCGCGCCTGTTCGAGGTCAAGGAGATCGGCATCGAGCGCGCCTGCCTGATCGTGCGCAAGAGCCATCCGCTTTTAAAGCACAAGGTGAGCAGCCTTGCCGATGTCAGGGATTACGACTGGGTGTTCCAGCCGCCGGGCACGCTCTTACGCCGGACGATCGAGGACATTTTCCTGGCGCGCGGCGTGGCGCTGCCGGAAAATATAGTCAATACCTCCTCGCTGCTGCTGACCTGCGCCATCGTCTGCGAAACCGATGCGATCGCCCCCGTCGCCGTCGACGTCGCCCATTTCCTCGCCCGCCAGGGCGCCAAGGCCTCCGACGTGCGCGTGCTGCCGATCGATTTCGACATCAACGTCAAGCCCTACAGCCTGATCGCGGCAAGCGAACGGGCGCTGCCGCCGAGCGCACGACTGCTCTACGATATAATCCTCGAGGAAAGCCTGAAGCAGGCGGGATGAGCCCGCAAGCCCGGCGCCATCTTGGCCGGTCTTAATGTGCGCCGGAGCAATTTCGGCAAATGCGCAGCGGTTTTTTGCGTCCGGAAATTGCGTGAAAAAATAGAGCACGTCGGCCGATCGCAGACGCCGGAATGCTCTTCAAGGAAGCGGGATGCTGTTCGGACAGTCGGTATTTCAATCAGTGCTCGAGCGGCTGAAGGCGCAGGACGAGACGGCGGAAGACGACGCCGAAGCGTCGGCCGCCCACCGTGTTGCGGGCCTCGGCTCCGGCTTTGCCTTCGATGTCATGGAGAGTGTCTCTGTCGCCTCGCAGCGGATCGGCGAAGCCTATTTCGACAATCTGGAACACGAAGCCACAGCCCGGCCCGCGGAAAAACCGGGGCCTCTGCTTCCACCCGAGCCTGTGATGCCGGATCACCTCACCCGCACGGCCCCGCAAGAGGTTGCCGCCGAACTGGCGATCTCGGCGACCGATACGCCGCTGACGCTCGGCGAGAAGCGCCGCGCCTTCGCACGCGCCAATCATCCCGACGGCGTCGCCCTGCCCTTCCGCGACAATGCGACAAAGCGGATGATGCTGGCCAATCTCCTGATCGACGAGGCGCTCAGGCGATTGCGCTGACTATTCCGCCTGCCCGTCCTTCGAAGGCTTGTCCGCAGCCGGCGCCGCGGGCTCTTCGTCGTCGTCAGCGTCAGGCACGGCTGCGGGCTCCGCGACCTCGGGCTGCGGATTGAAGCTCCAGAACAGCATATAATACGCATAGGCGCCCGCCCCGGCGGAGATAACGGCCCAGAAGGGATCGCCGCCGATAATCTCGACCGTGGCCCAGCTGAAGCAGACGGCAACGATGGCAATCCGCACCCAGAGGCGCCGGTATGCCGGATGGTTCGGATCGATCAGTTGCATCTGTGCCCCGCGGTCGGATATGTCCCACATGCCCCCGGCATGCGTCGCACGGCCCACGGCCTGTGCCGCGCTTGTCTTTAGTTCGAATCTTGCAATTGTGAAAGAGCCGCGGGCTTGACGCGACGCAGAGAAGATGGAATGAAAATTCCAGTTTTTGGGTAATTCGGTTTATTTGTTCCGAATCAAGGGAGGTTCCTATGACAGTGAGATTCGGTCTTCTCGGCGCCGGCCGCATCGGCAAGGTTCACGCCAAGGCCATCAGCGGCGACGCCAATGCGACGCTGGTTGCGGTGGCGGACGCCTTTCCGCAGGCCGCCGAAGCCATCGCTTCGGCCTATGGCTGCGAGGTCCGCACCATCGAGGCAATCGAGGCCGCGAGAGATATTGACGCCGTCGTCATCTGCACTCCGACGGACACGCATGCCGACCTGATCGAGCGCTTCGCCCGCGCCGGCAAGGCGATCTTCTGCGAAAAGCCGATCGACCTCGACGTCGCCCGCGTCAAGGCCTGCATCAAGGTGGTGGAAGAGACCGGCGCCAAGCTGATGGTCGGATTCAACCGTCGCTTCGACCCGCATTTCATGGCGGTGCGCAAGGTCATCGACGACGGCAAGATCGGCGATGTCGAGATGGTGACGATCACCTCGCGCGATCCCGGCGCCCCGCCGGTCGACTACATCAAGCGCTCGGGCGGCATCTTCCGCGATATGACGATCCACGATTTCGACATGGCCCGTTTCCTGCTCGGCGAAGAGCCGGTCTCGGTGCTGGCGACCGCGGCCGTGCTCGTCGACAAGGCGATCGGCGAAGCCGGCGACTATGACAGCGTCTCGGTGATCCTGCAGACCGCCTCGGGCAAGCAGGCCGTCATCTCCAACTCCCGCCGCGCCACCTATGGCTACGACCAGCGCATCGAAGTGCATGGCGCCAAGGGCATGGCGGCGGCTGAAAACCAGCGCCCGGTCTCGATCGAGGTCGCCAACGGCGACGGCTACACCCGCCCGCCGCTACATGATTTCTTCATGACCCGCTACACCGAAGCCTACGCCAACGAGATCGCCGCCTTCATCGCCGCGATCGAGAAGGGCTCGAAGATTTCGCCGTCCGGCGCCGATGGTCTCGCAGCGCTGGCGCTTGCCGATGCGGCGGTGCAGTCGGTCAAGGAAGGCAAGCTGATCAAGATTGGCTGACGGCCCTCTCCCGACCGGCAACCATGCATGAGATGGCCGGGCAGACGCCCGGCCATTTTGCGTTTGTCTGGTAAAGGCGGCGGTGTGGATGCCCGGCTCAAGGCCGAACGGGGCGGAGGGTGCGGCCCTGGATTCCAGGCTCAGGGCCTGGAATGACGGAAAGTGAGGGTTGCGTTTGCAACAAAATCGCCGCCGGCGCAGCGGATGAGGCGTCGCAGTTGCTGGTCGAAGGCGGCTATACCGGGCACCGGACACGACCCGCCTGCCGAAACGCCGACCGCTCGTTTAGCAGTAACCCGCCCCCAACCTCCGTCATTCCAGGCCTTGAGCCTGGAATCCAGCCACCGCGCGTCTGCGCGGTGAATGAACCCCATAAGGCCTTGAAGGGAGTTACCCGCGCCCAAGGACGCGATGGATTCCTGTAACGAGCACAGACATGAGGGAGCAAAGGAGGCGCGATTTGCCCGTTGTTGAGGATGCGGTGTAGGTGCTCGGCTCAAGGTTGAGCGGGATGGAGGGTGGGGGCCGTGGATTCCAGGCTCAAGGCCTGGAATGACGGAGGGTGAGGGGTGCGTTGCGCCAGAAACCTAGCCGTCGCTGCAGTTCTCGGCGCTAATCCCCGCCCTGAACGCCCGAGATCACGATGTCCTGATCGATCACCGACAGTGCCCTGTTGAGATGGCCTTCGAAGACGAGGATGGATTCTTCGGGGACGATGCGGATTTCCGGCATGCCTTCCATGCGCACGATATGCGACTGGCCGAGGCCCTCTTCGATGCCCTGGCGCAGCAGGTCGTAATAGCGGGTGCCGGGGCCGGTGATGGCGATGGGCATGCGTTCGGTAAGGCTGAGCATGCGCGACAGCCCGTTGCCGAGGGCGAGCCCCGCCTGGCGGAAGGCGAAGGCGGAGGTGCGGTGGCCCTGGCGGGCCTTTGCGGCGATCTTGTCGAGCTCGGCGACGGGGACGAATTTGGCTGGGATCGTGTCGAGCGGCACTTCAAAGGCGCTGCGCAGGATCGCGTAGAAGCCGGCATAGGCCTCGATACAGCCGCGGGTGCCGCAGCGACAGAGGCCGCCACCCGCCATGTGCAGCATGTGGCCGAAATTCGGCGCCGAGACCTCCTGGCCGGTCTGGCCGCCGCGCCGGACGATTCCGAGCCCGATGCTGTGGCCGAGCGACAGCGCGGCGAGCGAACGGAAATCGGCGCCCTTGGCGATCTCCTCACGGGCGCCGAGCGCGGCCGCGACGAGCAGCGTCTCGTTGTCGAGAATGACCTTCGTCTGCCAATCCGGCCGCAGCGCCGATTCGAAATCGATCTGATCGCTGCCGAAAATCGGCGACCAGATGAGCACCGGCTCCGTGGAATCGACCAGGCCCTTGCTGCTGATCGAGATCAGCAGCACTTTTTCCTGGGAAATGCGGGAGCGATCGAGGATGCGCGAAAGGCCGGCGCGCACGCCTTCCATGAAGCGGGCAGCGCCTGAGGGATCATGCGAACGCTCCTCGCTGAACCGGTCGATCAGCTTGCCGGCATAATCGACCAGCGAATATTGCACGGCGTCCGAGGAGATTATGACGACGATGAGATAGCCGCAATCGCGCCGCTGGCGCAAAAGCACACGCGGCCGGCCACGGCCGCTCGCCGCCTGCTGCTCTGATTTTTCGATGATCTGGGCGCGTTCCAGATCGGCTGTGATCGCCGAGATGGTGGCCGAGGAAAGACCGGTGAAATCGGAAATTTCGGTATGAGCGAGCGCGCCGTGACGGCGCAGCACGGAGAGCACGAGCACGCTGTTTCTCTTACGGACCAGCTCCGTGCTCGACTTGGTCAGCATGAATGCCGCCCTCTCCTCCTGCTTATCCGCCCCTGATTTCCACTGCATGTCCGGCCGCCCTTCCGCAAGAGGCTGAGGCCGAAAGTCAGTGTTGACAGCTGAAAAAATCTCTGACATCAAATTTCTCGACTGTCGAGAAAATAATCCGAACTTTCCTCGACAGGCGTATCGCGGTGGCCGGAGGAAGCATGGGCTGGGCCGGTCGCAACTCACTCGGGAGGACACTATGAAGTCTATTTTGAAATTGATGGCAGGCGCCGCCATCCTTGTTTCCGTGCATACTGCTGCCATGGCTGCTGATCTCGTCGTCGGCGTTTCCTGGTCGAATTTCCAGGAAGAGCGCTGGAAGACGGACGAAGCCGCCATCAAGAAGGCTCTCGAAGCCAAGGGTGCTAAGTATATTTCCGCTGACGCGCAGTCTTCGGCCGCCAAGCAGCTGACCGACGTCGAATCGCTGATCTCGCAGGGCGCCAACGCGCTGATCATCCTTGCCCAGGACTCCGACGCCATCGGCCCGGCCATCGAAAAGGCTGCCGCTGAAGGCATCCCGGTTGTCGGCTACGACCGTCTGATCGAAAACCCGGCCGCCTTCTACATCACCTTCGACAACAAGGAAGTCGGCCGCCTGCAGGCCGAAGGCGTCTTCAAGGCGAAGCCGGAAGGCAACTACGTCTTCATCAAGGGCTCGTCCTCCGACCCGAACGCAGACTTCCTTTTCTCGGGCCAGCAGGAAGTGCTGAAGGCCGCGATCGACGCCGGCAAGATCAAGAATGTCGGCGAGGCCTATACGGACGGCTGGCTGCCGGAGAACGCCCAGCGCAACATGGAGCAGTTCCTGACCGCCAACAACAACAAGGTTGATGCCGTCGTCGCCTCCAACGACGGCACGGCCGGCGGCGCGATCGCAGCGCTCGACGCCCAAGGCCTCGCCGGCTCCGTTCCGGTTTCCGGCCAGGACGGCGACAAGGCGGCGCTGAACCGCATCGCGCTTGGCACGCAGACGGTATCGGTCTGGAAGGACAGCCGCGAACTCGGCAAGCGCGCCGCTGAAATCGCTCTCGACCTCGCCGGCGGCAAGGACATGAGCAAGATCGAAGGCGCACAGGCCTTCAAGGGCGGCCCGAAGGGTGTTGAAATGCAGTCGGTCTTCCTGAAGCCGCTTGCCATCACCAAGGACAATCTGAACGTCGTCATCGACGCCGGCTGGATCTCCAAGGCTGAAGCCTGCCAGGGCGTGAAGGCCGGCACGGTCGCCGCCTGCAAGTAAGCAAGCTTCGAACGAAATCCGGCGCCGCAGCGGAGAGACCGTTGCGGCGCCGGATGCGGATGCGAACTCCAAGAATGCAGTTCCTCCGCCCGCCGCACCATCGCGGATTTGCATTCCCTGCCGGAAGGGTGTCGCGACGCCAGGCGACCGGTTTCCGGAAGCATCACGATGGTCATTTGAAGAACAGACGATGACGCCGCCCACAACTCGGGCATGCCGGCGCAGCCGTCCAAACACAATGGGGGAACGGCAAAACCCATGGCCGAAATGGTAAAATCCACCACATCAAGCGGGCCGCGAACGGCGGAAGCCAACCCGGTGACCCGCTTCTTCCGCGCAACCGAGATCGACACACGCCTGCTCGGCATGATCGGCGCGCTCATCATCATCTGGATCGGTTTCCACATCATCACCGGCGGCCTGTTTCTGACCCCGCGCAATCTCTGGAACCTCTCGGTTCAGACGACCGATATCGCGATCATGACGACCGGCATGGTGCTGATCATCGTCACCCGCAACATCGACCTTTCGGTCGGTTCGGTGCTCGGCCTCTGCGGCATGATCATGGGTGTGACGCAGGCGAAGATCCTGCCTGAGTATATCGGCTTCGACAGCCCCTTCACCTGGGTGATTACGCTTGTCATCGGCCTGATTGCCGGCGGCCTGATCGGCACATTCCAGGGCTTGATCATCGCCTTCCTGAACGTTCCCTCCTTCATTGTCACCCTCGGCGGCCTGCTCGTCTGGCGCGGCGCGACCTGGCTCGTCACCAGCGGCCAGACGGTTGCCCCGATGGACCAGACCTTCCGCATCATGGGCGGTGGGGCGGAGGGCTCAATCGGCGCCACCTGGAGCTGGATCGTCGGCATCGCCGCCTGCCTCTTCGTCATCGCCAGCATCGTCGGCTCGCGCCGCCAGCGCCGCCGCTTCGGCTTCCCGCGCCGGCCGATGTGGGCGGAATATTTCCTCGCCATCCTGAGCTGCGTGCTGATCCTCGGCGCCGTCTCGATCGCCAACAGCTATTATTGGCCGATCAACATCGCAAAGAAATATGCCGAAGCCAACAACATCCCCTGGCCCGAAACCGGCCTGGATATTCCCTACGGCATCGCCGTGCCGGTGCTGATCGCCATCGTCGTCGGCATCATCATGACCTTCATCGCCACCCGGCTGCGCTTCGGCCGCTATGTCTTCGCGATCGGCGGCAACCCTGAAGCGGCCGAACTGGCCGGTATCAAGACCCGCTGGGTGACGGTGCGCATCTTCGCGCTGATGGGCATTCTGGCCGCGATCGCTGCTGCGATTTCCACCGCCCGCCTCAATGCGGCAACCAACTCGCAGGGCACGCTCGACGAGCTCTACACCATCGCCGCCGCCGTGATCGGTGGAACGTCGCTGGCGGGCGGCACCGGCACCATCGCCGGCGCCATGCTCGGCGCGCTCGTCATGCAATCGCTGCAATCCGGCATGGTTCTCGCCCATGTCGACACGCCGCTGCAGAGCGTCGTCGTCGGCACCGTCCTCGTCGTGGCGGTCTGGCTCGACACCGTCTATCGCGCCCGTGCCAAGTGAGAGGAGCCTCAAACATGACTGATCACCGCACTCCCCTCGTGGAACTGAAAAACATCTCGATCGCCTTCGGCGGCATCCACGCCGTGGACAATGCCTCGGTCGATCTTTACCCCGGGGAAGTCGTCGCCCTGCTCGGCCACAACGGCGCCGGCAAATCGACGCTGATCAAGATCCTCTCCGGCGCCTACAAGCGCGACTCCGGCGAGATCCTGATCAATGGCGAGCCGGCCGACATCCGCAACCCGCGCGATGCCAAGAAATACGGGATCGAGACGATCTACCAGACACTCGCCGTCGCCGACAATGTCGACGCCGCCGCCAACCTATATCTCGGCCGCGAGCTGAAAACCCGCTGGGGTACGCTCGACGACGTGGCGATGGAGGCTTCCGCCCGCGAAGTAATGGGGCGCCTCAACCCAAACTTCAAGCGCTTCAAGGAGCCGGTGAAGGCGCTTTCGGGCGGCCAGCGGCAATCGGTGGCGATTGCCCGCGCCATTCTCTTCAACGCCCGCATCCTGATCATGGACGAGCCGACGGCAGCGCTCGGGCCGCAGGAGACGGCACAGGTGGGCGAGTTGATCAAACAGTTGAAGAAGGAAGGGATCGGCATCTTCCTCATCAGCCACGACATCCACGACGTCTTCGACCTCGCCGACCGCGTCTCGGTGATGAAGAACGGCCAGGTGGTGGGCCACGCCCGCACCGAGGATGTGACCAAGGACGAGGTGCTCGGCATGATCATCCTCGGCAAGGTGCCGCCGAAAGCCATCCCCGGCCCCGGCGCCATGCAGATCTGAGCGCTGCAAGCTCATCGCCCGACGACCGCTCCGCCGCCCGCAAGGCCGGCGGAGTTTTTTATACGCACCGAGAGGCTGACACACAAAAACACGTGCCAAACCGCAAGCATCGGTATTTCTGAGAATTTCACGATTGAAGCCGGCCGCAAGCTAGGCTAAGAACCACCCATCGGACAGGCGATTCAACGCCTCAGGCATGCACCCGTAGCTCAGCTGGATAGAGTGTTGGATTCCGATTCCAAAGGTCACAGGTTCGAATCCTGTCGGGTGCGCCATATTTCTCAGGTCCATTCTGGACACATAGCATGAACTGGAGAGGAACACCTATCGGCCGGTGCATGAACTGGACGAGGATGGCCATGTGGATGGAACAGCATTAATATCGATGTGACGAACCCGACGACTAGCGGGAAAATAAATCATCCGGGAACTTGTGATAGCTGCAGTTGTTCATCGAATAGAGTTCCAAACCAGGACCTAGTTCGTTCCGTGAAAGTTCCCATTCGAACGTGTCGTCACCACCGAGGCCGGTAATCAACGCCATCGTGGCCAGTTCCATTTCCAAATCGATCCGTATCATCCGGGTCGAATCGTTGGGGTCCGTCGGCAGCAAACGTGATTCTCCGATCGATAGCGACTTCACGCGTTCCTCAACGACGACCGTCGCCTTCGCCAGTAATTCGTTCCGGGGAGGACACGGAGGCGTAGCGGCTGCTGGCTTCAACCCAATAGCTGCCAGAAGAAAAATTGCTTTTAAGCAGACTTGCATACGTGTGTTCAGAAGCGCCCGCAGCATCGTTATTTTTCCTTTCGTGCAGGATGCCTAAGCTGCCTCAATTGCGTGAGGCTGTAATTCTCATTCCATCTCATAAACCGCGGCGTGATCCTGCGCCTCCCGCTCCCTTATACGACGCATGTCGCAGCTTCGCGTCATGAGTCCATCCTAGATGTTCGCATCTCAGCAACAAGCTCCGGACGCATGTAGACAGTATTGCGCTTTCTGCTGGTATCGACTGCGGGCTTGCCGATAAACAGCTTGTCCATCTGCTCACGGAGCTCGGCGGCGGAACGCTTCATGAAGCCGGTTCCCACTCCCCGACAAAGACGAACTCATTACCTCTGCGAGCGGCGAGCAGAAACCGGCTGATGCCGCCGGACGATGCTGTCGACTTCTCGTAGCCAGTGACCAGCTTCGCCGAGCCGGACCCGGCCAGCAAGGAAGAGGGTGGAAAGTCAAAGACGGTCTAACGAGACGATCTTTATGCCTTTCTGACGACCGATCCCAACGGTGTCGTCAAGCCGATCCAAATGCCTGTCCTGCTGCTGACGCAAGAGGAAGTCGACGTTTGCATGCGCGCGCCATGGGAAGAGGCAAAGGCGCTCGCTCGCGCGCTGCCGAACGATGCAATCAAGATGGTATCGCGCGAGGCCTATGGCTCGAGCATCATCAACAAGGCGGGGAACCGGTGCAAACGAGTTTGCTATATACGCCATGAGCATTACCAACCATTCGACCGCGCCCGGCGCGCCAATGGACACTTTGAGCATTATTGCGAGGAGGAAGGCTGCCGAGAGTGCGGAGGATTCGGCCACAGTCCATCCAAGGCAATTCCGGTCCGCTGGTGGTGCTGGGAGCATTTCCCGCACAAAACCTATGAGCAGGAACAGGCGCTGAGGAGCAAGCTCGAGGCGGCCGAGCACGGGGACGTTGACCGATGATTGCTGGATTGATCCTCTGCACCTCGCTGACGGCCGTCGACTGCGACACTGCGAATCCGACGTCTCGGCGGCGGAATGACCGATGTAGCTGATGATCCTTTTGCCGACTGAGGTAACGCCGTTTCTTCGGTCTTTCAGAAGAGCCCGGTCATTAGTCGACGGTACTCTGACTCGGGTATGCCGTAAGCATCGTGAGCGAATTCTTCCAACGCCTCGCGGTTCCTGATGACGACAATGCCGCGCTCGGATCGGATGAAGCCGTTGCCTTCCAGCACATGTAATGCCGTCGTCGCGCTGGCGCGCCTGACCGACAACATCATGGACAGGAATTCATGGGTAACAGGCAACCGATTGCCAGATATGCGGTCGTCGCACATCAGCAGCCATCGCGCCAAGCGCTCGTTGACGTCATGGACTGCGTTGCAGACTGCGGTGTAGGCGAGTTGGACCGAGAAGGCCTCAATGGAGCGGATGATGACCTTCCAAAGGTTGCGGTTCTCCTCCATCGCGACCCGGAAGTTTTCATAGCTCATGCGGTAGGCTTCACCATCCCATTGCATGCTGATGTCATGGGTGCTGCTGTCAACACCGGCAATGGCTGTGGTCGGGACATAACCTTCGAACCCGAAGACGCCCGCCTCCGCTTGGTTGCCCGCGGGAGTGGTTGCAACAAGAGAGGCAATGCCGCTCTCCAGGAAATAGACGTGCTCGAAGTTCTCACCTCTTTTGGCAATTATCGAGCCCCGTGGAAGGGCCACCAGTTCCAGATGCGGTGCAAGAGGGACGAAGTCGTGCTCAGGCAAAATGTTCAGAAGCTTGTTCTTTAAAAGGTGCTGTCTGGGAGCCGATCGCAACATCCTCTGTTAGTGGGAAAGGTCAACGCAGGTCCAGCCTAGAGCCAAGTATAACGGTTGATACATTGCGAGTACGTACGCTTTCATCCCGTTACGCACGACCAGATCAAGCGGCCGCTCAACGCACAGGAGAGAGAATAGGGGACAGTTTTACTTTTGTTACCCAGGCGAGGACTTTTGTCACGAACCGCACACATCGAAAATCGACCGCTTTACCTTTGAAGAGCGAAAGGAAACTTAACATCGAATTAATCTGAATTTCAAAATAACCTCATAGATTTATCATGATGCAACCAGTTGCTGTTCTGCTTAGAAAACCACCCCCTCCGTGCACTCCCCGCCCCGGCCGGGGTTTTTCCGACGAGCGGAATTCGCCGAGGCGAATGTAACTTTCTTTCAATTACCTTGTTCGGGGCCCGGAAGTGCCGCGGAGCTGCGGCCTATCCACCTTTCCAACACACACTCGACAAAGCCCCCAGGTGAGGGGCTTTTCTGTCCGGCATCGTACCGGAACCGCATTGGGACAGCAGAGTTAACTCACCGGATCGCGGGAGAAAGTCAGTACTTTCGGATCGCATAGTGCCTTTCTCTTGGCGATCCACCTCATCCAAGAGTTGGGTCGTGCGGAGGCAAGTTTTCCGGTCCGCTCCCAAGCGACTCTCCGCGCGGCCCGACACTTTCGAAAATTCACAGAAAGCGCAAGGCTTAGTGGCGCACCCGATCGCTCCTAATCAGACTCCGATCTTTTTCATCCTTTGCCACTCTTCCAGGGTCGGCTGAGTGGCGGCATGATCCAGTTTCTCACTTCAAACGAAGCGACCTCAAGGTTGATGAAGGATGCCGGATTCCTTCGCCGCAGCCTCGAACGCAGATCGCGCTTCCGCATCGGGAACAACGCCACTCGCCGCGTCCAGGCATACCTTCCACACTGTCGCATAGGTCGCGCTTCTCTTGTCGGGCCAGTATTTCTTCAAGAATGCGACCGCCTCTCTAGCGTTCCTGATGACGTGAACACGATCATCTATCTTCAATTCGACATTCGCGTCCCAGATGCTGATCATGGCGTCCTCCGTGGGGCAGGCTTCCCACAAACGTACATTAGGAAGATCTGTTCCAAGCGAACGATATTGCCGAGGCGGCATGATTGGAGCCCGCCCACAATTGCCCCGCGAAGATGCGGGACTTTGCTTGAGTCAGAGGGGCGCCGTTTTTCGTGACCCCGCCACGCAACGTGAGAATGACGCCTGGCGGGCGGTGACCATTTGGAACGAGGGGATCATTCCGCAATGAGTATTGAAGGACATTCGACAGCGCCGGGAGCGAACGTGATCGTCGAGCACTATTGCTGTGTCGCCGGCGGCACGAAGTGGTCTTAAGGGGACGATGACATAAGTAAACATCATGGATCATCCAAACCAAACAATTGGCTGGCTTCTCGATGCTGAATAGTCTCGACACCTTCGTGATTAAGCTGATGGGTCAATATTCATCCAAGTCGATTATATCGAATAAGCTCATTATTCGTTTTCTCGATTTGAACACTGTAAAATTTCTGCCTCTTTTTATATTATTATGGTTTCTATGGTTTTTTCGAAATAAATGGAAGCCAGTTGTTGTCGAATGCGTCATCGATATGTTCTTCGGAATTGGCTTATCTCGGCTCATACAACTGTTTCTGCCCGAGCGTCTCAGGCCGCTGCATTCAGGCAATCCCGACTTCGTGCTGCCTTTGGGCGTTGATCCGAAAACGCTTGAGCATTGGAGTTCCTTCCCCAGTGACCATGCTGCGCTGACCTTCGCGGTATCGACAACGATGTGGCGCGCATCCCGACCGCTTGGTGCGGCCTGCTTCATCTGGTCGACGTTCGTGATTTGCCTACCGCGCATCTATGCTGGCTATCATTATGCGACCGACATCCTGGGTGGCGCTTTTGTAGGCGTGTGCGCAGCCCTTCTGGTAGCGCGCCCTCTTCAGAAGCTATTGATGCCGCATGTGCTAACGGTTGAGGAGCGCTTTCCAGGTTTGTTCTTCTCTGGTTTCTTTGTCATATCCTATGAATTTGTGACGCAGTTCGACGAACTGCGGCTCGTTGGAAGGGCCATTCAACACCTCATCTCGTGATTGCGAGTTTGACGAACTCGGATAAACGGCCCACCCTCCCACTGCAGGCCGCAACGCGTCGGAATCCACGCCCTCTCGGATACCTTGGCCGCTTCTTGACAGCGCCAGTTGCGCCCGCACGACCGGATTATCTGGAATATGCTCTTTGAAACCGCCATTGCTCGGTTCCAGGCATTTCGATGCGATCGAAATATAAACGGGTGCTTCCACGCCGTGCTGACGCAATGTGTTAACCATCGACAGGAAACGTTCCTGATATGCCTCCGCAGTGGTGCCTAGAACGAGGTCCGCCTCTCCTTGCACCCAGAGGACGCTTGTTATCCGATAGCCGGACCTGGGCGTCGACGCCGGAAGGTGAGCATGGCAGAATAGGATTCAGCCAGTCTCGATTGCTGGTAAGTTCGGAGCGAATGGCAGCATTGGTTTTGGCCTGATGCAGCCGCTGCCCCGTTAGCGTCGCACAGTCAGCAAGGCCACGGGCTCCCGTTCGTTGTTCGGATGATCTACATTCCCTGTGAAACGTTGTAACGCGATTCCGGCTGCCAAATTCCTTGGTGCGAAGACACATTGCATCAGTCCCCCCGTTCCTATGCGTGTGGCCCGAAGGTATCTATTGTCCACGAATGCCGAGCGTTGGGAGTATGTATGTAATGTCGGCAGTGCCTTTCTCAAAGATATCGACGCCGCTCAACGCGCTGTTCGCTACAATCGGTCTCTTGGTCGTTGCGGCGCTGACGACGCAGGGCCTTACTGGACAGGAGAGGCTTGTCTTTGAGCTGCTACTTGCGGCAATTTGGCTGGCCTATGTTCTCCAACTGAGCGGCACATTGCTTTCACGACGACGCCGCTTGTCGGGGGGGATGACGGCCCTCGTGATCGATTTGCTCGCGGTTCTGGTTCCGGCTGCTGCATTCTTGTTCATTGGGTCCCGTGACCGAGACCTTTATTGCGCCATCTGGCTTCTCAAACCGTTGCGCGACTCGACCTTCTTCAGGCTGCTGGCAAAGGTGGTCGCGAATGA